>JAIXWM010000026.1 GCA_027491255.1 Rubrivivax sp. | reverse complement strand
GACGCTGTCGGACGGCAAGACGGTGGATGCCGACGTGCTGACGATCGGCGGCACGAACCTGAAGGCGTTTGCGGGCATCAACGGCGGCTACGACGACAGCGGCGAGTTGCTCGACGGCGCGGTGGGCATCAGCCTGAGCGACGTGTCGCTGGGCGTGGCGCTGATCGCTGAGCGCCTGGATGGGCTCGAGCCCGCGGGCACGGTCGCCCGCGAATGGACGACGGTGCAGGCGACGATCGGTGGCGCCAGCTTCGATGCGGTCGACGGCCTGACCGTGGCGGTCAATGACCTGGGGCTGCAACTGAACCTGGCGTCGGACGTCGACGACACGGTCGTCGACTACGGCGTCACGCCGCAGACCGACGACGCGGCTGACGCGCGCAAGACCGATCTGAGCGTGGCCACGGGGCCGGACAGCGACATCGTGCTGACGATGGACGGCGCGGTCGGCGAACTCAAGCGCCTGACCGGCAACCTGACGCTGGACGTCTTCGGTCTGGTCAAGGTGACCGGCGACTTCGGCATCGAGAGCCGTCAGGGAGAAGTCCGTCTGGCGGGCGTCACGGACGACCCGAAGACCGACAAGGACGAGACCCTTGTCGCGGTGGACATGCTGCTGATCGGCGGCAACGACATGAACGCCTTCGCAGGCGCGGGTGACATCGGCATCGAGTTGCAGGATGTCGACCTTGGCGTGGCTTTGTTGACCGAGCGCGTCGCGAAGGTGGCCGGCCAGCCGACGCCTGAGGCCCGCGAGTGGACGACGGTGCAGGCCACCGTGGGCAGCGCCGGGTTCGTCGGCATCGACAACCTGACGATCGCGGTCAACTCGTTTGCGCTGGAGGTCAACCAGAAGGCCGACAAGGACGGCTCGGTCGTCGACTACGGGCGCATCGACCCGGCCGACGAGAACAGCGCGCGCAAGACCGAGCTTGCCGTGCCGACCGGCCCGACGACCGACCTGACCCTGACCATCGACGGCAGCCGCGGCGACATGACGCAGCTGACTGGCAGTCTCGTCATCGACATCTTCGGCTTCATCCAGGTTTCCGGCGACTTCGGCATCACCAGCACCGACGCCACCTTCAAGACCGCCGACGACAAGGAGATCGAGGGCCGCGCCCTGACCATCGGCGTGACCGACGGCCGCGCATTTGCCGGCGTCGGCGGCAATGGCGACAACCCGCTGGGCCTGGAGCTGACCGGGCTTGACATGGGTCTGGTGCTGTTCGACAGCCCGGACCACAAGGACACGTCCTGGACGGTGCTGTCGGCCACGGCCGACCAGGTGGCCTTCGTGGGCATCGACGGCTTCACGCTCGCGGCCCAGGGCATCTCGGTGGAGTGGAACGACGTCGAGGCGCCTGAGAGCAAGCCGCAGACGGTGCTGGCGCTGCAGGAGTATGTGGTCACCGCCGGCCCGCAGGCCACGGTGAAGGTCAGCACCGACGCCACCCGCGGCGAGGTGCTGGGCGTGAAGATCGACCGCGCCACGCTGGCGATCTCGGACTACGTCTACATCAGCGGCGGTCTGTACTTCGAGCAGGCGGACTTCGCCACCATCGACATCGGCACGGGCCTGGCCAAGTCTCAGGTCGATGCAGACCCGAGTCTCAAGCGCGGGCTGTCCAAGGTCGACGGGGTTTCGGCGGACTACAGCCGCATCGAGAACCTGCAGGCGGCCTCCACCTTCTTCGCGGCCACCGACGTCGACATCTTCGTCGGCCTCGGGCCGTATTTCATCGACAGCAACGGCAACGGCCTGTTCGACACCGGCGAGAGCCTGAACGACGACCGCTGGGGCATCACGCTCGACAACATCGATGTCGGCGTGGTGTTCATGAACCCCACCGACGCGGCCGATCCGGACGGCGTGATCCCCAATCTGTACGCGGTGCAGGTCAACTGGGACGCCCACCTGGACATCGACTGGACGGTGTTCCAGTTCCAGCTCGAGAGCTTGCAGGTCACCGTCAACCAGGGCGGCGAATGGGGCGACCTGGATGGTGTGCGGCCCTTCATCGACTTCAAGAGCAGCTACGACAACCCCGCCACCTCGGCGCGGGACGGCAAGCTGACGCTGGAGGTGTCGGGCACCCGCTTCGACTTCGACTACGAGAAGCGCCTGATCGGCGTCACGCTGAAGGACGCCCTGCTGGGTATCGGCGGCTTCTTCTTCATCGAGGGCAGTTTCTCCTTCGAGAAGTCCGACAACGTGACGCTCGACGTCCAGAGCAACCTGCCCAGCCGGCTGAGCGGTGAAGCCGCGAGCCTGGACGCCGACCTGCGCAAGCTCAAGCGTGACGGCTACCTCTCTTCAGACAACAGCCGTTTCGAGAACCTGCCGGTCGATGCCATCACCTTCGGCGCCGAAGACGTCTCGATCAAGATCGGCAGCTATGACGACCCGCTGATCGATCTGAGCGGCATCGACGTCGCCTTCGCGACCTTCCGCGCCACGACTGCGGTCGACCCCAATGGCGTGATTCCGCGCATGTACGCGATGAGCGCGTACTGGCCGGTGGCGCTGGACGTGGATTGGGGCTTCATGAAGCTCGCGATCGACGACATCGCGCTGAAGCTGAACACCGGCAGCGACTGGGGCGGCCTGAAGGTGGGCCCCTACGCCGACCTGATCTCGACCTTCGGCCCGCAGGGCCTGAAGGTGACGACCGGCGGCACGCCGATCTACCTCGCCTACAACAGCAGCTTCTTCGGCGTGGAGGTCAGCCGCGCCAGCATCTCGATCGGCGACTTCTTCTTCATCCAGAGCGGGTTCGCGATCACCAAGTCGTCGAACACCTCGGTCGACGTCGTCACCGGTTTCAGCGACAACGACCCGATGGCGGCCGGGGCGCTGTCAAGCCTCGTCTCGAGCGGCAACGTGAGCCCCGGGAAGTACTCGCGCATCGAGAACGTGCCGCTGAAGGCCACCACGATCGGCTTCTCGGATGCCATGCTGTTCGTCGGCTCCGGGCCCTACTTCGTCGACAGCGACGGGGACGGGCGCATCACCGTCGACGACACGCCGTCCGAAGACGCGATCGGCTTCGCGGTGGACAACCTGGATCTGGCGCTGGTGCTGTACAGCGACGAGAAGGAGGTCATCCCCGACATGTGGGCGTTGTCGGCCACGGTCGACTTCGTCGGGCTGGTCGGCATCGACTTCCTGAAGATCCAGGGTGAGCAGGTGCGCATCGCCGCCAACCAGGGCGACGCGTGGGAGGGCGGGGACGTCGAGCCGTATGTGGACTTCAAGTCCAGCTTCGGCGCGACCGGCCTGTCGGTGCTGACCGGTGGCGATCCGATCTCGATCGACTACGACAGCCCCCTCATCGGCGTCTATGTCGGACTGGCGACCATCCAGATCAGCGAGTTCGTCTTCATCCAGGGCTCCTTCGCCTACGAGCAGGGCGCGCGGCGCAAGGTCACGATCGACACCGGGACGAGCTTCGGCGACCTGAAGTTCTTCTCCACGGCGATGCAGCTCGAGTTGGCGAGCCTGACCTCGGATGTCGAGCTGTCGTCGGACTGGCGCACGATTTCGAACGTCGAGGTCGAGACGACCCTTCTGGGCATCAGCAACGCCAACGTCTTCGTCGGCTACGGCATCCCGGACTTCGATTCGGCCACGCCGGTCAAGGACCAGCCGGGCGTGTTCGGTCTGGCCGTCAAGGACATCGACGTCGCGCTGGCGATCATGAAGCCCACCGGGGATCTGGCCAAGCTGATCCCGGAGTTCACCTCGCTGAAGGCTTCGGCCGACCAGTTCGCCCTTTGTGGGGGCGGTGACATCTTCCAGCTCTACGGCAACGACATCGAAGTCCGGATGAACTGGAGCGATGGCTGGAAGAGCGACGCGGAGACCAAGCCGTCGATCGACTTCGTCAAGAGCTTCGGGCCGCTGGGCCTGGCGGTGCCCACCGGCGCCGAGCCCATCTACCTCAACTTCGCTGCCGGCGCCTTCATCGAGGCCAGCGTGCAGAACGCGACGCTGATGCTGTCGCAGTTCGTCTACGTCCAGGGTGACTTCGCCTTCCGCAAGGGCAGCTCGCGCGAGATCACCGTCGACTACGGCCTGCTGGGCACGATCAAGGGCGTGCGCGCCAACTCCATCGAGTTCGGCGCCAACAACGTCCAGGCCTTCATCGGCGTGGGCGGCCCCTACGTGCAGGACACCAACGATGACGGGTACGTCATCACCGAGGACCTCACGGTCGGTGGGGTGACCTATCTCGCCGATGACGTCAACGAGGAAGCGATCGGCATCGTTGTCAACGACCTGAACTTCGGGATGACGATCCTGACGACGCAGGGACCGAACATCGCCAACCCGAAGTCCTTCCTGGTGCCGGAAGGCACCAAGTTCACCGCACTGCGCGCCACGGGCAAGCAGATCGGCATGGTCGGGCTGCCGTCGGAGCTGAAGTTCTCGTTCGAGGACGTCCTGGTCGAGCTCAACCAGAGCGACAAGAGCGGGATGATCGTCGACTTCACCGATGGCGGTAAGTCGCCCGGCATGTCGATCAACACCGGGGACCCGGCGCGGCCGATGCTGCTGGACTTCAAGGAGGACATGCTCACCGCGTCGATCGGCTATGCCCGCATCAACATCGCCGGTGTGCTGTCGCTCGAGGGCGGCATCACCTTCCAGCGGCGGACGATCAACGACGCCGACGTGTACATGGCCGGCGTGCGCATCCCGGGCATCGGCGCCGAGGCGCTGGTGCTGGGCGGGCGCAACATATCGGCCTTCGCGGGCATCAACGGCCCCTACCTGAGCGACAAGGACGGCGACCGGGAACTCGACGACGAGACGCCGAATCCGGACGCGATCGGCTTCGCCATCGCCGACCTCGACTTCGGTCTGGTGGTGGCCAACCCGCAGGTGATGGGCCAGTCGCTCGATGCCCTGACCTACATCGGCATCACGGCCTCAGCCGATTACGCTGGCCTGGTGGGCACCGACCCGTGGGTGACGCTGAACGCTCAGCAGATCCGCTTCGGGCTGAACTTCGCGATCGCGAACGGCTACCCGATCCCGGGCACCTTCATCGACTTCTCGAGCATCAACGACGGTGGTGCGCCGGGCCTGGACATCCCGATCGGCACGTCCACGTCGATCAACATGGCCGAGCTCGACGCCTTCGAGATCCGCATCGGCATGCAGGCCAACCTCGGCCTGTTCGGCTTGTTCGAGATCAATGCGCCGGCCTTCGACTTCACCTTCGAGCTGCCCGACACCGGCGACCTGATCCCGAGGATCGACCTGTCTAGCCTGACGGACTTCGATTTCAGCATCCCCACGACCGCGCCGGGCTGGCTGCGCGACGCCATCGACGGGGTCAAGGACGCCCTGCAGAACGTCCAGCTCAGCATCGGCGCCGATGGGATCACCGGGTCCATCGACATCCCGAATCTGAAGATCAACCTGGGCGACTTCGTCTACTTCGAGGGCGACTTCAAGCTCACCCTGGGCGACACCTTCACCGCCGACGCCTACACCGGGATCGACCCGATGCTGGGTGGCCTGGTGGACCAGCTGCTCGACATGGGCACCGAGGCGTTGCTCGAAGCCATGGCGGGCGACGACCTGCCTTCGGGCTATCTGGACGACATCAACGTGGTCCAGCGGCTGCTGGGTTTCAACGAGGACTTCACGGTTCTGAAGGGCGTCAGCTACACCGGAACGTCCTTCGGCGCGAGCAACGTCAACCTGTTCGTCGGCGGCGGTGGTACGCCCGATTTCAGCCGTCCGCTGGCCGACCAGGGCCTGATCGGCTTCGGCATGCAGGACCTGGAGCTGGCCATCGGCGTCTACACGCCCACGCTGCCCGGCGTGTTGGACACCCTGTTCGGTGATTCGGTCCAGGACGTCACCTCGGTCAAGGCGACAGCCGACGAGATGGGCGCCTACGGCTTCGGCGACTTCCTGAAGATCCTGGGCCGGGACATCACGCTCGAGTACAACGACGGCGGAAAGTGGCTCGAGCTGTTCCGTGCGCTGCCGATCTACCGGGACGTCCGCAGTTCGGTGATCGACACCACGACCAATCCGCCGACCATCGTCGAGCGGCGCGGTCACGTGGTGGGCACGGGCAGCGAGCCGGTCGCGCTCGATTTCAACGGCCCGCCCGTCATGGGCCTGGACATCGGCTTGGCCGAGATCTCGTTGGCGGACTTCGTGCACCTGCGCGGATCGCTCGCCTTCCGCAAGGGCGAGATCTACAACGTCAAGGTCGATCCGGGTGGCCTGGGCCCCTTGCTCAACGACATCGGTGACGTCACCGGCGTCGACCTGAACAACATCAACCTCAACGTCCAGGCGATGACGCTGGGCGGTGCCAACCTCGAGGGCTTTGCAGGGATCGGCGGGCCGTACCGTTACGGTTTCGACGTGCTGGGCAACGGCAGGCTCGATGCAGGCGAGGACCGCAACAACAACAAGCTGCTGGACCCGGGCGAGGACGCCCCGGACGGCATCCTCGACTCGGTCAACGAGAGCGCCGTGGGTCTGGAGATCCACAACGTCGACTTCGGCTTTGCGATCTTCAAGCCGATGGTGTTCACGATGGCGCCCTCGCTCGAGGACTACTCGCCGATGTTCATGTCGGCCAAGGCGTCCATCGAGCGTGCCGGCCTGGTGGGCATTGACGAGGCTGTCTTGTCGGCCGAGGTGTTCGACATTGCCGTCAACCTCAACACCTTCCTGCTTCCGAATGCGCCCTCGGAGGTCAACCTCGCGCTGCAGCTCTTCGGCCCGCCGACGATCAACTTCAAGGAAAGCAACAGCTTCAAGGACTTCACCGAGGACGTCAACGGCGACGGCGTGCTGAGCTTCGGCGAGGACCTCAACGGCAACCTGCGCCTGGATCTGCACCTGGACGAGGACCTGAACGGCAACGGTGTGCTCGACGCCGGTGAGGACGTCAACTTCAACGGCAGCCTCGATCGCGACGTCAGCGAAGACGCCAACGGCGACGGCCAGTTGCAGCGCAGCGAGGACCGCAACCAGAACGGCAAGATCGACACTGCCGGCTTCGCCCTGCCGGCGGGCGGCAACAACATGGTCTTCATCGACTTCGACGAGGAGATCATCCAGGCAATGGTGGGCTACGCCGAGATCAACCTCGGCGGCGTGCTGCAGATGTCGGCCTCGATGGCCTTCACCAAGCGCTCGGGCGAGCAGGTGACGCTGTCCAACGGCGAGCAGACCATCGTCACGACGATGGCGATCGGCATCAACGACGCGAATGCCTTCCTGGGCATCCCGACGATGGTCGATGGCAAGCCGCGCGGCTATTTCTACGACAGCAACGGCGACGACCGGATCGACGAAGAGGACGACATCAACGCCAGCGCGGTGGGCCTGGTCATCGAGGACCTGGACCTCGGCATCTTGGTGGGGGCCGAGACCTACATCAGCCTGCAGCGCGTCAGCATCGGTGTCTATCTGGCGGGCCGCGCCACGGTCACGAAGATCGGCCTGAACGGCGTGCCGGGTGTGACGATGGAGGCGCGCGACGTCGCGCTCGAGATCAACACGGGTGTCCGGGCTTCACTTGACATCGGAAAGATTGTCAAGTCCTGGGAACACGATGCTGGTGACGGGGTGACGACGGTCAATAACGGCGAGCTGGTCCTGGCCTCGGACGGCACCTACTGGAAGTACATCGGCAAGGAGTCGAAGCAGTTCGATCTCATCGCCGGTTTCGACCCCACCCTGCTGCCGACGGCCGGCCGGGCGGAGTGGGAGAAGTCCCGGGCCAACGTGAGCTTCCAGGCGGACGTGAAACCGAGCTTCGGCTTCACGACGATCGACTTCAGCAAGAGCACCTGGGAGCGGCCTGCCGAAGACGTGAACGGCAACGGCCAGCTCGACCTTGGCGAGGACCGCTCCAACGGGCTGCTCGACCTGGGCGAGGACCTGAACAACAACGGGCGCCTGGACGCCGGCGAGGACCGGGTGAACGGCGTGCTCGATGCTGCGGTGACGCTGCCGGGCTATGCGATCGCCACGGGCAATCCCTACGAGCCCATCGTCCTGGACTTCAAGTCCAACTTCCTGCGCATCACCGGCGAGTTCGAGCTCAACATCCTCGATCTGGTGAAGATCGACGGCGCGGTGGACTTCCGGTTCAGCGAAGAGGACGGCCTGACCGCCTTCGCTGACGTGTCGGTGCAGATCGGCCCGGACGCGATCGGCCTCAAGAGCCAGGCCACGGGTCTGCTGGTCATCAATGACGAGGGCATCGCGATGCGCATGGCCTTGTCGATCAACCTCGACCTCGGGCCGGTGGCCAAGCTCGACGCGGCGCTCGAGCTGAACCTGAACTCCTTCGGCAAGCGCATCGTCTACGACGTGCCCGAGGCGTTCCTGGATGTCGTGGATCTCGGTCCCGACGATCCGAAGACGACGGACCTGAACGAGCACCTTCAGTTCGCGATCGAAGCCCATCCGCCGGGCAAGCCGACCTGGGTCGGCCCCTATGTGGCGCTGACCGGCAAGGGCTCGCTCGATCTGCTGAGCGGCGCGCTGACGATGCGCGGTGACTTCGGGATCATCGCCTCTTTCGCCAACAACGAGTTCCGACTCGAGCTCGGCATCACTGCCGAGCTGGCGATCCAGCCGCTGGCTGCGTTGCGAGTGACCGGCACCCTGGGCATCGTGGCCGGCGGCAATGGCGCGGGCCTCTACGGCAGCCTCGAGGTGGGGGGCGCGGGCACGGATTCGGTGATCCTGGATGGCGGCAGCGTCTTCAGCATCAAGGGCCGATTCCTGCTGCAGATCAACACCACGAATCAGGTCCAGCAGGCGCGCGGACGGGACGCGCAAGGCAACGTATTCGATGCCAACAACAACCCGATCATGGTCGACCTGACGCCCATGTCACTCAAGATCGCCGGGCGCTCGGAGGTGAACGTCGGGCCGATCAAGATGAAGGGCGAGGTGACCTTCCAGCTCGACACCAAGGGCATTCAGGTGGCGATGGCGGTCGTGCTGGAGCTCGGCGGCTTCGGCGACATCCAGGTTTCGGGTGCGGCGGCGATCGGTCTGGACAAGGACGACAAGCCGTTCTTCGCGCTGTACCTGAACTTCCAGGCCGAGATGAATATCGCGATCCTGAAGATCAAGGCGGCCGCGACGCTGAAGATCAACACGAGCGACTATTCCTACTTCACGCTGCACGACAACCCGATCGAGATCCCGGGCAAGACGCTGTTCTACCTGGAGCTCGATGGCCTGATCGATCTGTACCTGTTCCAGGTCGATTTCCACGGGCTGATCTCGATCACCAACAACGTGTTCCGTCTCGAGTTCGACGGATCCCTCAACTTCTTCAACTTCGTGGAAGTCGAGGTCGCCGGATACGTCACCTCCGAGGGCAAGTTCTCGATCTACGGCAAGATCGAGATCGACATCCGACTCGGCCCCATTCACCTGAATGCAGGCGCAAGCCTGCTGCTCAGCAACGACCCGGTGCGCTTCAATGCCGCGGTCTGGGGGTCGCTCGACATCGACATCAATCTCGGTTTCGTGCGGATCAACTTCACCCTGGCCGGATTCCGCGGCGAGATCGACGTCACTGCGGCGAGCGCCTATCTGGCGGCGCGGGTGACGGTCATGGGCATCTCGGTGTCCGGCAGCTACCTGTGGTCGTGGGCCGATCCGCCCAGGATCAGCCGACTGCAGGGCGACACCCTGGTGGTGACCATGGGTGACGCTCCGGGGCGTTACGGTGACCCGATCGAAAACGGCAAGGGCAAGTATTACGACGAGATCGTCAACGAGGGCATCTCGGTCGAATACGACAACCAGACCGACGAGTACATCGTCAGTTCGCTCGGGGTGACCGACCGCTACAAGCGCAGTCAGGTCAAGAAGATCTACGCCCGGGGCGGCACCGGCAACGACTCCTTCTACATCGGGCAAGGCGTCGACGCCGAGCTGGACCTGGACGGCGGTGCGGGCGACGACAGCTTCCTGATCCAGGGCGGCAAGGCCGGCAGCATCATCTCCGGCGCGGTCGGGAACGACGAGTTCCTGAACGGCAACGTGGGAGGGATGTATTTCTTCGGTGACGACAGACCGGCATCAGGCAACGCCTGGACGGGCACGTACACCGGCGCCTCCGGCAGGGACCGCTTCACCGGCGCGGGCAGCGCCGTCACCATCGACATGGGCCTGGGCGACGACAAGGTCGCCACCGGCCCGATGGGCGACACGGTCATCATCCGCGGCGGCGACACCAAGGTCGAAACCGGCGCGGGCGGCGACACCATCATCCTGCACCCGGACTACGGCGGCGGCGAGGTCACGATCGAGGGCGGGTCGGGCCGGGACGTGCTGCGCATCCTCCCCTTTGCCTCGGCAGGCCCCATCGAACTGGGCCTGCAGAAGCTCACGCACCAGGACCCCAATGGATACCTGGTCGTCGAGTTCGACGACAAGCTCGACCGCATCGAGATGTCGGACACGGCGCCGACCACCAAGCTCGTCACGACGGCTGACGTCGACTGGAAGTCCACCGGCCTGTCCTTGCTGGCCGCGGGCGTGGTCGATGTAACCGGCGCTTCGTTCAAGGCTGCCGATGGTCTGCTGAGCATCAGCGCAGACCGTTTTGTCGGCGATTTCCGTACCGAAGTGGCGGCGCTGAGCCTCGAAGTCCGCAGCGACAGCGGCGTGGCAGGCAACCTCGTCGTGCGTGAGGCCGACAGCCTGGAGTTGGTGATCGACCGCTGGGGCACGGGCGGCCTGTACACCCGCTTGGGAGACGTTCAGGTCACGCTTGCGGCGGCAGAGTCCCTGCTGACCTTGAGCTCCGGCGTGATCGCCGCCGGGACTTCGGGCGGTGACATCACGATCGTCGCCGACGACATCGACTTTGCCTCCGGACGCAACAAGGTCTCAGGTTCCGGCGTGCTGAGCATCCAGGCTCGCACTGCCGGGCAGGATTACCGGCTCGGTGGCGCAGGCCAGTCGCTGTTCGGCCGCGACCAGTCCATGGCCGGCGCGACAGGCTTCATGGCGCTGGCCATGCGCGACTTCGATGCCATCCAGGACGGGTTCACCGAGATCACCATTGGCGGCAACGACCCCGGCGCCTTCATGATCCTCGGCGATCTGGAAGACGCCACGATCGGGATCTTCGACTTCAGCGCGATGCTGACCGACCCGCTGCGGCTGACCGCAGACGAGATCGTGATCGCGGGTGACGTGCGTTCCACGACGACGATCAGCACGACCAGCCGTCTGCTGCAGGTGCGGGCTTTGAACTTCCAGGCGCCGCTGGGTGCGCCGGATTCCGGTCTGCGTGCGGTCAGCCTCGATCTGAACGTGGGCCAGCAGGCCGACATCAGCGGCTGGGTCATCGCACAGACGCTGATCGACCTGGACGTGACTGCCACGCAAGCGCAGGGCGGTTACGTGAAGGCGGGCACGGAGCCGCTGAGCCTGTTCGCCTCGACGAGCGGCTCGATCAGCGTTTCCGGCGCCAACGGTCAGATCCTGATCGACACCTCCGGCGCCATCGTCAGTGCGGCCGGTATCGACGTCACGGGTGCTGGTGCGCAGATCGTCATCGACGCCGCCAAGAGCGTGACGCTTCGCAGCGGCGCCACGGTGCAGGCCACGGGCGCGAACTCGCTCGTCGACCTCAGCGCCGGCACCTACATGCACCTGCTGAGCGGCAGCGCGGTCATCTCCGGGGCCGAGTTCGTCGGCTCGACGCCGCAGCTCACGGGCGCCGGCGCGCAGCTGTCGCTGACCACGCCCGGCGAACTGCGGATCTCGGGTTCTCTGACGGCCGCAGGCGGGCTCGACATCGACGCCGGCGAATCGGTATTCGAGGGGGCCGACTACTTCGACTTGCTGCCTGCCACCGCGATCGAGAGCGTGGCCACGCTGACGCCGGCCGTCTTGTCCTTGTCGAGCGACATCATCGCCGCCATTGCCAAGCTGGACCAAGGTGAAGTCGACGCCAACCTGAAGGCGCTGATCGCCGGCACGTCGCTGCAGCTGTCGAGCGTGAACAACCTGGTCGTGCAGTCGCTGGCGAACTTCACGCCCTTCTCCTCGCTGACCGACGCGCAGAAGCTGCTGGTGGCCACGCAGCTCGGCTACACGGTCCATACCGAGCCCCGGGACCAGAACAACCAGCCCACGGGCGGCGCGACCGCCTGGTACAACCCGGACACCGGTGTGTTCCGCACGGCCGTGGCCGGCGGACTCACGCAGGGCAACGTCGTTGCCGCCGGCACACCGGGTTACACGCGCTACGACAACATGGTGCTGGTGCGCACCGCGGCCGACGGGGCGTTCGAGGTCAAGCCCACGCTCGTGCAGGGCTTGTCGTCGGACTACAGCAACGCCTTGGTCGACTGGGCGGGTGCCGGCGTGCCAGCCCCCGCTGGGGGTACGAGTTTCGCGGCGCTCACCGGCGAGCAGAAGCTCGTGGTTGCCGAGCACCTGGGGTATGTCTTCGATTACTACGCCATGCCGGGCGACCTCTGGGACGGCGGCAACGAGGACAAGGCCGACGACATCCAGCGGCCCGATGTCGACGCTGCTTGGTCGAAGCTGAACTTGGCCCAGCGTGGGGTGGTCACGAACTTCCTTGACAACGTCAGCACCGTGACGGCGCGACAGCTGCCGCCAGGCGAGACGGACCAGAGCAAGTATGTGCTGGTCCAGGTGCCGGCGATCAAGAACTACTTCAACTACAACGCCGCGCCGGGCAAGAAGGTGGTCCAGGGCTTCACCCAGGGCGTGGTCACCGACTACCGCAACGACCAGATCGTCTGGGGAAGCGTGTCCGCTCCTGCGGCCGGCACCACCTTCGAGAACCTGAGCACGGCCCAGAAACAGGTCGTGGCCTCGGCCCTGGGCTACACCCTGTACCTCGGGACTCATCACGTCAATCCGGACGCAGCGCCCCTGTTGCGGGTGGTGTCCGGCTTCGGCAACGCTGATTACAACCTTGACTCCGTGGACTGGGGCGGCGTGCCCGAGCCGGCCGCCAGCACGCCGTTCGCCAGCCTCACGGCAGCGCAACAGGACGTGGTGCTGGCCGAGCTGGGCTACGCCCGTGTCTCGCGTGCCGTCTTCGTGGACCTCGACAATACGGCGGCATCAGAGCGCGTGGTGGCAGAGATCCCGCGCCTGAGCACCACGTACTCCACCCAGACCTCGCTGAACTGGGGCGCGGTCGAGAAGCCCGCGGACGGCACGCTTTTCGCCGACCTCACAGCGGCGCAACAGGACGTGCTCATCGCTGCAGCGGGTTATACCCGCTGGAGCGGGCCGGTCTTCTTCAAATCCGCAGACCAGTCCTACCGGGTGGGCTTCGAGCAGGGTGCCAGCGGCGACTACGTCAACGCGAACATCGACTGGAGCGACGTCGAGGTGCCGGCCGCTGGCACCGCCTTCGTCAACCTCAGCGCTTCGCAACAGGCTCGGGTGCTGGCCACCGCGGGCTTCGACGCCTACTTCGGCACGGTCTACCACAAGGCCAACGCGGGCCTGGACACGGTGCGTCAGACCTTCGTCGAGGGCGAAGGCGGCGACTACCTCAACAAGAACATGCCTTGGGGTGGCGGCGACGCGGTCAAGACCAACCGCTGGCTGCTGACCGACAACAAGGATCCCGACACCTTCTTCGTCGTCTACGCCTACGACAGCAACAACGACGGCGTGGTCGAGGAACTCCAGCTCCAGGCGGCCCACCCGCTGACCGGACAGCGGGGCTTCGGCTTCCTGATGACCGGCACCTTGACGACGCTGCAGCCCAACACCGACCTGCGGGTGCAGGTCGCGGACGCTGCCATCGTGCGCGGCACGATCAACCTGATGGGCGATGGTTCGGACCTGTTCATCCAGTCCGACACCTTCACCTACTGGGAGGGCGAGGCCACCGTTCCGGGCACGATCACGCTGCTGGGCGGCGTGGCCGCGAACGGGACCAATCTGCTGGGCGACAACGGGCGCGGCACCAGCCTGTACATCCACGCGGCGTCGCAGATGTACGCGGCAGGCGGCACGGCAAGCGTCGTGCTGCAGGGCGGCGAGGACGTGGAGATCCACGGCCGCGTCGTGGCCGGCGGCTACAACACCACGAACCAGGGCCTGGTGTGGACGGTGGACGATGCCTCGGTGAACGTGACTGCGGGGCAACGCATCGTGGTGGACTCCGCGCTCACCGCGACGGGACACATCCGACTCGAAACCACGTCAGCGCCGAGCGCCGACGACAGCGGCTGGGGCGTGGTCGTCACGACCGCAGGCGGTCTGAACGCGCTGGGCCGCACGACCGCGGGCGGCTCGAGCATCGAGATCGACGCCGTGGGCGGCATCACCTTCATGGGCCAGGCCACTGCGGGCGGCGAGATCGTCCCCGCCACGACGCAGAACCCGACCGAGACCGTGACCTGGGCCGAGAACGACTCCACGCTCACGCTGCGGTCGGCCGGGCAGGTCTACCTGGGCGGCATGGCGCTGGCACGTGACGGAACCAAGGCCGAGCGCGGCGGCACCTTCCGCGCCAGCGCCCTGATCACCGTGGACAGCGGCGTGGCCGCCGACGGCTCGGGCGTGAAGCTGCCGGGCACCGGCCGCCTGACCACCTCGCAGGAGGACGGTCGCATCGTCATCGATGCGCTGGGCAACGCCGACCTGCTGGGCCTGATCGTCGCCGGCGGCGAGATCGTCGATTACAGCGACGCCACGGGTGCCTATCTCGGCAGCAAGTCCAGCTACTTCGACGGCGACTCGGAGATCGTGGTCCACGCCCAGCGCCAGGTCAACCTGGGCAAGGGGCTGGTCGCGGGCAAGCTCGTCGAGGTGCGCGGCGGCACCGGCTCGCAGGCGGCCACCGTGGCCAAACCCTGGCTCGACGACGGTGTCGTGCTCAGTGGCGACACACGCCTGAAGACGCTGCGCGAGAACAGCCAGGTCAAGTTGAGCGCCTCGGGCGACGTGACCGTCATGCTGCCGGCTTGGAAGGAAGAAATCCTGGCCGACGGCTTCGCCCAGCTCGCCACCGGAAAGTTCACTGGCGGTGACGTGAAGTTCGCGGTGTCGATCAACCTCGGCTCGGGCTTCACCACGGCCACGGTGACCGTGGCCGCATCGTCGCTGGCCGACAACTCGGATCTGCTCGACCTGACGGCCGACGTTCAGGCGGCGCTGGATGCCGCGCTGGGCACGAACGCCACGCAACTGCAGGCACAGCTCTTCGAGGGCCGGCTGCATCTGGTGTCCCCGGCTTACAAGTTCAACATCGCCCGCGTGGCCGGTGGTGGCGCCGAGCGTCTGGGCTTCACGCAGATCGCCGACGCCAACGCAACGTCGGGGTCCACGGCGTCCGAACGCCTGGCCACCGTCGACGCCAGCCAGCGCGGCTCCAAGGTCGTCATCGGCAACCCGACGCTGGAAGCCGGCTCGGTGACCATGTCGGGCTATGTCAGGGCCTACCAGTCCATCGAGTTCAACACGCTGCCGCGCGCTTCGGGCGCGCAGGATGTCAAGCTCACCTCCAGCAGCCGCCTCGAGACGCTGAGCGGTGGCATGGTGCTGAACCCGGCCGGACACACGGTGCTGCAAGGCGAGCTGGTGGCCCTGGGCCGCTACGCCGACATCATCGTCAACGCCAAGCAGACGGTGGAGATCACCGGACGCCTGGAAGCCCAGCGCGACATCATCGTCACCGCGGGCACGGCGTCAACGGTCAGCAGCACGGAAACCAGCCTCGCCACGCTCGGCACGAGCGAGCTGATCACCCGCGACGCGGGCGGTCGCATCGTGCTGACCGGCCTGAACAACGTCCTGATCGACAGCGTCATCGGCAAGGGCAACCCGGGGTTGGGCCGCCTGGACATCGAGTCCACGAACGGCACGCTGACGATCGACCAGCGTGGCGGCTGGCTCGAGACGGGCGCGCTGATGACCCTGGAAGGCCAGGACGTCGTCATCGCCGGCGTGGTGCGGAGCAGCTTGGCCACCCCGGCCACCTACGACGAAGAGGTGATGATCACTGCGACGCGCGACGTCACCCTGGGTGGTGACTTCGCGCTGGCCGGATCGATGGTCGTGGACGCCGGGCGCGACATCCTGGCCACCACCGTGACGCTGAAGGCGGCGGCCGCCAGCCAGCACCTGACGCTGAGCGCACAGCGCGACATCACGATCGGCACCACCGACAACTCCGGTGGCGTCGTGCTGGAGGCCGACCAGACGCTGACCGTCTCGGCCGGACGCGACCTGACGCTCGGTGTCGATGCCGTGCTCTACAGCCAGGCGGACGACAGCCGCGTCGAGCTGCAGGGCGAAGAGGTGCTCGTTCTCGGCACGGTCTATGCTGGTTTCGAAAGCGTCAACGGCGTGCTCGACGCGGGCGAAGACCTCGACAACGACCAGGTCCTGGACGCGGGTGAGGATGTTGCGCGGTGGGCGGGCAAACGCGCGGCCATCGACGTTCAGGCCGGGGCGGGGCTCTTCATGGGCAACGCCAGCGTCGGCGCCGACCTCTGGGCCACGGGTGCGGTCACGGTGAATGCCGGCCCCGACATCCGCGGCATCGGCATCCAGACTTCTGCCACGAGCTCGATCCTCTCCGACGCGACCGCTCGCTTCGACCGCGCTTCCGGTGTCTGGTCCGAGGCACAGGCGGGCGCCAACGGCCGCATCGCCCTCGACAGTGACGGCGACATCTGGCTGGGCGGCGCCATCCTGGCCCAGGACACCGGGGCGGACATCTCGATCAAGTCGCGGGCACGCGTTGTCGTTGACGCACTCGTCTCCGCCGACGACAAGCTCGACATCATCGCGGGCACCCACCAAAGCGGCGTGGCCGTGCTGGTGGAGACCCTCGTCCTCAACGGCCCGACGCGCGTCTCGGGCGGCACGCTCGACACCTCGGCCGGGGGCTCGATCACCGTCGCTGCCACCGACAGCATCTACATCAAGGGCGTGGTCGGCCAGCAGGACCTGGGCGGAGCGAAGGTCGGCCTGCTGAAGCTGGAGTCCACCGGGCGCGACGTCCTGGTCTACCGCAACATCGACGTCCGCGACGATGTCCAGATCTTCGGTGGTGACATCCGTGTCCTGGCGGGCAGCTATGTCTACGCCACCGGGGTGGACTCGCAGGTCTTCCTGCGTGCCCGCGGCAGCCTGGAGGTCTCAGGCAGCAATGCGCCCACAGGCGCCGCTGCCAACGACGCGCTGATCCTGGCGGACAAGCTGGTGCACCTGCTGGCGCCGGTGGCCGACGTCAACGGCATCGTGGAGGCCGGTGTCCCGAACAAGGGCGCCGCCAACGACGGTCGCGTCCTGGTCAACGTCAGCCAGAGCCTGACCATGGCCAGCGGCTTCGTCACCTCGAACGGGACGATCGAACTGAACGCCGGCGTCGACACCGCATGGACGCGGACGCGGCTCGAAAGCACCATCCTGAAGAAGGAACTGATCGGGGGATCGATCACCATCGGCGGGTCGAGCCGTCTGTCCGCGCCTGATGGCGCCATCGTGATCCAGGCGGGCGACGACGTCACGCTGGACGCCGATGCGGTGGTGCCGGGTTCCCGCTCGGTTTCGGTGGAGCGGTACAACACCGTGGCCGAGACCATCACCACCGTGGTGGGCTATGAGCAGGTGGCCACCGGCAGCATCCAGGTGCCCGTGGTCACCTGGGAGACGACGCAGATCACCGAGATCGTCGAGTACAAGGAATTCAAGATCGGCTCCGAGTACACGACGATGGACGTGGTGCTCACGCAGATCGGTTACTACAACCCGAACGCGGTGGCCGAGCGGCGCTTCGTCGAGATCCTGATCGAAGGCCTGGACTACCAGAACCCGGCGGTGGACTGGGCCGGCTCGGGCGCCACGGCGCCGGGCTTCGATTACACCGACAAGGCCACTTACCTCGACTTCACCGGGCTGAACGACGCGCAGCGCACGGCGGTGCTGAAGCACACCAACTACATGCCGCTGTTCCAGTTCACCTACAGCCATGACGGCCAGGCTGGAAAAGTGGCGCTGAAGAGCACCAAGAATGGTGTCGTCCAGCCTGACCAGGTGATCACACCGGCTTGGGCGAACAACGCGCAGAACGTCTATTTCATCGACGTCGACGGCTGGCGTGACCGCTATGTGCGCATGCCGCAGGGCGCGAACGTCGACATCCTGCGCGTGGAGTCGACCGGACAGACTCGCTTCCTGCAGCAGGACAACGACGACGCCCTGGGGTCCGATGTCACCACGGCGCTGCAGACGACGTCGTCGTTCAACACCACGAACGATGTGTTCGAGGCGCCGCGCGGCGCGTGGACGACGGTGCGCTCCAGCGCGACGGGCGAACTGGTCGGCCGCTACCAGGAGTACAGCGAGGTCCTCTACGACCAGATCACGTCGAAGTACTACTTCCCGGACACCAATCCTGCGGTCCTGTCAACGTTGCGCGGATACCAGGACGGCATCGAGCCGCACGCGCCGAAGGAAGACGGTCGCGCGACCTGGACCGCGAGCTATGTCGGCGACACCGGCATCAAGACCTACGACCTCGATGCGCGCGCCGACGCCCTGCCGTCGACCCTTGCGCGCGACCCCGAGTGGTACTACACGGTCGGCAACCGCAATCTGATCGCGTTCAACACCGATTCGAACGGCCAGTACTCCGCCGGCACCTACATCGGCACCACGGCCGAGGCGATCCCGAACGCGCAGATCCGCGCGGCGATGGAGACCTGGCAGCTCACCCGCTACACCGACCGCATCAAGGCCTTCGACACCTACATCGACGCGCTGGCATTCGACACCACTTCGCTGCAACTGTCGGACATCAGCACGGCGTACGACCAGTTCGGTTTCCAGTACAAGTTCTGGGACAACTGGGAGCGTGTGCAGCGCTGGGCCAAGGACCCGCAGGGTCGTGACTGGACCGGCAACTGGGACCGCTTCTATCACACCTACACGACGGTGGACAACAGCGGCAACTACGGGACTGTTGCAAACCCGTACACCGCCCAGAACTCACGCTCCTTCAACCAGATCGTCAACGCCGGTGGCTTCGACGTCAACGGCCGGGCCAGCCCGAGCGGCAACCCCGGCGACTGGCGCTACGACGAACTGCGCGGCACGGTCGAGTACACCGACAACACGGGCAAGAAGGGCGGCACGGAGTACAACGTCTACGACGTCTTTGGCCGCAGGGAGCAGGACCGCACGATCAAGGAGGACTACACCGACTACACCTACGAGTGGAAGTCGAAGTGGAAGCCCATCTACGACCAGCGCGTGCAGCAGACCTTCAAGCTCGTCACCCTCGACAAGTCGCAGTACCAGAACCTGCCGGTCGAGCAGACGACGACCAAGCAAGTTCCGAAGGTGACTTTCGAAAACGTGACCGTCTGGGAGACGCGGCCCATCACCGCGACCGAGACGGTGCTCAAGACCGTGGTCATCACCGACACCGCCGCCGCGCGCGCCTTCGGTGAGGCCAACACCTCGATCGGCGGCAAGACCGTGACCGTCGATGCGGGCGGCACCGTCAGCCTCAGCGGCAAGGTGCAGGCGACCACTGCGCTGAGCGTGCGCGCCGATGACACGCTGCGCGTGCGCAGCGAGGCCACGACCGATGTCTATTACGACCACGACAACGATCCGGCCACTCCCGAGATCATCCGCTTCGCGGCCGTGCCCATCACCTCGTCGCTGGTGGGCGAGACTCTCAGCCTGTCGGCCGGGCAGTTGCTCGACGTCGACGACACGGCGCAGATCACACCTGTGCAGGACGCCGCTTCGGTCGCGACGGCCTCGGTGACCCTGGGCTCCGACCGTGACATCCGCCTCGGTGGCGTGGTCTCGGCGGACACCACGACCACCGCCACGGTCTCGGCCGGGCGCAACCTCGACCTGTCGGCCACCATCACGGCCGGCACGGTGGTGCTGAAGTCAGGCCAGAGCCTGTCCAAGGCGGGCGGCATCACCGCCGACGCGGAAACTCGCGTCACGGCGACGACGACGGGCATCACGGTCACGTCCGGCGACGTCGGTGGCGACATCGTCCTGACGAATGCCACCCTGACGGCAGCGACCGCCTTTCAGGCGATCACCTTCAGCGCCCCCAAGGGCGCCGTGGAGCAGGTGTTGGTGGCCCGCACGTCGGGCGGCACGACGCAGCAGCTGCCCAGCGGCCTGCTGGACGCCGACCGCATCGTCGCCACGGCAGCCACCGGTCTGACGCTGAACACGCGCACGGACGCGGTCACGCTGACCGTGACGGACATCGGCGGCCTGCGGCTCCACAACGAGGGGAGCCTCGAGATCACGAAGGCCGAGACGCTGGACGGCGCGATCGCCGTCACCAACGCCGGCCACGTCGACGCGCGCTACCTGGTGGCCAAGGGTCTGAGCGACCGCAACGACATCTCGGTCCGCGCCGAGGCGCGCGCGCCGAGCACGTCGGCGAACCTGACCGTCGGGCAGTTCAGTACCGGCAGCGGTACGGGCAACGTCGTGCGGCGCGGGGACGTGAGCTTCCTGGTGCAGGGCTCGCTCACCTTCGTCGATCCGACCAAGCCGATCCAGGCCGACGAACTCGAGCTGTCCGTGGCGGGCGGGCTGGGCACGTCCTCGGCGCCCCTGCGCACCGAGGTCAACGCGCTGAAGCTCCACACGACCAGTGCCGGCGACGTCTTCGTCACCCAGGGCACGCAGAAGCTGCGCCTGACCGAAGTGCTGGTCGCCGACGGCAGCTTCACGCTGAACGCGGCGGGAGAGGTCGACCTGATCGACGTGCGCTCGCGCTCGAACGCGGACGCCAACGACATCACCGTCACGGCGGCTGGTGACGTGATGATTCGTTACGTGTCTGCGGGCGTGTACGCCACCGGCGCAGGCGATGCGCCGGTGATCGTGAACTCGCAGAGCGTCGCGCAGAGCTACGCATCGCTCAGCTCCTTGGGCGACGTGTCGCTCACCTCCACCGGCGGTCGCGCCTACGAAGTCTTCGTCGACGACGCGGTCGATGTCGTGGCCGACAAGCTGACGGTGCGTGCCGCCACGGGCATCACCGGCCTCGAGACCGCGCTGAACACCCTCGATGCGAGGACCACGGCCGGCGACATCGAGCTCAGCGAGCGCGACGGTTACCTCGAGAAGACCGTCGGTCTCGATGTGCTGTTGGCGGAGATCACCTCGCCTGCGGTCAACGCCGACGATGTCACGCTGACGGTGCAGAAGGAACTGCGCGTCGGCCGGGTGGCAGGCACGGGCACGGGTTACGACGGCTACGTCAAGGGCGGGCAGGTGCGACTGAGCAGCCAGGAGGACAGCATCTCGGTGCTGAAGCCGGCCAGTGGCGACTCGATCGTCTACACCCGTGGCATCGGCTTCGTCGCTGCGGATGCCGTCCAGGTGTATCGCTACTTCGGCGCGCCCGAGCTGGTGGAGTACCGGGCGGGCACCTTCTTCCAGTTCGGTGAAGGCACGCAGTCATCGCCCTACACGCGCAAGCTGCCGCAGACCATCTCGGCGGACACGGTCATCCTGGAATCCGGCGGCACCCTGACGCTGGACGGCACGTTGTCGGCCAATCACCGACTGGAGCTGGTGGCGGGTGAGGATCTGATCCTGAGCGGCCTTGTCCTGTACAAGGCCACGCCATACGACATCACGTGGCAGCCGCAGACCGCAGGCATGATCGACGAGGTCCTGCTGATGGCCAAGGGCGTGCGCAACGTCGACAAGGCCTTCGATTTCAACGGCGATGCCGACACGAACGACACGGTCAGCGAGGCCGTCGCCGGCATCGACTTCAACGCCGATGGCGACTACGCGGACACCATCAGCGAAGGCGCGGTGCCCACGCCCACCGGCTTCATCAACGTCCAGACCAACGATCTGCCGGCGCAGGAGTTCGAGATCCGCGCCTTGCGCGACATCTATGTCGACCTGGAAGAGTCAGGCGCGGCCGTCCGTCACTGGACTCTGTCGGGTTATGTCGGTGGTCTCAGCGGCTTCGCGCCGGCGAAGAACATCACGCTGCGCGTGGAGGGCGCGCTGACGGTCGAGGGCGGCATCGTTGCGGCCGAGACCACCGGCAGCACCGACGGCCTGCTGACCGTTCGGGCCGACTCCATCAGCTCCGATGGCGCCTCCGTCTTCATCGCCCGCGATCTCGTGGTCGACACCGGGACATCGGCGCTGTTGAACACCCTGGTCGATACGCTGACGCTCGACTCTCGCGTCAGCGGTGACGTGGTCGTGAACGAGGCCACCGGCCTGACCATCGAGCGCATGGTCGTCAACAACGGGCGCATCGAAGTGATCGCCGGCGACCACCTGTACCTGCGCGATGTGCGCAATGTGGCGGACCAGGACGACATCGTGCTGAGGTCGGCCGGCAACATCTACGTCGACAGTGTCGAGTCGGGCACCTCGGTGGGCGCCCTCAAGACCGGTGGCACGGTCACTGTCGACGCGAAGGGCCAGATCTACGAATGGCAGGCACTGAAGTCGCTGTTCGCTTCGAACACGACCGTGACCGCGGCGTCTTCCAACCCGGTGCAGGCCCAGACCAGCCGCCTGGGCTTCGACGGGCAGGCCACGGTCACACGCGTGTCTGCCGCCACGGCGGTGACGCTGGGCATGGAGTTCAAGGTGGGTGCCAATGCGCGTGCGCTGACGGTCGGTGACGTCTACCGCGTCCAGGTCCAGGGCACCACGTACTCGGAGACGGTGACCACGTCGACGACGTGGGCCAACCTGCTGGCGGGCCTGAAGACGAAGATTGAAGCCGGCCAGGGCGCCGGCGGGGCCACGGTTGCAATCGATGCCGGTGCGCGCACCCTGCGCGTCGACGCCACGAGCGAGAGCCAGGCGGCGGGCGTTTCAGCGTCGATCCAGTATGGCGCCGCTTCGGCGTCCTTGAGCGCCAGCCGCAAGCAGGTCACGGCCCTGACCTATGAGGGGCGTGAGCTGACCGTGGACGACGTCTACAGCGTCGAGGTGGGTGGCGTCACGTACTCCGCGACGGCTGTCACGGCGAGCACCACATGGGCCACCTTGCTGGCCCAGCTCGCGGCGCAGATCCCGGGCAAGGTGGTGAGCACCGTGGCCGATGCCCGCAAGCTGATCATCGAAGGGACGCAGGAGTTTTCCGTCTCCGGCTCGGTGGCTTATGCCGTAGCCTCGGGCAACGAGTATTCGGTCCAGATCGACAACCGCGAGTACCGGGTGGTGGCTGGCGCGAGCGACAACTGGGGCACGCTGCTGGCGGCGCTGAAGACGCGCATCGAGACCGGAGAGACGGGAGCGACCACGCCCCTGAACCTCACCGTGGGCATCGACGCGAACACGCGCCAGATGACGCTGACAGCGGGCGTCAATTCGAAAGCGTTCCAGCCTTCCGCAGCCATCCTCTACGGGGCCTACGACCAGGCCTCGGCCGACCTGTACGGCTACCGCGTCCAGGCGCTGGGCGTCACGGCGTCTTCGCCGCTCGTGCTCAGCGACCCGACCAAGCGGGGCACGGGCAACGAGCTCGAGGTGCGCTACATCGCCACCGCCGACGGCTTGTCCAGTGGCACGACGACCGTCACGCAGGTGGGCGCGTTCGCCGCCGGCGGCGGCGTGCAGTCCAACCCGCAGACGGTCACCGTGCCTGCCGGGACGCAGACGCAGCAGGTGTCCGTGGTGACCTTCCCGCGGCAGATCGGGCCGGGGGTGGCTTACAGCCTGAGCGTCAACACCACCACCTACACGGTGGAGCCGGGTGTGGCGGGCGTGTCTGCAAGCGCCACCTGGTCGGACGTCCTGACCAAGTTCAAGCAACTCATCGAGGCTGGCGGCATCGTCACGGCCACCACCTCGCCCGCCACGCGCGAGCTGACGCTGACGGCCCGCACGGCGAACACGCCGTTCACGGTGGGTGATCTGCAGGTCGCCTTGTCCACGTCGACCCCGTTGGTCAACGCCATGACGGAAACCGGCGACACCCCGGTGCAGCAGGCAGGCACGGGCGGCTTGCAGGAGTCGGACCTGGCGTTCGCCGGGACATCGGCCGGCGCCACACCCGGCGCCGCAGCGGAGGTGTCGGTGCTCGTCAACGGCAATCGCTACTCGACCCAGGTCGGTACGAATGCGCTGCTCGAGATCAGCGGCACGGCCGCGGAGTCGGTGCGACTGAGTGCGTCGACTGCTGCACTCACGGTCAGCGACTCGCGCTCGCAGCAGGTGAATTTCAGCGGCCTGAGCTTCGCCGGCCTGACGAACGTGACGATGACGCTGGGCACCGGCGCGTCGGCAACGTCCTACAGCGTGGCGATCGGCGGGCTGGGCGATCCTTCCGACGCGACGGCGCTGGCGGCGCGGTTCGCCACGGTGATCAATCCGGCGACGGGCTACTCCGCAGCGGCGTCGGGCACGCAGCTGACGGTTGCCCACGCGACCGCGACCACGCTCGTCGCCTCCGTGGTGACGGCCACCACCTCGACGCCGGGCTCGGTCACTCCTTCCGCCATCGCGCGTCACATCGACCTGAGCTCCTTGACGGCGCAGCAGGGGCTGACCTACCTGGTGACGATCGACAGCGAGGTGTTCCGGCACACGGTCACCGAGTCCACGACGACAGCCCAGCTCGCGCAGGCGCTGGCCAGCCTGATCGACGCGTCGGCGACCTTCGCCGCCGCCGGGAATGGCTCGTCCATCACCGTGTCCTCGGGAGCGGGCGCATCGACCGTGTCCATGGCGGCGGCCTCTAGCGTGGGGCAGGTCACCATTTCGCAGGGTTCGAAGGCCAACGCCCTGACGGTCGTCGACCTGTCGGACCTCGTCATCCTCCCCGGCTCCACCTACACCCTGACGGCGGGCGCGAACACGGCCCAGGTCACGGCGACCGGGGGCGAGACGCCCCAGACCCTGGCCGGCAAGCTCGAAGCCGCCCTGGACCTGGCGGCGGGCTCCAACGTGGCCTCGGTACGCACGGTCACGGTGGCGGACACCTGGGCTGGGGTTCTTGCCGAGCTCGAGCGCCAGCTCGAGGCGGGCGAGGCCGTCACGGTCACCGTCGACGCGACGGCGCGCAAGCTGACGCTCACCTCGACCGACAGCAACCTGTCGTTCACGGTCGATGCCGCCGGCGTCGACACCGCCGAGCGCATGAGCGCGTTCGGTTCCAACCCGACCGTCGCGCCGGCCACCGGCGTCAAGCAGGTGTCGGAGGTGGGCCTGGCCAGTAGTGTCACGGTGTCGACCGGCGACAAGTACACCCTGGTGCTGACCAACTCGGCGGGTCAGGTCCTCAACTACCAGGTGGCGGCCGACTACCGCGTCAGGACGCCAGTCGATCAGCCGATCGCCACGACGACTCAGACGGCCACTGCGAGCCGTGTCCAGATCGATGAGCTGGACTTCGGGGCCACCCCGGATCTGGGCTCGACCTATCGCCTGGGCTTGCTGTCCGTCGTCACCGACACCAGCGCGGGGTCCGTGACGGTCACGGATTTCGCCTACACGGTGCAGGTGACGAGCGCTCTGGACGCGAACAGCAACTCGACGATCGAGATCGATGAGGTTCTGTCGGCCTTGAGGGCCCAGATCAACGCCCAATCCGGGAGTTTCGTCACCGCGTCGGTGGCCAACGGCAAGCTCGTGCTCACCGGCCTCACGAACGACCGCGAGTTCCTGGCCACGCCGACTGTGCTGCCGGCGGTGACCACGGGCGAAGGCACGGGCAACCTCGTCGTGAACTTCGACGACTTCACCCCGAGCGCCGGGCAGAAGATCAATCTGACCCTGGGCTGGACGAGGTCAGGCACGGAGTCGGGCGGCACGGCCAGCTTCACCGTCGCAGCCACCGACTGGGCGTCGGTGCTGAACGGCCTGAAGAGTGCCGTCGAGGCCATCAGCGTCAATGGCGTGCAGCCGTTTGCACCCACCGTCTCCGGCGGCGTCACCACGGACCGTGTCACGGTGGATGCCGCGACGCGCAAGCTCACGATCACGTCCGGCGTCTCCGGCGTGTCGGCGATCGAGGTCCGCTCCCTGGCCGTCTTCCACGACAAGGTCCGCACCGCTTCGGAAGTGCTGAGCCAGATGGTGACGGCCGTCAACGCCGACACCGCCAACGGTCTGTCGGCCACCTATGACAGCGTGCGGCAGGTCCTGGTGCTCGAAGCCGACGCCACGAACCAGTCCTTCGGCGTGGCCGGGTTGACACTGGTCCGGCCGGCGGTCGTCAGTGACGACGGCTCGACACCGACGACCACACCCAGCGTGTCCAAGCAGGTCAGCCGGGTTGTCTTCTCGAACATCAACCTGACGGCGAACCAACGCTTCACGCTGACGCTCACCCCTGCGGGCGGGGTGGCCGAGACCTATTCCGTCGATACCGACGCCAATCCCACCTGGACGGAAGTGTTGGACAACACCGCGACCGGGTTGAGCGGCAAGATCAACGCCGGTGGCGTCGCGACGGCGACCTTCGACGCGGCGACCCGCACCCTGACCCTGACCGGCAAGCTCAACAACCAGGACTTCACGGTCTCGGGTGTGGGGGCGTTCGATGTGGTCTCGTCGCCGGCTTCGGCGGTCAACGGGGCGGTCACGACACCGACAGCAGCGGGCGTGAGCGCCACGCAGGTCTCCACCGTGGTCGTTCCGGGCGGCGGCGCCGCTGCGGCGTCGGACGTGGAATACAGCGTGACCCTGAATGGGGTCAAGCATGCGGTGTCGGTGGGGCAGGCGCAGCTGGTCAACGGGCAGTCGATCACCACGGCCTGGAGCAGTGTGCTCGCCGCCCTCGAGTTCAAGCTCGAGGCCACCGGGCTGGTCAACGTGACCCGCAATGACGTCACGCAGACGCTGACTTTGGCTTCGACACAGGCCAACACCGTCTTCACCGCGACTTCGGGCAAGGTGGACACCGGCGTGGGCACGCCGGCCAACCCGCTGGCGGTGCCGGGAGATTACGTCCTGGTCATTCCGGACCGCTCGTCGGGAAGTTTCGGCCTGGCGGCCAACGACAGCCTGACCATCGTCTCGCTGCCGACCACGCCAAACGCCGGCGAACTCATCAACCTCAGGGCGGGCGCCAATGACACGGGCAACGACACGAGCGACCTCGTCATCGTCTCGCCCATCAACGTCGGCCGCAACGTTCCGGGCGGTGCGAGCAATGGCGGCTCGGTGCAACTCTCGGCCAGCGGCGGCGTCACGCTCGGCGGCACCGTCACCGCGGAGAGCCTCAGCGTTTCCGTGGGCGGCAACCTGAGCCTGACCACCGACGTCGGCACGATGAGCATCGTGATGACGCAGCCGGGTGACCTGACCGTCGTCCAGGCGGGTGCGTTGAACCTCACCTCGCTGCGGATCCTGGGCGGCGGCGATGTCGCGATCGTGGCCGACGGCAACGTGACCATCGGTGCGATCACCGGCGTGGCGGGCGACATCACGCTGACGTCGAAGACGGGCAGCATCAGCATCACCTCGATTGCCTCCGGCGGCGACGTCGTGCTGAGCGCGCCAGCCGGCAGCGTGAGCTTGGGCAGCGCCACCTCCCAGGTGGAGATGGACAGCCTGACGATCGCGGCCAAGGGCGCTGTCACGGTCTACGAGAAGGACGCCCTGGTGATCGAGCAGATCACGAGCACCGACAAGGCGGCCGTCACGGTGGTGGCGGGCGGCACGTTGACGGTGAACGGATCGCTCACCGCGGCTGGGGCCAACACCATCGCGCTGACGACCACCGCCGGGGCCATCGAGCTCAACCAGGTGATCACCACCGCGAGCGGCGGTGTCACGCTGACGTCGGCCGGCAACATGAAGCTCGGCGCGACCGGCGACATCGTCACGACCAGCGGCAACCTGGTCCTGGACAGCGGCGGCACGCTGGAGATGACCGGCGAGACCGAGGTCAACGCCGGCAGCGGCACGCTGCGGCTGGAAGCCGCAGGCCAGATCACACTGGGCAAGCTGCGCACGACGAATGCCGCCGATCTCGTGATCGACTCCGGCGCCATCGTCGACGCAGCCGAAGGCAGCATCGACATCATTGCGCAGGCGGCCGAGCTGGTCATCAACGCCGTCGGCGGCGTCGGCTCCGTGCTCAACCCGATCGAGATCGACGTCGCGGCGCTGGATGTGCGCAACAGCGGTGGCGGCGACATCGGATTGGTGGAACTCGGGCCTCTGACGATCAACCGTGTCCAGCAGAACGGTGGCGGCGATGTGTCGATCTCGACCGTGGACGGCAAGATCACGGTCGCCGGCGCGGTGACGTCGGGTCAGGGGATGTACGGGCGGGTCACTGCATACGACCCGGCCACGGGTCAGATCACCGTTGCGGTGACGGACACGACCGGGACGGGCTCTGCCGCGTCGTGGACGATCGCCTCCGGCGGCGTGGGCGGAACCTCCGCCGCGGCGCTGACGGTGGGCACGGGCACGGTGACCTTCGCCGCGTCCGTCGGCAAGGCCTGGACCGTCGGCGAGTGGATCGAGATCGTGGCCACCGAGCCGGCGTCCGACATCGCCCTGTACGCCGGCGGCAACAACGGCACGCTGGCCGTCGACAGCCGTGTCGTCTCGACGACCGGCAACGTCGACCTGACGGTCGAAGGCGGCGATTTCCTGCTCGCCGACGTCATCCGCGGCGTCAACGTGACGGTCATCGTCACCCGCGGCAGCCTGCTGAACGCGGGCAAGATCACGACGGTGAACGGCGTCGACTACAAGGACAACTGGCGACTGAAGCCGACCAGCACCGATTTCGACCCCGAGATCCAATGGCTGATGTCGCGTGGTTTCTACGCGGCCGAGAAGCCCACCGGCGGCGTGGAAGTCGCCAAGCTGCAGCCGCACATCGCGGCCCAGCATCTGGCCAACGGAACAGACCTGCGTCTGGACTACGGTCCCTTCATCCAGGCCACCGGCACGGGCAGCGATGGTCTGATCCGGATCTCCGTGATGGGCTCGATCGGCCAGGCGGTGCCCGGGTTCGACCTGTCGCCCGGCTCGATCATGCTCAACGGCAGCAAGCTCAACACCTCGAGCAGCGACCGCGGCGCCATGTACATGCTGGCCTCGGACGCGATCGAGGTGCTGTCGCTGGGCAATTCCACCGATGGCGCGGGCAGCAAGGGCGGCGAGACCGTGTTGTCGACCCTGAACGGCACCCTGAAGATGCAGGGCGTGATCGACGGCAACGGCGACAAGGTCGACCTGGGCGGCTACGACGTCGATCTCAGCGCCGCGGTACGCAGCGCCGACGGCTCGCTGACGCTGTCCAACCTGGACAAGACCGGCACCATGGTGTTCGGCTCCACCCAGGCCGGCACCTACAACGTCGACATGACCGAGCTGGGCTACCTGCAGCCGGGCTTCTCTGCCATCAACATCGGCGACCAGTTCAGCAGCAACGAGATCGTCTTCGGCACGACCTCCGGCACGTCCACGATCGCCTTCAAGGACGACGTGGTGCTGAACAACCCGGTGATCGGCGGCAAGATCCAGCTGAACCAGCCCGTCTCGGTGGCGGGCAATTTCGAAATCACGGGCTCGGGCTTCACGACGTACTGGAACCAGAACGCGCCGGTCACGACCACCGACACCCTGTCCTTGAACGACTCGCTCATCATCACCGGCGCCGTCGTGGCCACGGCCGGTGCGGACGGCAGCGGCAACATGTACATCGGCGGCGAGAACTGGCACATCATCAACGGTGACAGCGATCGCGTCGAGAACAAGTTCAGCGGCAACGGGACGAACCGGGTCTTCACCCTCACCACATCGCCTGCGGCCGTGAACGTCCGCATCGGCGGGCAGTTGCTGCCGGCGACCGACTACACGCTTGTCGGCACGACCTTGACGCTGAACCAGGCACCGGTCGCGGGCGTGGAGAACGTCGTGGTCGGCTGGACCGGCGCGCACGTGGATGATTCGCTGACCTTGAAGGCGCCGGGCAACGTGGTCATCGCCGGCGACGTCGGCTATGCCGAGCCGGGCCAGGACATCTATGCGCAAGACCCGATGGAAGGGTTCACTGTCGCGGGTGTGCAGGTCAGCCCTGGGGTGTTCAACCTGCCGGACGACGTGACCTTCGAAGGCGATGTGCTGCTGCACGGCGACCTCACCATCGCGGCCAGCGGCACCGTCCTGTTCAAGGGCGCCGTGCGCATCATCGGCGGCGACCTCGTCATCACGAACGCGCAGAACGTCTTCTTCGACAAGTCCCTCACGGTCACCGGCGGCAACATCGTCATCGAGGGTGACGAGATCGACTTCCTCGGCGGCACGCGAACGGTGTCCGGCGACGGTTCCCTGACCTTGCGCACGGCCACCCAGACGCTGGCCACCGAGCTCGGTGACCCGCCGTACTCCGACGCGACACGCCTGAACCTGTCCTCCAACGACCTGGTGGCGCTGTCCGACGGCTTCACGAAGGTCGTGGTGGGTCACGTGCAGGCGGGCCACGCCGTCAGTGGCGCGGGCGAGGTGCGCATCGGCGCCCACACCGGGCCCCAGGCGGGCTCGCAACCGCTGATCTGGGACGACCTGGAGGTCTACGGCGGCAGCATCGTCGTCGCTGACATCCCGGGCAGCTCGAGCTTGTTCCTGCAGGTCGATGGCAGCATCGCGCTGGACGCGGTGAACAACATCACGATCCAGAACCGGATCCAGGCGGGCATCACGGACCGCGACGATGTCTCGCTGTATTCGGCCTCCGGGCTGGTGCTGCAGAGCAACGCCAGCGGCAACGTCGGTGACGGCGTCTCGAGCGAGGCGCTGTCCGCCGACACCTTGACCGTGCGCACGGCCATCGGCATCGACCTGCGCTTCCTGGACGTCAAGGAGGTCGACGCGACCAACACGACCAGCGGCGCGGTGGTGCTGACCGAGCTGGCTTCGGGCGGTGCCATGGATGTCCTGCGCCTGTCGCAGACCGGCACCGGACAGGTGACGGTGTCGACGACGGCCGGCGTCCTCACGGTCCTGGCGGCGGCGCAGGGCGGCCTCGGCGTGAACAGCGCCGGCAGCGGCGGCATCGCCCTGAACGCTCGCGGTACCGACGCCGATCTGGTGCTCGAACACACCGTCTCCGCCAACGGCGGAATGATCGATGTCGAGGCGGCGCGCGACGTCGTCGTCAAGGCGGCGATGACCAACACGGTCGGGCAGATCCTGGTCGATGCGCTCGGCCGCGATGTGCTGCTCCAGGCCGACATCTCGGCCGATGGCTTCATCCAGGTCTCTGCGGCGCGCGACGTGGTGCAGGACAGCGGGGCGGCACTGGTCGCCGTGGGCGCGTCGAACGTCGGCGCGATCAACGTGCTGGCCGGCCGCGATGTCAAGTTGTCGCGGCTCGAAGCCGAGGCCACGGCCCTGGTCGAGGCTTCGGCCGGCACGATCACGGATGTGTTGAACGGGACCCGTGCCGACAGTGCGTCCACCGCCCTGGCCGAGAACCTGATCGTGCGCACCGGCAGCGCCATCCTGCGCGCCAGTGCGGGCATCGGTATCGGGACGACGCACCTGTTGACCGACATCGGCTCGCTGGCCTTGTCCAACGGCAGCGCGGGCGGTGTCTTCATCACCGAGCGCGACGACCTGAGCATCACGGGCACCCACGGCAGCGGCAGCAACTCGATCGACGTCGGCACAAGCTCGACCGCCAGCGACGCTGACGCCACCGGTTCGCTGGTCCTCGTGTCGACGTCGGGTGAACTGCGGGTGTCCGGGCCGGTGGAGGCCACGGGCAACGTACTGCTCAAGACCAGTGCGGCGGGCAAGCGCATCCTCGTCGAGTCCGACATCACGTCGTCGACCGGCAACGTGCGTCTCGATTCGGCCGCGTCGATCCAGCTCGCCGATGCCTTGGTGACGAACTACGCGCCCACGGTCCAGGCCGAGGGTCTGGGCAAGTCGGTGTCGATGCGGGCGACCACCTCCATCGACATGCAGACGGACGCGCAGGTCATCGTCAATGACGGCGAGATCGTGTTGGAGGCGCTTGCCGGCGACCTGGTGGTGGGCATCCTGAAGACCGGGGTGGCGGGCGCAGCGCGCCTGCAGGCCTCGGGCGCCATCCTCGACGCGCAGAACGACGACCTGTTGGCCCGGCGCGAGGGCAACCTCCTCGGCGGGCAGTTCGAGCTCGTCGCCGGCGGCGATATCGGCCGCTTGGGCACGGCGCTCGAGACCGAGGCCGAGAAGCTCTCGTTCACCAGCACCACGGGCAGCGTCTTCCTGCGCGATGTCGATGGGGTGCAGCTCGGCGGCCTGCAGGCGCGCTCGGTCGCCAGCGTCGGCACCGACGGCGTCGCGACCCCCGTGGCCATGGCCACGGCGGCGCAGGCGACGGCCGCGGCCGGTACGGTGGTGGTCGATGCGGGCACACGCAGCGGGCATGGGCTGACGGTGGCCGCAGGCGTGCAAGCCTCGGGGCACCTGCTGTTGCAGTCCGGCGGCGCGATGACGGTGCAGGCGGCGGTGACGAGCACCGCGGGTTCGGTCAGCCTGGCCGGCGGCACGAGCCTGGCGATGTCGGCCGCGGGGTCGGTGACTTCGTCGGCGGCGACGGTCGACCTGCGCAGCGTCGCAGGCGCGCTGACGATGAGCGACGGTGCGACCGTGACGGCTGCCACGGTGGCGCGTCTGCAGTCGAGCGCAGGCATGGCGCTGGGCGTGGTCACGGCGCCGCAGGTGAGCCTTGTGGCCACCGGCACGGTGACCGATGCGAAGCCCGCCGCCGGCACAGGCGCCAACGTCGTCGCGTCGACGGCTCTGAAGTTCACCGTCGGTGGGCTCGGGGAATCGACCAACGCGCTGGATCTGTCGGTGCCCACGCTCAGCGGCGCAGTGGGCGCGGCGGGGGCGTATCTGTCCTCGAGCGGCGACGTCGTGGTCGGCGATACGGCTGCGATGAGCGTGAACCGCGTCGGACTTGGCGGCGCGGTGACGTCACAAACGGACGCTGCCCAGTCGGGTCTGACGAGCACGGGTGCCGTGTCCTGGATGCATGGCGCGCTGGCCGGTGACGACCTCACGCTGCAGCGCGCGATCGTGGGCCAGTCGACGGTGCGTCTGGCGAGCGCCGGTGACGTGGTGATGACTGCGGCAGCGGGCGCCACGGGCATCACCGCTTCGGGTGACCTGATGATCGTGACGGGGCGCGACCTCGTCCTCACGGCAGTCGCATCCACCGCGGGTGATGTGCTGCTGGATATCGGCCGCGATCTCGTCGACGGCGACGCCGGCGTGGATGTCGTGGCCCAGGGCCTGTTCGTGCGCACCACGGCCACGAAGGGGGCGGGCTCGGCCTTGGACCCCTTGGAGATCCAGGTGACGACCCTGGCAATGGACGTCGGTACGGCCGGCGCCTATGTCCAGGAAAGCGACGGCTTGACCGTCGGCACGGTGGAAGGCTTCGGCGTCAGCCACAACGGGATCGACAGCGACGGCGACGTCACGCTCCTGACGACGAGCGGCTCGTTGACGGTGGCACGCATCGATGCAGGCGGCCGGACGGTGACGCTGGACGCGTCGGCCACGGCGGCCGGCTCCGTCCTGTCCGCCGCGGGAGGCAGCAGTGTTCTGTCTGCCGACCTCGTCGTGCGCACGGGTGCTTCGGGCAGCGTCGCAACGGCAGCGCTGCCGCTGGGCACGACCGTCGATCGGCTGACCCTGACGGCGGGCACAGGCGGTGGTTTTGTCAACGAGACCAACGGGCTTGCCGTGGTCAATGCCAACGTCGCCGGCCGCCTCGACATCGATGCCGCCGGGGACCTGGACATCCAAGGGGTGAGCGCCAGCGGGAGCGTGACGATCACTGCCGCGGGAGCGGGCAATGACCTGACCCTGATGAGCGGCGGCAGCGTCCAAGTCAGCGCAACGGGCAACCTGCTGCTGCGCAGCGTGGACGGGCAGGTGAGCTTGAACGCGTCGGTGGACACCGACACCGGGGCGATCACCTTGCAGGCCGGCGCGGCTGTGCTGATGGCCGCCGACGGCGACGTGCGCACGCTCGGGGGCAGCATCGACGTGCTGGCGGGCGCCGGCGTGGCGATGGCCGATGGTTCCGTGGCTGCCAGTGCGGGCGGCGCGGTGCGGGTGCAGGCGCTGGGCGGCGACGTGACGGTGGGCGAGATCGCCGCCGGCACGGGCAGCGTGGCGCTGCTGGCCTCGGGCAGCGTGCTTGACCTCGCGGTCGACACGAGCGCGGTGGACGTGACGGCGGCCAAGCTGCTGGTGACGGCCGGCGCGGCGGTCGGCGTCAGCGCCAACGCGCTGGAGACGGCGGTGGGCACGCTGAGCGCGAAGACCACGACGGGTTCGATCTTCGTGACCGAAGCCGACGCGGTGACGGTGGACGCGGTGAGCCTGAGCGTGAACCGGGTGGCGGCTGACGGCACGACGGCGACGACGGGCACGGCGGCGAGCCAGGAAGACCTGGCCAGTGGCGGCGACCTGGTGCTGTTGACGCTGAACGGCGGCATCACGACGGCGCTGGGCACGGGCGAGATCACGGCGGCGCAGGACATCCTGCTTAGCACGGGCGAGTCGGCGGGCAACGCCGCGAACGAGGCACTGACGGTGGCCGATGTGGTGCTGAACGCGGCGCTGCGCAGCACGGGCGGCCACGTCAGCGTGGTCTCGAAGGACGGGGTGAGCCTGAACCACGCGACGGCTGACGTCACGACGGCGGGTGGCACGGTGGATGTACAGGCCGACGCCGGGGTGGCGATGGTCGACGGCTCGGTGATCACCAGCACGGGCGGCGCGGTGCGGGTGCAGGCGCTGGGCGGCGACGTGACGGTGGGCGAGATTGCCGCAGGCACGGGCAGCGTGGCGCTGGTGGCCTCGGGCAGCGTGCTGGACCTCGCGGTCGACACGAGCGCGGTGGACGTGACGGCGGCCCGGCTGCTGGTGACGGCCGGCGCGGCGATCGGCTCGAGCAGCAACCACCTCGACACGGCAGTGGGCACGCTGAGTGCCAAGACCACGACGGGTTCGGTCTTCGTGACCGAGGCCGACGCGGTGACGGTGGACGCGGTGAGCTTGAGCGTGAACCGGGTGGCGGTGGACGGCACGACGGCGACGGCGGGTACGGCGGTGAACCAGGAAGACCTGGCCAGCGGTGCGGACCTCGTGCTGGTGACGATGGACGGCGGCATCACGACGACGTTGGGCACGGGCGAGATCACGGCGGCCACGGACGTGCTGTTGAGCGCGGGCGAACTGCCGGAGACCACGGCTGCGGACGTCGTGCTGAACGCCGCGTTGAGCAGCAGCGGCGGTCATGTCAGCGTCATCGCGAAGGACGGGGTGAGGCTGAACGACGCGACGGCTGACGTCACGACGGCGGGCGGCACGGTGGACGTGCAGGCTGACGCCGGGGTGGCGATGGTCGACGGGTCGGTGATCACGAGCGGGACCGGCGCTAATTGGGGCGCGGTCCGGGTGCAGGCGCTGGGCGGCGACGTGACGGTGGGCGAGATCGCCGCGGGCACGGGCAGCGTGGCGCTGCTGGCCTCGGGCAGCTTGCTAGACCTGGCGGTCGACACGAGCGCGGTGGACGTGACGGCGGCCAAGCTGCTGGTGACGGCCGGGGCGGCGATCGGCGCGAGCACGAACCCGCTGGAGACGGCGGTGGGCGTGCTGAGCGCGAAGACGACGACGGGCGCGATCTTCGTGACCGAGGCCGACGCGATGACGGTGGACGCGGTGAGCCTGAGCGTGAACCGGGTGGCGGTGGACGGCACGACGGCGACGACGGGCACGGCGGTGAGCCAGGAGGACCTGGCCAGCGGCGGCGACCTGGTGCTGGTGACGCTGAACGGCGGCATCACGACGACGCTGGGCACGGGCGAGATCACGGCGACGCAGGACATCCTGCTGAGCACGGGCGAGACGGCGGAGGCCACGACGGCCGACGTCGTGTTGAACGCCGCGCTGAGCAGCAGCGGCGGTCACCTCAGCGTCCTCTCGAAGGACGGGGTGAGGCTGAACGACGCGACGGCTGACCTCACGACGGCGGGCGGCACGGTGGACGTGCAGGCCGACGCCGGGGTGGCGATGGTCGACGGGTCGGTGATCACGAGCGGGACCGGCGCCAATTGG
>JAIXWM010000105.1 GCA_027491255.1 Rubrivivax sp. | reverse complement strand
GCCGCAGGAATTCGGGGATCGACATGCCGGGCTGGAACTGGATCTTGTGGCTGGACATCGTGGCTCTCCGTCGTCAGGAGAGCTCAGGTTATGAGTTCAGTAGCTCATGAGGTGAGCCTGGCTGAGGCAGGTTTCCAATCAGGATCTTATTTGCAGTGTTTCGCTTACTATTCGTTTGAAATAACATCATCAAACTGACAGTACTCAGCGGCAACCGCCTGTCCGATGAAAGTCTCCGAAAGAGTCCCGCTTGCAGGAGATTTCGCGGGTCGATGCCCTGGATGCACCTGCGATTGGGACGTTTGTCCAGCCTTGCCGTCGTGACCAGCAACGGGCTGCCACGGGGTGTATTGCGCTTCCGGTCCGAGCCTTGGAACCGTGTATGAACACATTGACGAGGCCGCTGTCTGCCACGACCACGAGGGCAACCCTGCCCTCACCCACGCGGCTCGAGGGTCCTGCTGGTCGCTCGAGCACATGCGCGTGGGCCACGGCCCCCATTCAACCTGTCGAGGCCACCATGACGCCATCGAAGAAACAGTTCGTCGGTTCTCGCATCTCGCGCAGTCTCCATAGATTGCTGCGCAACATCTACCAAGCCGAGCCGCTCGAACAGCGGATCCTGCTGTCGGCCGACCCGGCGGCTGCAGTCGCCCAACTCCTCTGGCAGGAAGGCGATCCGGGGCTGACGGCGCTGGGTCATGCCACCGTGGTCGCCTGGGAAGAGGTCGCGAGGTCCGGTCATTCCGAGGCCGAGGCCGCGGCCAGTGCCGACGTGGCCGGAACGGAGTCGTTTTCCGTCGATGTGGCGGCCTATGACAAGGTCATGTCGCAGACCCGGGCGGCCTTCATGGACTCGGCGCTGGCCGCGCAGGATGCCGCTTATGCGCGATTCATGGACGACGTGCTCTCGTCGCCCGGCATGCCGAGGGGTCCGGACCAGTCTGGTGAGGGCGCAGACGCCGCGGGTGGTCTGGTGCTCGGTGTGTCGATGACAGACGCGCTGCAGGTGCCGACGAGTCTGGCGCTCGGCGACCTGGCGCTCGGGGCCGATGCGGACCCGTCCATGCCTGCGGCTGTGGTGCGTCAGGCAGAGGACCGATGGCTGGAGGGCGGCCGCTTCGACCTGTCGGCGCTGCAGGCGCTCGCCCCCGTCAGCTCGAAGAGCAGCCTGATCGTCGACCCCTCCGCCACGCTGGCTGGCTCCGGTGCATGGGCCGGGGCAGTGGCCAACGAGGGCACGCTCAGCCCCGGGTATTCGCCTGGCCTTCAGTCCCTGGGCAGCTACGCCCAGTCACCTGGCGCGGGGCTCGTGGTCGAACTCGCCGGAACCGCGCTGGACCGCTACGACAGGATCGTCGTCGCCGACCTCGCACAGCTCGACGGCTCCCTGAGCGTGGTTCTGCTCGACGGATTCAGGCCCCAGGCGGGCGACGAATTCCGCATCCTCAGCTACGGCTCGGTGCAGGGGTCGTTCTCGACCATCACCGGCCTGGGCATCGGTGGCGGAATGTTCCTGGAATTCGTCCAGGACGACACCGGTGTCACGCTCGTGGCGCGTGCGCTGGGTGCACAGGGCACGTTGGCGCTGGGCGCAGGAGCTCAATCGGTTCGCGTGGAATCGTTCACGAATCTGGGGGGCTCCTTCCTGTCGGTGCAGTCCACCGTGGGAGCGATGCTGCGCCAGGTGGTGCAGTTGCCGACGGCGCGGGTGGTCGTCGACGGCGGAGCCGGTAGAGACGCTGTCACCCTGGGCGACCTCGACCTGGGGGACACCGCGCTGGAGGTCCTGGCCGAGACGATCGATCTGCCCGCGGGCTCGGAAGTCCATTCACGGGCCGAGATCGTTCTGACGGCCGCCGACTTCAGCCAGGCGGCCCCAGGCTCCGACACGGCCTCGCTGACGGCGGCAGCGAGTGTGCTCATCGGCGGCAGCGTCGTCACCACCGGGCGCCTGGTCGCCCAGGCCAGTGCCGGTGGCGACGCTTCGGTGGCAAGCCGCTCGACCTTCGACCTCGGGCTCGACGCCAGGCTCGACGCCCAGGCCCGCGTGGCCCCGACGGCGACCGTCACCGCATCGGCCTTCCTGCTGAAGGCGCTGGCCGATGGGGCCTACCGCGCCACGGCCGTGCCCGGGCTCTCGGCCACCGGGCAGACGGTCGTCGACGTGACCCAGACGGCGCAGGCCGTGGTCGGTGCCGGCGCAGCGCTGGGCATAGGTCGCGGGGTCGCGCGTGAGGGCGGGATTGACAGCCTCGTCGTGGAGGCGGGCAACGAAGCCGACATTTCGGTGTCGATGTTCAGCCAGGACAGCCTGGTCACCGGCATCACCGGGCTGGATCTGCTGCGCAGTCGCATCGCGCTGGACAAGACGACGACGGCCCTGCTCGGATCGTCCGATCCTCGAGCCACCGCCGTGACCGTGGCAGGCTTGCAGGGGCAGTCAGCCGGACCAGTGGCGGTGCGGGCCGACAGCGGCGGCACGGTGGAATCGGTGATCGTGTCGTCCTTCATGGGCGTGCACGCGCTGGATGCCAGCGACAGCACCCAGGCGACGCTGGCCCAAGCGCAGGTCGACGCGCAGGCACTGACCCTCATGGCCAGCCATGATGCCCAGTACCTCGGCCGGGCGAAAGCAGTGACGCAGGAGGTCTCTGGCAATGTCTACGCCGGCCTGAAGGACAGCCGATACACCGGCTCGGACCTGCGCGTCCAGGCGCTGGACCAGGGCAGCTACGGCGCGCGCGCCGCCGACCTGGACCTGGACCTTGCGGTCATCCCCGCCGGGCTGTCGCTGGGCAAGTCCCTGGCCAGCAATGTGATCGACCGCAGCGTCCAGGCCGAGGTCCTGCGAGGCGACATCCAAGCCAGCGGCGTCGTCGTCGATGCGCGCAATGAACAGGAAATCTCGGCGCGCGCCAGCGCGCAGGTCGTGCGTGACAACGGCACCCTCGGCGCAGCGCTGCCAGGCAAGTCGCTCACGCTCGGCGGGGTGATGGCCCTGAACCAGGTCACCGGCGCCCTGGTGGCCCAGGTGGTCGACAGTGAGCTCGTCGCCTCGGGCGATGTCGAGGTCACGGCCCACAACGCGGCTGCGATCGACGCCCGCACGGAAGCCGGGTCGACGAACACCGGCGGCAGCGGCGGCGCGGTCGGCGCAGCCGTGGCCTTCAATGCCATCGGCGCCCGCCTGGACGGGTTTCTGTCGGCCGCGCTGGACGCCCTGACGGGCGACAGCTGGCAACCAGGCGAAACCTCCGGTGTGACGGCCAGGATCTCCGGCACCACGCTGCAGGTCGGCGGCGACATGACCATCGAGGCAGTGCAGGCGCTGAGTGTGAACGCCACCGTCAGCAACTTGTCGGAATCGACCTCGATGGCGGTCATCGGCGCGGCCGGGATGGCTGCGAGTGGGGTGATGGCGAGCAACCGGGTGCACGGTCAGTCGCGGGCGCTGTTGCAGAAGACCCCGGGCTCCGGGGCTGCACAGGTGGACGGTGATCTCGTGGTCGATGCACGGGATGAAGCCGTGATCCTGTCGAACACACGACTCGTGGCGGATTCCACGACGACCGATGATGGAGGCGTCAGCCTGCTGAAGGTGAATGGGGGTGTGGCGGCCAACGGGAGCCGTGTCTTCGATGCCGACGCATGGTCCGCCTTCAAGGACGATCTGGCGGCCTCCCTCGGGGTGACGGTGGCCGAGCTCGGCCTGAGCAAACCCGCTTATCTGGACAGCTTCCCGAAGACGCTCGAAGAGCGCACCCCGACCAAGTTCAACACCAGCGACGGGACGGCACGCACCGTGGTTTTCGGTGACCGGGTCAAGGTCGTCGACGGTGCGGCCACGGGCCGGATCTATCGCTACATGGGGGTGCGAGGCACGTTCACGCCCAAGACCGAGAGCTATTCCAACCAGGACCTGTGGCAGGAGGTCCTGAGGACCCGGGCAGCTCCGGCGCTCGGCAACCTCAGCGGGTCCAACTCGGTCGCCGTCGGCGGGGTTGTCGTGCGCAATGTGGTGCAAAGCGGTGCGAGGGCCGAGATCAGCGACATGGCGGATCTGCGTGCGGGCAGCGTATCGGTGACGGCGGTGTCCTCCACCCGTCTGAGTGCCGATCTCGACAGCTACACCCGCAGTTCCGGCGGCAGCGCCTTCGGCACAGGCATGAGCCTGGCGGTCAACGGCACGATCGCGGTGAACGAAGTTCTCGGCGGTGCCGCGGCGGAATTGCTGCGCAGCACAGTCAAGGCCGAGGTCGGCGACGTGGTGGTGGAGGGGAAGAACACGTCGACGCTGAAGGCCACGAACAAGAGCATGATGGAGACCGGGGCCAGTGGCGCCGGGGTGATGCTGGCGTTCAACACCATCGGCTGGGCGGCGAGCGACCTCCTCTCGATGGCGGTCGATGCCCTGGCGGGTAGCGAGATCGGCGACATCGATACGAACAGCGCGGTCACAGCCCGCGTGTCCGGATCGACGATCGAGGCGGCTGGTGACATCGAAATACGTGCGACACAGGCCGCGCAGCTTGCTGCGACGCTGGGCAACGAGGCAAGCTCGGCCACCTCGGCGCTGTTCAATCCCTCGGGCCAGGCCGTCAGCGCGGTGCTGGCGATGAACCGCCTGGCAAGCCAGACGGGCGCGGATGTGCAGGACAGCACGCTGCACAGCAACCGGCAGGTGTCGATCGTGGCCGACGAGGTCGCCGGGATCGAAGCCCGCAGCGACCTGAAGGCGATATTCAGCACCACGAACAGCCAGGGCTCCAGCCTCCTGGGCGGCCTGATCGGCCAGATGGTCGATGGCTACGACTACACGACGAAGTCGGGCAAGCAGCCGATCCAGTCCGGCACCCTGGTGCGCGTGGCCAGCGGTCACACAGCCGGAGGGGTCGCGGGCGGTGTCTACAAGTTCGTCGGCCCCGTGTCGACGCCCGCTGACCCGATGATTACCTTCGGCGGGGACCTGACCGACCTCCCGGTCGAGGACTTCCTCGACACCACGCGCTGGGTCCGCGTCTCGGCCGACACCGCGACGTCGGCCATCCCGAACCTGAATTTCACCAACTCGAGCTCGACCGCGGTCGGTGGGCTGGTCGTCCTCAACGACCTGCGTGGCGGCGCCACGACCACGGTGATGAGGAGCCAGGTGGTGGGGGGCAGCGCCGTCGATGCCGATCTCGTGGTGGCAGCCACGGCGCGAACCGACCTGAAGTCCAGTTCCGAGGGCATCGTCTCGTCGGCCGGCAGCAGTGCCTTCGGCCAGGGATCGAACCTGGCCGTCAACGCGATGATCGTCACCAACCTCGTGCTGGCCGATGCCGCTGTGGTGGTGACGCAGAGCCGATTGCAGACCGGCGGAGACCTGACCGTCCGCGCGGACAACGATGCCGGCATCGACGCCACACTCAACAGTATCACGCGGGCGGGCGAGAACGCCACGGGTGTGTCGCTGGCGTTCAACACGCTCGGGTGGGCTTCTCAGAACATCCTGTTCCTGGCGCTGGACGCCTTGCTGGGCACCGGGATCGGCGATGAGCGGGCGTCGGGTGCACGTGCCCACGTCACAGACTCCGTGCTGCTGTCCGGCGGCGATCTGACCGTCGAGGCGATCAACGCCGCTGCCCTGAACGCCACCCTGAGCAACGCCGCCAAATCGTCGGCCTCGGCATTGCATGGCGCCTCAGGCGCAGGTGCGTCGGCCGTGCTGGCCAGCAACATGGTGTCTGCCGATGCCGTTGCCCGGGTGGACTACACCCCGACCTACCAGCGGCCTGCCGGTCTGGCGCACGATATCGACGCCGGCGGTGACCTGGTGATCCGCGCCACCGACGCCGCGGGTGTGTTCGCCAACATCAAGCTGACCGCTTCGTCCGTGACCTCGAACACCGCCGGCGTGAGCGTGCTGAACAACTCGCTCGCGCAACCGGACAAGACGGGTTTCAAGTTCGAGAGCTCCGACGGAGCGCAGGTACTGAAGTTCGGCGACATCGTCCGGCTGGCTCAGAACCACGCCGCGGGTGGAATGCCCGGCGGCTTGTACCGGTACATGGGCCCTGACCGCCAGGTCGATCTGTCCACCCAGAACTACGAAAACGACGGCTACTGGGACCGCAAGGCGCTCGGCGGTCCGATTCCCGAAGTCAATATCAGCAACTCCGAAGCGATGGCCGTGGGGATGCTGGTGGTTCGCAACGACGTCCGCTCCGGCGCCGACGCCCAACTCAGCGATGCCGAGGCGCGCGCTGGCGCCCTGACGGTGTCGGCGCTCGAGACGTCGACCTTGCGAGCGGTCAACGACAGCGAGGCCGTGGCTGAGGGTGGCGATGGCCTGATCGGCAGCGGCAGCGTGCTGGCCATCAACGGGGTCGTCGCCTCCAACATCGTCCAGACAAGGGCCAGCGCACAAGCTGCGCGCAGCACCCTGCTGACCACCGAGGGTGACATCGTCGTCAGCGCGGACAACCGCTCCTTCATCGACGCGCGCAATCTTTCCAACGTCATCTCCGGCGACGAAGGCGTGAGCGCCACGCTGGCCTTCAACAGCATCGGCTGGGCTGCACAGAACATCCTGTTCCAGACCATCGACGCCCTGATCGGCACCGACATCGGCGACGAGAACCCCGCCCGGGTCGAGGCCTACATCACCGATTCGGACGTGACCTCCGCGCGGGACGTGCGGGTGACGGCGAACAACAGCGCGGTGCTCAGGGCCTTGGTCAGCAACGAGACCGAGTCGAGCGATCAGGCCGTCACCGGCGCTTCTTCGCTCGCAGTGGGTGCGGTCGTGACGGGCAACATGGTCAGCGCGTTGACCGATGCCGCGATCCGCACGTCCGAGGGTATGGCGTCGCCCGGACAGGCCCAGGCGCTGGGTGATGTGGTCGTCGATGCGCGCGAACAGGCCTCGATCCGTGCCGATGTCAAGCTGTCGGCGATTTCCACGAGCGCCAGCGACGGCGGCCTCAGTCTGGTCACGGGCTTCATGTCCAAGCGCCTCGGCGGCCTGGACTACACCGACCGGTCCGGCTTGCGGACACTTTCGATGGGAGATCAGGTTCGTGTGGCCAGCGCCACACTCGGCAGCAACGACACGGTCGGCACCTTGAGCACCGGCCAGCGGGTCACGGTCGAATTCGACGGTCTGGGCGCGGTCGAGGGGGACGTCTTCGAATACATCGGCGCAGAAACGCGCAAGGCCGTCGATCTGGCCGCCGAGGTCTGGAGCGACGCATCACGCTGGCGCAAGGTGCAAGGCAGCGGTGGCCAGATCTACGCATTCCAGGGCACTGCGGGGACCTTCGATCTGGCGCTGGAGGACTTCACCGACCGGGCCCGCTGGAAGGCGCTGAAGGATTTCGATCCTAAAGACTACATCCCGGGACTGGCCACCAGCATCTCGGACTCGGATTCGACCGCCTTTGGCGGCCTGATCGCGCGCAACGACGTACGCGCAGGCGTAGACGCGGTGATCCACGGCGTCGACGTCACGGCCGGGGGCGACGTCCAGGTCAACGCGGAGGAAGCCGCTGCCATCCAGGCCCGCATCAACAGCACGGTCAAGTCCGGCGGCGGCAGCGCCTTCGGCAAGGGCTCCGATCTCGCGGTCAATGCGGTGATCGCGACCAACACCGTCCTGGCCACCGCGACGGCCGACCTGCTCGAGGGCGAGATCGCCGCCGACGGCGATGTCCTGGTCACGGCGACCGACAGCGCGCTGATCCAGGCCACGTCTCGCTCGACAGTCCAGTCCGGCAAGACCGGCGTCGGGGTGGTGTTGGCCTTCAACACCGTCGGATGGATGCCTCAGAACATCTTCGCCAACGCCGTGGACACGCTGGCCGCAGGGGTGTTCGGCGGCGAGCAGTCAGTCCTGACGCGAGCCCGCACCGAGGATGTGAACGTCACCGCTCACGGTGACGTCACCGTGGAGGCCGTGTCGACCACCGAGATCGATGCGCGCATCCTGAACTCGAGCGTCGTGATCGGACTGACACCGCTCGGGCCTTCGGACACCGTCTCGGTCGGCGCGGTGCTGACCCTCAACCGCGTCAGCAGCCAAACCCTGGCGTTGCTCGGGCACCGCGGACTCGTCATCGGTGGTGACGTCACCGTCGGCACCACCGAGGCTGCATCGATCCAGTCCAAGGTCAGGGCCGCTTCGATTGCGGTCGGGGTGGGCGCCCAGGGGGGCAAGGGCATTTCGGCCGGCTTCGCGATGTCGCGCAACAGCGTGCGCAGCGAAACTGAGGCACGCTTGGTGGGCGCGGTCGCGGGAACCGCGGCCACGGTGGCTGGTGATGTGTCGGTGACGGTGGATCGCGTCGGCGACATCAACGCGGACGTCAAGGCGACCGCCGTGGCTGTCGCCGCCGGCCTGAAGGGTTCGATGTCGGTGGCCGGGGGCGGAGCCATCGCCGTCAACAACCTGCTCGGCGGCACGCAGGCCCAGATCCTCGACACCGACCTGAGCGTCGGTGGTGACGTCGACGTCCTGGCCACCGACGCGGCCATGATCGACGCCCTGGTCCGCGCAGCGGCGCTGGCCGTCGGCGTGGGCACGCAATCCACGCCGGCCGTCGCCCTCGGCCTGTCCGTGGCGATGAACGAGATCGGATGGAACCGCACGGCCGGGCCGGCGGTCCGCTACGACAACAGTCAGAAGGTCAATGCCCTGGCCGTCGGCGACGTGGTGCGGATCACCCAGGGCCCTCTGCTCGGCCAGACCTACGAATACGTCGGCGAAGACCGCAGCGCGCAGGACGGCATCAGCCTGGCGGCACAGAACTACTACGACCGCAGCCAGTGGCGTCGGGTGGCGATCCAGGCCGACCGCGCCGTCACGAGCAGTCTGGTCCAAGGCTCCTCGGTCAATGCGGCCGGGAATGTCACGGTGGAAGCCGTGTCGACGGCCCGCATCGACGCCATCGTCCTGGCCGCAACAGCCGGCATCGCAGCCTCGGGGCAGACCGGGACCGCAGTCTCTGCGGCCGGGGTCTACACCGAGAACAACATCCTGATGGACGTCAAGGCTGGTGTCCGGGACGCGGACCTGCTGGCTGCCGACACGATCACCGTGCGGGCCGACAACGCCGCGGCGATCGATGCGATCGCCGGGGCCGCCTCGCTCGGGGCGGCCCTGACGGGCAACACCTCGGTGGCGGTGACGATAGCCCTGAGCCTGGCCTTCAACGAGATCGCAGGCGACACCGATGCCCGCATCGACGGCGTCGACCGTATCGAGGCCCGTGCAGGCCACCTGCGTGTGACCTCGACCACGCGGGCCGTGCCGCTGTTCGAGATCGATCTGAGCCGCAGCAACCTGTCGGCCTCGCGCCTGGACGATGCGGCGAACCGCGCCTCCGACGTCGAGGACACCGCGAACGTCAACGAGCATGAGGTCGACCGCGCCGACGACCGGCAAGCGCTGGCGGCGCTCGCCCAGGCCCTGTCGGCGCAGGGCATGCAGCTGCCGCAGGTCGCCACGCTCAATGCAGACTGGACGTACACCAGCAGTGACGGCACCCGCACGCTGAAAGCGGGCGAGAAGGTCAGGCTGCAGGCCGGCTACGCCGCCGGTGGGACGGGCGACCGGGTCTACGAGTACATCGGCACGGCAGCGTTGCAGGACCAGGACCTCGCCCGCTTGAACTACGCCGATGCCACCCGCTTCAGGCTCGCGACGCCTGAAGTGCGTCTGCAGACGCTGGACCAGGGCCGAAGCTGGCAGCTCGTGCTCGCCGACGGCCGCACCTATGTCCTGCGGTTGTCCGACGCCGACCCGACGCGGCTCGAAGTCAGCCGCAGCACCATCAACGCGATTTCCGCGGCTGCGGCGCTGGGCCTGGCCATCGGGGGGTCGACTGGCCTGGCCGTCAGCGGCGCGGGCGCCCTGGCCTTCAACCAGATCCGCTCGAACACGGTGGCCGAACTGGCCGACGGCGATGCCGTGGCGGCGGGCGACGTGACTGTGATGGCGGCCAACACGGCCTCCATCGTCTCGACCGTGGCCGCCGCGTCGCTGGCCGTGGGGGCCGGGTCGACCGGGCTAGGCGCGTCCATCGGCTTCGCGGTGGCGCGCAACTGGATCGGCTACGACAGCGACTCCGACACCGCCCGCACGGTCACGCGCGCCACGGTGCGCGACGCGGGCGTGAATGCGTTGGGCAATGTCGGCGTCCGGTCAATGGCTGAGCAGCGCATCAGTGCGCTCGTGCTGAGCGGCTCCGCCGCCCTGGCCGGGGGCAGCACAGGCATCGCGGCAAGCGGTTCTGGCGTGGGGGCCTACAACCGCATCCAGATGGACGTCACCGCCGAGATCGACGGCGACCAGTCGCTGGGCATCAGCGCGGACCACGTCACGGTGCAGGCCACCGACGACTCCACGGTCACGGTGCTGGCCGGGGCCGCCTCGCTGGCCGCCTCCGTCGGCGCGACCGGGGTGTCGCTGTCCATCGGTGCGGCAGTTGCGCGCAACCACGTCGACAACCAGGTCGTGGCGGCGGTTCGCAACGTCCAGAAGGAGGTGCGTGCCCGGGTCAGCGATGTCGAGGTGATCGCACTGGAGCAGGCATCCATCTCGGTGGCGGCCGTCGCCGCCTCGGCGGCCGCGGCCTTCGGGGCGACGGGTGTGGCCGTCTCCGGCGCCGGTGCCTCGGCGAACAACACCATCCTCGGCGAGACCAGCGCGCTGGTCCAGGACTCGCGTGTCCTGGCCGCGGGCGAGGTGACGATCGAGGCCTTGAACGAGGCGACGATCTCGTCGGCCATCCTGGGCCTGTCGCTGGCACAGGCCGGTGGCGCGACGGGCGTGGGAGCGTCCATTGGCGTGGCCATCGCCCGCAACCACATCGGCTCGGATCCGAGCGAGGCCGGCGCGGCCGTCTACGACTCCTCGCGCGACGACCCGGGCACGGTCCGCAAGGGCCAGACGGTGTACCTGGCGGCCGGCTCGGGCGGCGCGCGTGCGGGCGACACCTATCGCTACATCGGCGCGAAGGACCTCGCCCGCCAGGACGAGCAGAACCTCCTGCTCACCGGCGACTATTCGGACCGCACGCTGTGGGAGCCGGTGGTCACCGCGCGGCCGCTGAAGGTCCAGGCGATCGCCGAGGGCTCGGACCTGCTCGCGGGTGGCGACGTCCTCATCCATGCCGAGTCTCGGCAGACCATCCGTGCCGACATCTTGGTCGCTTCGGCCGCGGTGTCTGCCGGCGCGACCGCTGTCAGCCTCAGCGGGGCCGGGGTCACTACCGAGAACAACGTCGATGTGATCATCCAGTCGCTGGCCAGAAGCTCGGCCACCGGGGGCGACTCCGCGATCGAGTCGCTGGGCGACATCGCCTTGGTGGCGACCGACCGATCCATCATCGACGCCAACGCCAGCGCCGTGTCGCTGGCAGCGGCCATCGGCATCGGCGGGGCTGCGGCGATCGGCGTGTCGCTGGCCGACAACCGGATCGACCAGCAGATCGCGGCCGGCCTGAATGGCGCTTCCGTGCTCGGCGCGGGCGACATGCTCGTCTCGGCCACGGGACAGGCTGTCATCGATGCGATGTCGCAGGCGGTGGCGGCGGCGGCCGGCCTGGTGGGCCTGGCCGGCGGCGGCGCGCGCGCGGCGGCGGTGATCGATTCGTCGGTCAGCGCACAGGTTGCCGATGCCGAGGTCACGCTGCAGGGTGACCTGCGTATCGACGCCACGGGCCTGATGGTCGGCACCGCGGTGGTGGAGGCGACGGCGGCCAGCCTGGGGCTGATCGCTGCGGCGGCCAGCGGGACGGTGACCGACATCGTCCTGCGCCCCGTGGTCACGGCCGGGATGGATGCGAGCACGGTGACCGCCCGGGAGGTCGACATCCAGGCGCTCGGTCGGCAAGACGCGAAGGTTGACACGCAATCGATCAGCGTGTCCACCGGCGTGTCGGTCGGTGTCTCCAAGGCTGCGGTCGACGACCGCGCCCGCGTGCAGGCCGGCCTGGGCGACGGCGTGACGCTGACGGCCGATGTGCTGCGCGTGAACGCCGACAGCCTGGACATCGTGGACGTCAGGAGCGTGGCGGCCACGGGCGGGATGCTCGTGGGCCTGTCCGGCGGGTATTCGGGGATGGACATCGACAGCGATGCCGCGGTCGTCGTCGGCGATGACAACCGCCTGGACGTGAAGGCGCTGACGCTGACAGCAGTGCACGACCAGCAGGCCGATTCGCAGAGCCTGAACCTGGCCGCCGGCCTGTTGGCTGGCAGCGGCGCGATGGTGGCCAACCGCGTCACCGGCAGCTCGGACGTGACTGTGGGTTCAGACAACCGGATCACGGCGGACAGCGTCACGATGCTCGCGCGCAACCGCGTCGAGAAGGACCGCTATGCCAGCGAGGACAACCTGCGATCGGGGTCGGCCGGGCTGCTGAACGTCAGCGCCCTGGCCAGTCAGACCGACTTCGGCACGGCGGTCGATCCGCTGGCGGCTCGCGTGTACGTCGGTGATGGCACCGTCATCGATGTCAGCGGTTCAGGCCCGCAGCCCGGCGTGCTGAAGATGGAGTCGCTGGTCGACATCGTCGCGACCGACAACGTCCGCATCGAGGGAGTCTCGGGCCTGGGCCTGTCGGTGGGCGAGTCTCGGCTGTCGACCCGCACGGACAGCGGGGTCGTGATCGACGACGCCGAGCTCGTCAACCCCAGCGGTGACATCACGCTGGCGTCGAAGACCGACACCCGTGTCGGTACCGGCAGCACGCTGTTCTCGGCGGCACTGCTCAGTGGCGGGGGATCCATCGCCACGAGCGTCGTCGATGCACGCAACACCATCAGCCTGGACGGCGCGGCGCTGCGCGGGCAGAACGTCAACCTCTACGCCGGACGAGATTCCTTCGCGGTGCCCAACCTCCTGAGTGGCGACGCATCGGCGAACATGACCCTGGTCGGCCTCGCCGGCATGGGTGTGCCTGCGCCGACGACGACCATCGCCGAGCGCAACACCGTCTCGCTGCTGGGCGATGCATCGGTGCGCGCCCTGCGCGACGTGAACCTCGTCGCCAAGGAAGGTCTGAGCATGCCTTCCACCGATGGCCTTGTGTTGTCGCTGTCCTTCGTGCCCTATGGCGTGGTCGTGCCTGAGGGCGGCGTGACCCAGAGTACCAACCTGGTCACCGTGGCGCCGTCCTCGCGCGTCGAAGCCGGCATCCAGAACCAGTTGCTGATGCACGTGTTGCCGCTGACGGTCAACGGCGAGCCGCAGCTCGCGCCGGAGCGCCTGGGCACGGCACTGACCGCCGGTGAGAAGGCGACGCTGCAGCTCGACGCCGACCAGGACTATGTGTACGAGGCGCTGCGCGCCAACGACATCGCCGTCAACGTCTTCAGCGGCACGGTGGTGAAGGTGGCGATCGAGCCCGCCGATGGCGGCCCTGCGGCACTGGCCGGGGAAATCGGCGCTTACTACCTGTTCGATCCGGCCACGAGCGCCGAAACCGACCTGATGCTGGAGCAGCAGGACTACACCGACACCGAACTCTGGACCCGCATCGAGGTGCGCGCGGCCACGGGCACAGTCGCTGCGCAGCCGGGCGTGACCTGGGTCGAGAAGGGGGGCGAGGTCTACCGCTATGTCGGTGGCGCTGCAACGCGGGACCTGGCGACGCAGGACTACAAGGGCGACGCCTGGGCCGAAGTGCTGGTCTACAGCAGCGATGTGGGCAGTGCCTTCCGACGCAACCTCGACGGCAAGTTCTACGTCATCAAGCCGCGTGAACTCGAGGCGCCTCGGCTGGTCTACGCCAACGTCGGCAACAAGCTCATCGAGCGGCGCGAGACGCTGCTGGGCTGGATTGCCAGCCACGCCGGCAACGCCGAGGCGGTGGCGCGCTACCAGGCCGAAGTCGAGCAGGTCGAGCAGACCTTGAAGGACATGGGCCTGGCCCAGACGCTGGGCACCGAAGGTGGCGCCCTGGTCGCGCCAAAGAAGCTGGACGTCTTTCTGCTCGACCTGCCCGACCTGTACGCGTCGCCGGGCTCGGTCTACATCGAGACCGGTTCGGCGGGCAAGGCGGCCCTGCAAGACATCGTCGACAGCCAGATCACCGCGCGCAGCGGCGCGACGATCAACGTCCTCAACACCTCGCCGTTCGGTCTGCAGGTCAACGAGGTCGGCGTGTCTGCCGGCGGCAAGACCACGGTGGTGGACGGAAAACTCGTCACGCTGTCGCCCGGCAAGGTCTACTTCAACTCGGCCCAGATCTCCAAGGACCCGGCCTCGGACGCGGGCAGCCTGATCCAGATCGTCCAGGACGGCTATCCCAGCGCTGCCTACGACCTGACCATCCCGCCCCTGCCGCAGGACCTCTATGTGCGTGGCAAGGTCGTCAACGAAGGCGGACGCCTGGTCCTGAAGAACCTGGACGGCAGCGTGACGGTCACCGGTGAGTTGCGCGCCGGCACCGTGGACGTGGCGGCCAAGGGCAACTTCGACCTCAGCAGCGATGCCTGGTACCACTCGTCGCGCGATCCCCGGCAGTACGTCGACTACAAGACGCTGTTCAGCAGCAAGGTGTTCAACACCCAGGGACAGGCACGCAACCTCGTCTTCGCCAGCTTCGAGCCTGCGGCCGGGCAGACGCAGAACCCGGGCCTGGCCGCGCTGAAGGCCGCCATCCAGGCGCCAGGGTCGCGCGTGCTGTCGCTGGGCGACATCAACATCCGCGCCCAGTACCTGAACATCAACGGCCTGGTGCAGAGCGGCGTGGACGAGTACACGCTCGTCGTCGACGAGAACTTCAATCCTGGGCGCTCCACCGGCTTCACCGATGCGCTGGGCAACACGCTGGCCGGCATCAGCTACGGCGCGGGCAACGTGCCGGTCACGGGCTTCTTCGATGCTGCCAACGGCACCATCCTGCTCGACCCGATCTCGGCCAAGGGCGGGCGCATCACGCTGACCGGGCAGGTCGTCAGCACCGGCAACGGCGAATTGCGCGCAGCCAGCGGCTACGCCAGCGTCGACATCCGCAACCGCAGCAAGTGGAAGCTGGCTGCCGACCTGATCGACGTGTCGACCAACCGCATCGGCACGATCACGATCAACGACAGCGCCGGCCTCAGCCGCACCGTCTACACGTCGACCAACGCAGCGGTCCAGGTCCAGACCTTCCAGGGCGTGCTGGTGCCGCCCAGCGGCGACAACGACATCGCCTCGATCCGCTACGAGCTCACCTCCACCAAGACACCCCAAGCAGGCCAGGCGCTGACGTACCAGCCCGACGACGGGCAGTACTACGTCTGGGTCGAGGGCCAGGAGAAGACGAGCACGAAGATAGAGAAGTTCGAGAAGAACAGCTTCGAGGTCATCCCGGGTTTCTTCGACCTGGACTCCGTCATCAGAGACGACAACAAGGTACAGGAAAAAGTCGAATTCCGCGACGCGACGCCATTGCTCGAGTCCGAGGGCCTGGCCCGCGGGATCAAACTGCCCGCGACGAGCATCCTCGGTCAGCCGCAAATGGCGAACGACTTCGTCTATCTCACGCTTTACGAGCAGCGGGTCGACGAGTCGGTGGACGTTGTCGCTCAGGTCACGAAGGTCTACGACGTGGCGACACTGAAGGTCTACACCTACGTCGGCTCGCAGTCACAGGTGGTGTTCAGGACCACCGATTTCAGTGACGCGTCGCAATGGAGATACGAAACGACGCTGTCATCGTCTTCCGCGCAGAGTTGGGCCGACGTCAAGCAGCAACGCTACGCCAGCAACTACGTCAACACAACACGAACGGTCGATTCCTGGACGACCGGTGGCGGTTGGTTCAGCAAGAAGACGGTCCACATCCAGACCGTGACGGTCACCGGGCTCAAGGACTACTACACGCACGCCCTGAAGGCGGACTGCCCGATCGCGGTGGGCTTCATCGACGGTCCTCAGGCACCCGAGATCCGCATCGACAGCGTCGGCGGTCTGGTCCTGACGAACAGCGTCAAGCTCGGAGGTGACCCCGATGCGCTCGGCGCGGTCATGCCGCCGGACGACCCCTTCGTGCGTGTGCCTCGCCCGGGCTCGGTGTCGATCGCCGCCGACGCGCTGGAGATCGGCGACAACGCCATCATCTTCGGCGCCGCGCCGACCATCGACACGAAGAGTGCGGTGGCGCTGAAGCTGCAGGACGTCACCGGATCGGCCAACGTGCGCAGCACCGGCGACGTGTCGATCACGATGCTGGACGGCGGCGACGGCCAGGTGCTGAAGCTCGGCAAGGTGCTGACCAGCGGTGCCTTGACGATCTCGGCCCCCAACGGCATCGACGGCACCCAGGCCCGCATCGAGGCGGCGCGCATCGAGATGGATGGCGGCAAGGGGGCGATCGACGTGCGTCTGGATTCGGCTGTCCTCGGCACGGGCGGCGTGGCCGCGCGCGCCATGGGCGACATCCGCATCGTCGAGCTCTCGGGCGACCTGCGCCTGATCGCACCGCAGGCGCTTGCGGGCGCCACGGCCTCCGTCACCTCGCTCACGGGCGACGTCCACCTGGAGACGTTGGACGGGTCGGTCGTCAATGCCGACTACGCGGGCCAGCGGCTGGACAACGCCGGTGCCCAACTGGACGCGCGCCTGCAGCGACTGGTCGACCAGGGGCTGGTCACGGCCGACCAGGTCCGCTACACCTTGTCGCCGGCCTTGATGGGACACCTCTACCCGCACGCGCCCATGCCCGGTGAGGCCCCTGTGGCGCCGCAGGCCGGACTCAACATCCGTGCCGGCGACGTGACGGTGGTGGCCGGCGGCACGGGCAGCGACATCGGTCGCGCCAGCGGCCTGGTGACGATCGCCGACCCTGGCAGGTTCGACCGACTCGGCGACGTCGACAAGGCATTGCTGTCACAAGCCCGCCCCTCGGACGTCCAGGAAGTCCGCTACGCGGTCTATCGCTACGTCGGGCCCGACCGGACGGTCTATCTCGGCGAGCAGGCCATCTACGAGAACGCGTCGCTCTGGGCGCGAGTCACCCTGCCGTTGGTGGGCAGCCTCGACGTGGCGGCCTCGTCCGACGACGGCGTGGTCGACCTGCGCACTGGCGACCTCGTGGCGAGCAAGTTCGAGATCGAGAGCGTGCGCCTCCAGGTGTGGGAAGACGTGCGGATCGCCGCGAGCGGCGTCGTGGACATGCGCAGCGACGGCGACCTGGTCCTGGAGGCCGAGGGCGACGTGCGCCTCGGCCAGTTCCGGGGCAGTGACCGCCTGCGCGTCCAGGCCAGCGGCTCCATCCTGGGCGAGGCCGGCTCGGCCCTGCACCTGCAGGCCGACGACATCACGCTGCGCGCGCAAGGCGCCGCTGGCGCCTCCGAGAACGCGCCGCTGCGCCTTTCGCTGGGAGACGGGCGCATCCAGGCGACGGCGGGAGAAAACCTGTCCCTCGACCTGCAACAGGGCCAGGCACGGTTGGGCATCCTGCGCGCGGGCCAGACCCTCACCCTCTTCACTCGGGACGCAGAACGGGGCTCCATCGTGGACGCTCGCAACACGCCGGAAGCGGAGGTGCCCAACCTCGAAGCCAAGGCCCTGGTACTCGAGGCCAAGGGTTCCATAGGCGGATTCAACGATGCGGCGCTGCTCACGCGGGCGGACACGCTGCAGGCGCGCTCGGTCGGGCCGGCGTCCTTGCGCAATGTCATCGCGATCGACAACCTGGGCGACCTGACGGTGTCGGGCGAGGGCCTGTTCACCGCCAACGTCGACGCAACCGTTGTCGTGCGCGCCAGCGGGGCGCTGAGCGTCGATGCGCCGGTGCTGCTCGACGGGCGTGGTGTGTCGCCTCGCGAACTGCGGCTCGAGGCCGGTGCCGATCTGGGCGTGGACGCGCCGCAGGTGGCTGACCTGCGCCTGGACGACACGGTCACGGCGTACGGCGCCACGGTCACTCTGCGCGCCAGCGGCGGCATCGTCCAGGATGCGGCCGCGACGGTCGACAACGCGGGGGGCAGCGTCGAGTTGGAGGCGGTGTCGGGCGGCATCGAGCAGCGCGGTAGCGCGCTGATCACCACCCATACCAATGCGGCAGGCAACCTGCGCCTGGCCGCCGCCCGCGACATCGTGCTCGCACGCCTGGTGGCCGGCACCGGCGACGTGGCCCTGCGCAGTGCCAGCGGCGACATCGTCGCCACGCCGGCAGAGGCGGTGACCATCCAGGGGGCCGGGCTCGCGCTGGTGGCGGACGCCGGATCGATCGGGTCGCTCGGCCGCCACGGCACGCCCGTGGCGGTGCAGGTCACGCGGGTGGCCGCACAGGCGCAGGGCGACATTGCGCTGCGCGCCGCCGCAACGGTGCGCGTCGATGCTTTGACCGTCACGGTCGCGCGGGCCGACGCCAGCACGGCCGGGGCCGCCGAGGTCCTGACGCTGACGGCCACGGGGCTGCGCAGCGAGGATGGCGGCGTTTCACTGGTGACCGACGCAGGGAACCTGACCATCGCCGCGGACGTGCGCGCCGCGGGTGCCGCCCCAGCGCCCTTGTCGGGCGCCGCGGCCAGCGGCGTCACCGGTTCGCTGCTGCTGCAGTCCGCCGGTACGCTGAGCGTGCTCGCGGGTGCCGACCTGTCCACGCAAGGGGGCGCCATCGATGTCGAGGCACTGAGCGGTGCCCTGACGATGGCCGCCGACAGCACGGCCGCGAGCCAGGGCGGCACGCTGCGGCTGGCGGCGCAGGGTGGCGTGACCCTCTCCCGGCTCGATGCCGGCGACGGTGTCATCAGCGTGGTGGCGCGTGCCGGCGCGGTGTCGCGCAGCACGATGGGTGAGGACATCGTCAACCTGCGTGCCTCCGCGCTGCGAGTGCAGGCCCGCGACGCCATCGGCAGCGGCACGGCGCCGCTCGTCACCGACGTGCGGACGGTGGCGGCAGGCAGCGGCGGGGGTGAAATCCGCCTGCTGAACCTGGGGGCATTGACCATCGGCCGGGTGGACGACGTGGTGCTGTTCCGCGAGGTGGCCGGCGCGGCCACGCTGACGGTGGCCGACCGGGCGATGAGCGGTCTGTCGACCTCCGGGGCAGGCGGCATCACGGTGCGCACGCTCGACGGCACGCTCACGGTGCTCGGCTCGCCCGAGCTCGACGGTGGCGTGGCGATCCGCAGCGGCAGCGGCGGCGTCAGCTTGACGGCCGGTGGCAGTGGCGACGTGATCTTGGCCGCACGGATCGATGCAGGCGCATCCGGCACCCTGAGCCTGCAGGCCGCCGGCAGCGTGCGGCAAGAGGCGCTGTCCGGTCCCGCGCTCACGGCCAAGACGTTGGAGATGTCGGCGCAGTCGTTCGCCACGGCATTGACGATTTCCGCGGACCGGGTGTCCGCGCGCAGCACCCGCGGCGATATCGAGCTCGTGCAGAGCGCCGACGAGCTCGGACGACTGCGCGCGCTGATCCTCTTGGCGGTGGCCGCCGATGGCGGCAGCGTGAACGTGCGCAACGACGGCAACCTGCTGGTGAAGGCCGTCACCGCGCAGGCCGGAAAGAACATCACCCTGGACAGCGTCGAGGGCAAGATGGACCTGTCGGGCGAGAAGATCGAGCCCGTCACGCAGGTGACGTTGGCCCTGTTCGCCACGGGCTTCATCGGCGGCACCCGGCTGAACGCCTCGAAGACCGAACGCCGGTCGGTCGTGTCGGTCACAGGCGACGTCACGATCGACGATGCCTTCATGGCCGGCCTCGTCGGCTTCGACGGCACGCTGAAGGTGCGTGCCACTGGCGTGATCACCGTGGGCACACCGGCATCGGGTTGGGCCCTGGGCGACGTGCGCCTGACCGCCGAGTCGGGCATCGTCGTCGCTGGCGCACTGCAAGCCTCTGGCGCGCTCGAGTTGCGCACCAGCGGCGCCCTGACGGCGTCCACGGGTGCGGGCGTGCTGGCCGGACAGCGCGTCGCGCTGAATGCGGGCACGGGGATCGGCACGGCGGCGTCCGCGCTGCGGGTGTCCGTCGGCACCGACGGCTGGCTGGACGCCAGCGCCGGTGTGCCGGGGGCGGACAGCAACGCCGCGGCCACGGTGGCCGACATCTACGTGCGTGCCCAGGGCGATCTGCGCCTCGGTCAGGTACGCAGCCTGGCCGGCGATGTCACGCTGGCGGCTGTGGGTGCGCTGATCGCGGCCCAGCCTGCGGACGGACTTGCAGACGTCCGTGGCGACGACGTTGTCCTGTCGGCGAGCGGCGCCATGGCATCGGCACAGGCACCGCTGCAGGTGCGCGCGACGACGCTGCAAGCGCAAGCCGGATCCGGCACAGGCCATGACATGGCGCTGGTACTGGCCGATGCGGGTCGCGTCCTGGGGCTGACGGCCGGCGGCGACATCGGCTTGCAGTCCCCGGGAACGCTCACCCTGGACGGCCCGGTCCAGGCCAAGGGCCATCTGGAGATCATGACCGGATCGGACCTCGCCCTGACATCCCGCGCGCGGGTGCAGGCGGCGAGCGCCGACCTCGAGGCCCAGCGCGGCAGCATGCTGCAGGCCGCTGGCGCCACGATCCAGACCGACGGTGTCGATGGCGTCCTGGCGCTCACTGCCGCGGGCGATCTCGCACTCACCCGGGCCGTGTCGGCCGGTTCGATCGAAGCCACCACACGCTTCGGTGCGCTGCGCGACGCCGATGCAGCCGGCGCCGACGACGTCGATCTGACGGCCGCCACGCTCGTGCTCGACATCGCCGATGGCATCGGCTCGTCCGGCCAGGACGTGGACATCGCCTCGGCGCGCCTGCAGGCGCAGGCTGGTGCCGGTGGCCTGCGCCTGGCGGCCATTGGCAACCTCCAGGTCTTCGGCACCGGCGTGCGCGCCAGCGGCGGCGACGTCCGCCTGCACACGTCGGGCGACCGGATCACCGTGTCCGCCGAGAGCGCGACTTCCGGCCCGTCGGCCGGCGTCATCGCCCAGACCGGTCGCATCGACCTGGCCGCGGCGAAGCAGGTCGTGCTCGTCGGCGAGTCCCGCCTGCGCGCGGGCAGCGGCATCATCGGCATCGCGGCCGCGCAGGGCCTGGATGCCCAGGCGGGTTTCGACTTCGGTGCGCCGATCGGCGTGCTGACCATCACCGGCGACCAGACCCTGGCGGCCGGACAGCGCTTGGCGTTCAAGGTCGGCGGCGACGAGCCGGCGGCCGTCGACGCCCAGACCGGGAAGCTGGTGGGCTCGCACGACCGTCTGGTGGTCACGGGCACGCTGCACCTGGACGGCACGCTGGCCGTGCAACGTGCCGATGGGTTCGAGCCCGAAGCGGGTCAGGTCTTCGGACTGATCTCGGCCCAGGGCATCGAGGGCGCCTTCCGCAGCGGCAGTGGCCTGTTCGGCTTCGGCGACGGCAGCGATTACCTGCACGTGCAGGCCAGCGCCGATGCGCTGGCGCTGCAGGTGCGCCAGCGCCCGGTCGAGGAACTGCGCATCGTCGCGGCCGACGAGGCGGGCAACGACGCCATCGGCACCTTCCTCAACCCGCAGCACTTCGGCTACGGCGTCACGAGCGCCCGGGTTGCGCTCCAGGCGGCCGATTTCTTCCAGACCTCCGGGGTGCTGGTGCTCGAGAACCGGCAGGTCCAGGTCACGCTGGATGACGGCTCATCGGTCGATGCCATCGCCTGGCAGATCGGCGCCCGGGGTCTCGCCGCGTTTGCGGGCTTGAGCGGCGCAGCCGACATCGGCACCGACGACGACGGCGACGGCATCCCCGACGGGCTGGACCCGAACGCGATCGGCTTCGCCCTGACCGACGTCGACCTGGCGCTGAGCTTCCTGCGCGAACGCGATGGCGAGCGCTCGTGGCTCGGCCTGGACGCCGTGGCCGGCAGCGGCCTGCCGGTCGGGCTGGACGTCGCTGGCGTTCAGGCCTCGGCGTCGAACCTGTCGGTGGCGATCAGCCTGGGCAGCGATGGTCGCGTCGTCGACTTCAAGAGCCTGCCCGCGGTGGTCAAGCTCGACACCCTGGGCACACAGACCCGCAAGCTGGATTTCGACGGCAACAACGGGACCCAGGTGGTGCTGGCGGGCGATTTCGAGCTGGCGGTCGGCGAGTACTTCTACGTCGAGGGCTCGCTCGGTTTCCGCTCCGCCGACGAACGGGTGGTGCTGGCCGACGGCTCGGCCGTGTCGACCCGCGTGCTGAGCGTGGGCGGGACGGGGCTGGATGCCTTCGCCGGTGTCGGCGGGCCCTACATGCGCGACGGTGTGGTCGTCAATGACGACGCGATCGGCCTGAACCTGTCAGGCGTGGAGTTCGGCTTGGCGCTTTTCTCGGCCAAGCCCGGACAGCCGGCCGCGGCCGGCCTGAGCTGGACGGCCCTGCGGGCGCGGGCGGCGGAGGTGTCGGTGGTCGGCGTGCAGGACGTGACGATGGCCGTGCGGGACATCGACGTGGCCATCAACCTGGTGACCGGGGTGCCGACGGCCTTCGACGCCGACCTCAAGGTCATCGACTTCTCCCACGCCGCGCTGCCCGTGCCCACCGGGACCGGCCGCAGCCTGGCACTCCAGATGGATGGCGATCAGGGCCGCCTCGTGCGCGCCAGCGCCGACGTCAGCCTCGGCGTGGCGGACTTCTTCCAGCTCGAGGGCTCGATCGGATTCGAACGCTCGACGACCACGGTGACGCTGGCCGACGGCTCCGAGGTGGACACCGAGGTCCTGACGGTCGGGGGCACGGGCCTACAGGCCTTCGTCGGCATCGCAGGACCCTACGAACTCGCCGACGGCTCGATCAACCCCGATGCACGGGGATTCGGCGTCAGCGACGTCGAGTTCGGCCTGGCGCTGTTCGCGGCCAAGCCCGGGCAGAAGGACGCGCAGGACCGCTCGCTGAACGGACAGTCCTGGACTGCTCTGCAAGCCAGTGTGGGGCGGGTGGACGTGATGGTCGGCCTGCCCGAGGACGTGGTGTTCGCGCCGCGTGACCTGTCGGTGACGATCAACCAGGTCGGAGGCAGCGACGACGAGTCCCAGGTCATCGACTTCTCGCAGGGGGCCTTCGATGTCGTCACCGGCACGAACCGCAGCCTGCGCCTGGACATCGACGGCGACCTCGGCGAGGTCGTGCGTGCGGCCGGCGGCTTCACGATCCAGGTGGCGGATTTCGTGTACCTCGAGGGGGACGTCGCGATCGAGAAGTCCCGCCAGACCCTGACGCTGTCCGATGGCCAGCCAGGGAAGGCCGCGACGACGGTCGTGGCCGACGTGCTGACCGTCGGCGGGACCGGACTCGATGCCTTCGTCGGCATCGGCGGGCCCTACCGGACGGGCGCCGACGCCAACGACGACGGCCTGCCCGACGGCATGAACCCGGATGCGATCGGTCTCAGCGTGTCGGGTGCGGAGTTCGCCTTGATGATGGCGTGGTCGCGGGCCGACTCGGGCCCCGCCCGGGGCGTCCAGTGGACGGCGCTGGAGGCTGGCGCGACTGAGGCCGCGATGGTGGGTGTGGACGGTGTCACCGCCCACGCCAGCCGCCTGGGCGTGGCGGTGAACCGGGTCGACGGTCTGGCCGTCGGGCAGGACGCCGACACCTTCGTGGTCGACTTCGCGGCCGGCGCGACGTCGCTGGCGGTGAGCACCGGCAGCCAGAGCGCACGCACCCTGGCCATGGATGGCGACCTGGGCGTGTCGCTGCGGGCCACGGGCGAGTTCGAGCTGGCGGTGGCAGACTTCTTCCACGTCGACGGCACGCTGGCGGTCGAGAAGCATACGCGCGAGGTCACGCTGGCCGATGGGCGCAAGGTCCAGGCCGACTACCTGGGCATCGGTGGCAGCGGGATCGATGCATTCGCCGGCCTGAACGGCCCGTACCGCAGCAGCGCCGATGCTCCGGTCAATCCCGCCGCGCTGGGCGTGTCGTTGTCCGACGTGGAATTCGGTCTGGCGCTGATGAGCGCACAGGCCGGTCAGGCGGAATCGCTGCTGCCGCTGCGCTGGACGGCCCTGGAGGCCACCGCGGGCGAGGTCGCCTTCGTCGGCGTCGACGCCTTGACGCTGCAGGCCAGCGACGTGATGGTGAACATCAACCTCGTCAACGGGCAGATGTCGGGCGCCGACACGCGCGGTCTGGTCGTCGATCTGGCCCGCAGCGGGGTCGAGGTGCTCACCGGCTCGGACGAGACCGGCGCCGACATCCGTCGCACGCTCCGCGTGGACGGCAAGCTGGGCGAGGTGGTCCGGGTCGCCGGTGACTTCGAGGTCGCCGTCGGTGACTTCTTCCACGTCTGCGGCTCGCTCGGCTTCGAGCAGTCGACGCGCGACGTGGTGCTGGCCGATGGCACGAAGGTCGCCGTCGACGCACTGACCGTCGGCGGCCAAGGTCTCCAGGCCTTCGCGGGGATCGACGGGCCCTACCAGGATGGCAACGGGGGGCCGGTGAACGACCAGGCGGTGGGCCTGTGGCTGGGTGGCGTGGACTTCGCGCTCGCTCTGCTGGCGCCCGACCGCGACGCGCCGACCTTCGCAGCGGTCCAGTCCAGCGTCGGCGATGCCCGCTGGACGGCACTGCACGCCAGCGCCACCGAGGTCCGGGCCGTGGGCCTGCCGGACATGACGCTGGCGGCCACCGATGTCGTCGTCGACGTGAACCTGGTCACCGGCCTGCGCGACGGCGCCACGACGGCGGACAGCGTGGTGGATTTCCGCGCGCGGCCCATGGGCGTGGTGACGGGTGAGGACTCGAGCACGACCCTGGCAATCGACGGCCGGCGCGGCGAACTGCTGCGCGTCGGCGGCGGTCTGCAGATTGTCATCGGCGACTATCTGCACGTTGACGGCGAGCTCGGGTTCGAGAAATCCACGCGCAAGGTCCGGCTCGCCGGTGACACCGTATCGACCGATGTGCAGGCACTGACCCTGGGTGGATCCGGGCTGGACATGTTCGCCGGCATCGACGGCCCTTACCGCTCGGGGCCGGATGCCGACGGCAACGGCCTGCCCGATCTGGTCAATGGCCAGGCCATGGGCTTCTCCCTCAGCGACGTCGACTTCGCGCTGGCCCTGCTCAGCGACGGTGAGCGGCAGTGGCTGGCGGCGCAGGCCGCCGCGGGTGAGTTCGCCCTGGTGGGCGTCGACGGTCTGGGTCTGTCGGCCCAGTCGATCCAGGTGGAGATCCTGCGCGCGGCCGACGACGGCTCGCTGGTGGACTTCGCAGCCCTGCCGCTGGCGGTCTCCACGGGGCCCCGTTCGACGCTCGACATCGATCTGGCGGCCGATCGGGGCGCGCGCCTGGCCGTCACGGGTGACGTGGACGTCGTGCTGGGCGACGTGCTGCGTCTCAGCGGCACGGTCGGCTTCGAACTGGCCAGTGGGCGGTCTCTGAAGCTCGAAGACGGCACCACCGTGGTGGCCGACGTGATGCGCCTGTCGGGCGCGGGCGTCGATGCCTTCGTCGGTGCCGGCGCCGGCAGTGCCGGCGCCATCGGCGTCGAGGCCCAGGGCCTGGACTTCGTGCTGGTCTGGGCGCTGGCCGACCTCGCAGGGACCGGCGCCGCGCCGGACGCGGTCGACCCCCGGGCATGGCTGAGCCTGGATGGCCACGCCAATTCGGCAGGGATCATCGGGTCCGAGGCGTTCGGCCTGACGGCCGAGGGCCGCGATGTGCATCTGAAGCTCAACCGCGCCCTGGGACTGGAGATCGGCCAGGGCGCCACACGCCTGGTGGAGCGGTCGGACCTGGCGACGCTGGACTGGCGCACGGCGCCCGAGCAGTCCGGCCCCGCGGCCGCCCCTGCGGCAACGCTGGACTTCAGCGGCCCGCTGCTCGAGGCCTCGGGGTCCTTCGAGTTGGAAGTCGGTGACGACTTCTCCGCCTCAGGCCATGTGCTGCTGACACTGGGGCGCAAGACGGTAAAGGTGGGAACGGAGCAGGTCGTCGTGGACGCCCTGATGGCGGCCGCGAGCGATCTCGAGACGACGCTGGACCTGGCGCTCGGCGGCGGCGTTCCGGCATCGGTCGGTCTCACGGGGATGCGCCTGGGCCTGGCGCTCTACACCGAGGCTCACCCGGCGGCTGGGCAGCAGGCGCGCAGCTGGACTGCGATGGATGCCAACGCAGCAACGCCCGATGTGAATGTCGATCTGGGCCTGCCCCTCGTGGACGGCCTCAGCGTGACGGCCACGTCGCTGGGGGTGCAGTTCAACCAGGCTGCGGGAGGCGCGAGCGATACCGAAGTGCTCGACTGGAAGAGCGCGCCCGCGTCGCTGCCTCTGCCCGGTGGCGATGTGGTGACCCTGGACTTCGCCGGGTCACGCGGTGCCTTCTTCTCCCTGGGCGTCGATGTCGAGATCCGCTTGGGCGACTGGGTCAGCATGTCCGGTCGCGTGGCGATGGCCTCCGCGCAGGACCTTGAGGTCGTTCTCAGCGACGGCAGCACTGCGGTGATGACGGTGACCACGCTGGTGTCCGACGACATAGACATCCGGGCCGGAGTCGGCGGCGTCGCGGTCGTGATCGAGGACGCCAGCCTGGACCTCGTGCTCGGGCAGACCGATTCGGGCGACGTGTACTACGGGCTGTCTGCAGGTGCCAACAGGGTTGCGCTCGAGGGCGTCCAGGGCCTGAATCTGAACGCCGGTGGACTGTTCGTGCAGGCCAATGTGGGGGTGGATGGGCGCGTCATCGACTTCGCTCGACTGTCTTCTCAGCTGCCGACGGCAGCCAAGCTCGAAATTCCTGAAGTGGACCTGCGTCTGGCCGGTGAGCTCGAGATCGGCCTGGCCGGTCTCGTCGACGTGCAGGGCAGCTTCGTCTTCACACTCGACGGCGGCGAGATACAGGTTGGCGGCAGGGACCTGAAGGCCGAGGTCGAGGTCGGCGAGGTCAGTGCCGGCCTCTATGACGGTCAGATCGGCCTGGTCATCCAGGACGACGGCGGCTGGGCTGTGCAGGCCTCGGGCCTGGCCGCAATCCAGCTCTTCGACGGCATCGAACTGGTTGCGCCGCTGAACATCGGGCTCAACCGCACAGGTGCAGCCGTCGACGAACACATCGCGACCGGCACGGGAACGATCGACGTCGTCTTCGTCGACGGCAGCGACGCCCCCAGCATCCACCTCGGTGAGGGCGCCGACCTGTCCATCGGCGGCGTCCTGCGCGAGGCGCTGATCGATCTGGCCGAGCCGCTGAGCGCGCAACGCGCGGAGCTCGCACAGGCCGAACCGCTGCCCCTGCTGGGCGTGCGCCTGGGTGAACTGACCGGCCTGGCTTCGGTGCTGGCTCTCGGGGACTACATCCACGCCTACCTCGAGCCGAGCGCGTTCCCGAACCTGCCGACGCCGACGATCGTCGGCGGCACGCCCACGCTGGGCGGTCTCAATACCTACCTCCAGACGCACTGGCTGCCGCAGGTCGGTGGCCAGGCGCAAGGACCGGGCTTGTCCTTCAGCTTCGACAAGAAGGGACTGCGCCTGGTATTCGACGGGAAACTCGACTTCGAGGCGGCGGTGCCGGTGGACCTGTCCGCCGGCTTCGAAGACATCGGGCTGCGCTTCGGCGCGAATCTGGACCTGCAGGCTCGCGTGACGGCGACGGTCGACATGGCCTTCGCACTCGACTGGAGCCAGTTCGAGACCCTCGGCCTGCAGACCAGCTTCAAGATGGACGAGCTCGGCATCCTGGCGGAGGTCTCTGCCGATGACGTGGTGCTGGATGCGCTGATCGGGCCGTTGGCGGTCAGTGTGGGGCGTCCGGTGGGTCCCAAGGGTTCGTTCTCGGCCGATTTCGGTGTGAGCGCCTCCTTCGTCGATGGGCGCTTCGACTACGACGTCACCGATCGGGTTCAGGTCGATCTGCCGGTATTCGCATCGGTCGCAGGCGTCGAGTTGAGCGATCCGCAAAACCAGGCGCGGGTCACCTTGGACGGCTCGGTCTTCAGTGGCTCGGTCTTCAGCAGCCTGCAGACCCGGAACTTCGACAGCTTCCTCGGCTTCAATGGATTCACGACCGAGCGCCTGATCCTGGCGCTACCCGAACTGCTCGATTACGTCGAATCCATCGACCTCGATGCGATGGGCCTGGGCCAACTGCCCTTCGTGTCGGAGTCGCTGGGCAGCCTGCTCGACCTCGCAGGCTTGTTCCAGAGTCAGGTCATCGACCGGATCGACTTCAACCGCCCCGTCGTCGAACTCGGCGCGGGCGTCGGGAAGATTACCGAGGGCGGGAACGTCCTGAGCATCACCTCCGGCGGCTTCGGCGGCGGCGCGTTCACGCCGAGCCTGGTCGGCCAGATGCTGTACCTGGAGGGCACGGCCAGGCCGGTGAAGATCGCGGGCGTGGCGCAGGATGGGCTGTCCCTGACGGTGGGGGGCCTGTTCCCGGCTGGCAACAATGCTCAGGCCTTCCGCATTCAGAAGCCTACCGAGCGGATCTCGACGATCCAGGAATTCGTCGCGGCGCTGAACGCCTCCGGGGTGCTGGGGGCGGGACAACAGGCAAGTTTCGACCTCGCCACAGGCGACCTGCGGCTGCCCATCGTCTTCAGTGCGGACCTTGTCGACATCGCCACCCCGATCGACCTCGGTCTCGACCTCGGCGATGCGCTGTCACTGTCGACCACCGCCACGGGAAGCTTCGACCTGGGTTTGTCAGCCGGCGTGGACTTCATCCTGAGCCTGCGGCCGAACGAAGTCGGCTTTGCCATCGATCGACTGCGGCTCGAGGGAGCACTCGATCTCGACGTCCAGGATCTGGAGGTCACGGTGGGCCTTGGATTCCTGCGCATGAATGCCGGCGGTGTGGGCAGTGGCTCCGGCGTCGGCCTGCATGCCGACTTGAGCCTGCGGCTCGACCGCGATGCCGAAGGCTCGACCGATGACGACAGTGCCCGCTTCACCTTCCAGCAGTTGCTTGCCGGAGACGGCCTGGATGACTTCCGAGTCGATGTTGACGGCAACGCATATGCCCGCTTGCGCGGCCTGAGTGTCGACGGGAGCGTCCTGGATGTCGAACTCGCGCCTGAACTGGAGATCGCACTCTACGTCCAGGACCTCCTGGACTTCTCCACGTTCACGGTCGTGGACGATCTCTCGTTCGATCTGGCGCAGTGGGTCGAGGACGGTCGACTCGAGGGCAACGAGATCGTCGCGGTCCTGCCTGACCTGGGCAAGGCCCTTGACGTCAGCAACCTCGGTTTCGAGGACATCATCGCCGGCTTGCGCACCGGGATCTCCGTCGTGACCCAGGTGGTCGCGGATCAGCCCTTCTACACCCAGACCCTGCCCATCATCGATCGTTCGCTGAGCGAGTTGCTCGATGTGAGCGACGCTTTCCTGGCCCGGGTCGAGGAGGCGGGCGGGTCACCGTCAGCCTTCTTCCAGGAGGCCGAACTGACGATCGAAAGGGCCTTGGGAATCAATGATCCTGACCTGTTCGTGATGTCGGTCGATGCCCAGCGCGGGGTGTTGGACGTGCGGCTGAACCTCGGGGCGCAATACGCCTCGACGACAGACGTCGCCATCGACGTCGACCAGTTGCTCGCGCTGGCGGGCTTGCCTGCCGACGGGGCCCTCAGCCGCCTGGTCAACACGAACGCGGGTGCCAAGGTGGCACTCGAACTCAGTGCCGACCTCGTCGTGGCTTTCGAGATTGCGCTACCAGGCCGAAACCGCACGGGCAGCGAAGAACTTGTCTCGCTGAGCGAGGACACGAGCTTGACGCTCGCAGCGCGCTTCGTCGGCGACGACCTGAACCTGAAGTTCGACCTCGGCGGCCTGGGGCTCGGCGTCTTGGGCGGACACGTTGTCCTGGACCGCGATGGCGTGCTGGACCGCAGCAGCGGTGCCGATCCGTCGAACGCGGGCCGGGGCGCCAGTCTGACCGTGCGCTACGACAAGGAGGACATGGCCCAGGTCGATCTGAAAGGCGGCTTCTCCGTGGACATGCCCTTGGTGGCACTGTTGGGCGCGAAGAAGGTGGCTCTCGGCGACCTCACCGTGCAGACCAACCCCGTCTATGGCAATGACGGATTGCGTCAGTTGCTCCTGCATCTGGCCGGTGACGATGCCCGAGGCGCCAGCCCGCCCATCCTTTTCGAGCTGCCCGACATCGCCGGCCTCATCGAGGACCTCGCCGACATCGGCAATGGGAACGGACTGCTGCTGGAACTGCTCAACGATCCCACGCCACTGCTCGACGGGATCGATCTGGGCTTGGGCATCCTGCAGGACATGTTCGAGGACAGCCTTGCTGCCGACATCCCCCTGATTGGCGGCAAGCTGCAACAGGCTGGCACCATGATCGCTGACCTGCGTGGCGGATTGCTCCTGGATCTGCGCACGCAACTCAGCGGTGAAGGTGCGGTACTGAACCTCCTTCAGGCCACGCTGTACGACACCTTCTCCCGCCTGGGGATCCTGCAGGACGGCAATGAAGATGGTGTCATCGACCTGTCCGATATCGACCTGGGTGTGTTCGACGAGAGCGGCGTGCGCATCGACGGCTGGCACCCAGGCATGGACCTACCTGCGCTGGCCGATGCTCTTCAGGTACAGGCTCGCCTTGGCGGACGCATCCTGGGTGGCGGCATCGACATTCCGCTGGACTTTTCGATCCCGGGAATCGCCTTCGAGATTGACGGCGGGTTCGCCGTCGGCGTCGACTGGTCCTTCGACTTCGGCTTCGGTCTTTCAGCCAAAGATGGCTTCTACCTCAAGACCAACGAAGATGCTTCCGATCAGGAGTTCGAATTCGACGTCGCGCTCTATCTGGATGGGGCACCACTCGATCCCGATGTGCTCACACCTTTCGCGAGTTCGGGTCAGTTCCTGTTCCTGAAGGCCGACATCGAGGACCGGGATACCGATACGGCAGCAGGTTTCCAGCCCAGCGGCATCCGTGGCGGCCTCAGCATCGACCTGCGTGGAAATGATCTCGGTCATCTGACCTTGGCCGGGCTGTTCGGCAACCTGGATCAGGCGGTGGATCTGGACTTCAGCCTGAGCGCCGACATGCGACTCGCAGCCGCGCTATATGTCCCTGAAATTCCAATCCTTCCCAAGCTCCGCGGCGACATCGTCTTCGCCTGGGACTGGCAGTTGGGTCAGGAGTTGGCTTCGCCGTCGTTCGACATCGAATACCTGAGTCTGGATCTCGGTTCCTTCGTGTCCGACTTCCTCGGCCCGATCGCCACACAGCTTGCCGATCTGGTGGAACCGGTTCGTCCGATCATCGACGCGATGTACGAACCGATCCCCGGACTCGATCTGCTGCTGCCGGATCCGACGCTCAAGGGTGTGATCGATCTGATCGTCCAGACCGTCAACAAGCTGGATCTTCCGGATGTGCCGAAGATCCCGACCATCGACTGGTCCTTCCTCGACGCGGCGCGGTTCGTGCTCGGCCTGCCACAGTTCGTCGCGAGCATCTCCGATGCCGGCGGGCAGCTGATGCTCGGACATGTGATGGGCATCGGATCGCCGCAGGTGAGCTGGAAGAGCTCGTCGATGATCGACGACTTGGTGGGGGATGGCGACCCGCCGCCTCAGCCGACGGCACTCCTGGGCAAGATGAAGGAGATCAGCGAAGGAGCCAACGGCTCCAGCTCGGCAGCGTCGGCGCGTTCGGGATTCAAGATGTGGGAATACGTGTCCGACATCGGCAACTGGGCCCAACTGCTCAGTGGCGGCGATGCCGTGCTGTTCACCTACGAGATGCCTCTGTTGAGCTTCCAGGCCAGTTTTGATGTTGTCCTGGCGATCATTCCCATTCTTCCCATCGTCAGCGGGGGAACCATACCGACGACGGTGCCGACGATCGACATCGGCGCCTTCGGTAGTGCTTCAGCGCAGATCGACCTGGCCTTCGGGATGGACACCTACGGCATCCGAAAGGCTTTCGAAACGGGCAATTTCCTCAACATCGTCGACGGGTTCTATGTCAGCGACCTGTCCTTGCCTCAGTTCCGCGGTGGGCGGGCGATCCCTGGCACGGGTGGGGTGGACAAGAACGAGGCCACGCTCACGTTCGAGATCGGTCTGTCGGGTGGTATCGGTTTCAATGTCTTTTCGGCCGGCCTGCGCGGATCGATCGAGGTCGGCATCGGCCTGGACATGAACGACCCGAAGACCGCGACCGTGATCCGCGACAAGGACGGACAGGTGCGCAGTGTGGACTGGAAGGCCGATGGCAAGATCCGCGGCTCGGAAGTCCTGACGATGCTGCTGTACTCCGATTTTTCGTCGGACAACCCTCTTGAATGGGTGCTGCCAGGACCGCAGAATCTCTTCAACGGGACTGCCGACATCTACGCTGTCGGCGGCGTGTATGCCCAGATCGGCATCTTGAAGTTCGCCGTCGACGTCTTCAAGCTCAAGGTCCTGACGCTCGACTACAACGCGCCCAATCCGCAACCCTGGCTGGGTGAAGTGAACGACGGCGTACTGCGTCTCTATGCAGGCCCCAGCGCGGGCGACCGTCTGTACATCGACACCTCTGACGCCGCCGAGAAATTCGTCCTCAGCGGGCACGGCGGGGTGGTCGATGTCGAGTTCAACGGCCAGTACTACCGCCGTTACGAGGGCGTCGCTCAGGTGGTGATCGAGCTCGGCGAGGGCAACGACACGCTGGACGCCTCAGCCCTCTACGATGTGCCGGTCTATGTCGATGCCGGTGCCGGCGACGACACCGTCCGCCTGGGTTGGGCAGGTGGTCTTGCGCTCAGCCGCTCGGGCAACAACACCATGACCGCACGCAGCGGCAGCAACTCGAAGGTCGTTCTCATCGGTGGCAGCGGTGATGACCGTCTGACCGGCGCGGCCGGCGACGACGTGCTGGTGTCCGGTGGTGGCGAGAACGTGCTGACAGGCGTTGGCGGCGTCGACTGGTTCTATGCCGGTGTAGAGCAGAACCGCCTCATCGGCGGCACCAGCGATGACTACTACGTGTTCCTGGACGGGATGGGCGCCAACCGCATCATCGACACACAGGGCGCGAACGTGGTGAGGTTTGACGGCGCGACACCCCAGGCACCGCTGTTCCCGTCGCAGCAGAACGGGCAGTTCCGTGCGCCGGGTCATTCTCCCGGGATCGAGGAACACGAGACCCTGGGACTCCGCGCCGGCGACACGCTGCAGATCGAGATCGGGGGCGCCCAGCCGGGCTTCGCGCCGGACAACCATGACCAGGTCAAGGTTGCAGGGCATGTGGTGCTCGACGGTGTGCTCGATGTCGTCATGTACAAAGGGTTCGAGCCACGGGCCGGCGATGAATTCGTCATCATGACCTTCGAGTCGGCCGAGGGGTCATTCGACAGGGTCGACGGGCTGCAAGTCAGTGACCGCGTCACCTTGCAGCTGGTCCAGGAGCCCCATGCCCTGAAGCTGGTGGCGGTGGATCCTGCGCCGGGCGTGCAAGCCTATTTCAACGGTACGTATCTGGAGATCTTCAATCCGGGCGGCAACACCCTGCGTACGGCCTCGCAATACCTCGGGCCGGTCACGCTGAGTCCCCGCAATGACACCCTCACGGTGACGAAGTTCGGCGAGAAGACCCTCGAACTCGTCAGGACGGCGGGGGCCGACCTGTACGACGTCTCGCTGGACAACACGCTCGCCGCGAGCCAGCGCCTGATCCACATCTCCGCCACGGCCGACAGCGGGAGTGGGCAGGACGAGTTGCGCTTGACCTTCAAGGAGATCGAACGCTCCAGTGCCGGGAACGTGCTGCGGCTGGGCTCGGGCAGCGCGATCAGCGGATTCGAGCGTATCGATTTCGACCCCGGCGTCGGTCAGGTCACGCTGATCGGCGACGAGATCGTCGTCGAGGCGCCGCAGGGTGAGGCGATGATCGACCTGGGCCTGGCCACAGGGCTGGTCGTCATCGCCGATCGGGTGACCTTCAAGGCGCCGGTACGCGCGGAGTATCTGTACTTCGAGGTCAACGACACCATCACGCTCCACGGGGAGATCTTCGTCAAGGACGGCATGAAGCTGTCTTCCGACACCCCCGAGGTGCAGGTCATCCGCCCCGCTCCTGCGGGGCAGGCCCTGGGGGTGGATGTCGTGGCCTCGGGCGAGATCATGGCCGCGGACATCGCGCGTCTGGCGAGCCCCGACGAGGAGCTTCGGATTCGCCATTTCGACGATGTCTCGGGCGGGCCTGCCACAGGTGCAATCGTCATCGGCGCGGCGGGCAGCTCGGCGGCGGGCGGACTGTTCATCGAATCCGTTGCCACGGCTCGCCTGGCGGTCCAGGAGATCGTCGTGGGCAGCGACAACAACGCCGGGCCGATCATCATCAGCGATGTCGGGCAAGGCGTCACCTTCGTCTCGCCGCTGACGTTGAAATCTCCGCAGGCGGGCGGGTCCGTCCGGCTGGGTGGCGACATCGACGGTGTGAACTTGACCGTCTATGGCCCGGGGCAGACGACGACCCTGGACAGCAACGACACCACGATGGTCGGCGACATCCTCGTCAACGACTCGGTCAAGGTGGCAGGATCATCCAGCCTCACCTCCACCGAGGGTTCGATCACCATCACGGGCAAGCTGAACGGCGACGGGAGCCCGGGAGCGGATACGCTGGTCCTTTCGGCCGTGGGCGGTGACGTGCGCGTCACCGGCGTCACGGGCGGTTCCGATCCGCTGGAGGAACTGCGCATCACCGACGCACTCGACGTGGTGTTCGAACAAGCTGTGAGCGTCGAGGGCGATGTCGTCATCCACGCTACGGGCGTCGTGCGGTTCGAGTCGACCGTCCACGTCATAGGGGGTCGGCTGATCATCGAGGGCGCCAAGGAGGTGATCTTCGTCGGCGGCGTCGAATTGACAGACGACGCTACGCTCGGCGGGTCCAGCGGGATGCTGCTCGACGACGTCTACCGGGTGCGTTTCGTGGATGCCGTGGTCGCCCCGGTGGGCTCCACCGGATCGGTCGGCGGCAATCTCATGGTCTCCGGCGGCGGCAGGTACGAAGGATCGGTCGTGGCGGGAGCCAGCCAGGTGCTGCACCTGTCGATCGACGGCGACGTATCGGTGGTGGTCAGCGCGATCGACGAAGACATGGCCATCGATCTGGGCAGCATCAGCCTTGCGGCAACCGATGTCGGACGCCTTTCGGTGATCGACGCCGTCGTCGCGCCGGCGGGGCGCACGCTCGATCTGGCGCTGCGACAGTCCGATGGCAGCGCCCGTGGTGAGTTGCGCCTGCTGCGCGACGTCATCGGCGGGACGGGACATGTCAGCGTCGAGAGCTCTGGCCGGTTGTCCCTGTTGGACGGGGCGGACGTGCGCGCCAACGGCGGCACACTGCAACTGCTGGCCGGCGGCGACCTGCTTATGAGCGCTGCGTCGATGATCGGCTCGGCCAGCACCGGTGACATCCGGCTGGAGGCCGGCGGCGCCTTGCAGATCCCAAGGATCACGAGCCAGGGCGACGTCGCCCTGACGACGCGTTCCGGGGCGATGTCGCTGGTGCAGGTGGTCTCGCCGGCCATCGTCGCGGCGGGCCTGCGCGTGGACGCCGGCGGCAGCGTCGGCAGCAGCACCATACCGCTGGCGGTGGATGTCGACGTGCTCAGCCTGCGCACGCAGTCGGCGGCGGGTCGCGCCGACGTCCACATCACCAGCGCAGGTTCGCTGGCGCTCGACGCGGTCACGGTCTCCACGTCGCGGGCCGACGGGCTGGGCGGCGCGACCGTGCGCGTCGACGCGGCCCTGCCGGCCATCGAGGTGGCAGGGGGCTTCAGCCTCTGGACGCCCGTGGAGGCTGGCGCTGACATCACCGTCAGGCAGCGCGTGGCAGCGGCCGGTGACCTGCAGATGTCGGCCACGGGCGATGCACGCTTCGACGAGGTGGTGCAAGTCACCGCGTCGGGGCAGTTGCGGGTCCACGGGGTTGATGAACTGCGCTTCGTCAAGGGCCTGGACCTGGTCCAGGCGGCCGGGCTGCGCTTCGAGAGCGTGGAACGGGTCGCCTTCGTCGAGGCTGTCGTCGCGGCTTCGGCGCCGGGCGGTGGTACCGGCGGCAACCTGATGATCATTGGCGGCGGCTTGGTGACGGGCGCCGCGCCAACCGCAGGCAGCGCGGCGCTGGAGGCGCTGCGGCTGAACGTCTCCGGACCGGCGGCGGTGACCGCACGGGCCATCGATGCAAACCGGCCGATCGACCTGGGTGGGGTCAGCCTGATCGGTCAAGGCATCGGCGTCATGACCGTGCGTGACGAGGTCGTGGCCAGCGGCGCTCGTGGCCTGCACATCGTCAGCACGGGCGCGGGCGGTGAACTGCAGTTGATGAGCAGTCTTCGGTCCGCGGCAGGCGCGATCAGCCTCGAGGCAGACGGCGACATCACGTTGACCGACCGCATCACGGTGCGCACGACCGCGGGAGGCACGATCAACCTGGCGTCCGTGAACGGCGATCTGGTGATGAGCAGACGCACCGTCGTCGATGCCGGCGGCAGCGATCTGCGTCTTCGCTCGGCCGGCCCGATCGCCGCCGGGATCTTCTCGGCTCACGGCCTGTGGATAGACACGGACGGCGCGCTGCCCTTGGTGGCCGGTGGCGCCGTGCAGTTGGACGCTGCGGAATTGCGGCTCGATGCCGGCGGCCCGATCGGCAGTGCTCTGCAGCCTTTCGTGACCGACGTCGAGCGGATCAGCTTGAGCACCCGCATCGATGGGGCGGGCATCTTCGTGGCAAGCACCGGCTCGGTCACCCTGGGCGGCACGACCATCGAGGTCCATCGGCCCGATGGCCAGGGAGGTGTCCAGGCGCTGGGGCGGGCACCCCTGCTGGGCGCGAACAGCGCCGGCGACTTCGTGCTGGACGCCGCGGGAACGATCACCGTGGATACGGCAGGTGGCCTGGTCGCCTCGGGTCGCATGACGCTGAACGCTGCGGACGCCTTGACGCTGCAGGCAGGCGTGAGCGCGATGTCGGCCGACGGGATGACGCTCACAGCCGCGCGCGGATCGGTGACGATTGGCGAGGGCGTGGCTGTCGTGAGCGGGACGGCTTCCGGCGCGTTGAGCATCACCGCCGGCGAGGACGTCATGCTGGCGAAGCAGTCGGACCTGCGCTCCAGCGGCGGGGCGATCGAGGTTCGCGCCATCGCCGGCACGGTCGCCATGGACGCCACGGCACGGATGCGCAGCAGCGGTGGTGACCTCAGCGTGCGCGCCGAGGAGGGCATGGAGATCGGCACACTCGATGCCGTGACGGCGGGACAGGCTCCAGCCTCGGGCGGCGTGATCACCCTTGACGCAGACGGTCCGGGCTCGCGGATCGTCTCTGCGCAGGCAACTGCAGGTGTGAACGCGCGTGCGGCGGCGCTGCGGATGCAGGGCTACGGACTTCGGCTCGGTGAGGACGGGCGTGCGCTGCGCGTGGAAGCGCCGGTGCTCGATCTCGCCGCACCGGGCGGTGTTCTCGCACGCCAGACCCAGGCCCACGGCGAGACCTGGCACTTGGCGATGGTCGGCGATGCCCTGTACCTCCAGGCCGCGAGCGTCGGGGGCGATGCGATCGCGCGGGGTCGCGTTGACAAACCTGATCTGCTCGCGCCGGACCTGCAGCCGAACCTGCAGCCTGCGGCAGCGCCAGTGAACCGGGTCCGTCCCGCGGGGCTGTGGCCGACAGGACCGGCGTCGAACGGTTTCGCATCGCTGGCGGCGGGCCGGGACTATTCCGGGCTGGCGAGCGTTGCCTCGCTGGCATCGGCGGAAGTCACCTGGACCCCAACGGGCGGCGACGAGCCCGACCCGGGCCAGGAGCTGTCGCGTGCGTTCGTACTCGGATCCCTGGCCTCGCAGCCGCTGCAGGCGGGACTCCACGCCACGCAGGACGGCGTGGCGGAGTACTGGCTCGAGAACCTGTATCTGTGAGGACGTGATGACAAGCAACCCTTCATCTCTCGCCGCGTTTGGGGCGGCGCTGATCGGTGCCGCCATGCTGGCCGCCTGCGGAGGCGGCGGCAGCAGCAGCAAGCCGATCACGCTCGGCGGCGTGGTCTACGGTCTTGCGCCGGGGTCGCCCCTGGAACTGCGGCTGCAGGACGGGACGGTCTCGACCCCCCGACAGACAGGCGCATACGGCTCCTCGCCGGTGGCGTTCTCCATCGGCAGCACCTTTGCTGCGGCCACGCCGTACACCGTGTCGATCGTGCGCCAGCCGCAGGGCCAGTTGTGCCGCATCGTGCGCAACGCCTCGGGTGTACTGAACGCGGCCCAGCGGGATGTGGCCGTCGAATGCCACCGCACGCTGTTGAACGACACCGGCATCCGGTCGTCCGACCCGACCTTGAATGCGAGCTCGGCGATGCAGCCGGACGCGACGATCGGGCGTGACGCGCAGGCTGACCTCCTGACCAAGATCGGCGCCGGCGTGCTGGGCTTCGATTTCACGCGGCTGTGCACTTCCGGCGACACCGTCAACGGGAGCGGCGCATGTCCGACCAACACGGCCTTCGGCCTGAGCAATGCCTGGACCTGCACGCGCGACAACGTGACCGGCCTGGTCTGGCTCGAGGCTTCATCGTCCTACGATCCCGCCGCGACAGCCCCAGCCGACGGCCTGTGCGGGCGGGCAGGCTGGCGCATGCCCAAGGTGCGCGAGCTGCTGTCGCTGGTGCATGCAGGCCGAACCGATCCCGCCGAGGCGGCGATCGATCTGGACGCGTTTCCCAACACGGCGGCGCAGGCCATCCGTGCGGCCGAGGTGTACGGGGACGGCGATGGGATGCCATGGGTCGTGCACTTCGGTCAGCGCGGTGCGGCGGTCAAGCAAGCACAGGGTGCGGTGCTGCTCCAACGTTGGGTGGCCGGGGCTGCCGCCTCGCCGCTGGCGGATACCGCCGCGCAGGACCACCTGCGCGATGACGTTGGAAACCACTGGGTCGTCACCGACAAGCCCCGTGAGCTGATGTGGCTGGTGCCGAAGGCGCCCGCCGCCATGGACTGGGTGGCGGCGGTGGCTGCCGCGGATGCGGTCAATGCAGCACGGGCAGGCGGCCATGCTGACTGGCGGCTGCCCAATCGGGCCGAACTGGAGTCGCTCGTCAACCGGGGCGCCAGTCGACCGGCACTCGACCCCGCGGTCTACGGCACCGACGCCTCAGGCTTTTCACAGATGTTCTGGACCGCTTCGCCGGGTCTGGCAAATCAGGGGCGCGACACAGCCTGGGTGGTGGATTTCGGCTTTGGTGACGTGAGCCTTGCGCCGAAGGCGGGTTTGGCCAAGGTGCTGTTGGTGCGCAACAAGATCGTCGACGCCACGCTGTGACCAGTACCGTTCGGGCCGCCGGGCCAAGGCGGCTCGCCGACGTCATGACGCGCTCCCCGACCTGAAGTCGGCGTGCCCTCACGATCGGGGCCACCGGCAGTAACGGCGGCGATCCGGACGCGCGGGTCGGGGGTCGACTGGAGGCGGACGCGCTAAATCACCGCGCCCTGCTCACCAATCGACGACCGTGCCGTCGGGCAGCACCGCATCGCGCGAGGTGAAGGGCTCCTGCTTGAACGGGTGCTTCGCCGCGACGCGTTCGTCGACCTCGATGCCGAGGCCGGGCGCCTGGGGAAGCTGCCAGCAGCCGTCGACCATCCGGATCGGGCCCTGGACGATGTCGTCGTACCAGGGCACGGCGCCGACCATCATCCTCCTGGATGACGAAGTTCGGCGTCGCGACGTCGAAGTGCAGCGCCGAGACGCCGGCGATGGGGCCCAGCGGGTTGTGCGGCGCCACGCCCATCTTCGCGGTCTCGGCCATCGCCGCGATCTTGCGCCCCTCCCAGATGCCGCCGCAGTGGCAGAGATCGGGTTGCACGATCGCTACCGCCCGGCGGGCGCACAGATCCTCGAAGTCGCGCCGGTGGATGAGCCGCTCGCCGGTGGCGATCGGCACGCGCGTGCGGTCGGAGCCCTCAAAGAATGTGCAACTGCATGCTAGCGCGAACGATCGGAAGAAGCGCCTTCACAGAGGAGAAAGGCGAAAAAATGCCCGCGCGAGGCGGGCATTCCTAGGTGGTACTGGTGGAGCCGGCGGGAATCGAACCCGCGTCCGCAAGCCTTTGCCGGCCAGTTCTACATGCGTAGCCGTCTGATTTGGGTCTCACCACCCCCGCCGCGCAGCGGCACGCTGCGGGGGCAGCCAGTCACTTGATCTCACCCCCTGCCGAGTGACCCGGCAGGAGACCAGCCAATGTGAATGACCTCTCAGTCTTCAGCCTTTGCAGGCATCAGACCCGGCCCATTGGCCAACCGTTGAGAGGCTCACCGGTGTTAAGCGGCGAGTGCAAACTTTTCGTCGTTCGCAGTTACTTGTTTCCAGTGGATTAACGAGCGTACTGGTGCTCGGCATGCCCTGATCCGACGCCGTACCCACGTCGAAGCCAGGTCGGCCCCTGAGCTTCCTAGTTTAGGGCAGACGCAGCCATTGCAAGAGCTGGGCCGGCATTTCCATCACGCCATCAGCGCCCCAGGCATGCACGGGTTCGCCAGCGCCCAGGTAGCCCCATGCGGCGGCTAGAGGGACCATGCCGGCCGCCCGGCCAGCCACCATGTCGCGGTGGTCGTCGCCGACGTAGAGGCAGCGTCCCGGCTCCACGCCCAGGCGCCGCGCCGCCTCGAGCAGCGGCGCCGGGTGCGGCTTGGCGTGGGGCGTGGTGTCACCACCGACGAGCACACCGGCTCGCGGGTGCAGGCCCAGGCCGCCGGCGACTTGCAAGGCCAGATGTTCGGCCTTGTTCGTGACGATGCCCCAGCGCAGGCCAGCGCTCTCGAGGGTATCGATCACGGTCCAGACCTCGGCGAATACCGTGGTCAGCCGCAGCAGCCGGCCGCCGTAGATGTCCAGGAAACGTGTCCGCAAGGCCTCGTAGCCGGCGTCGCCGGGGCCCTTCCCGAAAGCCGCGCCGACCATGCCACGCGCGCCACTGCCCACGAGCGGGCGCAGGACGGCGTAGTCCAGTGGCGACAGGCCATACTCGGCGCGCAGGTCGTTGGCGGCACCGGCCAGATCGGGGGCGCTGTCGACGAGGGTGCCATCCAGGTCGAACAGCACCGCCTGCAGGTGGGCGCTCATCGAACCTCCGGACACGGCCAGCCCAGCGGCGGGCACTTTCTGGCGTGCAGCGTCGAAGTCATGCCGGCCGCCGCCAAGCCTGGAGGTAGTTGACGCTGGTGTCGCCGCTGAGCCAGTAGCGCCGGGTCAGCGGGTTGTACTCCATGCCTCGGCTGCCTTGCAGCGAGAGACCGCTGTCACGACTCCAGCGAGCGAGCTCGCTCGGGCGGATGAAACGCGCGTACTCGTGCGTGCCCCGCGGCAGCAAGCGCAGCACGTACTCTGCGCCGACGATGGCGAAGAGGAAGGACTTCGGGTTGCGGTTCAGTGTCGAGAAGAAGACCCAGCCACCAGGGCGTACCAGGCTGGCGCAGGCACGCACCACCAGCGCCGGCTCGGGCACGTGCTCGAGCATCTCCATGCAGGTGACGACGTCGTAGCTTGAAGGCGCCTGGGCCGCCAGCGCCTCGGCCGAGACCTCGCGGTACTCGACGTTGCCCACACCCTCCTCGAGCGCGTGCAACTGCGCCACACCCAGCGGACGGCGCGCAAGGTCGATGCCAGTGACCTGCGTGGCCCCGCGCCGCGCCATGGCCTCCGCCAGGATGCCGCCACCGCAACCCACGTCCAGCGCAGTCTTGCCCCGCAGCCCGGCGAGTTCGTCGATCCACTCGAGCCGCAAGGGATTGATGTGATGGAGCGGCCGGAATTCGCTCTCCGGATCCCACCAGCGGTGCGCCAGTTCGCTGAACTTGGCCAATTCCTGAGGGTCGACGTTGCTCAAGTCGCGCTACTCCCAACGGGGATGACAGTCGAAGGCCACACACGGGCGGCACACGCGTACCGCGCCTGCGATTCTCGCTCCATGCGCTGCATCGAACCCTGCCCGGGGCGGAAGGTCCCTGCGGAAGGGGCATCTTTGTCGCGGACATCGCATGGCCGCGTGGGGCTGAAGAGATCGGCATAGGGGGCCCCCGTTATCGGAGGCGCCCCTGCCACACCACCCGGCATGCGGGTCCGCACCGGGCGGTTCGAGAGCTTGAGGTCAGGACAGTCGGGGAACCCCCAGCCGGTCG
>JAIXWM010000163.1 GCA_027491255.1 Rubrivivax sp. | reverse complement strand
GGTCCTTCTGGGAACGGGTGCCTGAGGGTGGTGGCCAGGCCTGGCGGAGCAGGCGGCGACGTGGTCCCGATCCGGCGCGGGCCCGACACGAGACGGGCGCACTCTAGGAATCGCGAGCTACCATCGCGAGATGGAATTTCACCGGGTGAACCAAACACTAGGGAAGTCACTGATGCCTGGTGACGAGCCCTGGGCCGCCAGTGTCAAGACCGTCGAGGCGCTGCGCCGTGGACTGGAAGTGCTGCAGGCCATCGAGCACGCGTCGGCGGCGACCTTGTCGGACCTGCATCAGCAGACCCGTATCCCGAAGGCCACCTTGCTGCGGATGCTGAAGACGCTGCATGCCGCAGGTCGGATCGTGCGTGGCGAGGTGGAGTCCCGCTATGCCCCGGTGACCGCCCCGGGCGCCTCGACGGCCGCGGCACAGTGGCAGGCCCAGTTCTCGGCCGTGGCGGCGCCCGAGCGCTTTCGGCTGGAGCGTCGGGTCCCTTGGCCGACGGATCTGGCCGTGCGTGACGGCACCACCATGCTGATCATCGACGCGCACAGGCCCACCAACGGCATCTCGGTCAACTACCGGGTGCTGGGCTTCCGCCCGGGCATGACGATGTCTTCGCTCGGGCGCTGCTACCTGGCCTTCTGCCCGGACGCGGAGCGCAGCGAGCTCGTCGCCCAGCTGGCGCGGTCCTCGCGCACGGGCGACCGGGTGGGTGTCCAGGCCGAGTCGATCAAGCGTCTGGTGGCCGAGGGCCGCGCCAGGGGCTACTGCAGCCGTCATCCGCTGGATGTCAGCCAGGACTCGCCCGAGCGCTTCGGGGCGATCTCCGTCCCGGTCTTTCAGGGCGACCGCCTGATCGCGGCCTTGAGCTGTGCGTGGTTGCCGGCGATCACGCGGGAGACCGAGGTCGCCTCGCGCTGGCTGGGCGCGCTGCGTCAGGCTGCGCAGGCCATCGGCGAGCGTGCGCGCGCGGCCGGGCTCCCGCCCCCGCCGCGCGACGGGTCCGCGCCCCGCTGAAGATTGAACCTAGATTAATCTAGGTTCAATCGGCGAACCTGACCGCGCGCCAGAACTGCGAGAACGAGCGGCAGGCCGCAGCCGGCTCGGCGAAGGCGGGCGGGCGCGGGCGCAGGCCCAGTGCCGGGCCCAGTGCGCCGAGGTGCGGGTCGTTCCAGCCGCGCACCCGGGCCGCGCCGGCCAGGGCGGCGATCCATTGCTCGGCCGAGCCGCACCACTGCGCGTGAGTGATCGCATCCATGCGCCGGCCCACGAAATCCCAGCGCGCGCGGCTCCAGGGCCAGCGGCGATGGTGGTCTTGCGGCCACAGGCCCGCCACGAGGGTGCCGTCGGGCAGCCCGGACGGCGGACCGTCGAGCGCCCAGGGGTGGACCAGCCAGACCTCGCGGCCCGCGAAGGCGGCGGGGTCGGGGGCGGGGCAGGGCGCGCCCGGCCGGGCGTGGTGCAGCGGTGGTTCAAGGCCGGCCTGCGCGCGTCCCGGGTCTTCGCTGCCCGGCCGACCCCGGTGATGTGCTGCCGGCCCGGCATGCCCGCCTGGCCGGCCCTGCGCGCGGTGGACGCCCCGCGCGCAGGCGTCGAGCGCCTCGTAGGACGTGTCGACCACGCTGCCGAAGCTGTGCCAATCCTCGGGCGCGTAGCGCGCCACGTTCTCGGCGTTGAACAGATAGGGTTTGTGGCTCCCGGTGCCCGCCACCCACTGCCAGCTCAGGTGGTTGCTCGCGAGGTCGCCGTCCAGCAGGTGGGCGTGCATCCAGTCAGCGCCGACGCGCCAGTGGACGTGGCGGATGTGGACCAGGTAGGACGCGAGCCACATGCGGGCGTGGTTGTGCAGCCAGGCCTGACCGTGCAGCGTGCGCACGGCCTGGTCGATCACGGGAACGCCGGTGCAGGCCTCGCGCACGTCGGTCGGCAACTCGCGCGCATACGCCGCCTCCGGCAGGGGCCCTGGATGCAGCGACTCGAAGATGGCGTCGCCCTGGTGCTGCCAGGCGTGGTGCCACCAGGCGCGCCAGCCCAGTTCCTGCACCAGCTTGTGCTCCAGGCCGAGCCCGTGGTTCTGGCGCAGGTGGGTGACCACCTCGCGCAGGCTCAGCAGCCCGTGCGTGAGGTAGGGCGACAGCCGGGTGACGGCGCCGTGCAGGTGGTTGCGCGTGCGCGCGTAAGCCGCCGGTCGCACGGACGCCAGGCGTGCCCGTGCCGCTGCGAGCGTGGGCTCGAACCCCGGGTCGCTGTCGGGGGCCCTGTCCGGGGCGCCGTCCATTGGCGCGTCGAACAGGTCTGCGGTGAGGCCGGCAGCGGGCGAAGGCCGCGGGGACTTGGGCATGATCGGGTCGGCGGGGCGGTCAGGCGTCCAGCGCCACCTCGCCGCGCCGCAACGCGGCCGCGCGTTCGCGGATCGCGCGCAGCTCGTCGGCGTCGATGCGCCGCAGGTTCTTCACCTGCAGCGCCATGCGCGGGTTGGCGGCCAGCTGCGCCTCGTGGCGGGCCAGGAAGTCCCAGTACAGCGTGGTGTAGGGGCAGGCGCGCTCGCCGGTGCGCTGCGCCGGGTCGAAGCGGCAGCCGCGGCAGTGGTTGCTCATGCGCGCGATGTACTGGCCCGTGGCGACGTAGGGCTTGCTGGCCATCGGGCCGGTGGCGGTGTCGTCGCCGCCGTCGCGCCCGGCCCTGACGGCGGGCACGGGCCAGGGCCCGGCGTCGGCATGCTGGCTCATGCCCAGCGTGTTCGGCAGCTCCACCCACTCCACCGCGTCGACGTACACCGCCAGGTACCAGGCGTGCACCTCGCGCGGCTCGACGCCGAGCAGCAGCGCATAGAGCCCGGTCACCATCAGGCGCTGGATGTGGTGCGCGTAGCCGTGCTCGAGCGTCTGCCCGATCGCGTCGGCCAGGCAGCGCATGGCGGTGCGGCCGCTCCAGTAGAAGGCGGGCAGCGGCTCGTGCGCGTCCAGCCCGTTCAGCCCCAGGTAGCCCGGCATGCGCAGCCAGTACACGCCGCGCACGTACTCGCGCCAACCCAGCACCTGGCGGATGTAGCCTTCGGCCGCTTCCAGCGGCACCCGGCCGGCGCGCCAGGCGGCCTCGACCGCGGCGACGACCTCGCGCGGGTCGAGCAGCTTCAGGTTCAGCGCCGACGAGACCAGCGAGTGGTACAGCCAGGGCTCCCCGTCCCACATCGCGTCCTGCCAGCGGCCGAAGTCGGGCAGGCGGTGGTCGACGAAGTCCTGCAGCGCGGCCAGCGCCTGCGCGCGCGTCACCGGCCAGCCGAAGCTCGCCAGCCGCCCGGGGTGCGCGGCGTAGCGCGTGCGCACGAGGTCGAGCACCTCGCGCGTGATGGCGTCAGGCTCGAAGCGCAGTGGCGGCGGCACCAGCCCCGGGCCCTGGCGGCCGAAGGACTCGCGGTTGTCGGCGTCGTAGTTCCATTGCCCGCCGGCCGGTGCGTCGCCGTCCATCAGCACGCGGTGGCGCTGCCGCATCTCGCGGTAGAAGAACTCCATGCGCAGCTGGCGGCGGCCGCGGGCGTGGCGCGCGAACTCGGCGCGGCTGCACAGGAAGTGGCGGTCTTCGCGCACATCGATCGGCACGGCGGCGACCGCCGCCACCTGCTCCAGTGCCTGGCGCACCCGCCACTCGCCGGGCTCTGTCAGCACCACGCGCTGGGGCGCGTGTGTGGCCAGCGCGCCGGCCAGCGCGTCGGCCAGGTCGCCCTCGTGGCCGCTGACGTAGTCCAGCGGCACCCCATCGGCGCGCAGCGCGGCGGCGAAGTGGCGCATCGCGCTGAGGAAGACGGCGATGCGCTGCTGGCTCGACGGCACGTGCGTGGCCTCGCCCGCGGCTTCGCACATCCAGACGCGGTCGCGCGCGGGGTCGAAGCCGTCCCAGGCGCTGGCGTCGCGGTTCAGCTGGTCGCCGAGCACGACGACGAGGTGGCGCACGGCGCTGGCGGTCGTCATGCCGAAGGACCGCCTGACGCGGCGGTGCGCCGTTTGCGGCAGGCGTCGGAGCAGTACTTCACCGTTTCCCAGGTGCGTGCCCAGGCCTTGCGCCAGGTCATCGGGCGCCCGCAGGCAGCACAGGGCTTGCTGGGAAGGTAGGACTTGTTGCCGCGGTGGCCGGGGGTCATGGTCGGGGGGCGCGTGCGCCGGTCCAGGGGGCCGGCGGCCGACCCAGGCTCACAGGCGCGGCAAGTCGTCTGCGGCCGCTCACTCCCGGGGCATCCGGTACAGGCCGCAGATCTTGTTGCCGTCGGGGTCGCGCAGATAGGCCAGGTAGAGCCGGCCGACAGGGCCCTCGCGCACCCCGGGAGGGTCTTCGCAGCTGGTGCCGCCATGCGCCAGGCCGGTGGCGTGCCAGGCCCGCACCTGTTCGGCCGACGTGCAGGCGAAGCCGAGCGTGCTGCCGTTGCCGGCGGTGGCCGCCTCGCCGTTGATCGGCAGCGACACCGAGAACATGCCCGTGGACGTGCGCCAGAACACCCGGTGGCGGTCGACCCGGCCCGCGGGAACCCCCAGCGTGCCCAGCACCGCGTCGTAGAAGGCCTGCGAGCGGGGCAGGTCGTTGGTGCCGATCATCACGTGGGAGAACATGGGGGAGGGCTCCTGGTGCGCGCCGGCGCAAAGGGGGTGACGGGATGGGTCGCTGGCGCGGGGCAGATTATCAGACCATGACCCGCTCAGTCGAACAGCGTACCCTGCGCTGGCATCTCGGCCCCGCGCGTGGGGGACGCCGGTCGCCGACCGCGCTGCGCTGCCGGCCCCGAGGGCGGCAGGCCGCTGCGGCGCGAGCCGTGGCGCTGCTGGATAGCGTCGGCCTCGGCGCGCGCGGTGTCGGCAGCGCGCAGCCCGTACAGCCGCTGCTTGGCGGCGCCCAGCGCCGCGCGTTCGTCGACGATGGGCGCGGGATACGCATCTCTGCCCCACTCGGGCACCCAGCGGCGCACGAAGGCGCCGTCGGGGTCGTGGTCGCGCATCTGCTTGGCCGGCGAGTACATGCGCAGCGTGTTGATGCCGGTGGTGCCCGACTGCATCTGCATCTGGCTCCAGTGGATGCCGGCCTCGAAATCCAGGAACTGGCGCGCCAGCCACAGGCCGGGCTCGCGCCAGTGCAGCCAGAGGTGGTAGGCGGCAAAGCTGACCAGCATGGCGCGCATGCGGAAGTTCAGCCAGCCGGTGGCGCACAGGCTGCGCATGCAGGCGTCGACCATCGGGTAGCCGGTGCGACCCTCGCGCCAGGCGGCCAGGCGCTCGTGGTCGGCGTCGGCCATCGGCACGCCATCGTCGCCCGGGCGCAGGCCGTCGGCGCTGCGCGCGAAGTTGCGGTGCTCGATGGCCGGCTCGTCCTCGAGCTTCTGCATGAAGTGGCAATGCCAGCGCAGGCGGCCGGCAAAACCGCGCAGCGCGTGCGCGAAGGCGCGGTCCTGGGCCTGCGCGCCGGCCGCCAGCGCGGCGATCCGGGCCTCGGTGGCCTGGTGGACGGTGCGCATCGACAGCGTGCCGAAGGCCAGGTGCGGGCTGAGCCGGCTGCAGCCCTCGGCGGCGCTCAGCGGGCTGGACAAGGCACGCCGGTAGTCGCTGCCGCGTCCGCCCAGAAAGCCCTGCAGCGTGCGCCAGCCCGCGGCCTCGCCGGCACGCTGCAGCGTGCGGCCGTGCGGTGGCAGGCCCAGCGCGGCGGCCGTGGGCAGGTCGGCCAGCAGCAGCCCCGGCGGCGTGGGCCAGGACGCCGGGTCCACCGGCGGCAGGGCGGGCGCGTCCATGCGGGCCTGCCAGCGCCCGGCCCAGCCCAGACGCGAGCGCAGCCGCCGCACGACGCCGTTCTGGGGCGTCTCGGTCCAGGTGACGCCTTGCTGGCGGCACCACGCGCCCACCGCGCGGTCGCGCGCGTAACTCCAGCCCGGGCCCGTCTCCTCGTGGCTGAGCAGGCGGCTCACGCCATGCGCCTGCCGCACGGCTTCCAGCACGGCCACGGCAGGCCCCTCGCGCACGAGCACCGGCAGCCCGCGCGTGCGCAGTTCGGCCACGCAGTCGAGCGCGAAGCCCAGGTGCATCGGGTCGAACTCGGAGCTGGCCAGCCATTCGGGCTCGACGATGAAGAGCACGAACGCGCGCGCCTGGCGTTGCGCCTCATACAGCGGCGCGTGGTCGGCCAGACGCAGGTCGCGCTTGAGCCAGACGAGGGTGGTGCCAGGGGTCATGCCGGGGGGCAGCGCCTGTGTGTGATGGCGTGGAATGCCGCGCCAGAGGACAGGAAAGTCCGAGGGCGCCGAAAGGGCTGAAAGGGTCGAAAGGGCCGAAAGGGCCGGCTCAGCGCCGGGGCTCCCAGGGGTAGGCCGGGTCGTTGTAGCCCGGTGTGGAAGGGTGCCCGGGGCTGACCAGGCTGTCGACCAGGGCCTCGTCGTCGGCGCCGATGGCGCAGTCCAGGGCGCCGAAGTAGTCCTGCCACTGGGCCAGCGTGCGCGGGCCGGCGATGACGGCGCTGACGTTGCGGTGTGCCAGCACCCAGGCCGCAGCGAAGTGCGACAGGGCGACGCCGCGCGCGGCGCAGTGTTCGCGCAGGCGCTGAGCGACGGCCAGGGAGTCGGCGCGGAATTCGGTCTCGAGCATCCGTTTGTCGCCGCGCCCGGCGCGCGTGCCCTCGGCCGCCTGGGCGCCGGGTGCGTACTTGCCGGTGAGCACGCCGCGGGCGATGGGGCTGTAGGGGACGATGCCCAGGCCGTGGTGGGCACAGACCGGCAGCACCTCGACCTCGGGCTGGCGGTTGAGCAGGTTGTAGTAGGGCTGGCAGGCCACGGGCGCCGGCATGTTGATGGCCCGCGCCATGTGGACCACCTCGGCGATGCGCCAGCCGCGGAAGTTCGACAGCCCCCAGGCGCGGATCTTGCCGGCCCGCAGCAGCGCCTCGATGGCGCGCAGCGGCTCCTCCAGGTCCATGCCGGTGTAGTCGCGGTGCAGGTAGTACAGGTCCAGGTGGTCGGTACCGAGCCGACGCAGGCTGGCGTCGCAGGCGCTCTCGACCCAGCGCCGCGAGTAGCGCGAGCGGTTCGGCCCCGGGCCCATGGGGTTGCCCAGCTTGCTGGCCACCACCCAGTGCTCGCGCGCGCCGCCGCGCAGCAACTCGCCGAGCATGGACTCGCTGCGGCCCAGGGAGTAGATATCCGCGGTGTCGATGAAGTTGACGCCGTGGTCGCGCGCATGCGCCAGGATCTCGCCCGCCTCGTCGGTGCTGGTCTGGTCGCCGAACATCATCGTGCCCAGGCACAGGACCGAGACTTCGAGCGGGCTGCGGCCGAGACGGCGGTATTGCATGCGGGACTCCGGGGGCAAGAGGGCAAGAGGGAAGGGGGGGCTGAAGGGCCCGTGTTGTAACGCAGGCTGGTGCGCCGCGCGCGGGGTGCGGCATTCGCGATCACCGGCTGCTCTGCGGGCGGGCGCCTGGTGTTGCCGTGGTGCCCGCTGCCGCCGAAGGCCCCGTGCTGGACTACGTGCCTGACGAGGCCGTGGCGCAGAAGCAGCGCCACCAGGGTGGCCCGGAGAGCGCATCCGAGGGTGGCGCTGACGAGCCGGCGCTGCTGCGCCGGCGAGAGGAGGCCGACCCGGGCTATGCGGAACGACCGCGCTGCCGTGCCTCGTGCAGCGTGGCCAGCGTGATCTTTCGCACCTCGGCCTTGCTCTGCTCGATGTGCGCCTGCAGCAGGCTCTGTGCCGACTCGGCCTTGCGCTGGATGATCTGGCCCAGGATCCTGCCGTGCTCGGCGTAGGTGGCCTCGATGCGGTCGGCGCGGGTGAAGTCCAGCCGGCGCACGATGCGGATGCGCTCGGTCACGTCGTGGTGCACGCGGGCGGCCTCCTCATTGCCGGTGGCGCGCACCAGGGTCGCGTGGAAGGCTTCGTCAAGCTGGCCGACGGCTCGCCCGTCGGTCAGGCGCTCGGCCACCGGCACCAGCCACACCGCCTTCAGCGCCTCCATCTCGGCCGGCATGGCCGGCAGCCCGACGATGCGCTCGATGCTGGCGCGCTCGAGGATCACGCGCAGGTCGTAGAGCTGGTCCAGGCGAGAAAAGTCGATCGGCCGTACGAACCAGCCGGTCTTGGACTCCACCTCGAGCATGCCCTCGTTGCGCAGGCGGAACAGGGCCTCGCGCACCGGCGTGCGGCTCACACCGAGCTGGCGCCCGACCTCGAGTTCGGAGAAGCGGTCCCCGGGCACGAGGCGGAAGTCGTGCATCTGCGCCTTCAGCGCCGCGTAGACCTGGTCGGCCAGCCCGCCGCGACTGGCGACCGGAGCCGACTCCCCGGCTGCGGGTGAGGGCGGGACGGGCATCAGTGTGAGCTTCGACACGGGCCGCAGTGTCGCCGAGGCGGTTGGGGCGGGCTGGCCTGCGGGTCAGCGGGTCAGCGGCAGAGAGCGTTTCCGCCGTGCCCGAACAGCGCGGCCAGACACCTGGTGTCCAGCCACAAATCCCAGGCATCGCTTGGGCGATGGACGGTATCTGCAACGACGAGACGGCGTGTGCTGGCGTGCGAGGCGGGCGAGCCGGTCATGGGGGCAGGCCTCTCGGCGTCTCAGCGGGCGGGGCCTGCGCCCTGCACGGCATCGAGCACGGCTGCCAGGTGCGCCGCCCAGCCGACGATGCCGCCCTGGGCGACGATCATCTCGATCGTCGCGGCCTTGAAATGCGGGAAGTAGCTTGCCGTGGCCTCCTCGACGAGCAGGCATTCGTAGCCCCGGTCGTTGGCCTCGCGCATCGTTGTCTGCACGCAGACCTCGGTGGTGACGCCGGCGAAGACGAGGTGGGTGATGCCCTGCTGCTGCAGCACATCCTGCAGCGGCGTCGCGTGGAAGGCGCCCTTGCCGGGCTTGTCGATGACGGTCTCGCCCGGCAGCGGGGCGAGCGCGGGCACGATTTCGCAGCCGGGCTCGCCGCGCACCAGCAGGCGGCCCATCGGGCCGGGGTCGCCGATGCGCAGCGCCGGCTGGCCCCGGTCGCGCTTGGCGGGCGGGCAGTCGGACAGGTCGGGTGCGTGCGATTCCCGGGTGTGGATCACGGGCCAGCCGCGTGCCCGCCACGCCTGCAGCAGCGCGCGCGCCGGTTCGACCGCGGCGCCGAGCAGCGAGACGTCGTTGCCGAGCGAGGCGCCGAAGCCGCCCGGCTCGACGAAGTCGCGCTGCATGTCGATCAGCACCAGCGCGCAGCGCCCGGGCGGCAGCGCGAAGGGGGAAGGGCGGGCGGGGATGGCGATGTCGGGCATGGTGGTGGGTCGGTCAGCCTTCTGAGAATCAAGGGGCCTGGCGTGGCCGGACCTTTGTTCGCACCGGGGGCTTGGGCTTTGTTCGGGACAAGGCTGTCGAAGGTCTCGCGGAGGGCTTCGACAGGCTCAGCCCGAACGGTAGGTGGTGTGTCTCGAAAGGTACGCGGCTTCGCCTGAACGGCGTCTCCGGGAACACCGCACCCCGGCCGGGACAGGGGAAGCGCTCATGCATACGTGCCCCCGCCCATGTGGCGGCCGATCTCGCGCCGGTCGCTGCCGGCGGCCGGGCATTCGTGGACGATGCGGCCACGGCTCATCACGACGATTCGGTCGGCCAGCCGCAGCAGCTCGTCCAGGTCCTCGCTGACCATCAGCACGGCGCTGCCGCCCTCGCGTGCGGCGCGCAGACGTGCGTGCACCTCCGCCACGGCGGTGAAATCCAGGCCGAAGGAGGGGTTGCTGACGAGCAGCAGCGCCGCGTCGTCGGACAGCTCGCGCGCCAGCACGGCGCGCTGCACGTTGCCGCCCGACAGCGAGCGGATCGGCGCGCCCTCGCCACGCGTGCGCACGCCGAAGGCCGCGATCAACGCTCGTGCGCGTTCACGCAGGGCGGCCGGACGGCGCCAGCCGCCGCGCGCATAGGGCGGCTCGTCGAAGCGGCGCAGGCCCATGTTGTCGGCCACGCTCATGTCGGGCACGCAGGCGTTGCGCAGCGGCTCCTCCGGCAGGCTGCGCACCTTCAGGGCACGGTTCTCGGCGCGGGTGGCGCGGTAGGCCCGGCCCTCCACGAGGACCTCGCCAGCCTCGCGCCGGCGCTGGCCCACCAGCGCCTCCATCAGCTCGCGCTGGCCGTTGCCCGAGACGCCGGCCACGCCGACGATCTCGCCGCTGCGCACCTGCAGGTTCAAGCCGTCGACGGCGTCCTCGCCGCGGTCGCCGGCCACGCGCAGACCGCGAACGTCCAGCCGGACCGGTCCGGCGTTCGCCGCTGCCGGCGCCGGCGCTGCGGCTTGCGTGTCGGCGGTCTCAGCGGTCTCAGCGGCCTCAGCGGCACCTGCGACACCTGCGACACCTGCGACATTTGCAACGTCTGAGGCGCCGCAGACGTGGTCATTTCCTGGGGAAGCCGCGGCGGCCGGTGACGGCACGCAGCCGGCCACCGAGGGTGAAGCCGTGTCGGATCCGGCAGCGGCAACGGCACTGGCACCAGCGCCAGCGCCAGCGTCAGCATCGGCATCGGCATCGGCATCGGCATCGGCATCGGCATCGGCATCGGCATCGGCATCGGCATCGGCATCGG
>JAIXWM010000162.1 GCA_027491255.1 Rubrivivax sp. | reverse complement strand
GAGCGGGCTGTCATCGGCCGCGATGGCAAGGCGCGAACCGCAGCCATGGCCTGTGCCATGGCGAGGAGTCGCAACGCCGCCAGCGTGGTCGAGGGCAGCTCGATCGGGTGTGCAGCGCCTTCACCCGACTGGTGCGGCCGGTCGTGGCCGGAATCTCCCGACCTGGCGGGTACTTGCTCGCGGAAGAAAGCGGTCAGCTGCCGAATCTAGGCTCAGTGCAACACCAACAGCGGCAGCTTGCTGCCCGCCAGGACAGCCTTGGTGTGCGAGCCGAACAGGAACTCGCCGAACGCCCCCCGTCCGTGCGTGACCATCACGATCATGTCGCAGCCCTGCGACTCGGCGGTGTCGATGATGGCCCGGTCGATGCGCGGCACCTGGTCGTAGAAACCGTGGAAGGGCACGCCCGCGGCCTTGGCCGCGGACTCGAAGTGCTCCAGCACCGGCCGGGCGTGGGCGGCGCTCATCGCCTCGTGCTCGGCGATCTCCCGCTCCAGCGCCTGGGCGCTGACCGGTCCGGTACGGATCGGCGGCAGCGGTTCGGCGACGAAACCGGTGATGGCCGCGCCGAGTTGCTGCGCAAGGCCGATGCTGGCCTCGATGGCCTTCTGGGAGAGATCGCTGCCGTCGACCGGCACGAGCAGGCGCTTGTAGCTCATGGAACACCTCTGCGGAAACACGCTGTGCGGAGGAGCCACGGTAACGCCGCATGCCCGCCGGAGCCTTGACCTGCTGCAAGCGTTCGCTTGCTGGGCGTGCGCAGCATCATGAGATGCCCAGGGCCGGACCTCGCCCGACCGCTTGCACGGCGTCGCACGGCCTCGCACGGCTCGACCACTCCGTCCCCCTCGCGGGTCCAGGAACACTGCAGCGGCCCGGCGTCTTCCCGAGCGCGTGCGGGTGCAGGCCCCGGGCCCGCCGCTCAGCCTCTCAGACCGTGGCGTACTGCCGGGCCAGCGCGCGCAGCGCCTGCGCCGACGCCGCCGCGTCGAAGGCCGGGCCGAGTTCGTCGGCCAGCAACCGCGCCACGGCGTCCGCAACCGCCCCGGCCTGCGCCGCGTCCAGGAAAAGCAGACGGCTGCGCCGCGCGAGCACGTCCTCGACGCTGCGCGCCATCTCCTCGCGCGCGGCAAAGCGCACCATGGCCTCGCTGAGCACACCCTGCCCCGTCTCGGCGTCGCGCGCGAGCCAGCGCTGCGCGCCGGGCAGTGCCTGCAGCGCGGCGGCCTCGCTGCCGTACATCGCCTCCCCCGGGGGGTCGGCCAGCGTCCGCCCCTGCCCCTGCCCCTGCCCCTGCCCCTGCCCCTGCCCCTGCCCCTGCCCCTGCCCTGGCCCTGGCCCTGGCCCCGGCCCCGCGCCGAGCAGCGGCAGCGGCGCTGCACCCCGACGCGCCGGGCGGCTCGACAACAGGCCGTGGCGCTGGCACTGCGCGAGGACGTCGTCGGCCATCGCGCGCGCCGTCGTCCACTTGCCGCCGGTGACGGTGACCAGGCCCGTGGCCGACACCGCCACCGTGTGCTCGCGCGAGATCGACTTCGTCTGCCCCGAACCTGCGGCCGCGGGACGCACGAGCGGACGCAGGCCAACCCAGGCCGAACGCACGTCGGCGCGCGTGGGCGCGCGCTCGAGGTGGCGCGCAGCCTCGCGCAGGATGAAGTCCACCTCCTCGGCCAGCGGCAGCGGCTCGGCGGGCGCGTCGGCGCGCGGTGTGTCGGTCGTGCCGAGCACGGTCTTGCCGAGCCAGGGCACGGCGAAGAGCACGCGAGCGTCGGCCGTCTTGGGCACCAGCAGCGCCTCGTGCCCGGGCAGGAAGGCGCGGTCGACGACGAGGTGCACGCCCTGGCTGGGCGCGACCATCGGCGGCGGGGCCGGTGCGCCGGCCTCGCGGTCGAGCGCGCGCAGCGCGTCGACCCAGACGCCGGTGGCGTTGACGACACAGCCGGTGCGCAGCAGCCATTCCTCGCCCGTTTCGGTGTCGCGCGCACGCACGCCGACAACGCGGTCCGGCCCGCCCGCCAGCGCGGCGCCGCGCTCGAGCCCGGTGACACCTACCCGGTTGACCACCACGGCCCCGAGCGAGGCGGCCGTGCGCGCCAGCGCCACGGCCAGGCGCGCGTCGTCGAACTGCGCGTCCCAGTAGCGCACCCCACCGCTCAGGCCGGCCGAACGCACCGTGGGCAGCGCGCGCCGCGTCGCCTCAGCCGACAGCCACTGGGTGCGGCCGAGGCTGCGCGCGCCGGCCAGCAGCTCGTAGGCCTTCAGGCCGGCGCCGTAGAAGGGCAGGTCCAGGCCGCGCCGGGCCGGCACGACAAAGGCCAGCGGCTGCGCCAGGTGCGGTGCCACCTCGAGCCAGTGCGCGCGCTCGCGCAGGGCCTCGCGCACCAGGCCCACATCGCCCTGGGCGAGGTAGCGCACCCCGCCGTGCAGCAGCTTGGTCGCACGCGAGCTCGTGCCCTTGGCATAGTCCTCGGCCTCGAGCAGCGCGACCGACCAGCCGCGCGCGGCCGCCTCGAGCGCCACCGACAGGCCGGTGGCGCCGCCGCCGACGACCACCAGGTCCCAGGACGCGGCCGCGCGCAGGCGCTGCAGTGCCGCCGCGCGGCGCGCCGCGGCCAGCCCGCTGCCAGCGCCGTCCGCGCCCTGCGGGGCACACCGGGCCGCCTCCGATGTCCCTTCGCCCTCGGCGGGAGGGGGCGGGACGGATGTGCCCGGCCCTGGGGCGTTCACAAGGGCACCCGCGCGAAGTTCACCGGCAGCCCGGGAACGTCCACCCGGCAGTGCAGCACGCCACCGGCCGCCGGCTGGAGCGCGAGTTCCTCTTCAGGCCGCTTCTCGCGCGCGCTCGTGACGTACAGCGTGCGCAGGTCGGGGCCGCCAAAGCAGGGCATGGTCGGGCATTGCACCGGCAGGCGCAACTCGGCGACGACCTCGCCCTGCGGGGACAGACGCACAAGACGCGCGCCTTCGAACATCGCGATCCAGCAGCAGCCCTCGGCATCCATCGCCGCGCCATCGGGGCGGCCGCCGTAGCCCTGGAGCGTGGCGCCCGGCGCGCGTGGCTCGAAGCGTGTGAACACGCGACGCCGCGACAGCGTGCCCTCGATCGGCTCCAGGTCGAAGGCGTAGACCGTGTGCGCGGGCGTGTCGCTCCACAGCAGGGTGCGCCCGTCGGGGCTGAAGGCCAGGCCGTTGGCCGTGGTCACGCCGTCGGCGCGCTGTTGCCAGCGCCCGCCCGCCCAGCAGTACAGGGCTGCGCGGGGGGCATCGCGCGGCTCGTGCACGGTGCCGACCCAGAGCCGGCCCTGCGCGTCGGCCTTGCCGTCGTTGAAGCGCTGCACCGCCGGGTCGTAGGGGGGCGGTGCGAGCGCGACGCAGGCCCCCGTGGCGGGGTCGAAGCGCCACAAGCCGTCGCGCCGCGCGACCAGCAGCCCGCCGCCGGGCAGTGGCGCGATGCAGCCGGGCTCGCTGTCCTGGGGCCAGGATTGGTGTGCGCCGGAGGCCGGGTGATGGCGGTGCAGGCGACGGCCCGGGATGTCGCACCACCACAGGGCGTGCTCGTCGGGGTGCCAGAAAGGGGACTCGCCCAGCCTCGAAGGCGGCACGGGCAGGACGTGGACAGCGGGGTCGGACATCTCAGGCTGGGGTGGCTCTCAGCCTCTCAGACCGGCGTGACGTCGATCCGCATCCAGGCCTCGAAGGTCTCGCCGGGCTGCAAGGTGCGCAAGCCGTGCCGGGCCGGCTCGGCCATGTGGATGGCGTTGCTGACGTGGCTGACAGGCTCGACGCAGTAGAAGTCCTGCAGCGGCGGGGTGTAGACCACCAGATAGGGCAGCGACGAGGTGATCGTCACCCGCAGGCGCTCGTCGCGCAGCCTCGCCGCGCCCTGCCAGCCCTCGAAGCAGTGATCGAAGTCCAGGTGGGCGACGTCGGCGTCGATGCCCGGCTGCGGCACCAGCCGCGTTGGCAGCTGCGTGCCCGCATCGGATTCCCAGCGGTCGCTGAGCTCGATGTGCAGCCGGCTGCGCGAACGCTTCGGGAAGTAGGGATGGAAACCCAGCCCGGCCGGTGCGGGCCGGTCGGCCCGGTTGGTGATCGCCAGTGTCGACATCAGGCCCGTGGCATCGAGCACGAAGCTCTGCCGGGCCTCGAAGGCGAAGGGCCAGTCGCCATCCGGGGCGTGCTCGAGGCTCAGCTGCGCCCGGTCCGGCCCGTCGGACGCCCAGGCCCAGGGGCGATGCCAACCCACGCCGTGCAGCGAGTGCGGGTTGTCGGGGAAGTTCGGCTGCGTCGTGTGGTCCACCCCGTGCCAGCGGAAGCGGCGGTAGCCCAGGCGGTTCGAGTAGGGCACGAGCGGAAAGCTGCCGGCGTCCCGGGGTCCGGCGACGTCGGCGGGTTCCAGGCTGCGCAGCACCGGCAGGCCGTCACGCCACAGGCCGGCGATGCAACCGCCGAGATCGGGGCGCAGCGCCAGCCGCAAGGGACCCGCGTGCAAGTCAGGACAGGTGGTTTTCATCCCCGGATCGTAGTCGACGCGCGCGGCACCGACCAGTGCCTACAGCGCCCCGGCGCGGCCGAGATCGACCTTGAGGTAGTGGGCACCGGGCACCGGGTTGAAGTAGTACGGCGGGATCTCCTCGAAGCCGAGCGTGACGTACAGGTGGCGCGCGGCCTCCATGTCGTCGAGCGTGTCGAGCAGCAAGGTCGAGTAGCCGGCCTCGATTGCCCGGTCCATCAGGTGGCGCGCCAGCAGCCGCCCCAGGCCGAAGCGGCGCCAGGCGCGGCGCACGAACAGCCGCTTCATCTCGCAGGCGTTGGGGTAGTCGACCTCAGGCAGCGCACGCAAGGCGCCGCAGCCGGCCAGGGCACCGCCCACCCAGGCCAGGAGCAGCACGCCGCCAGGCGGCGCGTAGTCCCCGGGCAGACCGGCTAGTTCGGCATCGAAGCCCTGGAAGCACAGATCCACGCCGAGTTGGTCGGCGTACTCGCGGAACAGCGCGCGCGCATGCGCCACCTGCTCAGGGGTCGAGGCCTCGACGATCTGGACCGGCGGCGCTGCGGGCGGCGCCGCCGCGGAACCCTCCTTGTCCATGCCTGCTCAGCCCCCCAGGCGCGCGAGCGCCCAGCCCAGAAGCCCGGCGATCAGCAGCGCCACAGCCAGGGCCCGCAGCCAGGTCCGGGGTCCGTCGGCAGACGCCGGCGTGCCCGCCGGCAGTGTCTTGTCACCCCGGAGCATGGCGCGGATCAGGTCGCTGCGACGCGCGACGCGGTAGAAGATGATGGCCGCGATGTGCAGCGCCACGAGCCCGAGCAGCAGCGGCGCGCCATAGTCCTTGTGCCAGCCGGTCAGCAGGCCGGCCGTCTCGCCGCTGATGTAGCGGTTCAGCGGGCCTACGTTGGCGATCTCGTCGTCGGCGAACAGCCCCGTGCCCACCTGCAAGGCCAGCGCGCCGAGCAAGGCGAAGACGGACAAGGCACCCAGCGGGCTGTGGCCGACCTCGAAGCGGTCTTCGGGCCGCGGCTGCCCGCGCAGGTAGCGCAGCAGCGCCGCCGGGCTGTAGAGGAAGCTCGAGAAACGCGACCAGCGTCCGCCCACCAGGCCCCAGACGAGGCGGAAGGCCAGCAGCCCGAGCGCCAGATACCCGAGCCGGAAATGCCAGACCATCGCGTTGCCGCCGACGTTCGCCGTCACAACCGAGCCGACCAGGCTGGCAGCGAGCGCCCAGTGGAAGACACGCGTGGGCAGGTCCCAGACGCGGACGGACGTGGGGCGGGTGTTCATCGGGACGGACCTCCTCGCGGCAAGAGCGCGCGGCAGCGACCCTGCCGGCGCCCGCCATGTCGCAACCATACCCGATGCAGCCCGCCTTGGCGGCGCGTGCCGGCCACGGCGCAACCCGATGCACGTGACGGCGCGTCAAGGACGAGCGTCTGCACGCCAGACGAGCCGTCGCTACACTCAAGCCGGATTCGACGCTCAGGCCGTCCTGCCGGGGGGCTTGACGCTCCCCTTCCCTGCTGCACACCGGAGACCCGTGATGAAGACATCCCTCGCTCTGCTGGCCTCCGTGGCCTGCCTTGTCGCGCTGCCCGCGTCGGCGCAATTCCAGAAGGCGGAAGACGCCATCAAGTACCGCCAGGGCGCTTTCACGATCGTAGGCAACCACATGGCACGCATCGGCGCCATGGCGCAGGGCCGCGTGCCCTTCGACGCCAAGGTCGCAGCCGACAACACCGCCATCGTGCTGACGGTGGCCCGCCTGCCTTTCGGGGCCTTCGGTGAGGGCACCGACAAGGGCATGCCCAACCGCGCCAAGGCCGAGATCTGGAAGGACAACGCCAAGTTCAAGGCGGCGGCCGAGAAGATGATCGGCGAGGTCGCGAAGCTCGATGCCGCCGCCAAGGCCGGCAATCTCGACGGCATGAAGTCGGCCTTCGGCGCCGTGGGCGCCTCGTGCAAGGCCTGCCACGACGATTTCCGCGCCGACCGCTACAGCGCGAACTGAGCGGCTGCGCCGGCTTCGCATCGCCGCGCGATGTGAAGCCGGTGCGAAAGAGTCACCCCAGGCCTGCGGTGGGCTCGGCAAAACCGAGCACGACCCTGCGGGTCTGGGCTGACTTCTTCTCGATCTTCGTGACGACGACGGGGCCGACCTCGGCGGTGTTGGCCACATGCGTGCCGCCGCAGGGTTGCAGGTCCACGCCCTCGATCTCGAGCACGCGAACGCGCCCCAGCCCGCGCGGCGGCTGCACGCTCATGCTGCGCACGAGGCCCGGATTCGCGTCCAGTTCCTCCTCGCTGATCCAGCGGTGGCGCACCGGGTGCGCGCCGGCCACCAGGCGCGCGATGCCCGCGCTCAGCGTCTCCTTGTCCAGCGGCTCGGTCATGTGGAAGTCCAGCCGCGCGTAGCCGGCAGTGATCGAGCAGCCGTCCACCGGGTGCGGCACGAGCGCGCACAGCAGGTGCGTGGCCGTGTGGAAGCGCATGTGGGCATGGCGCCGGTCGGCGTCGATGCGGGCCGTCACGCGCGTGCCCGGCGCCAGCGACGCCGCATCGAAGCCCGGCGCCATGACGTGCGCGATCGCCCCGGGCCGCTCCTTGTGCTTGCGCGTGTCGACGACGGCGAATCGCCGACCGTCAGGCAGCTCGAGCCCGCCTGCGTCGCCGGCCTGCCCCCCGCCCAGCGGGTAGAAGACCGTGCGGTCGAGCACGATGCCGGCCTCGTCGACGGCCAGGACGGTGGCTTCGCACTCGAGCAGCGCGGCGTCCTCGCGGAACAGTTCTTCGGTCATGGGCAACTCGGTGGTCATGGTGGGGCCTGGCCTTGCGGCCGCGAAGGATAGCTTGACCGGACCCGGCTGTGCCGGCAGCGGGAACGATGGAATGCCACCGGGGCATCGGCAACAATGCTTGCCAGAACGACAGGAGGCAAGCAGGTGGACGAAGTCAATCGGATGGAGTGTCCGGTCATCCCGCGCAGTGCGGCCGACGTGGACCTGATGGACCCCGAGCAGCAGGAATGTCCCTACCACGCCTACAAGACCCTGCGCGAGGAGGCCCCGGTCTACCGCGACAAGCTGACCGGCTTCTACGTGCTGACCCGCTACGACGACCTGCGAGAGGTGCTCAAGGATCCGGCGACCTTCTCCAACCTGCGACCGCGCGGACCGGACCACATCCCGCCCGAACGCGGGCAGCGCATCGCACAGTTGTTCCGCGACAAGGGCTGGTTGCCCGCCCCCACGCTGTCGGGCCGCGACGACCCGGAACACAAGGAGATGCGCGCCCTGTTCGACCACACGTTCCGGGCCAGCCGCGTCAAGCTGATGGATCCCTATGTCGAGGAGCTGTCCTACCAGCTCATCGATGACTTCATCGACCAGGGTCACTGCGACTGGGTGCGCCAGTTCGCGGTGCCGATGCCGCTGATCATCATCGGCAAGCAGATGGGCGCGCCGGAAAAGGACATCTGGCGCATCAAGGCCTGGACCGATGCCTGGGTCAAGCGCCTGGGCCTGATGCAGACCGAGGCAGAGGCGGTCTGGTCGGCCGAGATGGAGATCGAGCAGCAGCACTACTTCCAGCCCATCTTCGAGCGCCTGCGCCGCGAGCCCGACAACACGCTGCTGTCGGAGCTGGTCAACAGGGAGATCCCGGAGTGGGGCCGCAAGCTCAACGACAACGAGCTGCACGCCGAGATGACCGCCGACACCTTCGTCGGCGGGTCGGAGACGACGACCAACGCGCTGTCGGCCGGCATCATGCTGCTGGCGCAGAACCCGGACTGCTACGCCCTGCTGAAGTCCGACCCGCAGCAGTACCTGCGCACCTTCATCGAGGAAGTGGTGCGGCTCGAGGGGCCGGTCCAGGGCCTGCAGCGCTTCACCACGCGCGACGTGACGCTGCACGGCGTCACCATCCCCAAGGGCTCCGTGATCAATGTGCGCTATGCGGCGGCCAACCGCGATCCCGGGCACTTTCCCGACCCGGACCGGCTGGACCTCAAGCGCTCCAACGCCGCCACCCACCTGGGGTTCGGCTCGGGCGTGCACCACTGCCTGGGCGCGCCGCTGGCGCGGCGCGAATTGTGGTGGGGCTTCACCGCCTTCCTCGACCGGATCGAGGACTTCCGTCTCGCACCCGGCAAGAACCGGCTGCGCCACGTGCCGAATTTCTACCTGCGCTGCCTCAAGGAGCTGCACATCGAGTTCACGCCGAAGCGGCGCCGGGCGCATTGACCCGGGGCGGCGAGCTCACGGTTTCAGGTGCTGCGTGGAGCAGAACGCAGCACGCGGCCAACCTCAGCGATAGGGTGGCATCCCCAGCATTTCGCGCGTCTGGGCGAAGGTGGCCAGGGGACGCCCCATGCGCGCGCACAACTCCTTGGTCTCCTCGATCAGTTCGACGTTGGTCGGCGTGCGGTTCGGGTCGTAATGTTCCTCGATGCCGATGTGCAGATGGCCGCCGAGCTCCAGCGCCATGCGCGCCACCGGCGTCTGCAGCAGGTCGCCGCCCCAGACCGAGACCGACCACGGGATGTCGGTACCCTCGAGCATCTCGAGGTAGGCTGCCAGCGCCTTCTCGGTGGGCGGCAGTCCGAAGGTCACGCCCTTGGCCTTCGCCCAAAGACCCCATTCACCGCCGAAGTAGAACTTGGCCATCGAGCCCTTGGGCAGGCGGCCTGCCCGGTACCAGGACAGCGTGGTCTGCAGAAAGCCGGGTTCGAAGATGGCCAGCGAGGGCACGAAACCCAGTTTCTCGGCCAGGCCGAAGGCGTAGGCGTGATCCTCGTAGCTGTTCACGTAGCTGAAGCCCATCGGCAGCCCGTCCGGCCCCGGATACCCGAGGTTGGTGCAGCCCGGATCGACCACGCCGAAGGGCATCGGCACCTCGGCGGCGATGAACGGGTAATGCGAGTAACGGTCCTGGATCGGCTCGAGCAGGGCGCCGTCCGACTGGTTCACCGACAGGGTCGGGTACCACAGGGCATCGGGCCGCTGGGCCAGGATGACACGCCAGGGCTCGAGGTAGGCCTCGGCGCCGGCGCGGCCGTTGAGCCGGATGTCGTAGGTGTGCGCATGGATCACCGAGGCCCCGGCGTCGAAACAGCGCAGGCTGTCCTCGATGATCGCCTGCGCCGTCAGCGGCACGTGCGGGTTGCGATCGGGCGTGACGCCGCCGTTGATGGCGACCTCGAGAATGACCGGGTCCTTGTTCATGGCTGGGCCTCCTGGGTGGGTGGTGATGCGCCGGCGGCCACGGCGCTGCGACCGCCTGAAGGCAGGCGGTGCGCGCGGGCAGCCAGCAGGCTGCGGGTGTAGGGGTTGGCGGCGCGCTCGATCACCTGGTCGGTCGGGCCGGCTTCGACGAAGCGCCCGGACTGCATCACCGCGATGCGGTCGCTCATGTGGGCCACCAGCGTGATGTCGTGAGAGATGAAGAGCATGGCCAGCCCGTGATCGCGCTGCAGGCGCAGCAACAGGTTGAGCACCTGCGCCTGGACAGAGACGTCCAGGGCCGAAGTCGGCTCGTCGGCAATGATGAACTCGGGGTTCAGGCTCAGGGCTCGCGCGATCGCCACGCGCTGGCGCTGGCCGCCCGAGAGCTCGTGCGGGTAGGCCAGGCGGTGCCTGGCGTCCAGGCCCACCTCCTCCAGCAACTCGAGCATGCGCGCCTCGGCGGCGCGGGCATCGAGCCCGAGCACATGGCGCAAGGGCGCGCCCAGCGTGCGGTCGATGCGCATCAGCGGGTCGAGCGAGGAATACGGGTCCTGGTGCACGATCTGCATGCGGCGGCGGAAGGCGCGCAAGGCCCGCGCATCGAGCGCGCGCACGTCCGTGCCGCCGAACATCACCTGTCCGGCGGTGGGCTCGACCAGGCGCATCAGGCAGCGCGACAGCGTGCTCTTGCCGCAGCCGGATTCGCCGACCAGGCCCAGGGTCTGGCCCACATCGACCGAGAAGCTCACCCCGTCGACGGCCATCACCGCCGGCCCGCCAGGAACCCGGGCCCGGTAGACCTTGCGCAGGTCGGTGACGGACAGCATCACCAACCCTCCTCGAACTGCAGGCAACGCACCGCGTGCGCTGCGTCCAGCGCCGTCCAGGCGGGCAGCCGTTCGCCGCAGACCGGACGGGCACGCGCGCAGCGCGGCGCGAAGGCGCAGCCCGGCCCCGCGCTGCCGGGGGGCGGCAATTGCCCGGGGATGTCGCGCAAGGCGGCCTTGCGCGCGACGCCCGCCAGCCCCGGACTGGCGGCGATCAGCGCCGAGGTGTAGGGATGGCGCGCGGCGTCGAAGACCTCGTTCGCGCCGGCCGCCTCGACCGCGCGCCCGGCGTACATCACCAGAACCCGGTCGCAGCGGCCACCGATGACGGCCAGGTCGTGCGATATCAGCAGCAAGGCCAGGCCACGCTCTCGGCGCAGCCGGTCCAGCAGGTCGAGGATCTGGCTGGCGATGCGCGCGTCGAGGGCGGTCGTGGGCTCGTCGGCGATCAGCAGCACGGGTTCACCGGCCAAGGCCATGGCGATCATCGCGCGCTGCTGCATGCCGCCGGACAGCTCGTGCGGATAGGCCCGTGCCACGCGCTCGGTGTCGTTCAGGCCCACTTCCTCGAGCAGGTCGCGCAGGGCCTTCTGCTCGGCCGCCCCCCGAAGGCCGCGATGCAGGCGCAACACCTCGCCGATCTGGCGCCCGATGCGCATGACCGGATCCAGGCAGGCGCCAGGCTCCTGGAAGATCATGCCGACCGAGCCGCCACGCACCTGGCGCAGCGTCTTCTCAGGGGCACCCAAAAGCTGCGCGCCGTTCAGGCGCACGCTGCCCGCACGGACCTGGGCCGCGCGCGGCAGCAAGCCCAGCACGGCCAGGGCCGTCATGGACTTGCCGCAACCGGACTCGCCCACCAGCCCCAAGGCCTCGCCGGCGCCGACGGTCAGGGACACGCCCGCCAGGACCGGCGCGCCGGCGATGTCGACGGCCAGCTCGCTCACCTCGAGCACGGGGGGCCGCGGCGCTGACGGCTGCGGGCGGTCGGGCGTTCTCGGGTCGTTCACAGGAATCGATCGCCGATGTCGAAGACGTCGCGCAGCCCGTCTCCGAGGAAGTTGAAGGCGAGCACCGCCAGCGTGATCGCGCAGCCCGGGGCGAGCACCGTCCAGGGCGCCAGCTGGAAGGCGCTCATCGAGGCCTGCAGGTCACCGCCCCAGCTCGGTGCCGGCGGCGGCAGGCCCAGGCCGAGGAAGCTCAGTGACGCCTCGGCCAGGATGGCAAAGGCCACGGACAGCGTGGCCATGATCAGCACCGGCTGCAGGCAGTGCGGGAACACATGCATGATCAGGATGCGCCCGGTCCCCAGGCCACTGCCCTGGGCGGCCTCGATGAAGGGGAGCTGGGCCACGCTCAAGGCCTTGGCCCGCGCCATGCGCGCGAAGAACGGCGTCAGCACCAGGCTGAGCGCCACGACCACGCTGACGAGGCCATCGCCCAGCAGCATCTTGGTCACGATGGCGAGCAGGATCACCGGGAAGGGCAGCAGCAGGTCGATCGTGCGGCTGATCAGCCAGTCGACCCGCCCGCCCACGTAGCCGGCCAGAGCGCCCAGGGGCACGCCCAGCAGCACGCCGAGCGCGGTTGCCAGCAGGCCCACCACCAGAGACATCCGGCCGCCGTGCAAGGTGCGGCTGAGCACGTCGCGCCCGAGGGCGTCCGCGCCGATCGGGTACGCCCCGCCGGGGGCCTGGAACGCGGCAGCGGGGTCGATCGCATCGTGCGCATGGGGGGCGATCCAGCCCGCGCAGAGGGTGACCAGCACCAGGATGACGATGAGGCACAGGCTGTAGCGCACCTTGGCGCTGCGCCAGGCGCGCACCGCGACACCCGCGCGTCGGGTTGCAGCGGGCGCGTTCACTGCGCGGCCTTCGGGGCGCCGATCCGGATCCGAGGATCGAGCCAGAGGTACAGGAGGTCCACGATCAGGTTGGCGATCAGGAAGATGGCGGCGACGACCAGGATGAAGCCTTGCACCGAGGGATAGTCGCGGGCCGAGACCGCATTCAAGCCGTAGGCGCCGATGCCGGGAATCACGAACAGCTTCTCCACCACCACCGCGCCGGCGACGAGGTAGCCGATCTGCAAGCCGATGACGGTGACCACCGGGATCAGGGCATTGCGCACCGCATGCGACAGGAGGGTGGCGCGGCGGCTCAGGCCCTTGGCGAGACAGGCTCGCACATAGGGACGACCGAACACCTCCAGCAACGAGCCGCGCATCAGCCGGCAGATCACCGCGGCCCGCGGCAGGCCAAGCGCCAGGGCCGGCAGCACCATGTGCGCGAAGTGCTCACGCGACCACGCGAAAGGCTCGAAGCCGGTGGCCGGGAAGACCCGCCATTCCAGCGCCAGCGCGAGCATCAGCAAGGCGCCGACGAAGAACTCCGGCAGCGAGATGCCGAACAGCGTCGCCGTGAGCACCGTGTGATCGGCCGGCTTGCCGTAGCGCCAGGCGGCCCAGATCCCGGACCCGATGCCCAGCGGCAGGGCCACCGCCAGGGCCAGCAGGATCAGCTCGATCGTTGCCGGCAGGCGGCGCAGCAGTTCGGCCGAGACCGACAACTGCGTCAACACCGAATAGCCCAGGTCGCCCTGGAACAAGCGGGTGAACCAGATCAGGAACTGCTGCAGCAGGGGCAGGTCCAGGCCGTACTGCGCGCGCAGCCGGTCGTAGTCGGCCTTTTCGTAGCTCGTGCCGAGCCAGTTCAGCACCGGGTCGCCCGGCACGAAGCGCATCACGAAGAACACGATCGCCGCCACCACCAGCAAGGTGACGGCGGCCGTGGCGACGCGCGCGCACGCGCTCAGCAACAGACTGCGCGAGGACAAGGCAGGTCGGTCCTGCGGGCCGCCGCGATCACTGGCCCAGCCAGACCTCGTCGAAGTAGCTCACGTTGTAGGGCAGATGGACGTAGCCCTTGATCCTGGAGGACATGGCAGCGTTGCTGGGCACCTCCATCAAGGCCATCCAGCTCGCCTCCTGGGCGCCGAGTTCCTGGATCTGGTGGTAGGCCTTCTTGCGCTCGGCGTCGTTGATGATGCCCAGCGCCTTCGGCACCAGGTCGAACAACTCGGCGTTGTTCAGGCTCACGAAGTTCACCGGGTTGTCCTTGGTCCAGAACATCACGTAGCTGTTCGGCTCCGGCCCGCCGGTGCCGGCGACCGTGGACGCCTCGAAGTTCTTGGCGCGCAGCACGTTCGCCAGCCAGGCCTGGTGCTCCATCGGCTGGTGGGTCACGGTCACGCCGATCTTGGCGAGCTGGGCCTGGATGACCGTCGCCTCCTGCGCCAGCTGAGGCTTCACCGACGAGGACGCCAGCGTGAAGCGCAGGTTCGATTGCCCGGCTTCGGCCAGCAGTCGCTTCGCCCGCTCGGGGTCGTAGGTGAAGGTCGGCAGCTTCCTCGGATGGTGGAAGGCGTTGGCCGCGGCAATCTGGGAGGTGGAGCCCCTGGCGCCCTTGCCGTAGACCGCCAGCGCCAGCGCGTCACGGTCGATGGCCATGTTGACGGCCTGACGCACGCGCACGTCGTTGAACGGAGGCTTCGCCGCATTCAGTGCCAGCCAGTCGAACGAATAGGCGTTCTTGACGCTGAGCACGAGCGCGCTCTCCCGCTCCAGCAGGGGCAGCAGGTGGGTCGGGATGTCGCGCACGAGGTCGATCTGGCCGGTACGCAGGCTGGTGGTGAGCGCGGTGGAGTCCGGGATGACGCGGAACTCCAGGCGGTCCAGGTTCGGCATCCTGGGCCGGTAGTAGTTGGGGTTCTTCGTCAGGACGATGCGGTCACCCGAGGCCCAATCGGAGAACTGGAACGGCCCGGTGCCCACCGGCTTGCGGGCAAAGCCCGCATTGCCAAGCGCCTTGACCGCCGTCGGCGAGGGGATGCCCATGCCGCCCACGTACAGCAGTTGGTAGAAGAACCCCGGCCACGGCTGCGACAGCACGACACGCACGGTGCTCGGGTTGACCACCACCACCTGCTCCAAGGGCTTGAAGAAGGTCCGGTAGGGCGACGAATTGGCCGGGTCCAGGATGCGGTCGAACGCGAACTTGACCGCCGCGGCGTCGAAGTCCGTGCCGTCGTGGAACTTCACGCCCGTGCGCAGGTTGAAGTCGATCGCGCGGCCGTCGTCGTGCACCCGCCAGCTCGTCGCCAGGTCGGGGACGATCTGCATGTTGGCGTCGTAGCGCACCAGCGTGTTGAAGATGTTCGACACGACGTGGCCGGTGGCGCCGTCGGTGATCACGAGCAGCGGGTCCAGACTGCGCGGCTCGGACTGGATCCCGACGCGCAACACCCCACCCGGGCGGGCCTGCTGAGCCTGCGCCACCAAGGGCGCCGCGGCCAGTGAAAGGGCGAGCGCAAGGCCGCCCAACCATCGTGCGATCATGATGTCTCCTCGTTGTTCTGTGCGTCGCTGCCACGCGGCAGCCCGGCAGGGTAAGCCCCTCCGAACTGATAGTATCGAAAGATCGATGAGAAGACAAATCTTCGACGGACGGAGGGGACATGGCAGGCATGGTCGACATCGAGCAACGGTTGCGCCGGCTCGAGGATGAAAAGGCGATCCTCGACACGCTCTACGCCTACGGACATCACCTCGACTACGGCCTCGAGGACGCCTGGATCGACTGCTGGACCGAGGACGCCGTGCTCGACTGGCCCGGCCGCGCCTTCATGCGCGGGCATGCCGAGCTGCGCGCGGGTTTTCGCGCGCACTCCCACGCGCCGACGATGTTCCACAAGCACGTGGTGATCGCGCCCATGGTCACGGTCGATGGCGACACCGCCACCGTGCAGAGCATGTTCGCCCGCCTGGACCGTTACCCCGAGGGCCCGGGCATCCGCGCCTTCGGCCGCTACCGCGACAAGCTCGTGCGCTGCGCGGACGGGCGCTGGCGCCTCAAGGAGCGCCTGCCCGACATCGAAGCCGTGCGTGAGCAGGCCCCGCTGGGAGGCGAACCCTTCCCGGACAGCCCGGCCATGCGCAAGGCCATGGCGGGCGGCTCGGGCGGCACCTCCACGGCCTGAGGACTGCCGCCACCCGTGGCGGCAGAGGCGGGCGCGGGGGAATGGCGGTCAGCCACTCAGCCCGCTGAGCACAGCACAACCTCGCCGCGCGGTGTGGCCAGCCGCGCCTGCAGCGCCGGGCCGTCACCCGACGGCTCGAGGACCTCGACGCCGCGCAGGCGCAGCACCGCCGCCGCGCGCGCCGGCACGCCGCGCAGCGTCAGCCCCTGCAAGGTGACCCCGAAATCCGGCATGGCCTGCGCCGGGTGCCGACCTTTCCACTGGATCAGCGTGGGCAGCGCGCCGCCGCACAGCAGCGCGCCGTCGGGCCGCACCAGGATCTCCCAGGCCAGCGGGCCCTGGGGCGTGTCGCGGCCGGCCTGGACTGGCTCGCCGGGCTGCAGGCCGACCTGGATCAGGCCCCAGCGGTGCATGTCGAGCTGCGGCGAGCGCGCCACCGCGTGCACGAGCTGCGGCCCCGCCACGCGCAGCCGCTCACGCAGGGCCGGGTCGTCGAGGCCGAACCAGCGCGGCCGCGCCGGGCTCGGCGCCTGCGGGTCGACGGCGATGATCTCCAAGTAGGCGTCCTCGAACACCGGCGTGGCGATCTTGAGCAGCCGGTTGTGCGTGCCGAACAGCGGATGACGGCCCCCGGGCCCGGGCGCGAGGCCGAGCGTGGCCTCGCACCAGGCTACGCCCTGCTCGAGCGTGTCGGCGGCGACGACGAGGTGGTCCAGTCGGGTATTCATCGCGCGGGCGCCGAGTTCGCGGCGGCGAGGTCGCCCAGGTCCAGGTGGCCTTCGATGCAGGCGGCGACGTCGCCCCCGATCCACAGGTCGCCGCCCTCGGCAGCCACGTGCACGCGCCCGGCGCGCCCGAGCGCCGCGCCCTGCGCCGCCACGTAGTGTGACGGCGCCAGCCCGGCGCCGATGAGCCACTGCGCCAGCCCGGCGTTCAGGCTGCCGGTGACCGGGTCCTCGGGCACGCCCAGCGAACCGACGAAGGCCCGGACCTCGAAGGCCGTCTCCTGCCCCGCCGGCTGCGGGCCGATGACGCCAAGCTTGAGGTCGCCGACGACAGCCGGGTCGGGCCGCAGCGCCAGCACCTGCGCGGCCGAGCCCAGCATCACCGCGCACCAGCCCGGGCCGTTGTCGACCCACTGGTGGGCCAGGATCTCTTCGGCCCGCAGCCCCAGACCGCGCGCGATGCGCTCGACGAGCGCTGGCTCCAGCAGCCCGCTGCGGCGCAGCGGCGGCGCAGCGAAGGCCAGGCGCCCGCCGTCCCGGCGGATGCGCACCAGACCGACGCCGCACTCCTGGACGACCAGGCCCTCGCGCCGGGGCTGCCCGCCCGCCAGCAGCCAGGCCTGGCAGCTGCCGAGCGTGGGGTGGCCGGCGAACGGCAACTCACCGCCGGGCGTGAAGATGCGCACCCGGTAGTCGGCGCCCTCGGCCCGGGCCGCAGGCGTGGGCCGCAGCAGGAAGGTGGTCTCCGACAGGTTGGTCCAGCGCGCGAAGGCCGCCATCGTCGCGTCGTCCAGGCCCTCGGCCTCATGCACGACAGCCAGCGGGTTGCCCTTCAGCGGCACCGCGGTGAAGACGTCGAGCTGGTGGAAGCGGCGGCGGGTGGACATGGCAGGGCGGCTCAGGCTGCGAGGCCGGCATCGTAGTGCCATTCACCGGGCGGCCGGGCGGTGGGCCAGGGCGCGTCGATGGCACGGTCGGCTGCGCCGACACGCAGAGCCCTGCAAGAACGCACGACAGCCATGCCTGCACTCTGTTCACTCATCGGGAAGGCGACGCGATCATGCCGTCCGGAATCGTCCTGGATCCGGCCGTCGGGTACGCCCGAGCCAGTCGTCATCGAACGCGCTGGCACGGCGCGATCCGCCGCGACGGCCGGTGCCTTGACGAGAAATCGCAACGCCGCCAGCGCTGGCCGGGTGCGCCACCGAGACCTCGCGCCGCATCTTCGTCGAGAAGACACAGGCCGCCACGAAGGCCTTCAACGAAGTGGGTGTGCCGGTGATCGGCTTTTCGAGCCGCGCGCGCCGTCGGCCCCACCCTCCAAGACGGACGACCCCGCAGGTGGAGGGGACGCACCAACCTGGCAGCTGCAGCGCCCCACCGAATTGGCGGCCGCAGCCCTGCAATCCGGCAACCTGGAGGTCGTCGTGCCTGACGGCCGCCTCGTCCCAGAGCCGGGATCTTCCAGCGGCTGAGCCAGAGGGGTGAGGGACCCCATCGGCGCGCCGTGACAGCCATGCCAGCACCTGGTCGGCGCTGACGATGTCGGCTTGCAACGCGCTCGATTCCACCCGGCTGACCACGAGGCTGCTCTGTTTGCGGTCGAAGCAGCCGTCGGCCACCGCCGCCACCCCGCAATCGGCGCTGAAGGCGTCGACCACGGCGGCCGGCACGCGGCCCGACATGGCCCCGCCCGTGACGGCCAGGCCACGGCTCCAGACGAGCCGACCCGGCCGGCCGCCCAGCCGCCCGTACGCACTTGACAGCCCCGCCCCCCGGCCCCAGCATCCGCGCCGCCATGCCCCGCCTGTACTCCCACCGCGACCGCCCCATGCACCTGGGCCCGCTGCCTGCGGAGCGCCTGCCGCGCGACCACGACGCACGGCCCGTGCCCGCCGTCCAGCCCGCAGACCGCCACGCCGCCGGACCCGACTCGGTGGCCGCGGCGCTGGACGAGTACCTGGGCGTGGCCGCGGCGCTGTTCGACGGGCCGGTGGCGCGCGCCACCGCACCGCTGCCGGCCGACCCCGCGCTGGTGCGCGACCACCTGAAGGCTGCCGCCTGCTTCCTGGACGCGACGCTGGCCGGCGTGTGCCGCCTGGGCCCGCAGGACGGCCTGGTCGAGGCGGGTGTGCCCCCCATCGGCGGCGCCTGCGGCCCCGATGGCGCCGGCCGCCCCGCCGTGGCCGCCCACACCCACGCCCTCGTCTTTGCCGTCGAGTTCGGCCGCGACGCGGCCGAGGACGAAGCGGGGGCGGCCTGGATCCGCGGCACGCACGCGGCGCGCACCGACCTGCGCTGCGCCGAGGTGGCTGCGGTGCTGGCGGGCTACCTGCGCGCGCTGGGCTGGCCGGCCCGGGCGCATGTGCACGGTCACACGACGCTGGACCTGCCCGCGCTCGCGCAGCGCGCGGGCGTGGCGCGGGCGGTGGACGGGGTGCTTGCCCTGCCCTTCTCGCGCCGGGGCTTTCGCGTCGGCGTCGTGACGACCACGCTCGCGCCGGCCTGCGACGCGCCGATCGCGCCCGGTGCGTCGCTGGACTGGCCTGACGCGCCGACCTGGCTCGGCGTGGGCGGTTCGCGCCCGGGCTTCGACGACGGCGAGCTCGCAGCCCGACCGCTGCACCTGGGCCGGCACCCGATGGAGCGCGTCCCGCGCGTGGACGAGCCGACCACGCGCATCGATCGCAGCCGCATCCAGCGCGTGCCCAAGCGGGCCGACCTGTTCACGCGCGCGCTCGCCGGCGACCTGGGGCCGCGCGCGCAGGCCGAGCGCACGCGATTCGCCGTCAAGCACCCGCTGGCCGCGGGCATGGTGCCGCTGATTCGCGCGCTGGTGCCGCTGCAGGGCACGCGCGAGCCGCTCGCGCGCACCGGCTTGGGTGGTGACCAGGCCGAGCCTGCGCGCAACGCCGAAGCCGTGAAGGCGCTGGCCCACCACCTGGGTGCCGACCTCGTCGGCCTGTGCGAGGCCGAGCCGTGGATGTGGTACTCGCACGACGAGGTCGAGGGCCGGCCCATCGAGCCCTACCACCCCCACGCCGTCGTGATGCTGATCGACCAGGGCTACGAGACCATGGACGGCGCCTCCGGCGACGACTGGATCTCGGGCGCGCAGTCGATGCGCGCCTACCTGCGCGGCGCCTTGATCGCCGGCGTGATGGGCGCGCACCTGCGGCGCATGGGCTGGTCGGCGCGCGTGCACTCCAACGCGCACTCCGAACTGCTGCACCTGCCGGCCGTGCTGATGGCCGGGCTGGGAGAGCTCTCGCGCATCGGCGAGCTCGTGCTCAACCCCTTCATCGGGCCGCGCTCGAAGTCGGTGGTGCTCACCACCGCGCTGCCGCTGACCCACGACCGGCCGATCGACTTCGGCCTGCAGGACGCCTGCGCGCAGTGCCTGAAGTGCGCGCGCGAGTGCCCGTGCAACGCCATCCCCTACGGCCCGAAGATCGAGTTCAACGGCTACGAGATCTGGAAGCCCGACGTCGAGAAGTGCGGCAAGTACCGCCTGACCAACATGAAGGGCTCGGCCTGCGGGCGCTGCATGAAGACCTGCCCCTACGACCGCGAGGACCTGGCGACCTCGCAGGCGCTGCTGTGGCGCGCCATCGCGTCACCCGAAGGCCGGCGCGAGCTGATCGCGCACGACGAGCGCAGCGGCGCGGGCGGGCGCAACCCGGTCAAGCGCTGGTGGCTCGATCTCGAGATCGTCGACGGGGTGGCGGTGGCCCCGCGCGCCGGCACGAACGAGCGCGACCTCGAGCCCGGGCGCGAGCAGCGCCTGGCGCCGGCGCAGAAGATCGCGATCTTCCCGCCCGCGCTGCAGCCGGCCGGCGGCACGACGCTGGGCACCACGGTGCCGCTGGACCGCACGGCGGGGCTGGCAGCCGCGGCCGGCGCGCGCGTCGCGCTGCCGGTCGGTGCCGACGGCAAGGGCCGGAGCGACGGGCTCCCGTCCGAGTGAAGACGGTTCGTCGGAAAGCGCTCACGGGAGCGGCCCCGTGCAGGAAAGCGCCTTGAGCCTGCGGGCGAGGCGCCAGATCCCCTGGCATGCCGAGGAAATGGCGGCGGCCGTGAGCCTCCAGACGACCGCCTCGCCGGGGGGGCGCGTCACCCTTGATCGGCGACGGCCCGCGCTCGACGGGCTCGAGGTCGTGAGCCTGCACGAGCCGGGCGCCCTGAGCGCCCGAGGCCGCGCTTCAGCCCCCCGTGGCGAGCCCCATGCGTGCGCTGATGGCCCGTCGCGTGGCCTTGAGCTCGGACGGCAGCCGGTCGGCGAGCTGGGCGAACAGCGCGTCGTGCGACGCGAGCTCTTCGGCCCAGGCGGCGGGATCGATGTCGGTGAGCCCGGCGTAGGCTGCGTGGTCGAAGGCCACGCCGTCCCAGCACAGGTCCTCGAAGCGCGGGCTCACGCCGAAGGCGTGCTCGACGCCGCCGGCCTGACCGTCGATGCGGCGCAGCATCCACTCCAGCACGCGCATGTTCTCGCCGTAGCCCGGCCAGATGAAGCGGCCGTCGGCGCCCTTGCGGAACCAGTTCACGCAGTAGATGCGCGGCAGCGTCGCGCCGCCGCCGTTCAGGCGCTCGCCCAGATGGAGCCAGTGCCTGAAGTGGTCGCCCATGTGGTAGCCCATGAAGGGCAGCATCGCGAAGGGATCGCGCCGCACCACGCCCTGCGCGCCGGCGGCGGCGGCCGTGGTCTCGCTGCCCATCGTGGCGGCCATGTAGACGCCCTCGGTCCAGTCGCGCGCCTCGGTCACCAGCGGCACCGTGGTCGAGCGCCGGCCGCCGAAGATGAAGGCATCGATGGGCACGCCGGTGGTGGAGTCCCAGGCCTCGTCGAGCACCGGGTTGTTGGTGGCGGCGACCGTGAAGCGCGCGTTCGGGTGCGCCGCCGCGCGCGGCTTGCCGCCCTCCGCGTTCGCGCGCGCGATCTCCGGCGTCCAGTCGCGGCCCTGCCAGTCGGTCAGGTGGGCCGGCGGCTCGTCGGTCATCCCCTCCCACCAGACATCACCGTCGTCGGTGAGCGCGACGTTGGTGAAGATCACGTCGCGCTGCAGCGAGGCCATGCAGTTCGGGTTGGTCTTGAGGTTCGTGCCCGGGGCGACGCCGAAGTAGCCGGCCTCGGGGTTGATCGCGTGCAGGCGGCCGTCGGCGCCGGGCTTGATCCAGGCGATGTCGTCGCCGATGGTGGTGACCGTCCACCCCTCGAAGCCCGCCGGCGGCACGAGCATGCTGAAGTTGGTCTTGCCGCAGGCGCTGGGGAAGGCGGCAGCGACGTGGTACTTCTGCCCGGCCGGGCTGGTGACGCCCAGGATCAGCATGTGTTCGGCCAGCCAGCCGGTGCCGTCCACGGCCGCGGCCTGGCGGCCCATGTTGGACGCGATGCGCAGCGCGAAGCACTTCTTGCCCAGCAGCGCGTTGCCGCCATAGCCCGAGCCGTAGGACCAGATCTCGCGCGTCTCGGGGTAGTGCACGATGTACTTGGTGGCATTGCAGGGCCAGGCCACGTCCTTCTGGCCT
>JAIXWM010000168.1 GCA_027491255.1 Rubrivivax sp. | reverse complement strand
CTTCCTGGCGCGCGAGCAGCTGCGCGAGCTCGTCGAGCTGTGCCGCTACAAGAAGAACATCATCATCCAAGGGCCGCCCGGAGTCGGAAAGACGTTTGCTGCAAGCCGTCTCGCGCACTTGCTCATCGGCAGCACGAACGAGGAGCAGATCCAGCGCGTGCAGTTCCACCCCTCGTATTCCTACGAGGACTTTGTGCAGGGGCTGCGTCCAGTCGAAGGCGGCGGCTTCGTCCGCAAGGACGGCCCGCTCCTGAGCTTCTGCAAGGATGCGCTCGAGGATCAGGCGAGCCCCTACGTGTTGATCATCGACGAGATCAATCGAGGCAACGTCAGCAAGATCCTCGGAGAACTGCTCTCGCTCATCGAGGCGGACAAGCGCGACCCTCGCTACGGCGTGACGCTCGCCTATGCCCGGGACGATGAGCCGCGGTTCCATGTGCCGCCGAACATGTTCGTGATCGGGATGATGAACACTGCCGATCGGTCGCTGGCGTTCGTCGACTACGCGCTTCGCCGGCGGTTCGTCTTTTTCGATCTCGAACCGGCGTTCGGGACCGAGCGGTTCGAGGCAGACCTGACGCGGCGCGGCGTCGAGGCATCTCTGCGCAAGACCATCCAAGAGCGTCTCACCGCCCTCAACGCGCGGATCGCGTCAGATCCCACGCTGGGGCCTGGGTTCCGAGTGGGCCACAGCTACTTCTGTCAGCGTGTCGACGCCTACGACGAGGCGTGGTTCAGACGCATCGTCGAGTACGAGATCGTGCCGCTCCTTCGCGAGTACTGGTTCGACAGCCCGGCCAAGCTGGACGAGGCGCTCGCAGACCTCCGGGGCGGGTGAGCCTTGCAGGTACGCGTCGAGAACCTCTACTTCCTCCTCTGCTACGCGTGGGGGCACTTCGAGGAGCGCGACCTCGTCGAAATCGCGGCCGATGACGCCCGAACCGCGGAGGAGCTTTTCGCTCGCGTACTCGTGACCGCGTCGAGGCGACTGCTCCGACAGCGCCTCGACCGCGGCTACCGCGCGGACGTCGACGACCTGCGTCGGCCACGCGGCAAGATCCACTTCGCTCGCACAGCCGCTCGCGGCGTCGAGGTTCGTGGAGTCTTGGAGTGCGGCTTTGACGACACGACGGAAGACGTCCTGCATAACCGCATCATCAAGGCGACGGTGAAGCGCCTAGCGATGGTCGACGGGCTCTCCAAGGAGCTGAGACACGGGCTCCTCACCATCGCGCGAGAGATGCCAACCGTCGCCGACGTCCCGATCTCCGCACAGGACTTTCAGCGAGTTCAACTGCACTCGAACCTTCGCCGCTACCGCCTCGCGCTGAACGTCTGCGCGCTGCTTCACCGCTGCCTGTTGCCCGACGAGCGCACTGGCCGCTGGCAGTTTCGCTCCTTTGCGGGCGACGAGCGCGAGATGGGGTTGTTGTTCGAGAGCTTCGTGCGCGAGTTCCTGGCGCGGGAGCAGCGCGTGTTTCCCAAGGTCGAGCGCACGCGGATCCGATGGGTCGTCGAGGGCGAGACCAACGGGTTGCTGCCGGGCCTGAATACGGACATCACGCTCAGACGTCCGGGGCACGCCGTCGTGGTGGAGACGAAGTGCTACGGGGCACCGCTGGTGTCTGGGCAGTTCGGCAACAGCGCGACGCTCCGGTCCAAGGACGTGTGCCAACTGGTAGCCTACCTCGCGAACTTCCGCGCCGCTGGTGACCGACTCGCAGGGGTGCTCCTGTACGCCGTTGACCGGCCGACGGTGCCGCCCACGCGGATGCGTCTGCTCGGCCACGACGTTTACGTGCTCGAGCTGAACCTCAACCAGCCGTGGCAGGAGCTCGATCGCGCGCTCCACGATCTCGTGGAGGTGCTCGCGGCGACGGAGAGCGGCGAGGCAAGTCATCCGCACGCCGCTGCGGTGTAGCGGATGCCGAAAACCTCAGCTTCGACAGCGCGCTGGGTGGCCGGCGTCGACGGGTGCCGAGCCGGCTGGGTCGTCGTGCTTCGCGATCGGCTCGCCGGGACGCATCTCGCCCGCGTCGTGCCGAACTTCCACGCGGTGCTGGCTCTCCCCGAGGCGCCCGCGGTGATCGCGGTCGATGTGCCCATCGGCCTGCTCGCCACCGCCAGCGCAGGCGGCCGTGCGTGCGAGGTGCTCGCGCGCCAGCTCCTCCGCACGCGGGCGTCGAGCGTGTTCTCCGCGCCCACCCGAGCCGCGCTCGCCGCGTTCCGGGCGGGCAGCAGCTACCAGGCCGTGTCGACCGCGAACCGCGGAGGCGTCGCGACGGCGCCCGGCCTCTCCCAGCAGACATTCGGCATCCTCCCGAAGATCGACGAGGTCGATGCGGCGCTCTCGTCGGCGTCCCAGGGCGTCGTGCGCGAGGTGCATCCCGAGCTGTGCTTCGCGGAGGCGAACGCCGGGACCCCGATGACCCACTCGAAGAAGACGACCGCCGGTCGGACCGAGCGCGTGACGTTGCTCGGGAGCCTCGGCTTCGTGGCGCCGCTCCAGTTGCTGGGGGCGAAGCTGCCGAAGGGCGCGAAGTCCGACGACCTCCTCGACGCGTGCATCGCGTGCTGGACAGCGGAGCGCGTGGCGGTGGGCTCGGCGCTCGTCACGCCCACCACGCCGCCGACCGACTCGCGCGGCCTGCGCATGGAGCTGTGGCGGTGACGGTCAGGCCCTCCGCGGCACCGGGGTCGTCACAGCGAGACGCTCGAGGATGAAGGTGCTGGGACAGAGTTCGCGAGCGGGACGTTCTGGACGGGATTGGACAGGCCAGGACAGGTGCTCTGTCCGGCCCTTTCCCTTCTTCTCTTCAATAGTTACGTATCTCTTCTCTCTCTGGACAGCATTCTGCGGGTAGGTCTACTCGAGACCGATTCGCAATTCTTCGAGGGCGCCTTCGGGAGCCCTCGAGCCGTCGAGAAAGATCTCGCGATGCGCGTGTGGTGCTACCCGCTGGACGGCGTCCACTGTCCACCGCGGACCTAAGCGCTCGCAGTCGCTCGGGAAACAGGCTGCTTTCGCGGCTTCGTGTCTAGGCCCAGCCCGTCCACGCCGGCCGGCGCGCGAACGCTGTCCGCTGTCCCACGTCGCCGTCGCGGGTCGCGTTTGCCCCCCATGAACGACACGACTCCGATCGACGCCCCGATTCCCTTCCCCGACAAGGAGGAGCGCGATGCGCTCATCCTGGAGTTCCAGCGCCTCTCGGCGCGCCTCACGCGGGCGGGGCTCATGTCGCGCGCGTCCTCGTCGCGGCTGATGCGCTCCATGAACCAGGAGCGCAGGTACGCGGAAGACAAGCGGCACGCGTTCCCCGAGCTGGTCTTGGCCATCCTCCTGGCGATCGAGGACGGCACGCTCAAGGAGCGCGAGCACTTCCTCCGGCTGAAGGACGACCACGTCGCGCTCCACCTCGAGTCGGTGGCGCCCGCGCTCTTCCACGCCGGACGCGGGCAGCTCCCGAGCCGACAGATGCGCAGCCTCTTCCACTTCGGCTGGGTGCACTTCCGCGAGGTCGTCCGCGCCCGGTCGGAGCGCATGCGGTTCGGGCCGGAGGAGGATCGGCGCCGCACCGTCATCGTCCACGTCCCCTCGGCGCACAACTTCGTGGGTAGCCGTCCGGCCCCTGTCCCATCTCGCTGAGCGAGCCCGCGTTTCCCACCCACCGGCGCCCCGAACGCGCCGGCCAGGAACGCGATGGCACTCAAGGACCTCATCAGATCGGCACCGCCGCCGCCCACGCCGGCCGACGAGCGCCCGCCCGGCATCACCTGCGAGAAGTACACGCGGGGTGAGGGCAAGCGCTGCCTCCACTTCCAGCAGGGCGGCACGTGCGCGCTGCCGGACGAGTTCGTCTGCACCGAGTGGCAGAAGCACAACGGACCGAACAAGCGCGCTCTACCCGTCGTCGCCGCCACGCCGGTGGTCGTCGAGCCGCCGAAGCCTCCCTCGATCGCACGCGACCTGTTCGGCAACCCCGTCGCGCTCCCGGAGGAGCCGCCGAAGCCGAAGCCCGCCGCGTCGGCGATGACCGCTGTGTCCGCGAGGCCCGCGTCCGAGCCGACCATCGATGTCGACCAGCTCCGCGGCTTCACGACGGCGGACATCGAGAGCTTCAAGGCGCTCGGCGTCGAGGTGCAGCTGCACTCGGACACCTACGGCGAGCTGTGGCTGGTGCCCGCGTACACCGGCAAGCCCCGCAAGGAGCTCACGCCCGAGCACGCCGCGACGGTGATGCGCGTGCTCTCGGTGTTCCCCGGCTCGCACGTCGTCGCGTTCGAGAAGACCCCCAACCATGAGCGCCCGGAGCGCCCGGAGAAGCGCTCATGACCACGGAACCGTTCCGCAACGCCCATCTCTCGTACTCGCGACTCAGTCGCTTCGAGCAGTGCCCGCTCAGCTACCGGCTGCACTACATCGAGAAGCGCCAGGCCGAGCCCGGCCTCCCGCTCCGCTTCGGCAAGCTGGTGCACGCCGTCCTCGAGCGGCTCCTCAAGGAGGTGCTCGACGACGAGCGCACCGGCCCGCTCTCCGAGGAGCGCGCGCTCGAGGTCTACCGCGAGGCCTGGACCGCCGAGGGGCTCACCGGCGTCGACGTCTTCGAGGAGGGCCTGAAGATCCTCCGCGACTTCGTGCGCGAGCAGGGCGTCGTCGACCACCGCGACGTCCTCGCCATCGAGAAGGAGTTCCGGCTCCCGGTCGGGCCCTTCACGGTCCTCGGCTTCATCGATCGCGTCGACTGGGTCGACGACGAGACCGTCGAGGTCATCGACTACAAGACGAACCACCAGCTCTTCCAGCGCGACGAGGTCGACACCTCGCTGCAGCTGAGCCTCTACCACGTCGCCGCCCAGCGCCTCTGGCCGTGGGCGAAGAAGGTGAAGCTCACGTTCTGGATGCTGCGGCACGGCATCCGCCAGCAGACGACGCGCACCGCGGAGCAGCTCGCCGATGCGCTCGCCTACGTCGAGACGCTCGGGCGGCAGACCGAGACCGCGAGGGAGTACCCGGCTCGCCTCAACGCCAACTGCTCCTACTGCGACCACCGCCAGCACTGCCCGGCCTACGCCGACGCGCTCGCCGGCAAGCGCGAGTTCCTCTGCGAGGACCTCGCCGATCTCGAGGCCGTCGCTCGCGAGCGCGAGGAGGTCGCCCGGCTCGCGAAGGCGCTCTACGCGCGCAAGGAGGAGCTGGAGGACATCCTCAAGGCGCACCTCAAGGAGCAGGACCAGCTCGTCCTGGGTGGCGTCCGCTACCGGATGTACGCGACGACGAGCCTCGACTACCCGATCGAGCCGACGCTCACGCTGCTCGGCGACGCGACCGGGCTCACGCGCGACGAGCTGCTCGAGAAGCTCGGGGCCATCGACAAGAAGGCCCTCGACGCGCTCCTCAAGAGCCTCGGCAAGAAGCTCGACAAGCCGCGCGTCTCGCTGCTCAAGGCCGAGCTCGAAGCGCACGCCGACAAGACGCACTCGCCGCGCTTCTGGGCGAAGGAGGTGGCGTGATGCTGCCCGCGCTCAACCTCCCGGAGCGCGAGGCTCCCGCGCTCGTTCTTCGCCGCGACGTCCCGCGATCGGACGTGCCCGTGCCGCTCAAGGCGTTGGCCTTCGTCGACCTCGAGACCACGGGCCTGGATCCCTCCCGACACGACATCGTCGAGGTCGCGGTGCTGCGGGTGGATGCGCGCACCCTCGAGGTGCTCGCCGAGTATCACACGCTCGTCGCCCCCGAGCGGCTCGACGACGCGCAGCCCGAGGCGCTCGCCATCTGCGGGTTCTCGAAGGCCGCGTGGACGAATGCGGTGCCTTTGCGGGAGGCGCTGCTCGCCGTCGCACCGCTGCTCGAAGGAGCGCTCGTCGCCGGCCACAATGTCGGCTTCGACTGGGCCTTCCTCGAGGCCGGCTACCGCCGAGCGGGGCTCGCGCTGCCGCGCGTCGACTACCACCGCCTCGACACCGCGAGCCTCGCGTGGCCGCTCGTCGCCAGCGGCGAGCTGTCGTCGCTCTCCCTCGACTCGCTCGCGACCTACTTCGGGCTCGACCGCCCGAGGCCGCATCGCGCGCTCGCCGATGCGAGGTGCGCGCTCGAGGTCGCACGCAGGCTCTCCGAGCGCATGCGCCTTGGCGGTCGCCTCGCGGGTCTCGTCGGCGACGAGCGAGAGCTGTTCGACGCGCTGCTCTCGCGCCTGGAGCAGGGACGCAGGCAGTACGGCCCGTGGCGCGTCGACGACGGGCGCGACTACCCGAGCGAGGCCTACGCCGAGCTGCTCGACGGGCTGCACTACCTCGCCGCCGAGCTGGTGAGGCGCCGTCGCCTCGAACGCAGCCGGCTTCGGCGCGTCTACGTCTGCCACCCATTCGCCGACGATCCGGCCGGCAACATCGAGCGCGTCCGCGGCCTCAGCCGCCAGCTCGTCGCGCTCGGGGTGATGCCCGTTGCTCCGCACCTCTACCTGCCGCAGCTCCTCGACGAGGCGACGGAGCGAGAACAGGCGCTGCGCTTCTGCCTCGAGCTGGTCGACACCTGCGACGAGGTTCGCGTGTTCGGCGGTCGCGTCACGGCCGGCATGAAGCGCGAGGTCGAGTACGCGAAGGGCCGCGGCATCCCGGTTCGCTTCGAGACGGAGGTGCTCGCATGAGCGGCGCACACTCCCGCAGGAAGGGCGCGGCGTTCGAGCGCGAGCTGGTGCACCGCTTCCGCGAGGTGATGCCCGACGCCGGCATCCGCCGCGGGCTCCAGTGCCGCTCGGGCGAGGAGGCCTCGGACGTCGAGGTTCCGTGCTTCTGGGTCGAGGCGAAGCACCACCACCGCACCAACGTGCGCGCCGCGATGAGGCAGGCGCTCGACGCCTGTCCGCCCGGGCGCTGGCCTATCGCCGTCTGCAAGGACGACCACGCGACGCCGCTCGTCACGATGCAGCTCGAGGACTTCCTCGAGCTCGTGCGCGAGTGGTGGGAACGGCGGGACCGATGAGCAGCGCCCTCCGCACCGTCATCGAGCGGCTGCGGCGAGACGCTCTCGCTGCGCCGCGCCGGGTCTTCGACGAGAGCCGGGCCCGACACGCCGCTCTCGCCGGCCATGCCGACGTCGCGTCCGTGCTGGCCGCGCTCGCCGACGATCGCGAGCACACCTACCCCGAGCGGGACGCGCTCACCCGAGCACTGCTCTCCGAGCATCGAGCGACCGGAGAAGCGCTCTGGGCCTCGGTGCTTCTCGTCGCGTACTACCCGATGCTGAGCAGGCTGCGGCACCGGCTCGTCAGCGACGCTGTGCCCCGCGACGAGCTCGACCAGGTCGTGGTCACGGCGTTCCTCGCCGCGCTCGGCGAGCTGCCCGTCGACGAGCACGCCGACCGGATCGCGATGCGGCTGCGGCAGCGGACCGAGCGCCAGGTGTTCGCGTTCCTCCGCAAGGAGCGCGAGCAGCAGCATCCGAGCGCCGACCCCGATGAGCTGGCGATGTTCGGCACCGAGTCCATCAACGCTCGGCGCCTCGAGACGACCGACGAGGAGCTGTTCGACCTCGCGCTCCTGCTCGAGCGGGCCGCGGAGGAAGGCATCCCGCAGAGCAGCCTCGAGGTGGTCGCCGCCACCGTGCTGCGACGAGAGCTGCTCCGCAGCTACGTCGACCGCGTCGCGCCCGACGACGACCTCGAGCGCGAGCGGATGTACCAGCGGCTGAAGCGGCAGCGGACCCGAGTGCTGCGGCGCCTCCGGACGATGCTCGGCCAGTCCCCGCTGCTGCTCGCCAGCGGCTTCTGAGGAACGAGATGGCGAAGGGAGAACCGGAACAGCGAAAGGGAGGACGCCCGCGTCGCGAGGACGGGCCGAAGATGCCTTACCACGAGGTCGATCGCCTCCTGGTCGAGGGTGAGCTCGTCGCCGGTGCCGATGGCGCGGAGACGCGCGTCTGGCCCTCGCAGCGCGAGGTGGCCAAGAGGTTCGAGGTGGCGCCGAGCCTCGTCGCGGCGTTCGCGAAGCAGAGCCGCTGCGTCGAGCGGAAGGCCGCGTTCCAGGCGGGCACCCCGATCGAGCCCATCACGCTCAAGGACCAGGAGGCTTCACCCGCCGCGACGACGCCCGAGCCGGCTCCCCCTGCGTCCGTGGCGAGCACGTCCACGCCGGAGCAGCCCGAGCCGAAGCGGAGACCGGGACGGCCGCGCAAGGCCGAGGCACCGCTCATCTCCTACGAGGAGCTGGATCGGCTGCTCGTGTTCGGCGAGGTGAAGGTGCTGGAGAACGGCGCGACGACGACGGTGTACCCGCCGTACCGCCAGCTCGCCGAGCGCTACGGCGTCGCCCCGAGCGTGATCGCCAGCTACGCGAAGAGCCACAACTGCATGAAGCGCCGCGAGCAGACGGCGACGCGCGTCGCGGTCCGCACCGAGGAGAAACTCATCGAGCTGCGCGCCGAGGCCATCGCGGTCGGCGAGGACCGGCTCGTCCAGATGATCGACGAGTTCCTCCTCAGCTTCGAGAAGGCGCTGAAGGAAGGCCGCGTCCGCTCCGACAACCCGACCGACGTGAACACGCTCGCGCGGCTCAAGGCTTTCATCCTCGGCGGCGCCGACTCGCGCTCCGAGGTGCGCACCATCCTGTCGCTCGAGAGCATCCAGGAGCGGTACGCGCGCATGCTCCGGGACCAGCGGGAAGCGACGCCCGAGATGGCCGGCGTCATCGACGTGACCAGCGTGCCCGCGAACGAAACTGAGCGGGCGAATCCGAACGTGTTTCCGAGCGCGTCGGGGCGCTCAGTTTCGCCCGATGACCCCCCGCCGCCCCCCAGCGAGGACGCCGCCCGGGAACCGAACGTGTCCCGCGAGGTGCGCGAGGTGGTTCGCCTCGCCCGCGAGCTGGCCGAGCAGATGGACGCGGCCGAGGCCGACGACGAGGCGCTGCTCGAGGTCCGGCTCATGCGCGCGGTCGAGCGCGTCGAGCCGCGCCTGATCCCGCGTCAGGGCGCCGACGTTGGCCCACGGCGCGCGGACGCCGAGGAGGACGGACGATGAGCGCTCCCCGTGACGCGGCGCGCGTGCGAGCCGAAGGGCGCGCCCTGGGCGACGACGAGAGAGCCTCGAACAGTCGCGCCCACCAGGCTCACCTCGCGCCCGAAGAACACGCCTCCGATGCGGCCCCCTCGGAATCTCGCGGACTTGGCGCGATCGAGGAGGCCGAGTGCTCGAGCACAGCGAGCTCACAGTCTCGCGGCCGCGCGCACGGCGACGAGGCCGGCGCGAACGAGCAGGCCGCGGCCGGCGCTGACGGGCTCGTCGACGGCGCCGAGCGAACCGCCGCTAAGAGAGAAAAGCGGCGGTTCGTCGTGGAGCCCCTGCGTGAAGTTGCGGGCTTGCGGGGCCTGTTCGGCGCCTCGGGCACCGTCCCCAATGGCCGCTTTCCCTGGCTCGTCGGCCTCGTGCTCGTCCTCGCGCCGGCGCCCGCCCACGCCCCCGGGCCGCGGGAGGCCGGCACGTGCCTACAACCTGCCGCAGGTAGGGGGGGAGGGTCCGTTTTTCGCACAGCCGCGCACGCCCGGCGCAGTGCCTGGGGCCGTTTTCGAGTGGGTCAATTCCAGGAAACTGAGCAGCCCTGGAATTGCGAATCGAACGCGCGCGACCGAACTGAGCACGGAGGCTCGTTCGGTTACGTCGTGCGAGTGCCCGCGAAACTGAGCACGGGCCCGCAAGCGGAGCCCTCGGGGACTCCGTCAGCAGATGAGCCCCTGGACCGAGCGGAGCAGCTCCTCGTCCGAGGGGTGCGTGTAGATGCTGGTCGTCAGCACCGACTTATGGCGGGCGAAGCGCTGCGTGAGCCGGAGGTCGCGGCTGCCGCGGTAGAGGTTCGTGCAGGCCGTGTGACGGAGCGCGTGGAAGTTGAAGTGGCGCTCGAAGCCGGCGCGCTTCTGCCAGACGCCGAAGGCGTGGCGCAGCTGCCGAGCGGAGAGCCGGCGTCCGAGGCGGCTCGCGAACACGGGCGTTGTGGCGGCGAGGGCCTCCCCGGCGCGCTTGCGCCCGGCGAGGAGCTTGTCGAGCTTGGCGCGGACGACGTCGGGCAGCAGCACCTCCTGTGGCGCGGGCTCCTCGCTCGACCGCTTGAAGATCCGAAGCGCCAGCCGACGCTTGGCGTGCCCGCTGTCGTCGAAGACGTCGCCGACGTCGAGCGCGAGGATCTCGTGCTCGCGAAGCCCGGCCCCGAGGGCGAGGCTGTAGATGACGTGGTCACGGAACCCGTCGAGGCGCTGCCCCGTGAACTTGAGCAGCAGGCGTTGCTCGCTCTCGGTGAGCGTGCGCGCGGGGCGCGAGATGGTGTCGGCGTAGGCGGTCATGGCGGCTCTCCCTTCGGTGCTTCGGCGCGGTGGACGAGCCCATACAGGCTTCCGTCGGCGACGAAGGCAAGGTCACGGGCGACCTGCGCGCGGAGGGCGGCATGACGCTCGGGATTGTGAAGCGCACCGAGGAGGAGTTCGCGGACTGGATCGGCACCGAGTGGGGCTTCGCCGAGGGCCTGCTCTCCTACGACGACGAGCCCATCGCGCTCGAGCAGTACCAGCTGAACTTCCTGCAGAACCGCTCCCGGTTCCGCTGGGTCACGAAGAGCCGCCAGGTCGGCTTCTCGTTTCTCTTCGCGCTCGAAGCGCTCGCTCGCTGCCACCTGCGCGAAAAGCACACGGCGGTCTTCGTCAGCTACAACCTCGACGACGCGAAGGAGAAGATTCTCGTCGCGCGCCAGGTCCACGAGGAGCTGCCGCTCGCCTACCAGAAGCGGCTCGTCGTCGACTCGAAGACGGAGCTGGCCTTCGAGTCGAACGGCACGAACAAGCGGCTCTCACGCATCCTCTCGCACCCGTCGAAGGCGCCTCGCGGCAAGAAGGGCGACGTCTACCTCGACGAGCTCGCCCACTACGTGAACGACCGCGAGGTCTACCGGGGCTCGACGGCGCTCATCCTGCGCTCGAATGGGCAGCTCACCGGCTGCAGCACGCCGCTCGGGCGCCGCGGCATCTTCTGGGAGATCGCGAACGAGGAACTCCGGAAGTACCCGCACCACATCCGGCAGCTGGTGCCGTGGTGGCTGTGCCGGTTCTTCTGCGCCGACGTGCGGGCTGCCGCGAACGACGCGCCGAACCTGCCCACCGAGGAGCGCGTCGCGAAGTTCGGCCGGCCCACGCTCATCGAGCAGTTCGACTCGCTGCCACTCGAGGACTTCCAGCAGGAGTTCGAGGGGCGCTTCGTCGACGAGACGTACAGCTTCTACCCCTACGAGCTGATCCTCCCGTGCACCAGCGACGACCTCGTCCTCTGCGACGAGCCGACCAGCGTGCGCGCACCGGAAGGACGCATCGTCGCTGGCTTCGACGTGGGCCGCACGCGCGACCGCTCGGAGCTGGCGGTCTTCGAGGAGATCGCGGGGCGCTTCACGTGCCGGATGCTCAAGAGCTTCGAGGGGACGCCGTTCGCGGAGCAGGAGGCCGAGCTGCGACGCCTCCTCGGCACGCTGCCCGTCGCCCGGCTCTCGATCGATCGCAGCGGCATCGGCATGAACCTCGCCGAGAACCTCGCGCGCGAGTTCCCCCAGGTCATCGGCGAGAACTTCACCAACGAGGCGAAGGAGCGCTGGGCGACCGACTTCAAGATCCTGCTCCAGCGGCGCGATGTGACGATGCCGCGCGACCGCGACCTCGTCGCGCAGATCCACGCCATCAAGCGCCGCGTGCTGCCCTCGGGGAAGGTCAGCTTCGACGCCGAGCGCAACGCCCGCGGCCACGCCGACAAGTTCTGGGCGGTCGCCCTCGCGTGTCAGCGGGAGCGGCAGGCCGACAAGCCGAGGGCCGGAGAGATCGGGGTGAGGGTTATCGGCTGAAGACGTCTCCGGTACAGTGGACCGGTGTCGACCCCTCGTTCACCCATTGCTGCGGGAGCTGGCCTGGCCATTCTGGCCGCCCTGAGCTTCGGGGTGACGACGCCAATCGTTGAGCGAGCGGGTCGAGGGTTGGGAGCGTTCTCGACCGCCGCCTTGCTCTACGCTGGTGCGTGCCTCTCGGCCTTCGTCCTCGGGCGGCTGTCGCCATCGTCTGGCGCTCCGCTCCGAAGGGCGCACATCGGTCGCCTGCTTGCCATCGCGTTCGTCGGTGCCGGAGTCGCGCCCACATTGCTCGCGTGGGGTCTCCAACGTGCGGGCGCGACCACGGGCTCGCTCCTGCTCAACCTGGAGGCCGTGTTCACCGTCGTGCTCGCCTGGGCGCTGTACCGCGAGCCCATTGGCCGGCGTGTGCTGGTCGCACTCGGACTGATGGCTCTCGGCGGCATCGCGCTCACGCTCGATGCGGCGTCGAGCGCTGGATGGAGCGCGCTCGGCGCCTTGGCCGTCGCGGGCGCAACAGCCGCGTGGGCGCTCGACAACACGCTGACGCGTGGCCTCGCCGAACAGGATCCGGTCAGCATCGTTGCTAGCAAGGGCGGGCTCGGCGCGGTCCTCACCGGCGCCGCAGCCTTCGCCTTCGGCGAGCCGCTGCCCGCGGCGCGAGCTGCGCTGGTGCTGCTCGCGTGTGGTGCTACCGGCTACGGATTGAGCCTGCGGCTCTACTTGCTCGCTCAGCGACGCATCGGAGCCGCGCGGACGGGATCGATCTTCGCCGTGGCCCCGTTCGTCGGCGCAGCGCTGGCCTGGGGCCTCGGCGACAAGACACTGGGAGCGTGGACACTCGTTTCGGCCGCTCTTTTTGGCACTGGCGTGATCCTCCACGTGACCGAGCGTCACCAACACGCCCATGCTCACCCCGAGGCAGAGCACGACCACCCGCACCGTCACGACGACGGGCACCACGACCACGCTCATGACCCGCCGTTCCTCGGCGAGCACTCGCACCCGCATCGCCACGAGGACGTCGAGCACGACCACGACCACGCTCCGGACGTCCATCACGAGCACGTGCACGCGTAGAGCGTGTCCCCGCTCCCAAGACCGCGGCGCTTTGCTTCCCCCGGAGGCGAGGCGCGCGGTCCAGCTGCTCGGTGCCCAGGTGGACTGCCTCCTCGCAGGCTGGCCAAGCGCCTCGCCTCCGCTGTTTTGCGGAGTCCACCATGCGACGCACCCTCAAGATCTTCATCATCCCAGCAGGCAAGCCCCCGGGCACGCCGCCCGAGCCCGGCCCCGAGGTCGAGCTCGAGGCGCGCACCGAGGACGGGCTGCTCGCCGCCGCGCATGACCACCTCGCGAAGCGTGGCCAGCGGGCGCGCGCCGTGTCGTTCACGCCGACGGGGCTCGTCGCCTACGCGGAGGCGGGCCGGTGACGAGCCCCGACGCGATCCACGAGGCCGATCGCAACCTCCAGACCATCCTAAAGGCCGTGGTGGTCGGCGCCCGGGTGCAGGACCCGGCGAGCCGTCCAGGCGGCGAAGAGGTGTCGACCGCCTTCGTCGCGGCCGGCGCGCTGCAGCCGCCCTACGACCCCGAGGCGCTGTGCCTCCTCGTGGAGCACTCGAACTCTCTCCGTCAGAACGTCGACTCGTACGCGACCAACATCGACGGCTTCGGCTACCGCTTCGAGCCGGCCATCGACTTCGACGCCGAGGACGCGCGGCAGAAGGTGTCCGACGCGCTGATGCTCGAACGCATCGCCGCGCGCGACGCCGGCACGCTGCCCGAGGGGACGCCGCTCACGCCGCCGGCAGAGGAGGTGGCCGCGCGCTTCACAGAGCTGCGCCAGGCCGCGCGGGTCGAGCGGGCGCGGCTCGACTCGTTCTTCGACTTCTGCTGCTTCGACCACTCCTTCGTCGATCTCCGGCGTCGCACGCGCCAGGACCTCGAGGTGACGGGCAACGCGTTCTGGGAGGTGCTGCGCGACGGCAAGGGCGACCTCGCGCGCTTCGTCTACGTGCCGTCGTACACGGTGCGCCTGCTGCCGCTCGATCGAGAGGCTGTCGAGGTCCGCGAGCGCGTCCGCGTCTCCACGATCAGCTTCGACACGGTCAGCGCCCGGCGCCGGCTCCGTCGCTACGTGCAGATCCAGGGCGCCGAGCGGGTGTACTTCAAGTCCTTCGGTGACCCGCGCGTCGTCTCCCGCTCCACGGGCCGCGTCTTCCCGGACATCGCCGCGCTCAAGGCGGCGCAGGCCGACGACGGGCCCGCGACCGAGCTGCTCCACTTCGCGATCCACTCGCCGCGCTCGCCCTATGGAGTGCCGCGCTGGGTGGGCACGCTCCTGTCGGTGCTGGGCTCGCGCCAGATGGAGGAGGTCAACTACCTCTACTTCGAGAACAAGAGCGTGCCGCCGCTCGCGCTGCTTGTCTCCGGCGGCCGGCTCTCGGATGCCTCGGTGCCACGCATCGAGCGGTTCATCGACGAGAACCTCAAGGGCAAGGCGAACTTCCACAAGATCCTGATCCTCGAGGCGGACGGCGGCGGCACCGGCGATGGGGGCCGCGCGAAGATCGAACTGCGCCCGCTGACGGACGCCCAGCAGCACGACGCGCTCTTTCAGCTCTACGACGAGCGGAACATCGACAAGGTCGGCAGCTCGTTCCGCCTCCCGCGCCTCTTGCGCGGCGAGAGCAAGGACTTCAACCGCGCGACGGCCGAGAGCGCGCTGCGCTTCGCCGAGGACCAGGTCTTTCAGCCCGAGCGCGACGAGTTCGACTTCCTGATGAACCGCAAGGTGCTCGCCGACATGGGCCTGCGCTTCTGGCGGTTCCGCTCGCAGACCCCGGTCACGCGCGACCCCGAGCGCATGACGGAGATGGTCGAGCGGCTCGTGCGCGTTGGTGTGCTCACGCCCGAGGAAGGGCGCCTGCTCGCCGGCGACATCTTCAACCGGGAGTTCCGCAAGATCGGCGACGACTGGACCAAGCGGCCGATCACGCTGACGCTCGCCGGCATCCAGACGGGCGTCGAGGACCTCAAGCCGAAGGCCTCGGGGCCCGACGCGCTGCTCCCGAGCGCGAAGCAGCTGCTCGCGCTCCGCGAAGACCTCCGCGCAGAGGAGGAGCGCCTCGCCCACGGTCGCCTCGACCTTGCGCGGCGTTACCTCGACGTCGAGCACGTGAAGGTTCCCCGCGAGGAGTTCGACGCCTGGTTCGGCGAGGCGCGCGATGCGACCTGAGCTGCAACGGGCGTGGGTGCAGCAAGCGCAGCTCGACGCCGAGCGCGGCGTCATCGAGTGCCGCATGTGCCGGAGGCACGCCGCTCTCGACGAGACGACCACGCTCTGGCGGAACGGCCTCCTCGTCTTCGCGCTCTGCGACCGCTGCGCGTCGAGCCACGAGGTCGTGTTCTCGCCGAGCGAGGCTGGGGTCGAGGTGCGCGCTCGCCGACGAGGCCCGCTGGTGGTCGGAGGCGGGCTGTGAGGATCGTGCCGTCCACCAAGCGCCCATGCCGGCTCGAGCGCGGCGAGGTGCGGCGGGTGCCGCAGGACCGCGGCGGTCTGCTTGTCGGCTACCACGTGTGTTGTCCCCGCTGCGGCTTCGTCACCCCGGCGCTCAACGGTGACGCGGGGCTCGACATCGACGAGGAGCCGGACCCGGGCGACCTCACGTTCTCCCGGGCGGTGCGCTGCACCTTCTGCCGGGTGCTCCTGCACCTGAGCCACGGCGAGCTGCGGCTCGAGGAGGACGCCGATGTGCGGAACGTCCGCTACCGCTGACCGGCTCCTGGTCGTGCATGAGGCCCGGATCGCCGCCGACGAGCTGCTCGGCGACTACCTGCGGCTGCCGCTCGGGAAGGCGATCAACCTCGGAACACCGGGCGGGTTCGATCGCGCCGTCGCGCTCCTCGCCGCCCGCCTGCGGCGGGCCACCGGGCGCGCGGATGTGGACGCGGTTCGCGACGCGATGGCTGTCCTCGACATCGACTGGCCGCGCACGACCGCAGCCGAGAGGCGCCGGCTGGTCTCCGAGGCGATGGCAGCCGCGGGCCGGGCGACGGCCATCATCCCCGCGCGCATCCAGGTGCCGCTCGGCGACGCGGCCGAGTCGGTGGTGGCGGCGACTCGAACGCAGGCCCGGCGACAGCAGGGGCTGGCCATCGCCGCCGACTTCAACGCCCTGGACCGGCGCGTCGTGACCCACGTCGTCGGCTCCCAGGGGAACTTCGTGCGCGACGAGTACGGTCGCCGCGTCGAGAGCCTCGGCGAGGAGGCCCGCAGGATCGTCGCGGCCGGGCTCGAGCAGGGGCTCGGACGCGACGACATCGCGGCCGACCTCGAGCGTGCGGCTCGGGCGGCGCTCGTCGAAAGGGCGCCGTTCTACTGGGAGGTGGTCGCGAGCTCGTTCATGGGCCAGGGGCGCTCGTTCGCCCAGATGAGCAGCTACGCCGAGGCCGGCATCCAGCGCTACGTCATCGAGGCCGTGCTGGACGAGCGCACGACGCACATCTGCCGCTACCTGCACGGCAAGAGCTTCGCCGTGGCCGACGCCCTCCAGCGCTTCGAGCGGGTCGAGCGGCTGGAGCAGCCTGAGGACATCAAGCGTGAGCTGCCGTGGGTGCGCGAGAGCCTCGACCCCGAGACCGGACGGACGCGGCTCTACGTCGACGGCGGCGCCGGCCGGACCCCGCTCGCCGAGGTGACCCGGTCGGCCTTCGGCACCCGCGATGACCGGGGCGACTTCCGGGCGCTGGCTTCCGATGGCGCCCTTCGCGAGGTCGGCATCGGCTTCCCGCCGTACCACGGCCTCTGTCGCACCACGACGCTCGCGGTCGTGTGAGCACGTGTCCCCGCTTCCTCCGGGCGGCTGCTTTGCCCCCAGCGGAGGTCGACGCATGCCCGAGACTGCGAAGCCGCGCGAGCCAGAGAGCCCCGCCCCGGACCAGGGGAACGGCAAGGCTCCGTCCGCGCCGTCGCGGGAGCAGAAGCGCGACGAGCCCGTGGTCTGGCCGCGGGACCTGAACGCACCCACCACGAAGGACCCGCTCTGGGGCTCCGACCCGGAGGCGCTGCGCGATGCGTGACCGGCGCGAGGCGGCCATTGCCTACGCCCGTCGCGTCCTCGCGGCGAGCCAGGGCGAGACGGCGGTCGAGAAGACCATCTGGGGCTCGCCCGCGGGAAAGAAGCGCATCGCGCAGCGGCTCGTGGCGATGCTCCCCGCCCACAAGACCTACGTCGAGCCCTTCGCCGGAAGCGCCGCGGTGCTGTTCGCGAAGGAGCCCTCCGACGTCGAGGTCATCAACGACGCTGACCCGGAGATCGCCGACGCCTACCGGCTCCTCAAGAAGCTCACGACCGCCGACCTCGAGCGGTTGAAGAAGCTGCCGTGGACCGGCGACGAGAAGACGTTCAAGGGGCTGCTCGATGTCGAGCCGGAGGACGACGTCGAGCGCCTGCACCGCTTCCTGTACCTGACGCACTTCTCCTACGGGAAGATGCGCGGGCGCAGCTTCAGCCCGTCAGTCGTCGGAGTCGAAGCCAAGACCATCAAGCGCATCGAGCAGTTCGCGCCGCGCCTGAAGCGCGTGAAGGTGTACGGCGGCGACTACGAGAAGGTCGTCCGCAAGTACGACTCGAAGGACACGGTCTTCTTCCTCGATCCGCCGTACCCCGGCTACAACGTCGACGTCGGCGAGTCGGACTTCGACGAGGAGCGCTTCTTCAAGCTCCTCAAGTCGCTCAAGGGCAAGTTCCTCATCACCTACGGCATCCGCGGGAAGTTCCCCGCGATGGTGAAGGACTCCGGCTTCTGGACGAAGCGGATCCGGACCCCGCGCACCATCGCCGCCATGCGCGGCGTTGGCGGCTCGTCGGTGCTCACGCAGCTGCTCGTCGCGAACTACGAGCCCACGCTCAAGGGGCTCGACGAGAGCGTCGTCATCGAGGACTGGGACGGCGTCGTCGAGACCGACGCGGGCGAGCTCGAGAAGGCCCAGCCCTTCGGCACCTTCGGCGGCTCGTTCCACTACGCCAAGCGCATCGTGCCGCTCATCCCGGCGCACAAGACCTACGTCGAGCCCTTCGCGGGCGCGGCGGCGGTGCTGCACGCGAAGGAGCCGAGCGAGAAGGAGGTGCTCGCGGACCTCGACGACGACGTCGTGTTCCTCCATCGGAGCATCAAGGCGATGACGCCCGAGCGCATCGAGGAGCTGCGGCGCCGCTTCGAGTGGACCGTCACCGAGGAGAGCTTCCTCAAGGCGCGCGACATGGCGCCGAAGGACGACGTCGCGCGCTTCTACAAGCTCGTCTTCGTCCGCACGCACGCCCGCGACTGTCGCCCCGACGGCACGCACCCGGCGCAGCAGCACCTCGGCTCCACAACGAACCCGGAGAAGTACCTGAAGGCCGCCGAGCGGCTGAAGGACGTCACGGTGCTTCGGCAGGACTACCGAAAGACGCTCAAGGCCTACGACTCGCCCGACACGTTCTTCTTCATCGACCCGCCGTACCCGGGCGAGTGGTTCGACAAGGACAACGTCATCGACCTCGAGCAGTTCGTCGACGCGCTCTCGAAGGTGCGCGGCAAGTTCATCGCGGTCCTGAACCCGACGCCCGAGAACGTCGCGGCCTTCAAGCGGGTCGGCTACGTCTTCCGTCTCAAGGTCCGCGAGGCCTCGGGCCGCGGCGGCGTGAAGCAGGCGATGCGCCTCTTCGTCGCCAACTACCCGGTGCGCAAGGCCGAGGACTTCGAGCTCGTCGCCAAGTGCGAGCACCTGCCCCTCGACCCGAGCCTCGACGCGCTGGTCTTCGACAAGACCACCCAGCTCGTGAAGGGCCTCGACCCGAACGACGAGCGCTACGTGCTCGGCATCGTGCTCGAGCCCGAGGTGGTCGACGCGCAGGGCGACATCTACTCGGCCGACGAGATCCGCGCCGCGGCTCACCGCTTCATGGAGGAGTTCGGCGGGCTCGGCCTCATGCACCGCCTGCGGGTGAACGACCAAGTGAAGGTGCTCGAGAGCTACCTCGCGCCCACCGACTTCACGATCGGCGAGCTCACCGTGCGCAAGGGCACCTGGATGCTCTCGGTGCGCGTGCTCTCCGACGAGCTGTGGGACCGCGTGAAGAGCGGCGACCTCACCGGCTTCTCGATCGGCGGCTCGGCGCGCCGGGTCCCCGAGCCCGCACCGGCGCCGGCACCGCCGCCCGCGACGCCTGATGCCCAGCCGCAGACGGAGGCCGCATGACGAACCGGATCAACAAGGCCGATGGCGCCGACGGCGTGCACCGGCTCATCGACATGGTCGTCGAGGAGGTCTCCCTCGTCGACCGCGCCGCCAACAAGCACCGCTTTCTCATCGTGAAGAGGGATGACGCCATGGACGACAACACGCCCAGCAAGGACAGCGCCGAGAAGGCCACCGCGGACGGCGCCGATGCCTCGATGACGCCGTCCGCAGACGCAACGTGGACGGTGGCCGATGGTTCGCCGCTCGGGGCCGCGCTGGCTGCGCTCGAGAGCCTCACGGCCATCGTCGAGCTGCTCGGCTCCCTGGGCGCCGACAGCAACGACCTGCGCCTCGCGGCTCTCGCCGAGCAGCTGCGCGCCACCGCCGAGCAGATCCTGGAGCGAACCGGCTTCGCGGCTCCGAGCGACGCCGTCGACCCGAACGCGCCGGCCGACGTGCAGGCGCGCGCGAAGACCGAAGACCCCGCGAAGCCCGCGGGCACGAGCACGTTCGCGAGCGACGTCGCCGCAGCCAAGCAGGCGCTCTCGCGTCTCGCCGAGCTCGCCGGCAAGACCGCCCCGGCGAAGACGGAGAAGCGCGAGGCCCCCACCGCCACCGTACCCACCGAGCCCGGCGCGCCTGTCGCCGAGAGCCTCGCGAAGCTCGCCGACTCGTTCCGCGCGCTCTCGGACACCGTCAAGGAACAGCAGCAGCGCCTCGGCCGCGTGGAGAAGCAGTTCGGACTGCCGAACAGCGCCGCGCCAGCCGAGCACGTGTCGAAGGCCAGCGTCGAGGACGTGGGATGGCCGCTCGATCTCAACAAGCCGAAGGACCGGGAGAACGTCGACAAGGCGGTCTCCTTCCACGACCTCTGATTCCCCCGTCTCAAGGAGCCGCGACATGAGCTATCTCGACAACCGCACCATCCTGGAGAAGGCCGATCTCGCGCTCGCCGATCTGACGGCGGGAGGCGGCATTCTCAAGCCCGCGCAGGCGCAGAAGTTCATGCGCCTGCTCATCAAGCAGTCCGTCCTCATGCAGCTGGCGACCGTCGTTCCGATGGCGTCGCCCAAGCAGCAGATCTCGAAGATCAAGTTCGGCAACCGCATCCTGCGGCCCGGCCAGGAGGGGACCGCCCTCGGCGTTGCCGATCGAGCGAGGCCCGATCTCACGGAGGTCGAGCTAGACGCCAAGCTGTTCAAGGCCGAGGTCCGCATGTCGGACGAGGTGCTCGAGGACAGTATCGAGCGCGGCGAGCTGCGGCAGACGATCATGGAGATGATGGCCGACGCCATCTCGCGCGACATGGAGGAGGTCGCCATCAACGGCGACACCGCCAGCGTCGACCCGTTCCTCGCGACGATGAACGGTCTGCTCAAGCAGGCAACCAGCAACCTCGTGGACGCGGCCGGCGCACCGCTGACCAAGGACCTGCTGCGCGACATGCTCAAGACGCTGCCGTCTGAGTATCTCCGCGACAAGAAGGCGATGCGCTTCCTGACGAGCGTCGATGCGGACCTCGGCTATCGGAACACCCTCGCCGACCGCGCGACCGTGGCAGGCGATCGCCTCCTCGAGGACGACACGCCGGTGCTCTACTCCGGCGTCCCGGTCCAGCCGATCCCGCTGTTCCCCGAAAACCTGGGCGTCGGCGGTGACCAGACCGCGATCCTTCTCTGCAACCCGAAGAACATCAACGTCGGCATCTGGCGGCAGATCCGCTTCGAGTCCGATCGCGACATCTCCGAGGGGACGCTGAAGATCGTCGCGACCCTGCGCTTCGACGTGAAGTTCGCCGAAGAGCCCGGTGTCGCCAAGGCCATCAACGTCCAGCTGTGAGCTGAGGAGAACCCATGGACACGATGCTCGTTCGCCTCAAGCCCTACGATCCCCGCCGGGGCCACGTGCTCCGGCGCTACACCTACGCCGGCATCAAGTTCCAGGAGGAGCGCGCGTGGTACCGCGTCGAGAAGATCGTCGCCGATCATCTGCGTGCGGTGCGCCAGGTTCCGACCGACGAGCACGCGCCGCTCGCCTTCGACGTGTGCACCGAGGCCGAAGCGAAGGCGCTCGAAGCAAGGGAGTCGGACGCTGCGAAGTTCAAGCGCAGCGCGACCGACGACCTCAAGGTGGTGCCCGCACGCCCGGCCGGCGCCCTCACCTCCGACGACATCCCGAAGCCGGCGACGGCGCCTCCTGCGAAGGACGACGAGAAGGACGCGCGCCGCGGCAAGCGGGAGCGGGAGTGACGTGTACGCCTCGGTCGCCGACCTGCGCGCCGAGGGCGTGACGGCGGCCGCGGCGAGCGATGCACGCCTCGAGCTGCTGCTCGACGAGGCCACGCGACTCATCGACCGCGTGACGGGCTGGTTCTTCGAGCCGCGCACCGCCACGTACCGGCTCGATGGCCGCGGGGCTCCGTCGATCGAGCCACCCGCGCCGCCCATCCGCGTCGATCGCCTCGCCCTCGGCGACAGCGAGCTGTCGCTGGCGTTCGAGGACCTCGTGGTCGTTGGCGCCCCGATGCAGGCCGGCTTCGACGCTCCGCGCCTCACGCTGCGCCGCTGTCGCGTGTTCCCGCGAGGGCGAGGCAACGTCGTCGTCGAGGGGCGCTGGGGATTCACGGAGGACGACGGCTCTCCGGAGGGACGAACGCCTCTCGCCGTTCGTCGTGCGTGTCTGCTCCTCGTCCTGCGGAACCTCGCGCCGCTGGCAGACGACGCCTCCTTCGAGGCGCGCAGTCGCTGGCGGCTCCTCGAGGAGCGCACCCGCGACCAGAGCTATCGCCTCGATGCCGCCAAGCAGGCGGCGCGCGCGCTCACCGGCGATCCCGAGGTCGACGCGCTGCTCGCGCCCTACGTGAGGCCGTCGCCGCTCGGAGCGGCCTGATGCGCGGCCGCCTCATCTTCCCGTTCCTGGCCGAGCTGCATCGGCTCGACACCGCCGCGATGGCGACGGTCGACCCAGATGGCGCGGGCGCGCTCACGGGCGGCTACGACCCCGACTTCAAGGAGCCGGTCTTGGTCGACGCCGATGACGATGGCGTCGCGGAGCCCTTTCGTCGCGAGCACCCACCGGTCCGCGTCCCCTGCCAGGTGGAGCCGGAGGCTTTTGAAGCTCTGCGTATGGCGACCTCAGGAAACACGCCCAGGTCGAGCTTCGATCTGGTCTTTCACTTCAGGGACCTCGAGCGGTTCGGCCTCGTCGACGCCGCCTCGGGCGATGCCCTCATTCGCCCGAGCGACCGCCTTGGCGCGCTCTACGCGCTCGACGGAGCGCTCGTGCAAGCCGTGCGCACGCCGCCGGGTCTCTACGTGACCGAGGCGCGGTCCATCGGGTTCGGACTCCACCGGCAGCGCCCGAGCCGAAACCTCCTCCTCGTGTCCTTCCAGGACCGACCTGCTGCACGGAGCGTCGCATGAAGAGCTGTGCCATCGCCTCGGTCTTCGCCGCGTGCTTCTTCGCGCACTGCCGTCCGATCGACGACTGCGTGCTGGGCGCGACGCGGTGCTCGGGCAACGTCGCGGAGATCTGCGACGCGGACGGCTCGTACCACGAGCTCGCCGACTGCGACCTCGTGAGCGAGCAGAGCGGCGCAGCGTTCGTGTGCGCGTTCGTCGATGAGACGACCGAGGACGGGCGCGTCACCGGCCACACCTGCGTGCCCGCGGCCGACGCCGCCGCAGCCGGCGGGAGCGACCGATGAAGGGCTTCCTCCAGTCACTGCCCGTGGTCGGCAAGGTGTTCGTCGACATCCAGCCCGAGGAGGTCTGGGCGTTCTGGCGCTTCATGCAGGACCACTACCGGACGACGGTCGTGAACAAGCGCGACGCGCTCGAGATGCAGCTCGTCGCGCAGGCGCTCGACGCCCTCGGCATCCAGAGCCGCGACCGCTTCCTTCGGAACTTCACGACGACCCTCGGGCGGCGCATCTACACGCCCTTCGAGGTCGGCTCGCCGCGAGGCGGCTGGGACCTCTGGAGTCAGGTCGTCATCTGCGTGCACGAGCACCAGCACGTCGTGCAGCACGACCGCGAGGGGCTCTCGTTCGAGGTCTCGTACCTCGCGGACCGCGCCGCGCGTGCCCGCTGGGAGGCCGAGGCCTACCGCTCGAACCTCGAGCTGCACTTCTGGCGCTACGGCACGACGCCGTCGGCGCGCCGCATCGCTGAGGTGCTCGGCGATTACGGCTGCCGACCGGAGGACGTGGACGTCGCGGCGAAGTCCCTCGCGCTCTCCGCGGTGTCCATCCGCAAGGGCGCGGTCATCAACGGGGCGACGCACGTCGCGCTCGGCTGGCTCGACGAGCACGTGCCGCGCCTGCGCGCGAAGGGAGTGGTCTGAGCCATGGCGGTGATGCGCACCGGTGACTGGGCTCGCGCGCGGCAGCTGCTTGCAGCTGGACCGCAGCGCCTGCGCTCAGCCATCGGTGTGGCCATTCGCCAGGAGGCGCAGGGGCTCCGGAACGAGATCGTCCAGGGGCTCACGAGCCAAGCGCCGGGCGGCGAGCCCATCAAGCCGCCGGCTCCGCTCACGCTCGCGGCGCGTCAGCTCGAGGGCTTCGGCGGGACGAAGGCGCTGCTCGTCCGCGGCGACCTCCGCAACTCCATCACCGTCATCGTCGAGGGCGACGAGGCCTTCATCGGCGTCCCGCGCTCGGCCCGCTCGACCGGCGGCGAGAGCCTCGTCGATCTCGCACAGCTCCACGAGTACGGCGGCCCACCCGTCGTAATCCCCATCACGCCGAAGATGCGGCGCTTCCTGTTCGCGCTGCTGCGTCAGGCCGGCAAGGAGCCGACCGGAGGCAGCGGGCGCGGCGTGGTCGTCGTGCAGGTGCCTGCGCGACCCTTCCTGCGACCAGCGTTCGAGAAGTTCCGCGAGGGCGCGAGCCGTCGGTTCCTCGAGCGGGTCGCGCAGCAGCTCGGCTTCGGAGGGCCCGTCTGATGGCCATCCCGACGCTCGCCTCGGTGACTCCCGGCGCCGGTCCCGCCAGCGGCGGCGACCTCGTGCGGCTCGTCGGCACCGGCTTCGCTCCGAAGGTGGCCGTCCGCTTCGGCGAGCGAGCCGCGACCATCATTGTCGTTCGTGACGAGGCCGGCGTCAGCCTCGTGGACGTGCGCACGCCTGCGCACGAGGCCGGCGTCGTCGACGTCGAGCTGCAGAACCTCGACGCGAGCGACGTACCCGTCGCGGGCGAGTCCATGCTGCTCGCCGGGGCCTACCGCTTCGCGCGCGCCACCGTCGCCCGGGAAGCAGACCTCACCCGCATCGTCCGCCAGCTGCTCCGCGAGCTGAAGCGGCAGGTGCTCGCCAACGTGAGCGCCACCGTCTCGGTGGACTACGACGACACCGTCATCGACGGGCTCAACGTCATCGCGATGGCGAAGGTGCCGTCGCTCGTGCTCTCCGGCCCGACGCTGCGTCCCAACCGCTTCTACTCGGCCAACGTTCCCCACGAAGACGTGGTCGCCGGCTCCTCGGGGCCCGAGCTGGTGCGCCGCAAGCCGCCGTACACGGTGGACCTGGTCTTCACGCTGACGGCCGCTTCGGAGCGCACCGCGGAGCTGTTCAACCTTATGGCCGCGGTGGCGACGTTCCTAAATCGCAACCGCTGGCTCGAGCTTCCACGCGATCCGAACGATGCAGCCCGCGGCGTCGCACGCTGGGAGCTGGACGCCGACGGCGAGTTCCGCACGCAGCTCGGGGGCAAGGACGACGTCCGCGCCTTCACCTGCGGCTTCGTCGTCCGCGGCTTCGACGTCGACGAGGGGCTCCCGCTCGACCTCGGCAAGGCCGTCAGCGACCCGCAGCTGCAGACGCAGCCGTTCGCAGGAGGTGCCCCGTGACCGTCTCGCTCACGAACACGAGCAACCGCTGCCAGGTCTTCGTCCTGGCTCACGAGACGTACTGCAAGGCGCTGGGCGAGTGCGCCTGCGACGTCGAGCAGGGCCGCGCTCCCCGGCGCACCCCGCGCTCGCTCACGCTCGCCACTGGCGTGACGAGCGCCGCGCTCGACGACGCCGTGCTCGCCGTTCCCGACGTGGTGCGCACCGTCCGGCGCGGCGAGCTCGCCGTGAAGCGCCACGTCGCGGAGCCCACGCGGCCCGCGCCCTCCACGACTCCCACGCCGACCTCGGCTCCCGAGGCCAGCCGTCCCCCTGACGTCAGCAGGGCCAAGAAGAAGCGAGGTGCACCGTGAGCGGACAGCTCCTGTCGTCCAAGGTCGTCATCGTCGAGGAGGAGCCGAAGGTTCGCGGCATCCCCTCGGCTCCCACGTCCGTCGCGGGTGCGGTCGGGCTCACCGAGCGCGGGCCCATCGGGCAGGCCGTGCTCTGCTCGTCGTTCGACGAATTCCAGACGAAGTTCGGCGGCTTCACCCCCGACTCGGACCTCGCGCTGGCCGCGATGGGATTCTTCGAGAACGGCGGCAGTCAGCTCTGGGTGGTCCGCACGGCGCACTACACCAACGTCGCCACGCCGGCTTCGGTCACCGCCGTGCGCGCTGCCGGCTTCCTCGTCGCTGGTGGTGGCCCCACGCCGGGCGTGCTGCTCGGCGCCGCCGCGGGTCCCTTCGTGCTCGTCGACGGCGACCTGATCCGTCTCGCCGTGGATGGCGGCGCCGACGTGGATGCCGTCTTCAACGGCTCGGCGGCCGCCATGGCCGCAGGCGGCGCAGGCCCGTACGCGCTCGCCGACGGCATGACGCTGCTCCTCCGGGTCGACAACGGCCTCGAGCAGGCGGTCGCATTCTCGTCGGCGGACTTCGCCGACATCACCAACGCCACGGCGACCGAGGTCGCGGCAGCGATCAACGCCGTCATCGTCGGCGGGCGCGCCACGACGCCGGGCGGCATCGTCCGGCTCGCGAGCGACACCGAGGGCACCTCGAGCCGAGTGCAGGTCACGGGCGGCACCGCGAACGCCGTGCTGGCGTTCCCCGGCGCCGCGTCGGTGGGCGGCGGCAACGTCGCGAACCTCCGCGCCGTGGACGTCTTCGAGGTGAAGGCCGTCGTCGAGGCTGCGATGCCGACCGTCGTGGTTGCGTTCGGCATCGGCGGTGTGCTCGACGTCCGCACCGTCGCCACCGGCCCGGCTGCGAGCGTGCAGGCGCGCGCCGCGACGGCTGCCGCGTTCGGGCTCGACACCACGCTTCACACGGGCGCGGCCTCCGGCACCGCCAACGCGGTGCGCGTCGAGGGCAAGGACCCCGGCGCCTACGCGAACCGCATCGACGCCGAGGTCCGAGCTGCGACCAACGGCTCGCCGACCGCGTTCGACCTTCTCGTCGTCGAGGACGGCGTCTACCGCGAGGCGTTCCCGAACGTCTCGATGAACCCCGACGACGCCCGCTACGTGGACCGCGTCGTGAATGACCCGCGCACGGGCTCGCTCTACGTGCGCGCGATCGACCAGCTGCTCGCGGGCATGCCGGTGCCGCCTGCGCAGACCGTCTCGCTGGCGGGCGGCGGTGACGGCCTCGTCGGGCTCGACGACAACGACTTCATCGGCTCCGACGTGGGCAAGACCGGGCTTCACGCGCTCGACCAGGTGCAGGAGCTGACGCTGCTGCTCGTGCCGGGTCGGGCCACGCCGGCCGTCCACAACGCGATGGTCCGCTACGCAGAGGTGGACCGCGACGGCGCCGTCTTCGCGGTGCTGGACCCTCCCGCGAACCAGAGCGCGACGGACATCGTGACGTACGTCGCGACGACAGCGTCGCTCGAGAACCTCTCGGAGTTCGCGGCCGTCTACTGGCCCCGCGTGAAGGTGCTCAACCCCGCGAAGAGCGTCTTCGGGTCGTCCGAGCAGCTCGTCGTCCCGCCCTCGGGCATCGTCGCGGGCGTCTACTCGCGCACCGACTCCGCGCGCCCTGGCGGCGTCTACGACCCGCCCGCGGGCATCGACGCCGGGCGCATGTTCGGTGTGCTCGGCTTCGAGACGGACGAGGTGCTCGAGGAGCGCAAGCGCGACCTCGTGTACCCGCACCGCATCAACCCGCTCACCACGGGGCCGGGGCTGCCGCGCTACATCGACGGCTCGCGCACGCTCAAGGGCGACGGCAACTTCCCGTACATCGCCGAGCGTCGAGGCGTGATCTTCATCGAGCGAAGTCTCAAGCAGGGGCTCGAGTTCGCGCGGCACAAGAACAACACCGAGGGGCTCCGCGCGCAGGTGCGGCGCACCATCACGGCGTTCCTCCTCGCGCAGATGAACAACGGGGCGTTCCGCTCGCGAGAGCCGGCGAAGGCCTTCTTCGTCGACGTCTCCGACCAGCTCAACACCCCCACCGTCATCTTCGCCGGCCAGCTCATCGCTCGGGTGGGCCTCGCCACGAACAAGCCGGCCGAGTTCATCATCCTTCGCATCAGCCAGGACACGCGGGCCCTCGAGGCCGAGCTGGCTGCGGCGGGCGTGTGAGGAGGAGCTAACCCATGACCGTCATCGGCAACCCGCGAAGCTTCCACAAGAAGTTCAAGTTCATCGTCGAGATCGACGACGTCGGCCACGCTGGCTTCCAGAAGTGCAGCGAGCTGTCCGTCGAGGTCGCGAACGTCCAATACTTCGAGGGCGGCTCGCTCATCCCGAACAAGAGCCCCGGCCGCCTCACGTTCTCCGACGTGACCCTCGAGCGCGGCGCCACCGAGGACCGCGACCTCTTCGACTGGTTCCAGGACGTCGCCATCACGTCGAGCGGGCTCGGGCTCACCGACGTCAACTACAAGCGCAACCTCGACGTCGTGCAGCAGGACCGCGACGGCGTGACCCTGCGTCGCTGGTCGCTCTCGCGCGCCTGGCCGATCAAGTTCGTCGCCGGCGAGTGGGACAACGAGAGCGACGAGAACGTCATCGAGCAGGTCACGCTCACGTACGACTTCTTCGAGCTGGTGCAGTGACGAACCGTCACGCTCGTCGGCGACGACGGGGAGCGGGTGCTTCGTCGCTGAGCGCGTTGCCGACCACCATGGCCAACCCGAGGAACCCGGTGACTGCAGCGACGCCCTTGGCCGTCGAGAGCTTCTGCTCCAAGTCCTTGGCGATGGCGTAGTTGCGGTTCGCTGTCTCGGTGGATCTCGCGTGGGCCGTCTGCACAGCGGCGAGCTGCTGCCGAGCGCTCTGCAGCTCGAAGGCCACTGTCGCGTGCTGGCCCTTGAGGGCGCTGACCTGGCGAAAGAGGTCGGCCTCGCGTGCCTCGGTCGCGCGCTTCTCTGAGTCGGCGGCCGCGCGCGCTCGCTTCTCGCGTTCGAGGGCAAGCTCGAGATCCGCAAACCGCTGCGTGAGCTTCTGGTGCTCGTCGGCCTGCTGCTTAACCCGGTGGTTCGCCGCCGCGAGTTCAGCTGCGAGACGGGTGGTCTCGCCTACGAGATTGCCGTGGGCCTTCGTGAGGGTCGCGGCGAACTCTGCGTCGAGCTCACCCGCTTCGTCCACCTTGGTTTCCGTATCCTTCGCCAGATCCTCTGGGGTCTTCGAGAGCGCGGCCGCCACGCAGGCGATGTGCTCCTGCTTCCAGGGGCGTTCGCCGGCTAGAAGGCGACTCAGGACAGAGGGGTCGAGCCCGGAGGCCTGGGCGAGCTGGGCCTGCGACCAGTCCCGATCTTTGAGAAGCTGCCGAACGTGTTCGCTGAGAGTCATCGATAAGCTCCTGTGCTCCAGTTCCGAGCCCACCCACCGTAACCACGGGCAGCAATCTGGCAAGTCCTTGGCATCTTCCGCAACGACGAATCTGGCAGCGCTGCGTTGCTATCACAGCAATTCGGTTGCCAAACGTGGCCTACCTTCACTCAACAGGATACCTTCACCGAGCCAGTGAAGTAGGCTCGTTTAGTGATGTTCTCAACTCCTGGAACGACATGCTTCACTAAAAGACGATGCTTTACGAACCGATGAAGGCGTGCTATTTAGTGAAGCATGGGCCTGGCTACCAAGGACAAGAGGCTGCTCGACGCGTTGCCAGCCGCACTGGCGGGGCTCCTCGATGTTCCCGTGGGCGAGGTTGCCATCCACAGTGGGAGCGAGGCCGGCGTAGACCTCGTCGTGTCGGTGGTGGGCCATACGTTCGCCGTCGAGTGGAGCGCCTCGCCGACTGCTGGACCGGTCGCAGCCCGCGCCGCGAAGGCCGCCCAGCGGGCCAAGGATCTCGCCAGACGGGTCGTGCCCTTGGTGGCCGTGCCTTTCATGGGCGAGGCGGGCCGGCACGCGTGCGACGCCGCCCGCGTCGCCTGGTTCGACCTCTCCGGCAACGCGCACATCATCGCGCCCGGAATCCGCGTCATCGTCGATGGCCGCCCCAACCGGTTCCGTGCCCCGGGGCGACCTGCGAGCCTGTTTGCACCGAAGAGCGCGCGCGTCGTTCGGTGGCTCCTCATGCACCCGAGCGAGGCGTTCACGCAGCGCGAGATCGCTCGCTCCACGGACATGACCGAGGGGTTCGTGAGTCGCATCGCGGCTGGGCTCGAGCGCGACAACTACGTCGTCCGAGAGCCGAGCGGTGCGCTCAGGGCGAAGGACCCGGCGCTCCTTCTCGATGCGTGGCGCGACGAGTACCGCTTCGACAAGCATGTGCTCCTCCAGGGGCACGTCGCTGCGCGCTCGGGTGACGCGCTCGCCCGCTTCATCGGCGACACGCTCGGGGAAGGCTCGGTCGAGCACGCAGCAACCGGCCTCGCGGCGGCCTGGCAGATGACGCACTTCGCTGCGTTTCGCATCGCGACCTTCTTCCTCGCCGAGTCCCCCTCGAAGGAGCTGCGCGAGAAGCTCGGCTTCCGCGAGGACGCGCGCGGTGCGAACCTCTGGCTCGTGCTTCCGAACGATGCCGGCGTCTTCCACGGAGCGGAGACGCGCGACGGCCTGCGGTGCGTCCACCCTGTGCAGGCCTACGTCGATCTCAAGACGCACCCCGAACGCGCGACGGAGGCGGCCGAACGTCTGCGAAGCGAGCTGCTGAGCTGGAGGCACAATGGCTGAGAAACCCAAGCACGCGTCGGAGTACAAGAGCGAGCAGGTCGAGCTCGTTCGCGCGATGTGCCTCTACGTCGCAACAAAGCTCGGCGACATGATGGACGATCTGCTCATCGTCGGCGGCTTGGTTCCGTCGCTGATCATCGACCAGGAGCACCTCGGCGAGGACGTGGATCCGCACGTCGGGACCATGGACCTCGACGTCGGACTTCAGGTCGCGTTGCTGAACGAGGGCCGCTACCGGCAGCTCACCGAGCGCCTGCGCGATGCGGGCTTCGATATGGACAAGAACGACGCCGGGAACCCAACCCGTCAGCGCTGGGCCATCGCGAATGCGGAGCGCGTCACCATCGACTTCCTCATCCAGCCGACGCTCGAGGGGGACAAGGGCGGCAAGCTCCGCGACCTCGAGCCGGACTTCGCGGCGATCATCGCCCCGGGGCTGCGCTGCGCGTTCCGTGATCGCAAGCAGGTGACCCTCAAGGGGAAGACCCTCTTCGGCGAGAAGGCGACGCGGGACATCTGGGTGTGCGACGCCGGCGCGTACGTGGTGCTCAAGGCCCTCGCGTTCGATAGCCGCGGCGAGAACAAGGACGCCTACGACCTCTACTACGTCGTCCGGAACTACGGTGCCGGCCCGACCGACGTCGCGTCGAAGCTGCAACCGCTGCTCGACGATGCCGACGCGCAGCGCGCCCTGACCATCCTGAAGCGCGACTTCTCCGAGCCAGACGCGGTCGGGCCGATGCGGGTCGCGGCCTTCGTCACCGGTGGAAAGGACGAGCAGCTTCAGGCGGATGTGGTCGGCTTCATCGGCCAGCTGCTCGCGAAGGTAAAAAGCGCGGGCTGACCCGCCCGCACGAAACGGAACCAGCGGTTCCCTTCCGTGCGGCCCTGTCCCCGCAGCGCCTCCCGGGCGGCTTTGCCCCCGAGGAGGCAGCGCATGGCAGACGTCATCACATGCCCTTCGGGGCTCTCGGGCCGCGTTCGCGGCATGAAGGTTCGCGAGGAGCGCGTCCTCGCTGACCGCAAGCTCGCCAAGAACGGCGGGCAGATCGACGAGCTGCTCGGCTCGTGCTGGGAGGAGACCCTCGACCCGGGGCCCTACGTCTTCGGCGAGGGCGGCAAGGTCGACTGGGGCAAGGTGCTCCAGGGCGACCGGTTCTTCGCCCTGCTCATGGTCCGCGCGATGACCTACGGGCCGGAGTACGCCTTCGGTGTCAGCTGCCGGAACGACGCCTGCCGCGCGCGCATCGACTGGGAGGTCGAGCTGACCAAGCTCCCGGTGCGCCCGCTCTCCGAGGAGAGCCGCGCCGCGTTCGTCGGCGGGAACCGCTTCGAGACGACGCTGCCCGACGCCGGCAAGCGCGTCCGCTTCCGGCTCCTCACGGGCGAGGACGAGCGGAAGCTCCCGGCGCTCCAGCGCTCCGCGCCCGACAAGCTCCTCTCCGCGGTGCTCGCGTACCGCGTGCTCGACATCGACGGCATCGACGCGAAGGCGAAGCGCCAGTTCCTCGAGGACCTCACGCTCCGCGACGCGGACTTCCTGGTCGACGAGTTCGACCGCGTCGACTGCGGCGTGGACACGACCATCGAGATCGAGTGCCCCGAGTGCTTCGGCACGCAGGACGTCGACCTCCCTTTCGACAAGGGGTTCTTCCTGCCGGGCCGGGACAGGACTGCGAGGCGGAAAGCCCGGAGCACCTCTTCCCCGACGTGACCATGGAGAGCTGGCGCGAGGGCATCTTCCAGCTCTGCTGGCAGCAACACGGAGGCTCCGGCCTCGCCGTGACGCTCGACGATGCCCTCGAGCTGCCGACGAGTGACCGCGACTGGATGATCGAGCGCATCGGTCAGCAGCGCGCACGGGAGGCGAAGGAACTCGAGAAGGCCGCGAAGCGGAGGTGACCGATGGCGCTCAACAACCTCGGGCTCGGCTTCGTCTTCACTGCCCGTGACCTGGCCTCCGGGGCCATCTCGAACCTCGAGCGGAACTTCACGAGCCTCGACCGCCGCGTCGGGCTCGGCACCGAGAACATCCAGGGCGCGTTCCAGCAGCTGGGCGTCGGGCTCGCGGTCTTCACGGCCGGCGCCGCGACGGTGGGCGCGGCGTTCTCGCTCGCCAACGCCGCAGGCCGCTTCGAGCAGTCGATCGCCGCGGTCGCCGCCGTGTCCGGCGCCACCGCCGTGGAGCTGGAGCAGCTCCGTGGGGCGGCCATCGACGCCGGCATCGCTACGCAGTTCTCGCCCACCGAGGCGACGATGGGGCTCCGGGAGCTCGCGCAGGCAGGCTTCAACGCCCAGGAGTCGATGCAGCTCCTCATCCCCGTGCTCGACCTCGCCGCAGGCTCGCTCGGGGAGCTGTCGCCGCAGCAGGCGGCGGGGCTTGCCTCGCAGGCGATGAAGGCCTTTGGCATCTCGACGGACCAGGCCTCGATCTCGGTCGACCGCATGCTGCAGGCGGTCAACGTGTTCGCGCTCAACGCGAGCGAGCTGCCCATGGCGCTCGGCACCGCCTCGCGCGGAGCCCAGGCGCTGCACCAGTCGCTCTCCGAGACGCTCATCGCCCTCGGTCTCGTGAAGAACGTCATCCCCGGCGTCGAGCGTGCCTCGACGGCGACGGCGGTGGCGATGGAGCGCCTGGCCGACCCGCAGGTGCAGCAGCGGCTTCGTGGCATCGGCGTCGCCGTGGTCGACAGCCAGGGCGGCTTCCGCGCGTTCCTCGACGTGCTGGGCGACATGGCGCCGGCGCTCGATCGCATGAGCGAGTCGCAGCGCTCGGCGTTCCTGCTGCAGGCCTTCGGGCGCGAGGCGCTCGGAGGCGTGAACGCCATCCTCACGCAGGTCACCAGCGGCATCCGAACCAACACCGGCGAGACCGTCCGCGGCGCCCAGGCCATCGCGTACCTGCGCGACCAGTTCGAGAACGCTGGCGGCACGGCCGCGCGCTTCCGCGAGCAGATGCTCAACACGTTCGAGGGGCAGAAGCGGCTCCTCGCGGGGTCTCTCGAGACGCTCGCGATCGTCGCGGGCGAGCCCTTCGCGCAGGTCTTCCGGCCGCTCGTCACCATCGTCGTCGACGTCGTGAACGCCGTGCTGGGCGTGTTCCGCCAGCTGCCCGCGCCGGTGAAGCGCGCCTTCGCGGCGTTCGTCGTGGGAGCCGGCGCCGTCGTCGCGATGGTCGGCGCGGTCATCGCAGCCAAGGCCGGCATCGCGCTGCTCATCATCGGGCTCAAGGCGGCGGGCATCACGCTCGGCGGGCTGCTCGCGACCATCCTGCCGGCGGTGCTCATCTTCGGCGTGCTCGCGCTCGCGGTCGCCGGCTTCGTCGTCGCCTTCCGGAACAACGTCGGCGGCATCGCGGACTTCTTCCAGGGCGTTGGAGCGCGCATCTCGCTCGCCTTCCGCGGGCTCACGCAGCTCTTCGACCAGGGCGGCTTCTCGGGCGCCGTGCGCGACGAGCTGAACCGCGCCGAGAACCAGGGGCTCAAGGACTTCCTCATCAACGTGTTCCTCTGGGTGAACCGCATCCGGAACTTCTTCGCGGGCATCGCGACGGGGTTCTCGGCGGGCATCGAGGCCGCGCGGCCGACGATCGACGCGTTCCTCAACGCGCTCCGACGCCTCGGCACGGCGCTCGGCTTCCTCTCGGAGCGGGACGACGCAGGGACCGCCTCGTCGCGGTTCCGCGAGTTCGGCCTCACCGGCGAGCGCGTCGGCCGCGTGCTCGCGACCGTGTTCGAGCTGATCGTCCAGGCCATGACGGCCGTGGTCGAGGTCGCCGAGGGCGTCGCCCAGGGCTGGGAGTGGATCAGCGCCGGCGGCTCGGTGCTCTGGAGCGCGCTCTCGCAGCTCGGCTCGAAGATCCAGGAGGTCATCAACTACATGTTCGGCAGCACCTCGGCGACGCAGCAGAACGGCAGCGCCTGGACCGCGCTCGGCAACGTCATCGCCTTCGTCATCGGCTGGATCATCAGCGCCATCGGCGTGCTCGTGTCGATCGTCTCGGCGGCCGTCGCAGTCATCAGCGCAGCCATCCAGATCGTGATGTCGGTCTTCTCCGGGCTCGCCGACGTCATCACCGGCGTCGTCTTCATCATCGGCGGCATCTTCACCGGCAGCTGGAGCGACATCTGGATGGGCATGAAGCTCGTGGCCTTCGGAGTCGTCGACGCCATCATCGGCGTGGTGCTCGAGCTGGCTGGGGCCATCGCGGGCGTGGTCGATGCGCTCACTGGACTCTTCGGCGAGGGCACCCACTGGCAGCAGGGCATCCGCGACTTCCGCGACTCGCTCCGCGCGGACATGGCCGAGGGCATGGGCGTGCAGGACCTGACGTTCACGCGCCCGACGCGACCGGGAACTGCGGCGCCCGGCGCACCTGCGAGCGACGCCATGTCGTCGATGCCCGCGGTTGCGGCGATGACGCCCGCCATCCCCGCGTCCTTCCCGATGACGCCTGCCGCGCCGCCTGCGTCGCCGCCCATCACCGTCAACCTCCAGGTCGACGGCACGACCCTCGCCACCGCGGTCCATCGAGCGGACCGCGACTCGGCCACCCGCTCGTTCTCGCCGGTCCCGGCGTACTGAGGAAGGAGGACGCGTGTCGCTCGATGCCGCTCTCGCCCGCGCTCCTCGCTGCCTGCTCGTGAACGTCACGAGCGGGGAGTCGCTCGAGTGCCTCTTCAACCCGACGCAGGTGACCGAGAAGCTGCAGGTGAACTGGAACCGCCTCGCCGTGCCCGGGCTGTCGCATCAGGTGCTGCAGTTCCAGAGCACGGCGAACCGGCAACTGTCAGGCGTCGAGTTCTACCTCGACCGCTTCTTCGCCGCCGAGCAGCCGGGCGACGTGAACATCCTCGAATTCCGAGCGTTCCTGCGCGCGCTCACGGTGCCGCCCGAGGGCACCGAGGGCGTGGCCGCGACGGCGCCGCCCCGCGTCCTCTTCATCTGGCCGAGCGTCGTCACCGTCGAGTGCGTCGTCGCCAGCGTGGAGTTCCAGTACAAGCAGCTCGCCGTCGACGGTCTGGTGCTCGTCTACACGGCGAGCGTCTCCTTCGAGGAGATCCTCGACACGCGCGTGACCAGCGAAGAGCTGCGCGAGGAGGTCGAGTGATGGCGCCCCGCACCGGCTCCCGGCACTCCTTCGCGCTCGGCGTGCGTGACGAGCTCGCGCAGCTGTTCCTCACGGAGCGCGAGCCCTACCGCTTTCGCGAGCACACCGACACGCGCGTCCACGTCGTCGCGCAGGGCGACATGCTCTTCGACCTTGCGGGGCGCTACTTCGCGCCGCTCCCGCGGGCCTGCGGCTTCTGGTGGGTGCTCGCCGACTTTCAGCCCGATCCGATCGTCGACCCGACGCTCGAGCTGGAGGTCGGCCGCCGCCTCTTGGTGCCGAGCCTGCGCGTGCTCACCGACGTCATCCTGAGCGAGCAGCGCCGGAGGGTCGAAGCATGACGGACCTCGTCGACCGAAGCGGGCCCGGTGTCCGCATCACTGTGCTCTCGAACGAGCGGGCGCCGAGCGGCGAGCCGCTCAACCTCGACGGCCGCATCATCGGCTTCACCTACGAGGACGCCGAGCGCCAGGCCGACAAGGTCTCGCTCCAGCTCGACAACTTCGACCTCGCGCTCTTCGACCGCGAGGAGCTGATCGGCGGCGCCACGCTCGAGGTGTCCTGGGGCTACCCGGGCAACATGGCCCCTCCGCGTCGGGTGGTCGTCAGGAAACTCAAGGGCTTCCAGACGCTGACCATCGAGGGCCAGGCCACCAGCGTGCTGATGAACCGCGAGGCCAAGACGCGCGCGTGGACGAACAAGTCACGCAGCGACGTGGCCAAGGAGATCGCCGCCGAGCACGGCTACGAGGGCGAGTTCGCGGACGTCGAGGACTCGAGCGAGGTGCTCGACACCATCAACCAGACCGCCGAGACGGACGCACGCTTCCTCCGGCGCCTCGCTGCGCGGGAAGAGTTCGAGTACTTCGTCGACGACGGCGGGCTCCACTGGCGCTCGCGGAACCAGGCGAGCGCACCGAGCCACGTGCTCACCTGGTTCTCGGACCCGGGGCGCGGCGACATCATCTCGCTCAACGTCGAGTCCGATCTCTCGCGCCGGACAGGGCGCGTCGAGGTGCGCGGGCGCGATCCGCTGACGAAGGCGACGATCGAGTCGCGGGCAAGCAGCAGCACCGTCGAGCGCGCCACGCTCAGCGACGTCCTCGAGGTCGTGGACCCCGAGACGGGCTCGTCGTCGCTGCAGGAGCGCAACGCGACGACGAGCGTCCACCCGACCTCGGCGCCGACGCCAGCAGCCGCGGAGCGAGAGTCGGCTGCGCGCTTCCGCCGCGCTGAGCGCGAGACGGTGAAGCTCTCGATGCAGGTCGTGGGCGATCCGACGCTGCGCGCGAAGGAGGTGCTCGAGGTGCGCGGCATCTCCGGACTGCTCTCGGGCAAGTACTACGTGACCGAGGCGAAGCACGTCATCTCGTCCGCCGGCTACGTCGTGGAGCTGAAGCTCACGCGCGACGGTACCGGGGCGCGGCGACAGGCCGGGGCCGCGGCGCAAGGCCAGCCCCAGGGTGGCTCGCCCAATCGCGCGACCCCTGCAGAGGGCGGCGCGATGACCGAGGTCGAGGTCATCGACCCTGCGAGCGGTGCGTCGCACGTCGAGTACCGGCGCGACGGGCGCGCGATCGGCGCCGAGGACCCAGAGGCCGGCATGAGCGTGCCGCGATGACGGAGAGCCACCGATGAGCACCTTCGACGACGACATCCACACGCACGACACCCGGCTCGTCGGGCTGTACGTCGGCTACGTGACGAAGCGCGACGACGAGGAGCAGCTCGGGCGCGTGCGCGTCTGCATCCCCGGCGTGCTCGAGCCGGAGAGCGCGTGGGCCTGGCCGCTCGGCACGGGCGGCGGCGGCTCGAAGGACCGCGGCCTGTTCGCCGTTCCCGAGGAGGGAGCCGAGGTCGCGGTGTTCTTCAACCAGGGGAACGTCGAGGCGCCGTACTACCTGGCCGCGCACTGGGGGAAGCCGAACGGCGAGAGCGAAGTGCCCGAGGAGGCGCAGAAGACGCCTCCCGACAACCGCGTCTTCGCGACGCAGACGTTCCGCATCGAGCTCGACGAGTCGAAGGACAGCCGGAAGCTCAAGCTCACCAACAAGAAGACCGGCGACCACCTCATCTTCGACGCCGAGGAGAACACGGTCACGCTCGAGGCGACGACGGCGCTCACGCTGCGCGCGGTCGGCGCCATCTCGCTCGAGGCCACGCAGGTCACGATCGCCGGGCGGGTGGTCCGCCCCATCGCCGAGCCCATCTGAGGAGGACGCCGTGGCGCTGCCCATCTGCCTCGAGATTCCGGAGATCCCCGACCCGCTGTCCATCACGCTGCCGGGCGGCGTGACGATGCAGCAGATCAACCTGATGCAGGCGATTCAGCCGGCGCTCACGCCGCTGATGCCGCTGTTCGACATCATCGACACCGTGGTGGCCGTCTTCAACTGCGTGAAGGCCATCCCGGACTCGCTCGGCCCGCCTCCCGACCCGACCGCGCTCGCGGCGTGCATCCCGGAGCTCGCCGAGAAGGTGGCGAAGCTGCTGCGGCTCATCCCGCAGCTGTCGCTGCCGTACACCATCATCGGGATCATCGACCTCGTCATCGACACGCTCCGGCAGGCGCGCAGCCAGCTCATGCACCTGCAGCAGCAGATGCAGCAGATCCTCGGCGCCATCGACCGCGCGACCGAGCTCGAGGACGCGGGCCTGATGGCCATCACGAGCTGCGCCCAGGCGAACGTGGCGCAGGAGGCGGCCAACGTCGGCAAGTCGCTCGCGAGCCTCGGCAAGCTCATCGGCATCCTGAACATCTTCCTCGGCATCGTGGGTGGGCCCGAGGTGCCGGACCTGTCGAACCTCGCCGGGCGTCCGCTCGACGACGTCATCCCGCCCATCGACGCGATCATCGAGGCCCTGCAGACCGTGCGCAGCGCGGTGCCGGTGCCGTGAGGAGACGACCATGAGCCAGCAGCCGCAGAACCTCCTCATCCCGTTCCGCCGCGACAAGAAGCGCGACTTCGCCGTGGGCAGCGGCGAGGCGCTGCTCGCGTCCAAGGTGCGCCAGGCGCTGCTCACCGAGGGCGCCACGGCGCGCTCCTCGGGCGAGCTGCCCTGGCGGACGAACTTCGGGGCGGGCCTCGCGCTCCTGCGCCACCAGCGCAACGACGCGGCCCTCAGGGAGCTGGCCCGCGTCTACGTGCGCGACGCCCTCAAGCGCTGGGTGCCCGGCGCCCAGCTCGTCAGCCTGAGCGTCGAGCAGGACGGGCCGGCCCTCACGCTTCGCGTGCGGGTGCGCGAGCGGGACGTGGCGGCGGCCGTGGCCGTGTCCTTCGAGCGCTGACCGTCTGGGGCCGGGTCCCCGAGAGCCGAGGCTCGACGGCTTTGCCTCCACGGAGGCTTGCCGCCGTGGCCACGCTGCCCGAGTCCGTCGACTACACCGACAAGGATTTCGACGCCCTTCGGGCGCGGCTGATCGCGCTCGTGAAGAGCGTCTTCCCGGACTGGACGGACTTCGACGTCGCGAGCTTCGGGAACCTGCTGGTCGAGCTCTACGCCTTCGTCGGCGACGTGCTCACGTTCTACCAGGACAACCTCGCCCGCGAGTCGCGCCTCGTGACCGCCACGCAGCGCAAGAGCGTGATGGCCCTCGCGAAGATGCTCGGCTACCGGCTGCAGGGCGCGCAGGCCGCGACCGCGGACGTCCTCGTGCAGCTCGCGCGCCCTCCGGCCGCGAGCGTCACCATCCCGGCCGGCACGGTGCTGCGGACGCAGGAGGTCACCGAGCCGGTGCGCTTTCAGCTGCTCGCGCCTGCCGTCATCGCCCCGGGCGCCGACCCGCCGCGCGTCGTCGCCGTGGTCGAGAACTCGAGGACGTACACCCAGCTCTTCGACGCGCGCGGGCTCGCCGACCTCGAGCTGCACCTCGACTACGCCCCGTACCTCGACGGCTCCGCGCTCGTGACCACGCCGCAGGGCGCGTTCACGGAGGTCGACAGCTTTCTCGACTCGCGCGCCAACGACCGCCACTTCGTCGTAGCCGTCGACCAGAACGACCGCGCCACGCTGCGCTTCGGCAACGGCGTGAGCGGCATGCCTCCGAGCGGCACGGTCTCGGTCACCTACAAGACGGGCGGCGGCAGCGTCGGGAACGTCGACGCAGACCGCATCGTCGTCATCGAGGGTGCCTTCAAGGATGCGTACGGCAACCCGGTGCAGGTCTCCGTCCGCAACCCGCTGCCCGCCTCGGGCGGCGCGGATCGCCAGACGGTGGCCTCCGCGAAGCTGCTCGCCCCGGAGAGCCTGCGCGCGCTCACGCGCACGGTCGCGAGGGAGGACTTCGAGATCAACGCGCGCAGGCTCCCGAGCGTCGCACGGGCGCTGATGCTCACCTCGAACGAGGACCCGACCATCGCGGAGAACACGGGCATCCTCTACGTCATCCCGCAGTCGACGGCGGGAGCGGCAGTACCGACGCCCGCGCTGAAGAACCTGGTGCTGCGGCAGGTCACAGAGGTCTACCCGTGCACGCTGACGTTCCAGGTGAGCGTGCAGGACCCGGTCTACCGAGTCGTCGATGTAGCTGCGCGCCTCTTCCTGCGACAGGGCTTCGCAGGCAGCGACGTGCGTGACCGGGTGCGCGCGAACCTCGCGAG
>JAIXWM010000201.1 GCA_027491255.1 Rubrivivax sp. | reverse complement strand
GTGGCGTCGCTGGCGGGTTCTCCGCCACCACCGGCGTCGTCGTTGGAGTCGCCGTCGACAGTGGGAGCGGCGGTGGGACGTGGTGCCCGTTCGCCTTCAGCCACTCCACGCACATGAACTCGTCCGGGAGGCCGCAGGCACCGCCCTTGAGGTAGTGCTTGCACCGCCGCGTCCCGGGCACCGGGTCGTAGCGCGGGCAGGTCACGTCCGCGCTTGTCGCGGGCTTGGCCTCGACGGTCGAGAAGCGGTCAGCGAGCCCCATGGCCGTCCTCCTGGCGACGGGGCACCCGCGGCGGGGGAGCACTCGTGGCCGCGTCGTCGCCATCGGGCTCCAGCAAGCCTCGACTGGCGAGATCGAGGAGACGGAGCGCGAGGAGCTCGACGACGCGCTCGGCGCGCTCGGGACCGGACAGGGTTCGACGGTGGCGTTTCATGGCGACTCCGCTCGAGAGGACTTCGAACGGGTAGAGCCGCCCCGTGGAGCCGGACGGGACAGGCGCCGCCGAAGGCGGCTCGGTGGAACGCCTCCGAGGGAGTGGGAACGCCTTGGGAACGCCTGCCCCGTTCCCGCCAAAGCTCTGTTCAATCAGCCAGTTGAGGCTCCGTGGAACGCCGGAACGCTTTTATTTCTATAGGTACACACGAGAGAGAGGTTCACGCATCGAGGGACGGACCAACGGCGCCAGCGAGACCTCACGCGCGCGCAGCGATCTTCGTCCACACGTTGACCTCCCCATCCGCGAGGCGTTCCGGCGTTACACCAAGCCGCAAGCGCCCGATATTGCGTCGGTTTCATGGGAACGCGGGAGGCGTTCCCGCGGGTGTCGAGGCGTTCCCGGTGGAACGCCTCTGTGGTGATCCATCGGTCCTGGCGGCAGTTCTGTGGATACTGCTCGCACGTTCACCCGAACGCTTGACCGGGTGATGTGCATCGGGGTATCTGATCGAACTTCGGGAGGGGGCGATGACCGATCCACTGACTGACAAACAGCGCGCCATTCTGGGCGTGATCGAGGCGCATTGGCGCGCGCACGGCGTGTCGCCGTCCGTCTCGGAGCTGGCCACCGCGCTCGATCTGCAGAAGTCCACGGTCCACGAGCACCTGATGGCGCTCAAGCGCAAGGGCGCGCTCGTCCACGTCGAAGGCCAGGGTCGCTCCTGGCGTCCGGCGTCGTGGCCCGCAGCGCCGGAGCCGCGCATCCCGATCGTCGGCCACGCGGCCGCCGGCGTGCCGAGCCTCGCGCTCGAGCAGATCGAGGGCTGGCTCAGTGTGCCCCCGGGCCGCGAGTCCCAGGAGCACTTCGCCCTGCGCGTGCGGGGCGAGAGCATGCTCGGCGCCGGCATCCTCGACGGCGACCTGGTCGTTGTCCGGCGGCAGTCGCTCGCGACCGACGGCGACATCGTCGTCGCGCTCGTCGACGACGAGAGCGCCACCATCAAGCGTTGGCGGCCGCACGGCCCCACGGTCACCCTACAACCCGAGAATCCCGCGTTTTCGCCCCTCACGCTGCCGCTGGAGCGCGTGCGGGTACAAGGAAAGGTCGTCGGTCTACGTCGGGACTACGCGTGAGGTCCGCCCGATGTCCACGACCCCTCACATCAAGAACCTCGTCCGGCTTTCGTTGCTCGAGCGCGTCACGCCCGAGCTGCTCGTGCGGTTCCTTCGCCCCTACGAGGCCTACCTCGCCGGCCGTGGACTGAGCCTCGACGGCAGTCCACGCGACCACGCCTGGGTCGGCGCGCTCCACCAAACGTTGAACACGGTCGACCCGGCGATGCCCGGCGTCCTCGTGCAGGCCTTCCTCGACGTCGCCGACCTCGCGAGCGAGCAGGGACACGAGGCCGCCCTGAACCTCGCGGGCGAGCGGCAGCTCAACCTGTTCTCGAAGAGCGGGGAGGTCAGCGCCGAGGATCTCGCGTTCCGGCTCTACCTCGAACACAGCGACGTGTTCGCGGCGACGCACGCCCGCGTGCAATCCCAGGAGGTGCGCCGCTTCGTCGACTTCCACCCCATCGCGCACCGGCCACTCGTCGGCGCCGAGTCGCAGCCCAAGCGCCTGCTCCTCGTGAACCAACTCAGCCGCTGGTTCGCGAGTCGCAACCGGAGCGAGTACGTCGACGTCCGCCCCAGCGAATCGGCCGACGAGGTCTCGTTCCTCATCATTCACGGCCAGCCGCCGCGCAGCCTGTCGATCATCACGTCGCCGTCGAGCCGCGATCGCATGAGCCTCGTGCCCGACAAGCAGGACACCGTGGTGTTCGACAAGGTCACGGGGCGCCTGTCGATCAACGCGCAGTACGCCGCGGAACACGACTTCTACCGCGCGGTCATTGGCAAGGTCTTCTTCGGCAGCGACGGACACTTCGCGCCGCACGAGGTCCTCGACTGCAGCGTCCTTCTCGACGACCCGGTGGCGGCGCTCTCCGTCGATGGCCTGCCCGCGCTCGAGTCGGTGGTCCTGCGCGAGGTCGTGCTCGAGGCCCTCGATTCGCCGAAAGACAAACTGGCCTGGTCGGCGAGCGATCTGCGCGAGGTCTACCTCCGCGAGCTCGACCAAGTGATGACCCGTGATCGCGTCGTTCGGCGAGCGAAACTCGCGCTCTACCCCGCGGGCTCGTCGAAGGCGAAGGTCGTCGAGATCGCGCCGCCGAACAAGCTCACCTACGACCGGCGCACCTACGACGCCGTCGTGCGCGAGTTCCTGTTTGCTCGGGGGTTCCTGCGCCACCCGCGGGCCCATGCCGCCCCGCTGCGGGCGATGGGTTGAGGTGGCCATGGACGCCTTCCTCCGCGCCCTGCAGGGCGGACAGCTTCCGGCAGGCACGCGCGCCGAGCTCGACGCGCGCTTCGGCGGCGCCGTCACCGACGAGCTGATCGCCGCCGGGCTCCTCATTCGCGGGAAGGCTGCGACGACGTACCCGTGTCCGAACCTCGGCTCGGCGTGCCCTCGCACCGTGGTGGCCAACCCGGGCGACGACGCGTTTCCGTTCGTGGCGATCCCGTCGGACGTCACGCACTGCTGCGACGCGGTCCGCCTCACCGCAGAGGACCTCGCGACGTGGACCACATCGCGCGCGCGGCTCGTCGACATTGTGAGCGGGGTCTTTCGCGTCCGCGGCCCCGCCAACCTCCGAGAGCCCGCGTTCCCCCACGCGCATCGTCTCGGTCGCGCGCATTGGGGCGGCCTCGAGCGCGAGGTGCTGCTCTGCACGAACCTCAACGGGCCAGCGGTCGCGCACCTTCTCGCGCGCAAGGCCCAGCAGTTGGCGACGCTGGTGATCGCGCACGCGCGGACGCGCTTCACCTCGCCCGAGATCGACCAGCACTTCGCCTCGGGGGAGGTGGTGGTCGTGTTCCTCGAGAACGAGCTCGAGCTGGTCTCGGGCCAGGTCACACGCCGCGATGTGCTGATGGTCCGCGACAGCGTGACGCCCTACGGGGCAGCGCCGTTCTGCGTGCTCATCGATGCCTCGGGACACCGAACACTCGACGCGGCTGGCTACCAGGCGTTCGTCGCGCGAGCCGCGAGTGACCTTGACCTGTTCCTCGACCTCACGAGCCCGATCAACGCCGGACGACACCCGACCGGGCGCCGCGAGAACGGCAAGTACATCGAGGAGAGCCTCACGGCGGTGCAGGCGGCGGCCTACGCCGAGTTGATGACCTGCGGCCGCCCGGTGCGCGCACCCGAGCTGCGCGCGCTCCGCGGCGTGAACAACCCGGAGAAGTTCATCGAGGCCGCCCGCGTCGCGCTCGACATGAAGCTGGGCCGGTACGACTGGCGTTCGACCAAGCTCCTTCGCGGCGACTCGCCCGCGGCCAAGCGCTACTGCTTCCGCCCGCCCGAGGGCCTGCGCTGGGCCCTGTTGCAGCCGATCGACACGCGCGGCTGACCGACGCCCGCCCGCGACTTGCTGCCTGCGACCGAAACACGCTGCATCGATGCGTGGTTCGGTCGATCGCGGCCATTCGCGGCTGACCGTGCGCCTCGTGTTGCACGCCACG
>JAIXWM010000155.1 GCA_027491255.1 Rubrivivax sp. | reverse complement strand
GATGGCCCCTCACGGGGCCATCTGCACTTCGGGGGCCGAAGAAATCAAAACCGCCACCTCGCCAGCGAATAACGGCGGATTTGTACCGGCGGCAACAAGCGCCAGCATCTGCGGCAACAACCGGGTGGTGTTCAACGTAGGCGGCAACAAGTACCGGCTCGTGGTCGAGATCCAGTACCAGGCCGGCATCGTCTGGGTGAAATTCGTGGGAACCCACGCGCAGTACGACCGAATCGACGTGGAGACCGTCAATGACTATCAAGCCGATCCGCAGCGACGAAGACCTGCAGCGCGCCTTCAAGCGGCTGGAGAAGATCTTCCAGGCCGAGGAGGGCACTCCTCAGGCGGATGAGCGCGACGTGCTCGTGACGCTGATAGAGGCCTACGAGGCCAAGCACTACGACTTCGGCCCGGCCGATCCGGTGGAAGCGATCAAGTTCCGCATGGAGCAGGAGGGCCTCACCCCGCGCGACCTCGAACCGTACATCGGCCAGAGCGGCCGGGTGTCCGAGGTGCTGAACCGCAAGCGAGCGCTCAGCCTGCGGATGGTCAAGCGGCTGCATGATGGACTGCGGATTCCCTACGAGAGCCTGCTCGCGGGCGTGAGGTAGGAAGCCTTGGCGCCCAGGACGCCCCTCGCCTTCCGCCGCTGACGCAGCATCCACTGCTCGGGCGCCGAGTCGCCGGACTCGGGGTTGAAGAACCTGCGCGTCTACAGCGCCACGCCGGATACGCCGCCTCAGGAAGAACAACCACCACCCGGACCACGAAAGTACTGTAGTCGCCGCGAACTGGCGCACTGGCTGGCTCAGGAACTGGCCGGCGACATGCCGACGATCGTCGGCATCGGCTCATGCGCTGTCGTTTCCGCCGCGTTACTTCGAGGTGCACCGGTTGCCGCCGGACTGGATGGTCTTCCTGGAGGACTTCCACAGGCACTGGCCGGCGGATGCTCCGCACACCTGCGTGGACTTCATCCTCAACGGGTCCCGCGGGGAAGGGGCGGCGCGCATGGCCAACCCCCGGTGGATACGGCTGACGGATAAGCGATGCCGGGCAGCGCGATCGGTGTTTCAGTTCGAGGGGCAGGGTAAGGTCGCGGCCGCGACGCATGCGGGGTTGCCGTGGATCGTGTTCCTGAAGCGCCAGTTGGGCGAGCGGATTAACGCCTGGCCGTTTGACGGCTGGGGCTCATGCAGCTGCGCTTCGCTTCGTTCGCTGTGATCAACTCACGGGAGGACTTGCACCTCCAAAGTGCGTCCGTGCCAGGCGCACATGAAAAACGCCCGGGAAGCCGGGCGTTCGCAGTGTCAGGGAGGTCTGTTAGGACCCCGCCTGTCTGGTCCTGACCCGTCTTCGGCAGACCGCGCTCTAGGCGCGAGGTCCGCTCGACGGGCTCGGGAATTACTTCTTCTCGGCCTTCTTCTCTTCCTTCTTCTCGGCCTTCTTCTCGGCCTTCTTCTCTTCCTTCTTCTCTTCCTTCTTGGCCGGAGCTGCAGCGGCAGCCGGGGCAGCCTTCTTCTCTTCCTTCTTGTCCTGCGCGTAGGCGCTGAAGCAGAAAGCGGAGGCGATCAGGGCGGCGAGGAGCTTGTTCATCGTGTGTGCCTTTCGTGGTTCTGAAAACATCCGCTCCTTTGGAGCGGACCCGAAGGATACAGCTTGCGGTCAGTCCGAAGGCAGTTCCCTCTTCTAGAATTCTAAGGTCCCAACAGCCCTAAAAACCAGAGGCGGAGAGCAGATCGATGTACCAGCATGTCAAGGTGCCCGACGGCGGCAGCAAGATTACCGTCAATACCGACAATTCCCTGAACGTTCCCGACAACCCGATCATTCCTTACATCGAGGGTGACGGCACCGGTCTGGACATCACGCCTGTGATGATCAAGGTGGTCGATGCGGCCGTGGCCAAGGCCTTCGGTGGCGCGAAGAAAATCCACTGGATGGAGGTCTACGCCGGGGAGAAGTCCACCCGCGTCTACGGGCCCGATGTCTGGTTGCCCCAGGAGACGCTGGACATCGTGCGCGACTACGTCGTCTCGATCAAGGGTCCCTTGACGACGCCCGTGGGCGGCGGCATCCGCTCTCTGAACGTGGCGCTGCGCCAGGAACTCGACCTGTATGTCTGCCTGCGACCGGTGCAGTACTTCAAGGGTGTCCCGAGCCCGCTGAAGGAGCCGGAAAAGACCAACATGGTCATCTTCCGCGAGAACTCCGAGGACATCTACGCCGGCATCGAGTACGAAGCCGAGTCAGACAAGGCGAAGAAGGTCATCAAGTTCCTCATCGAGGAGATGGGGGTGCGCAAGATCCGATTCCCCGCCACCTCCGGCATCGGCATCAAGCCGGTCTCCCGCGAGGGCACGGAACGTCTGGTGCGCAAGGCGCTGCAGTACGCGATCGACAACGACAAGCCCTCCGTCACGCTGGTGCACAAGGGCAACATCATGAAGTTCACCGAGGGGGGCTTCCGTGACTGGGGCTACGCGCTCGCGCAACGGGAGTTCGGCGCGGAGCCGATCGACGGCGGACCGTGGTGCAAGTTCCGCAACCCCAGGACGGGGCGGGAGATCACCGTCAAGGACTCGATCGCTGATGCTTTCCTGCAACAAATCCTGTTGCGCCCGGCAGAATATTCAGTCATCGCCACGCTGAACCTGAACGGCGACTACGTGTCGGATGCGCTGGCAGCGCAGGTTGGCGGCATCGGCATCGCACCGGGCGCCAACCTGAGCGACACGGTGGCCATGTTCGAGGCCACCCACGGCACCGCACCGAAGTACGCCGGCAAGGATTACGTCAACCCCGGCTCGGAGATCCTTTCGGCCGAGATGATGCTGCGTCACATGGGCTGGACGGCCGCGGCCGATCTGATCATTTCTTCCATGGAACGCGCGATCCAGAGCAAGAAAGTGACGTACGATTTTGCGCGCTTGATGGAAGGCGCCACCCAGGTGTCCTGCTCCGGCTTCGGCCAGGTGATGATCGATCACATGTGAGCCTGCGGCCACCGCGGGTTCTTTCCTGGCTGGGGGCACCACCATGGTGCCCCCAGCCGCTAAAGCCCCTGCATGCGGTAACGTGGCGGGGGTTTTTTGTCACGGGTGCCAGCCTGGCGCGCATCTTGCTACAAGATGTTGCGCCAGCGTGAATCCAAGCCCCCGCCGGCACGCCGCACATGACGGCTGTGCATAGAATCGAACATGCCTTCCATTCCCGTGGATCCGTCCAAGCCCAGACCGGTCGACCCCGGCAGCGGTGACCACGGCGCCGCAGTGCTGGAGAGGCAGACGGCGCGCACCAAACCGCCTGCGATGTACCGGGTCGTCATGCTCAACGACGACTACACGCCGATGGAGTTCGTCATCCGCGTGCTTCAGCAGTATTTCCAGCATGACGTCGAGACGGCCACGATGATCATGCTGAAGATTCACCACGAGGGGCGGGGCGTCTGCGGTGTCTACACCAAGGATGTCGCCGCGACCAAGGTCGAGTTGGTGCTCGCGGCGGCGCGCCGCGACCAGCATCCCCTGCAATGCCTGATGGAGGCCGCATGATCGCCCAAGAGCTTGAAGTCAGCCTGCATATGGCCTTCGTCGAGGCCCGCCAGCAGCGGCACGAATTCATCACTGTCGAGCATTTGTTGCTGGCGCTGCTCGACAACCCGTCAGCGGCCGAGGTGCTGCGCGCCTGCGCTGCGAGCATCGACGACCTGCGCAAGAGCCTGGCGGCCTTCATCAAGGAGAACACGCCCACGGTGTCGGGCTCCGAGGAGGTGGATACCCAGCCCACACTCGGTTTTCAGCGCGTGATCCAGCGCGCCATCATGCATGTGCAGTCCACCGGCAGTGGCAAGAAGGAGGTCACCGGCGCCAATGTGCTCGTGGCGATCTTCGGCGAGAAGGACTCTCACGCCGTCTACTACCTGCACCAGCAGGGCGTGACGCGGCTGGACGTCGTCAACTTCATCGCCCACGGCATCAAGAAGAGCGAGCCGCCCGAGCCCGCGAAGTCGAGCGAGGGCTCCTCGCGCGAGGAGGGGGGCGACAAGGAAGAGGCCGCCGACGGCAAGGCTTCGCCGCTGGACCAGTACACACAGAACCTGAACCAGCTCGCGCGTGACGGCAAGATCGACCCGTTGATCGGACGCGAACACGAGGTCGAACGTGTCATCCAGGTGCTGTGCCGGAGGCGCAAGAACAATCCGCTGCTCGTCGGTGAGGCCGGCGTCGGCAAGACCGCCATCGCCGAGGGCCTCGCCTGGCGCATCACGCGCAACGACGTGCCGGAAGTGCTCTCTCGCTCGGTGGTCTATTCCCTCGACATGGGCGCGCTGCTGGCCGGCACCAAATACCGCGGCGACTTCGAGCAGCGGCTCAAGGGCGTGCTCAAGCAGCTCAAGGACCAGCCGAACGCTGTGCTGTTCATCGACGAGATCCACACGCTGATCGGCGCTGGCGCCGCATCCGGCGGGACGCTGGATGCGAGCAACCTGCTGAAGCCGGCGCTTTCGAACGGCGCGATGAAGTGCATCGGAGCGACCACCTTCACCGAGTACCGGGGCGTGTTCGAGAAGGACGCGGCGCTGTCTCGGCGGTTTCAGAAGATCGACGTCGTCGAGCCCTCGGTCGAGCAGACCGTGGACATCCTCAAGGGACTGAAGTCGCGCTTCGAGGAGCACCACGGTATCAAGTACGCCCTGGGCGCGTTGCAGGCTGCGGCCGAGCTTTCGGCCAAGTACATCAACGACCGCCACCTGCCCGACAAGGCCATCGACGTCATCGACGAAGCTGGCGCGGCGCAGCGCATACTGCCCAAGAACAAGCAGAAGAAGACGATCACCCGCTCCGAGGTCGAAGACATCGTCGCGAAGATCGCCCGCATCCCGCCGGCCAGTGTGTCGAGCGACGACCGGAACAAGCTGAAGACTCTGGATCGCGACTTGAAGAGCGTTGTCTTCGGTCAGGACCCGGCGATCGACGCGCTGGCCGCGGCCATCAAGATGGCGCGCTCGGGCCTGGGCAAGCCTGAAAAGCCCATCGGCTCCTTCCTGTTCAGCGGCCCGACAGGCGTGGGCAAGACCGAAGTCGCCAAGCAGCTGGCCTACATCCTGGGGATCGAGCTCATCCGCTTCGACATGTCCGAGTACATGGAGCGCCACGCGGTGAGCCGGCTCATCGGCGCGCCTCCCGGCTACGTCGGCTTCGATCAGGGCGGCCTCATGACCGAGGCGGTGACGAAGAAGCCGCACTCCGTGCTGCTGCTCGACGAGATCGAGAAGGCTCACCCCGACGTTTTCAACGTCCTTCTGCAGGTGATGGACCACGGCGCCTTGACCGACAACAACGGACGCAAGGCCGACTTCCGCAACGTCATCCTGATCATGACGACGAACGCGGGCGCCGAGACGATGAACAAGGCGACGATAGGCTTCACGAGCAAGCGCGAGCAGGGTGACGAGATGGGCGACATCAAGCGCCTGTTCACGCCCGAGTTCCGCAACCGGCTCGACGCCATCGTCAGCTTCCGCGCGCTCGACGAGGAGATCATCCTGCGCGTGGTCGACAAGTTCCTGCTGCAACTCGAGAGCCAACTGGGCGAGAAGAAGGTCGAGGTCACCTTCAGCGACGCGCTGCGCAAGCATCTGGGCAAGAAGGGGTTCGACCCGCTGATGGGCGCGCGGCCGATGCAGCGCCTGATCCAGGACACCATCCGCAGGGCCCTGGCCGACGAACTCCTGTTCGGCCGTCTGGTCGATGGCGGCCGTCTGTCGGTGGACGTGGACGACAACGGCGAGGTCATCCTCGACATCCAGCCGCCGAGGAAGAGCGACCGATCCAAGGCCGAGGCCGTGCCGGCCTGAACTATTCCGGCCCGCGGCCTGCGAGCCGCGTTGCAGGATCCTGTCGGTAGTAGCGGCGAAGCAGGTCGTACACCGCCGGGTGCTCGGTAGCGAGCGCCGGCGGGGAGACGAAGAAGGCTTCGCTCGCGACGGCAAAGAACTCGTCCACGCCTTCGGCCCCGTAGGGATCGAGGGTCGTGTGTTGATCGGCATCCACGCGCTCGCAAAAGGCTGCGTATTCGCTGCCGAAGGTCTCGATCCAGGTACCGCGGTCGATGCCACGCGGCAGCGTCGGGATGCCGTCGGGAACGCCGTCGGCCATGTCGAGCACGTGTGCGAACTCGTGGATCACCACGTTGTAGCCCAGCGCCGCCTTCGGTCCGGCCGAGCGCACATCGCGCCAGGACAGCATCACCGGCCCCCCCTGGACCGCTTCGCCCGACAGGATGTCGTCGTACTCGTGGACAACGCCGATGTCGTCGGACACGCTGCGGCGAACGCGCGCTTGTCCGGGGTGGACCACGATACCGACGAAGCCATCGTATGGCGCCAGACCCATGGCGAGCACAGGCAGGCAAGCCTGTGCGGCGATGGCGACGGCCATGTCATCGCTGACCACGAGCCCATGGGCGCCGGTGAATTCCTTGGCGTCCAGGAACAGGCTCGTCAGCCGGCGCAGTTCAGGCTCTCCCTCGGCCTCGCCCTGCGGCAGGAAGGGAAACCGCTTGAGCGTACGCCGCCACAGGGCGTCCGGTACGGCACGCCTCTCGAGCGCAGCCGCCTCGCGGCGCGCCCGCCAGCGCTCGCTCAGGACAGACCACATCGGCGCATGTTTGCAGCATTGCCGACGGTGCCCCGGCGGGACAGGCCGTCGAGCACGGCCCTGTCAGGCGCTGGCATACCGCCACCCCGCCGGGGGCCGGCGCTCCACACCACCGGCTGTCAGTCTCAGCACCTCGGCGCGAGGGCGTGCGTCATCCAGATCCCAGTCGCTCAACACCTCACGCACGCGACCTTGACCGAGATCGTGCCGGCCAGGCCGGTGCGTGTGACCGTGGAGCATCGTCGTCGATCCGCTGGAGCCCAGCCAGTGCTGTGCCGCCTCCGCACTCACATCGGCCCAATCACCTGAGTCGGGCAGCACCGATTTGCGCGCCTGACTTTCGGCGCGGATACGTCCAGCCACGGCCGCACGGTCCTGGTGCGGGCGGGACAGAAAGGCTTGCTGCCATGCCGGGGAGCGAACTTCACGGCGGAAGGCCTGGTATTCAAGGTCTGCCGTGCACAAGGCGTCGCCGTGCGTCAACAGCCAGGACGCGCCGAAGGCGTGCAACACGGTCGGGTCGTGCAGCCGGTGGGCGCCCGCGATCGCCAGCGCCTGATCGCCCAGCAGGAAATCGCGGTTGCCCACCATCAGGCCCACCCACAGGCGATGCGAGACGCGCCCGAGCGCCGTCAGGCAGTCGTGATCGAAGGGCTGGCCGGCTTGGTCATCACCGATCCACACCTCGAACAGGTCACCCAGCACAAGGACGGCGTCGGCATCGGTTGTCTGCAAGTGCCGAGCGAAGGCCTCGAAAGTGAGCGGCAGGGCAGGGCACAAGTGCAGGTCTGACAGCAGGTCGATCGCCTGCCAATGGTCAGGCACGGTCCAGTGCGGTGCGTTCGGAAATGCCGGGAACATCGGTTGTGGCGGCAGCACCGCTGGAGGACTCAGAGACCGAGAGCTTTTTCGACGTGCCGGAACGGTGCGCCAGGACGCTGAGCGTCCAGACGCAAACCGCAGCCTTGGCCCGGGCCATGACGAGCACCTGCAAAGACCAGACGCAGTGTCCTGGCGTGCAAGGCGGGCATGGTGCAGACGCCCGGCGTCTCAGGCGACTTCGACCGCGCGCTCGATCGTGACGCTGTCAACCGGCACATCCTGGTGGAAGCCGCTTCGCCCCGTTTTCACCGATTCGATCGCATCGACGATCTCGCTGCCCGCCACGACCTTGCCGAACACCGCATAGCCCCAGCCCGAGCCCGTGGGAGCGCTGAAGTTCAGGAAGGCGTTGTCGGCGGTGTTGATGAAGAACTGTGCCGTCGCCGAGTGCGGGTCGGATGTCCGTGCCATCGCCACCGTGTACTTCTCGTTGGTCAGACCGTTGTCGGCCTCGTTCTTGATCGGTGCGCGGGTGGATTTCTGCTTCATCGACGCATCCATGCCGCCGCCTTGAACCATGAAGCCCTTGATCACGCGGTGGAACACCGTGCCGTCGTAATGACCAGCCTTGACGTAGGCAAGGAAGTTCTCGACGCTCTGCGGCGCGCGCTCGTCGTCGAGGGACAGCCGGATCAGCCCGGCGGAGGTGTGCAGTTCGACAGTATTGCTCATTCAGTTCTCCAGCGTGGCCTTGCGAATGACCACCGGTTGCAGGGGGACGTTCTGGTGTGGTCCACGGTTGCCCGTGGACACACCTTTGATGCGGTCGACGACTTCGATCCCGGCGCTGACGCGACCGAAAACGGCATAGCCCTGGCCGTCTCGCGCCTTCGCTGCGTCCAGGAATTCGTTGTCCTGTACGTTGATGAAAAACTGGGCGGTTGCGGAGTCCGGCACCATGGTGCGCGCCATCGCCACCGTTCCGCGGGCGTTGCTCAGGCCGTTGCGCGATTCCAGCGGGATCGGCTCGCGAGTGGGCTTCTGCGCCATGTCGGCGGTGAAGCCGCCGCCCTGGATCATGAAGTTCGGGATGACGCGATGGAACACCGTGCCGTCGTAGTGTCCGGCGCGGACGTATTGAAGGAAGTTGTCGACCGTGCGCGGAGCCTTGGCGCGGTCGAGTTCGAGCACGATGTCGCCCTCGCTCGTGGACAGACGAACCTTTTGTGCCCAGGACGCGATGGGGGCGCACAAGGCCAGCGCCAGCAACACGGCGCTGGCGAACGAAGGTGGACGTGAGGTGGTCATGGGCAGCAGTCGCATCAACAAGGGGTTGGCTCACAGCCGAGCTTCACAGTCTAGCGGCTCGCCCGGCAGGACCCGGTGGCTATACTCGCCGACCTTTCCCGGAACCTGGATCGGCGCCCGCACCGCCAGGGTGCGCGAGGCGCCAGCTTTCATGAGCCTGCGCATCCACAACTCGCTCACTCGTCGCGTCGAGCCCTTCACCCCCATCGAGCCTGGTCACGTACGGATGTACGTCTGCGGCGTCACGGTCTATGACCTGTGCCACATGGGGCACGCCCGCATGATGCTGGCCTTTGACGTCGTCGCCCGCTGGTTGCGTGCCAGCGGCTGGACGCTGACCTATGTGCGCAACATCACCGACATCGACGACAAGATCATCCGCCGCGCGCTGGAACGCGGCATCACCATCGGCGAGTTGACCGGCGAGATGATTGCGCAGATGCACCATGATCTCGCTGCGTTGGGCGTCGAACCACCTACGCACGAGCCGCGCGCCACCGCCTACGTTGCCCAGATGCTGGAGCTGATCGCACGCCTGGAGGCGCGCGGTCTGGCCTACCGCGCAGCCGACGGCGACGTCAACTACGCCGTGCGAAAGTTTCCCGGCTACGGCAAGCTCTCCGGCAAGTCGCTCGACGAACTGCGCGCCGGCGAACGCGTTTCCGTGGTGGAAGGCAAGGAGGATCCGCTGGATTTCGTGCTGTGGAAAGCCGCCAAGCCTGGCGAGCCGGCCGAAGCCCGCTGGGACAGCGCCTACGGGCCGGGTCGTCCGGGCTGGCACATCGAGTGCTCGGCCATGGGCTGTTCTCTGCTGGGAGAGCACTTTGACATCCATGGCGGCGGGCTGGATCTGCAGTTTCCGCACCACGAGAACGAGATCGCGCAGAGCGAGGGTGCGAGTGGGCGACCCTTCGTCAAGGTCTGGATGCACAACGGCTTCGTCAACGTCGATGACGAGAAGATGTCGAAGTCTCTCGGCAACTTCTTCACGATCCGCGAGGTGCTCGGTCGCTACGATGGCGAAACGGTACGCTTCCTGATGTTGCGCACGCACTACCGCAGTCCTTTCAACTTCAGCGACGCGCGTCTCGACGAGGCCCGTTCGGGCTTGCGGCGTCTTTACGGGGCGCTGGACGCCGTGCACGTCGAGGGCCCGCAGGAGGTCGACTGGACGGCCGCGCCTGCGCAGCGTTTTCGCGAGGCCATGGACGATGACTTCAACACGCCGCAGGCCGTGGCGGTTCTGTTCGACCTTGCGTCCGACGTCTATCGGCAGAACGACGAACAGGCTGCGCGGCTGCTGAAAGGCCTGGCGGGCGTGCTTGGCCTGTTGCAACAGCCCCCGCGGGCCTATCTGCAGGGCGGCGGTGCGGCTGCTGCCGCTGCGGGACTGGACGAGGCGACGATCGAACAGCGCATACAGGCACGCGCCGAGGCGAAGCGGGCACGTGACTTTGCCAAAGCCGACCGCATACGCGCCGAGCTGAGCAGCGCTGGCATCGAGCTCAAGGACACCGCTCAGGGCACGACCTGGGTTCGGGCCTGAGCGCGCACGTTCGCCACTGTCCGCACGGCATGAGCGCCACTTCGTCCTGGGAAGAGCCCGTGTCGCCCGAGTACTGGGACGCGGCTTGCCGCCATCTGAAGCGCGGCGACCGTGTCATGAAGCGCCTCATTCCACGATTCGGTGAGGCCCGCCTGCACAGCCGTGGCGACCCCTTCACCACGCTGGCGCGTTCGGTAGTTGGCCAGCAGATCTCCGTGAAGGCCGCGCAATCGGTGTGGAACCGTTTCGCCCAGCAGGCGGCGCCCGACGGCGGACCGCTCCGTCCTTCGGCGGTGCTCGCGCTGGAGCATGCGACTTTGCGCGAAGCCGGGCTGTCGGCCCGAAAGGCCGAATACCTGCTCGATCTGGCGCGTCACTTCGACGACGGGCGCGTCCATGTCGAACGCTGGGTCGAGATGGGCGACGAGGCGATCGTCGACGAACTCGTGGCGATCCGGGGCATCGGCCGCTGGACGGCGGAGATGTTCCTGATCTTTCACCTGATGCGCCCCGACGTCCTGCCGCTGGACGATCTGGGCCTGCTCAAGGGCATCAGCCTGAACTACTTCAGCGGCGAGACCGTGTCGCGTGCCGAGGCGCGAGAGGTCGCCGAGGCCTGGGCCCCGTATCGCACGGTCGCGACCTGGTATCTCTGGCGGAGCCTGGATCCGCTGCCGGTAGACTACTGACCGTCAAGAGAGCACGCGGGCGCGGTCGATGAGCAAGAAGCACTTCCTGGAATTCGAGCAGCCGATCGCGGAACTCGAGTCTCGCATCGATGAACTGCGCTATGTCCAGAACGAGTCTGCGGTCGACATCTCCGAGGAGATCGACCGGCTGAGCCAGAAGAGCCAGCAACTGACCAAGGACATCTATTCGCGGCTCACGCCATGGCAGGTCACGCAGATCGCGCGCCATCCGCAGCGTCCGTACACCCTGGACTACGTCCAAGAGATCTTCACCGACTTCCAGGAACTGCATGGCGACCGCGCTTTCGCCGACGATCTGTCCATCGTGGGCGGTCTGGCGCGTTTCAACGGCCAGGCATGCATGGTGCTCGGTCACCAGAAGGGGCGAGACACCAAGGAGCGCGCGGCGCGCAACTTCGGCATGGCACGTCCTGAGGGCTACCGCAAGGCCTTGCGACTGATGAAGCTGGCCGAGAAGTTCCAGTTGCCTGTCTTCACCTTCGTCGACACGCCCGGCGCCTACCCCGGCATCGGCGCCGAGGAGCGTGGCCAGAGCGAGGCCATCGGCCGCAACATCTTCGAGATGGCGCAACTCGAGGTGCCCATCGTCACCACCATCATCGGTGAGGGTGGGTCGGGTGGCGCTCTGGCCATCAGCGTCGGCGACCAGGTGCTGATGCTCCAGTTCTCGGTCTACTCGGTCATCTCGCCCGAGGGCTGCGCCTCCATCCTGTGGAAGACGTCCGAGCGTGCCGCCGATGCGGCAGAGGCGCTGGGCATCACTGCGCACCGCCTGAAGGCGCTCGGCCTTGTCGACAAGATCGTCAACGAGCCCGTGGGCGGCGCGCATCGCAATGTCAAGCAGATGTGCGCCCAACTCAAGCGCGCGTTGAACGACGCGCTGCGCCAGGTGTCGGACCTGAAGCCCAAGGAGTTGCTGCAGCGGCGCTATGAGCGCCTGCAGTCCTACGGCCGCTTCACCGACACGCGCGAGCGTTGAGGCAGCGAGAGGCGGCGCCGTGAGCCGCGAGGCTCCACTGCGCGTCGGGGTGGCCTGCAGCGGGGGGCTGGATTCGATCGCGCTGCTGCATGCCACGGCGCGTGCGGCAGCTTCTCACGGACTCGAGGTCCTGGCCCTGCACGTTCATCATGGCCTGCTGCCCGAGGCCGATGCCTGGTGGCTCAGCCTGGAGCGGCGCTGCCAGCGTTGGCGCAGGGCGGGTTGGCCGGTCGCCTTCCGCGGCGTCCGGTTGGCGGGAGGACCGGCGCGGGGCGACAGCGTCGAAGCCTGGGCAAGACGGGAGCGCTACCGGGCGCTGACGGAACTCGCGAGGCTGGACGGCGTCACGCTGGTGCTGCTGGCGCACCACCGCCGTGACCAGGCCGAAACCGTGCTGCTGCAGATGCTTCGCGGCGCCGGCACACCCGGGCTGTCGGCGATGCCGCGAGCGATCGTGCGCGACGGTATCACCTGGGCGCGCCCCTGGCTGGATCGGCCGCGCGAGGCCGTCGAGGCTTATGTTCGCAGATACCGGCTGGACCATGTCGAGGATCCGAGCAATGCCGACGTTCGCTACGCCCGCAACCGGCTGCGCACCATGGTGTGGCCTGCCTTCGCCGAAGCGTTCCCACATGCCGAAAACGCTCTGGCGGCCACCGCAGCCCGGATGCAGGAGGCGGCACGGTGTCTTGAGGAACTGGCGCTCATCGATGGGGCGGTCGCAGTGGAGCAGGGCGTGCTGATGGTGCCCCGGTGGCTGGAGCTTCCAGCGGCTCGACGCGCAAACCTGCTTCGGTACTGGGCACGGGCCTGGAGCGCGGAAGGTTTGCCGGAAACCCTCTTGCAGCGCCTGCTTATCGAGCTACCCTCCGCGCGAACGGGTAATCAGTGGCCTGCGCCTGGGGGAAGGTTGCGATTGCGCCGGGGCCAGCTCTGCTTCGAGCCCGCGTCGCGGCCAGCCTCGGCATAGAATGCAGGGTTTTTGCTGATACGCCTTGGCCGCAGTGGTGACTGGCGAACGTCACAGTCGCGCGCGTCCGGGCTTGGGATTCCATGGCCTTGATCGTCCACAAGTACGGCGGTACCTCGATGGGGTCCACCGAGCGCATCCGCAACGTCGCCAAGCGCGTGGCCAAGTGGTGGCGCGCCGGCCACCAGATGGTGGTCGTTCCCTCGGCGATGAGCGGTGAGACCAACCGCCTGCTGGCACTGGCCAAGGACCTGATGCCCGACGCGCGCTCGCCCGAGGCCCTGCGCGAACTGGACATGATAGCCAGCACCGGCGAACAGGTTTCCGTGGGCCTGCTGTCTCTCGCACTGCAGGCTGAAGGTTTGCAGGCCATCAGCTATGCCGGCTGGCAGGTGCCGGTCAAGACCGACTCCGCCTACACGAAGGCGCGCATCAGCGCGATTGACGACGCCAGGGTGCGTGCAGACCTGGCCGCAGGCAAGGTCGTGATCGTCACCGGCTTCCAAGGCGTCGACGGTGATGGCCACATCACCACGCTCGGCCGTGGCGGCAGCGACACCTCGGCGGTCGCGGTCGCGGCGGGGATGAAGGCCGACGAGTGCCTGATCTATACCGACGTCGATGGTGTCTACACCACCGACCCACGTATCGTGCCCGAGGCACGGCGCCTGAGCAGCATCAGCTTCGAGGAAATGCTCGAGATGGCCAGCCTGGGATCCAAGGTGCTGCAGATCCGCTCCGTGGAGTTCGCCGGCAAGTACCGTGTGCCGCTGCGCGTGCTGTCGAGCTTCACCCCCTGGGACATCGACCTCGACGAGGAGGCGAAGTCCGGGACCCTGATCACCTACGAAGAGGACGACAAGATGGAGCAGGCCGTTGTTTCCGGCATTGCCTTCACCCGCGACGAAGCCAAGGTCACCGTGCTCGGCGTGCCTGACCGTCCGGGTATTGCCTACAAGATCCTGGGCGCCGTGGCCGAGGCCAATATCGACGTCGACGTGATCATCCAGAACGTCTCGAACGACGGCAAGACCGATTTCTCCTTCACCGTGCCGCGCAACGACTACGGGCGCGTGTTGGACCTGCTCAAGACGAGTGTGGCGCCGGCCGTCGGCGCCAGCTCGGTCGCTGGCGACAACCGCATCTGCAAGGTCAGCATCGTTGGCATCGGCATGAAGAGCCACGTCGGTGTGGCGGCAAAGATGTTCCGCTCGCTGAGCGAGGAGGGCATCAACATCCAGATGATCTCCACCAGCGAGATCAAGACCAGTGTCGTCATCGACGAAAAGTACATGGAACTCGCGGTTCGAGCGCTTCATCGCGCTTTCGACCTCGATGGCCAGTCGACCTGATCTAGAATGCAATGTGCTGGAGTCGTGACCGAGAGGCCGAAGGTGCTCCCCTGCTAAGGGAGTATGCGGGCAAAACCTGCATCGAGGGTTCGAATCCCTCCGACTCCGCCAGCGGCTTGTTCCGCGGGTGCCAGCGCTCTGGCTTCCGATGAGTGCGCAGTTGGCCGGCTCGACACCGGAATGCGGATCGCGTTCGGCGTCCGTGCCTCAGTTGAGCGTCGTCGTGCCGGTTCACGACGAGCAGGACAACATCGCACCTTTGATCGAAGAAATACACGCCGCTCTGGTCGGCGTGATCGATTTCGAGGTCTTGCTGGTGGACGATGCCAGCGGCGATGAGACTCCCCGACGACTGCAACAGGCTCAAGGCGCATTTCCCGGACTGCGCGTGCTTCGACACCAGCGCAACTGCGGGCAGAGCGCGGCCGTGGCCACGGGCGTCAGGCGCTCCCGGGCGTCTTTGGTGGTGACGCTCGACGGCGACGGCCAGAACGATCCCGCGGACATTCCGGTGCTGCTGCAGCGTTGGTTTGCGCAGACGCAGGCAGGACCCACCACTGCGCCTTTGCTGCTGGCCGGCTGGCGCCAGCACAGGCGCGATCATGGGCTGAAGCGTCTGTCGTCGCGGTTGGCCAATGGTTTTCGAGCCACGCTCCTGGCGGATGGGGCGCCAGACACCGGTTGCGGCCTCAAGATGTTCGAGCGCGAGCTCTTTCTTCGTCTGCCGCACTTCGACCACATGCACCGCTTCCTGCCAGCACTCGTGCTGCGAGAAGGCGGTCGTGTGATTTCGGTTCCGGTGCGCCACCGGCCGCGCCTGCGCGGGCGCTCGCACTACGGCGTCTGGAACCGCCTGTGGGTGGGCCTCGTGGACGTGCTCGGCGTGATGTGGCTGCGTCGCCGCATCAGGCTGAGCCCGGTGGAGGAGTCGTTGCCCCCCACGAGCGGCGATTGATCAACGGGGGTTCCGGATGGAGCACGATCCACTGTGGCTCATCATCGGCTTTGCCGGTCAGGCCCTGTTTTCCATGCGATTCCTGGTGCAGTGGCTCCAGAGTGAGAAGGTTCGCAGGAGCGTGATCCCGGTGGCGTTCTGGTACTTCAGTCTGGCCGGTGGGGCACTGCTGACCGCCTACGCCGTGCACCGCGGCGATCCGGTTTTCATCGTCGGGCAGAGCTTGGGGCTTGTGATCTACCTGCGAAACCTGTGGTTGATCCGACGGGCTTCGGCAACGGATGGATTGCCGCCTGGAAGTCCAAGCGATCGCGGCGGCTGATTTCGTCGTCTGCGCCTTGAAGAGGTCATTGCCCATGACACCCCGGCACGCCGAAGGCGGGATGACTTGGCTTCTGATCAGCCTGGCCTGCGCGCTGCTGACCATCGCGGCGCTCTTGTTTCGGCCGTTCACTCCGGTCGACGAGGGGCGCTACCTCAGCGTGGCCTGGGAGATGTGGAACAGCGGCGAGTTCATCTCATTGACGCTGAACGGTGAACTCTATGGCCACAAGCCGCCTTTGCTGTTCTGGCTGATCAACGCCGGCTGGTCCGTCTTCGGTCTGAACGAATGGTGGCCGCGTGTCCTGATCGGGCTGTTCGGCGTTGGAGCCATGACCTTGGTTCTGCGCATTGCACGACGCCTGGCTGGCGACCGCCCTGGCATCGCGGCGATGACGGGCGTCATCACGGTCAGCACACTGTTCTGGATGGTATTCACCGGGGCGGTGATGTTCGATCTGATGTTGGCTTGCTTCGTGCTGCTGGGCATCGACGGTGTGCTGCGGGCCGCGCAGCGTCCAGGACCGGGGCCGTGGGTGATGACCGGGTTGGCTGTCGGCTTGGGCATCCTCACCAAGGGCCCGGTGGCGCTGCTGCACGTTCTGCCGGTGGCCTTGCTCGCGCCAGTGTGGCTGCCACGCCTCGTGGCAGCGGGCGCCGCCGAACAGCCCCGATGGGGGCGCTGGTACGGCGGTGTCGTTCTGGCGCTCGTGATCGCCGCGGCGGTGGCATTGTCCTGGGCGCTGCCGAGCGCCTTGGCCGGGGGCAGGGAGTTCGGACGAGAGATCTTCTGGAGCCAGACCTTCGACCGCATTGCGACCACGGTTCATCATCTGCGGCCGTTCTGGTACTACGCGGTCACCTTGCCCCTGCTGCTGCTGCCCTGGCTGCTGTTCCCTGCGGTCTGGCGCGGCCTGGTGTCGGCAGCGCGTGTTCCTTCGGCGCGACCGGCTGGGTGGGCATTCGCGATGACGTGGGTCGTGCCGGTCTTCATCGCGTTCTCCGCCTTTCGTGGCAAGCAGATCCAGTACCTGTTGCCCGCGGTGCCTGGAATGGCTTTCCTGATCGCGGCCGGGCTGGCGTCGCTGCGGCGTCCCCTCCAGCGCTGGGAAGCCTGGGCGCCAGCCTTGTGGTTCGTCCTGTTGGGCGCTGCCTTGCTGACGATGAACCGACATCCACAGCTGCTGCACTTCATCGAATCGGACGAGCTTCCGGCACTGGCCTGGACGATCGCAGCGCTCGTTCTGGCGGCCCTGATGCTGCTGCTCGCGCCCTGGCGCGACGTGACCCGGCACGCCGCTGTCGTGGCGGCTGCGGTGGTCTTGTCGATGCTGGGCCTGTATGCCGGCTTCGGCCGGGCCTTGCTCGATGCGTATGACGTGCATCCCGTCAGCGCCCATTTGCGTGCGGCGCAGGACGCGGGACAGCCCGTGGCTCATCTGGGCAAGTATCAAGGCCAGTTTCAGTTCATCGGCCGTCTTCGCCGTCCGTTGGAGGTCTTCGAGACGGCGGCCGCCATGCGACCCTGGCTCGACGAGCATCCGCAGGGCAGGGTGATCATCTACACGCGTGTGGCCGACACGTCGCAGTTGCAGCCGCAGCCCGAGTTCCTGCAGAAGTTCAAGGGCCGTCATGTCGGAGTCTGGCGCGCAGCCGATCTGCGCGCGCTCAGTGACGAGTGGATGGACTCGCAGGACCGCCGGCGCTGAGGGCATCGGCCCGGAGGGCGGTATCCGCGACCGCCTCGGCCAGTGCGAGTACCGACAGCGGCGCCGAGCCTTCCGCCTTGTTGTTGATGGTCACGCAGGCGCGATAGCCTGCCCGCAGCGTGGCCGTGATCACGCGCGCCAACTCGGCGCGCGTGGCAAGGTCTGGAGCCTGTAACCGGTCGAAGGGAGCGAACAGGTCCCGTGCGTGCGCGTAGCGCAGTCCGCGTTGCAGATTCCAGCGGCACACGAAGTTGCCCGGCCACAGCGCGCGCAGCATGTCGAGTTGCCTCGTGATCGGCGGCATGCGGTCGTGCAAGCCCAGACAGTAGCGCACGCCGTAGGCTCGCAACTGTCGGGCCAGAGGAGGCCCCAGGAGTTGGGCATCGCGAACTTCAAGAGCGATGTCGACCCCCGGCGGCACCATGGGCATCAGCCGAGACCAGAAGGCTTCCAGACGCTCCAGGGCTGGAGCGGCCCCGTCGCACAACAGCGACCCGGGCAGCGGCGAAAGCTGAAACACCAGCGCTCCCAGCTTGTCGCCCAGACCACCGCAAGCAGGCTCCAGCGCCTGGACGACAGCCGCCGCAGAGTCGAGGAAGCCCGGATTCAGGCTGGCGACGCGGCCGCTGCCGGATTCGCGCAAAACGGCATCAGTCACTGACGCAGGCGCTTTCACCACGAATCGGAAGGCGTCTGGAACCTGCTCGGCAAGTGCGGCATAGGTCGATCGATCGAGACAACGGTAGAAGGCCCGGTCCAAGCTGACGCTGCGCAGCAGCGGATGGGATGCCAAAGCTAGCAGGCCGTGACGAGAAAGATTAGACGCCGGCCAGCGGCCCGCATACACGATGCCGGCCCAACCAGGAAAGTGCCACGACGAGGTGCCGAAGTGCCAACGCTGCCCGAACAAGGCGTCCAGGCGCGTGGCCAGCTCCCGGTGGTCCGCCTGCGGCGGCCAGGCTTGGACCTGTGCCAACGGTGGCGAAGTGCCGGCGGGGCCGGCGTGTGTTTGGATGGCCGAGCTGCCGCCATCGCCAACTGCCGGACTGAATTCGTCAAACAGCCCGGACTGACCGCCCATGCTATTTGACATAATACACATCGTCGCGCTTATGAACCTGACTGCAGGTCAGGCTGTGCTATCTAGGGCTCCGACGCCCGAGCGCCGGAACCCGACTTGCCGATCAACGACCGTGCGCGTCGTCGTTGTCATCGAGCAATGCGTCGAAGGCCGCGGCTTCCAGGCCCACCGCGTTCGGCACCACCGGTCGGTCCAGCGGACGGCACACGTGACGCCGAAGCCGACGCAGTCGATCCGAAGTCTCGACAGCGCGAATGACTTCCTCGGGATTCATCAGCAGGACGAAAGGGTTGTTCAGTTGCGACGTGATCATGGTGCTGCTCCTTCGATCGGGGGAACCATGTTCGAAGTCTAGGAAGCACCTTGTCCTGATTGAAGTCAGGACCCATGCATTTCATGCGTCAGAATTTTCCCTACTGGCGCGTCTGCCTGGAGGACAACGACGATGGTGAAACCCCGGCGCCGGTGAGTTTCTCCAAGCGCGAGGCCAGCCGGTCACGGCCGGCGACGCGCGCGTAATCGGCGGCCACGGCGCCGTGCGGATTCTTCAGTTGCGGGTCCGCGCCGCGCTGGAGCAGCATGTCGATGATGCGCTCGTCGCCGTAGCGTGCGGCCAGCATCAAGGCGGTGCTGCCATCCGGCGACACCGCGTCAACGTCAGCACCCGCGTCCAGAAGAAACCCCACCACGCCGGGCTCCGGGCCGGACGCGGCGTAGTGCAACGGGGTCCACCCGGTGGCGCGGCGCACCTGCGCGCCCTGCTTGACCAGGCGCTGCGCCCACTCCAGCGAGCCCTTGACCGCTGCGTACATCAGCGCTGTCTCGCCCTGCGCGTTCGCTTGATCGACCGAAATTCCTGGCACCCGCAACAAAACATCGGCCACGCGATGGCTGTCGAGTTGAACCGCCATCGCCAACGGCGAGTGCCCATCTGGTCCAGGGGAGTTGACGTCAAAACCCCTCTGCAGCAAGCGGATCACGGTACGCGCGTCGTCAAGTTCGACAGCCTTGAAAAACGCGTCGTAGATGCCCGCATTCGCTGTAGAAAAACAAATAAAAACAATGAGTTGAAAAGCAAATTTCAACAATTTTCTAAGCATTTTTTGACAACCTGGTCCAACTCAGGCAAGTACCCGCGGGAAGACCCGCTCGAAGTTCTTGCTGGTCGCCGCCGCAAGCTCTTCGAGGCCCAGGCCCTTGATGCGGGCCAACTCATCGGCCACTTGCCTGACATAGGCCGGCATGTTCGTCTTGCCTCGAAACGGTACAGGCGCCAGATAGGGGCTGTCGGTCTCGATGAGGCAGCGGTCCAGTGGAACGAAGGCTGCGACTTCACGCAGCGCCTGTGCATTGCGGAAGGTCAGGATGCCGGAGAAGGATATGGCAAAGCCCAGGTCGAGCGCTGCACGCGCAGTCTCCAGAGTCTCGGTGAAACAATGAAAGACACCGCCGACGCTGGATCCGCCCTCCTCTCGCAAGATCTGCAGCGTGTCAGCCGCAGCGTTTCGCGTATGAACCACCAGCGGCAAGTCCGCCGCCAGGGCCGCACGGATGTGGATGCGGAAGCGCTCGCGTTGCCATTCCATATCCTCGAAGCGACGCCCGTCGAGCCGGTAGTAGTCCAGCCCGGTCTCGCCCACGGCCACGACGCGTGGCAGCGCAGAGCGGTCGACGAGGTGCTCCACCGAAGGTTCAAGCACCCCTTCATTGTCGGGATGCACCCCCACGGTCGCCCAGAAGTTGTCGTAGGCCAGCGCCAGACCATGCACGGCCTCGAACTCCTCGAGCGTCGTGCAGATGCACAAGGCTCGGGTCACATCGGCCTGTGCCATCGCGCGCCGAACCTCGTCCAGACGCTCGGTCAGACCTGGAAAGCTCAGATGGCAGTGAGAGTCGACCAGCATCGTTGAATCCGCCCTGACTTGGGCCTTCAAGAACCAGCACTACAGCGTGTGCGTGGGGCGAGCACTGGCCATGGATGTGCCCAATGCAACCTCGATTTTCTGGCGCAGCGCCTGCGCTCTTTCATCCGCTGGAAATGCAACGCCGATGCCCTGAGGCCGCCCGCCCGAGGCGTGCGCTGGCGTGATCCAGACCACCCGCCCGACCACCGGATGCCGGGTTGTCTCGTCGGGGAGGGCGACCAGAAGATAAGCCTCGTCGCCCAGAGCGTGCTCGCGCGTCGTGGGGACGAACAATCCGCCGTTCTGAAGCGCGGGCATGTACGCCGCGTGCAGCGAGGCGTGGTCACGCAGCACGAGTTGGATCACGCTGGGGCGCGGCGCGGCGGCGGGGTCCATCGAGCCGCGCGCGGGCCCGGGCACGGAGACCAGGTTGGAGTCCATCACGAACTTGGGAGGCGCGCGCTCAGTGTATCGGCGCGCGGCATCGCCCGTGCCGTCTGCGTGGTCGCGCGCGCGCCCTGCCAGACTTGAGCGCCTTCGCTGACCAGTGCCTCGGCAAGCAGCCCTTCGTTCCAGGGATGGTCGGCGTGGCGTACCACGCGCAGCAACGATTGGTGCCATCGCGCCGCAGCCGCCAGATCCAATCCGTCGGGCAGCGATGCCCGCGGAAAGAACCGAGGCTCGGCCCCGCAGGACCGCAGCGCTGCGTCATGCGCCAGTTTCTGCAGGGCATCAACCATGCGCGGCACGGGCCAGGCAGCGAAGACCGTGGCATCTGCGCGCGCCACCGCGCCCGGTATCGCCGCCCAGGCACGGGCGTCCAGGCCGTCGGCATGCCAGCGCAACGCGGTCAGCGGGCGCCCGCCCGTGGCGTCCAACAGCAGTGCTGCATCTGCCACACCGCGCTGCTGCAGCCAGGTCAAGGACTCAGGCCGCTGCGGGCGTGGCAGCACGACGCGCTGGCAGCGGCTCGAAATCGTGGCCAGCAGCAGCCCGGGGTCTGCCGTGGTCAGGACGATGCGCATGCCCGCTGGCGGCTCCTCCAGTGTCTTGAGCAGCGCACTGGCCGTCACGGCGTTCATGGTCTCGGCAGGATGAATCACGAGGACCTTGCCTCGGCCGCGCCCGCTCGTCGTGACGCTCCAGTCCAGCGCCGCCCGCAGCTCCGCCACCCGGATCTGGCGGCTGGGCTTGCGCTTGTCGTCGTATTCCACGGCCATGCCGTGCTGCAAGGCCAGGTGTTGCGGCAGTCGCAGCATCAGGTCCGGGTGGGTCTGGGCGCGTGTCAGGCGACAAGACACACACTGTCCACAAGGTCGCTGAGCGCCGTCGCCGGACTCGCACAACCACGCCTGTGCCAAGCCGAAGGCAAATTCCAGCGATCCATGGCCCGGGTCCGCGTGCACCATCACCGCGTGTCCCTTTTGGTGCCGCAGGGTAGCAGCCAAGGCTTCGCCGAGCCAAGGCAATTCTTGCACCCCCCACAACTGCAGTCCTGCCCCCTGCTCAGTCTCAGCTGAGGGGCTGTTCGAGGCTTCGTCGGGTGGGACCCGGGTGCCGCGCCGGGTTGCGACTGCGTTCACCACCCCCTGCCCTCCACGACCGACACCAAGTCCTGCCAGACCTCGCTCGGGCTGGCCGCCGCGTTCAGGACAGTGAAACGGGTCGGATCAGCCATCCGCCGGGCTTCATAGCCGGCACGCACCCGCTGGAAGAATTCCGCGTCCTCGGACTCGAACCGGTCGGCAGGACGGGCTGCGGCACGTCGCCGTGCCGCCACCTCGGGGGGCAGGTCGAACCATAGCGTCAGGTCGGGCTGTCTACCCTGCTGCACCCAGGCCTCGAGGTGGTCGAGCACCGTGTGGGCAAAGCCGCGGCCGCCCCCCTGGTACGCGAAGGTGGCGTCGGTGAAGCGGTCGCACAGCACCGTAGTTCCGGCAGCCAGAGCCGGCTCGATGCTCTGGCGCAGATGATCGCGTCGCGCCGCGAACACGATCAGGGCCTCGGTCATCGCGTCCATCGATCGGTGCAGGAGCAGTTCCCGCAGCATCTCTGCCAGCGGGGTGCCGCCAGGCTCACGCGTGACGACCACCGAGTGGCCTCGCGCGCGCAGCCACTGTGCCAGGGGCTCGATGTGCGAGGACTTTCCGGCGCCGTCGATGCCCTCGAAGGTGATGAAGCGGCCCGGCATGCGCAATGTTGGAGCAGACGACACAGGCGGGGGTTGAAGACGCAACTCAGCGACCGCCGCGTTGGTAGCGATTGACCGCGCGATTATGTTCCTCGAGCGTCTGGCTGAAGGCACTGCTGCCGTCGCCGCGGGCCACGAAGTACAGGGCGGGCGTGTACTGCGGACGCACCGATGCACGCAGCGCCGCCTGCCCCGGCATGGCGATCGGCGTGGGTGGCAGCCCGTTGCGGGTGTAGGTGTTCCAGGGAGTGTCCTGCTGCAGGTCGCGCTTGCGCAGGTTGCCGTCGAAGGCCTCACCCATGCCATAGATGACCGTCGGGTCGGTCTGCAAAGGCATTCCGATCCGCAACCGGTTGACGAACACACCGGCGATCTGGCCGCGGTCGGACTCGGCGGCGGTCTCCTTCTCGATGATCGAGGCCAGGATCAGCGCCTCGTCCGCGCTCTTCAGCGGCAGGTCCTCGGCGCGCTCGGACCAGACCGCAGCCAGCCTGCCGGCCATCGCCCGATGTGCGCGCTTGAGCACGGTCAGGTCACTCACGCCGCGGCTGTAGAGGTAGGTGTCCGGGAAGAAGCGCCCTTCCGCGGCTTGCCCCGGCGCGCCGATGGCTGCCATCAGTTGCGACTCACTCATGCCCGCGGCCACCTGTTTCAGATATGGCGCGCGGGCCAGCGCCTCTCGGAACTGGCGGAAGGTCCAGCCCTCGATCAGGCGCACAGCTTCCAGGGTCTCGTCGCCCTGAACCATCTTGTCCAGCAGTGAACGGGGCGTGACGCCGATCTCGATCTCATAACTGCCGGCGCGGATGCGGCGTGCCTGCCCCGACCAGCGAAACCACTCGTACAGCAGCCGGGGGGAGGTCCGGACACCCGCATCGACCCAGGCGCGCGCGACTTCGCGCGGCGAGCTTCCAGGCTCGATCGACAACTCCACGCTGGCACCCGCGAGGTCCAGCGGGCGATTCAGCCACCAGGCCACGGACCCGACGGTCACGACCGATGCCGCCAGCGCGACCAGAGCGAACGCCCCGAGAAGGCGCAACAGGCGAGACCCCGACGACTTGGCGAACATGGGGGCTGATGATAATCAGGCCATGCACAACGAACCGACCTCAGGATGGGTCCCCGAAGGCGTGCTGCGCCTTCAGGATTGGGGCTTGATGACCGCCACCGGCCCCGACAGCGCCAGATTCCTGAATGGTCAGCTCACCCAGGACCTGGTCCAACTGCCCCACGGGCAGACTCGACTTGCGGGCTATTGCTCGGCCAAAGGCCGTCTTCTCGCCACCTTCTGGGCCTGGCGGACAGGGTCGGACTCGTTCGCGCTCGCTTGCAGCGCCGACCTGCTGGCCCCGACGCTGAAGCGGCTGTCGATGTTCGTGCTGCGGGCGAAGTGCAAGCTCGCCACCGGCACACCCGACCAGGATTTGTTCGGTCTGGCTGGCTCCGCGGTGGCTCGGTGGTGGGCGCAGGCGGGAGGCGAGCCGGCCTCCCTGCCCGCACCGGGACATTGCGTGCAGCACGGCGCCGCATGGATGGTGCGACTGCCCGACGTCGAAGGAGTGCCGCGGGCCCTGCTGATCCAGCCGGTGCTGCAGCCGCCCCCTGCCCTGCCCGCGCTGTCGGACCGCGACTGGGCCTGGCTCGAAGTGCGCAGCGGTATCGCCCGCGTCACTTTGTCCACCGTCGAGCAGTTCGTGCCACAGATGGTGAATCTGGAGCTGACGGGTGGCGTCCATTTCCAGAAGGGCTGCTACCCAGGGCAGGAAGTCGTTGCCCGCAGCCAGTACCGCGGCACGCTCAAGCGGCGGATGTACCGGGTGGTGGCCGACGCGCCGCTGCAGGCGGGCGCCGAGCTGACGCACAGCGCCGACCCTGGGCAGCCGGCCGGAATGGTGGTTCTGGCGGCACCGAGCCCCGCTGGGGGCTGGGAGGCGTTGGTCGAGTTGAAGACGGCCCTGGCGGGCTCACCGGGCCATCTGAGCGTCGGCACGGTGGCGGTACGGCTGGCTGATCTGCCCTATGGCCTGCCGGCCGACGTCGCCTCGGCATGAGGGGCTGATCGGGCCACCCTGTGCGAGAGCTCTACGTCTACTGGAAGCTGCCGCCTGACGGGCAAGCCGCGGCGCTGGCCCGGGTGCGTGCCCTGCACGCCAAGCTGATCGACATGCACTCGGGCCTGCAAGCACGCGTACTCGCCCGTTGCGACCTGTCGTCGGGCGGCCTGGCCACCGTGATGGAGGTCTACTCCCGCCCGGCAGCCCCCGCAGGCGTCGACGAAAGCCTGCAGCGGGCGATCGAGGCCTCTGCCGCCGAAGCCCTGGCCGGCCTGCCCGCCGGGCCGCGGCACGTCGAGGCCTTCGACGACCTGCCCGGCTGAGAGGCGGAAGCCTCAAGCGCTTCGATCGAGCGCCAGGGTCATCTCCTGGTGGGGGATCCCGACTTCGTCGAAGACACCGCCCCGGGGTGAAAAACCCGCCGCGCGGTAGAAACCGGCCGCTGTCAACTGGGCATGCAGCACCACCTCGCGCAGCCCGCGCTCGCGCGCCGCGCTGATCAGCGTGCCCAGCACCGCCCGCCCGACACCGGTGCCGCGCATGTCGGCGCGAACCGCCATGCGCCCGATCTTGCCCACTCCGGGCGCCAGTTCGACAAGGCGGCCCGTGCCCAGCGCCAGGCCCAGGCGGTTGCGCGCCAGCGCATGCAGCGCCGTGGCGTCGTCGGCGTCCCACTCCAACTCCGCCGGCACCTCCTGTTCGCGCACGAACACGGCCTCGCGCAAGGCGTGGGCAGGGTTTTCCAGCGTCGCCCAGTCGCCGGTGGAAACCTGCACCACGGCGTCGCCCGCCTCGTAGCCCAGAAACAGATCGCGCAGGCCCTGAGGCACGGGGCGGGAAGTCTGCGTCGCCGGGTCGGCGTAGACGTAGACCAGCTCGCCCGTCACCAGCGCCTTCTCGCCGCGGAAGATCGCGCCGACGAACAGCATCGAGGAGTTGCCGATGCGCTGCACCCGCAAGCCCACGTCGAGCCGGTCGTCGTAACGCGCCGAAGCGTGGTACTCCACGGTGGCCTTGCGCACGAACATGTCTCCACCGTAGAGCTCCATGGTCTCGTGGTACGGCAAGGCCATCGCGCGCCAATACCCTGCCACGGCCGTGTCGAAGTACATCAGATAGTGACCGTTGAAAACGATCTTCTGCATGTCGACCTCGACCCAACGCACCCGCAGGGGGTCGAAGAAGCGGAACTCGCTGCGTTTCATCTCAGAAGCGCCCGGCCGATGCGTGAGTACCGAGCGCTCCCTTGGGGGGAACCGCGCGCAGCGATGTGAGGAATCGTTTCATTTCAGGTCTCCTTCCAGGTTCCAGGCCAATCTCAGGGCGACTGCAGCGCGGTCCAGCGCGAGAAGCGCCTCGGGCAGCACGCGGCCCATCTTCATGAAATCATGCGTGACGCCACGGTAGATCTCCAAGTCCACCGGGACGCCGGCCAGGCGCAGCCGGTCAGCGTACCCGATGCCGTCGTCGAACACCGGGTCGCACTCGGCCAGCAACAGCAGCGCCGGGCACAGGCCTTCGTGCTCCGGCGCCTCTATCGGGGCGAAACGGGGGTCGCGGCGATGCTCTGGCGGCACCGCATGGTCAAAGAACCAATGCACCGTGGCCGCGTCGATCAGGAAGCCGTTGGCGAACAGACGACGCGAGCCGGAGTCAGCGCGGTCGCCGATGCCCGGCGTGACCAGCAGTTGCAGCACCAGTTGCAAACCCTCGTCACGCGCACGCAATGCCGTGGCCGCGGCCAGCGTTCCACCGGCGCTGTCACCGCCGATGGCGATGCGCCGGCCGTCAAGGCCCAGATCGGTGGCTCCTAAATGCAAGGTCGTGAGCGCGGACCAGACATCATCCCAGGCCGCAGGAAACCGATGCTCAGGCGCCAAGCGGTAGTCCAGCGCCACCACCGCTGCGCCGCTGCGCAGCGCCAATTGGCGGCACAGGCTGTCGTGGGTTTCGAGATTGCCCAGCACGAAGCCGCCGCCGTGCAGGTACAGCAACACGGGCTGCGGCCCTGCCTCGCGTCCCCGCGCCGCATAGAGCCTTGCAGGGCGGACCCCGCCGTCCCCCGCCGGCAGTCGCAAGTCCTCAACGCGAGCCAAGGGCGCCCGCGGCAGGTCCAGCACCTCTGCGCCCGCCGCATAGGCGGCGCGTGCCTGGACCGGCGACATGGTGTGGAACGGCGGTCGGTTCGCGCGCCGGATGCGATCGAGCACCCCGGCCATGCGGGGCGTCAGCAGGTGGACAGCCATGAAGGCAACGGAATGCTGGTCACAGATGCAAGAGACGACGAACAGACGCAGGCAGCCCAAGCCAGGGCCTGCCCGCCCGTCGCCCGAAGTATGCCCGCGGCATACTTCTGTGCCTGTGCTGCCGGCCGTGGCAAGCTTGACCCCCTTCACGCGGCCGGATACCCACACGGCGGCACCCCCGCTCCACTGCCACTGCAAGACCATGGCCCACATCCAGTACCTGACCCAGATCCATCTCGACCACGGCGCCGTCCGGCTGCTGCCCGAGGAATGCGCTCGCATCGGGATGCGCAAGCCGCTGCTCATCAGTGACGCTGGCGTGCGCGCCGCCGGGGTGCTGGCCCAGGCGCAGGCTGCTCTGGGCGACCTTCCGCATGCCGTGTTCGACGGCACGCCGGCCAACCCGACCGAGGCGGGCGTGCGCGCCGCCGTCGATGTCTTCAGGCGTGAGGGCTGCGACGGGCTGATCGCGGTGGGCGGCGGCTCCAGCATCGACCTGGCCAAAGGAGCGGCCATCCTGGCCACCCACCCAGGAGCGCTGAGGACCTACGCGACGATCGAAGGCGGCAGCCCGCTCATCACCGAGGTCGCCGCGCCACTGATCGCGGTGCCGACGACGGCCGGCACCGGCAGCGAGGTGGCACGCGGCGCGATCCTGATCGTCGAAGACGGACGCAAGCTCGGATTCCACTCCTGGCACCTGATGCCACGCTCGGCCATCCTCGACCCCGAACTGACGCTCGGTCTGCCGCCCATGCTTACCGCTGCCACCGGCATGGACGCGATAGCTCATTGCATGGAAAGCTTCATGGCCGCGGCGGTCAATCCGCCGGCCGACGCGATCGCGCTGGACGGCCTGGCGCGCGGATGGGCGCACGTGGAGCGCGCCACCCGTAATGGCAGCGACCGTGAGGCCCGCTGGCAGATGATGAGCGCGAGCATGCAGGGCGCGATGGCCTTCCAGAAAGGTTTGGGCTGCGTGCATTCGCTCAGCCACAGCCTGGGCGGGGTCAACCCACGACTGCACCATGGGACGCTGAACGCGATGTTCCTGCCGGCGGTGGTGCGCTTCAACGCGGGCGCGGACTCGGTGCAGGCTGCTCAGCGCCTGCAGCGCATGGCCCAGGCGATCGGCATCGGCTCGTGCGACGCGAAAGGAACCGAGCTGGCCGAGGCCTTGCACGCGTTGAATGCGCGCCTGGGCCTGCCTGCAGGCCTGGGAGCGATGGGCGTGGGCGCTGACCTGTTCGGGCGCGTGATCGACGGCGCGCTGGCCGACCACTGCCACAAGATGAACCCGCGGCTGGCCACACGCGAGGACTACCGCGAGATGCTCGCCGCCTCGATGTAGGCGCCGGGAAAGGCGACGCCCGGCCGGGGCCGGGCGTCGCGCGGGTGCAGCCGCTGCCGCGCCGGCGCACCCGCGCGGCTCGGCTTGCCGGTCAGTGGTGGGTGCCGTCGAGGAACTGCTCGTCCTCGGTCGAGCCCTTCAGCGCCGCGGTCGAGGCCAGCTTCTCGATCGTCGTCGTCACGGCGTCGAAGTAGCCGGTGCCGACCTCGCGCTGGTGCTTCACGGCCGTGAAGCCACGATCGGCTGCCGCAAACTCCTTTTGCTGAAGTTCGACGAAGGCCGTCATGTTCTGGCGCGCGTAGCCGTAGGCCAGGTCGAACATGCCGTAGTTCAGGCTGTGGAAGCCGGCCAGCGTGATGAACTGGAACTTGTAGCCCATGGCGCCGAGCTCGCGCTGGAACTTCGCGATCGTCGCGTCGTCGAGGTTCTTCTTCCAGTTGAAGCTCGGGCTGCAGTTGTAGGCCAGCATCTTGCCCGGGAACTTCGCGTGGATGGCGTCGGCGAAGGCCTTGGCGAAGGCGAGGTCGGGCTTGCCGGTCTCGCACCAGATCAGGTCGGCGTAGGGTGCGTAGGCCAGACCACGGCTGATCGCCTGCTCCAGACCGTTGCGGGTGCGAAAGAAGCCCTCTACCGTGCGCTCACCGGTGAGGAAGGCCCGGTCGTTGTCGTCGACATCGCTCGTGACCAGGTCGGCCGCCTCGGCGTCGGTACGCGCGAGCAGGAGGGTGGGCGTGCCCATCACGTCGGCGGCCAGACGCGCGGCGACGAGCTTGCTCACGGCTTCCCGTGTGGGCACGAGCACCTTGCCGCCCATGTGGCCGCACTTCTTGACCGAGGCGAGCTGGTCTTCGAAGTGCACCCCGGCAGCGCCAGCGTCGATCATGGCCTTCATGAGCTCGAAGGCATTGAGCACGCCGCCGAAGCCCGCCTCGGCGTCTGCCACGATCGGGGCGAAGTAGTCGATGTCGTCGCGGCCTTCGCTCCACTGGATCTGGTCGGCGCGCGTGAACGCGTTGTTGATACGCCTGACCACCTTGGGAACCGAGTCCACCGAATAGAGAGACTGGTCGGGGTACATCTCGCCGCTGTCGTTGGCGTCGGCGGCCACCTGCCAACCGGAGAGGTAGATCGCCTTCAGGCCTGCCTTGATCTGCTGCATGGCCTGGTTGCCGGTCATGGCGCCAAGCGAATTGACGAAGGGCTCGGTGTGCAGCAGCTTCCACAGCTTGTCGGCGCCGCGGCGCGCCAGCGTGTGATCGACCTGTACCGAGCCGCGCAGACGCACCACGTCGGCGGCGCCATAGCCGCGCTGGATGCCCTTCCAGCGCGGGTTCTCGGTCCAGTCGCGCTCCAGCGCGGCGATCTGCTGTTCACGGGTGGATTTGCTCATCGAAGACTCCTTGGAGGTGGAAAAGAAACGAGGGATCGAATGGCTGCAAGCCTACGCCCCCCAGAGGGTCTTTCGGTGACTTATGTCTTATAGAAGACAACTAAAGAAAGCGTTTAAAAACAAAGACCTATGAATTAATTTTCATGATGAGAAATCGTTTTTCTTCTCGTGAAGTCTGGATGCTGCGCCGCACCAACGCGCTTTCCACATCATGAAAACGCGTGCGGCGCTCGTGAAAAATCGCCGCCGAACGGTCCATCGGCCTGACGGGCGAAATCTCAGCGCACACCGCCCAGCCAGGTCTCGTAGACCCGGTCCGCCAGTCGGTGGTGCGCATCGATCCAACTCGAGATGCCCTCGATCATGGCGTCGCGTCCCTGTACCGTCGCATGGCGGGCCTGCGCCTGCGGCCATTTCGGATCGCCGATTTCGGCCCAGCGGACAACCTTGTCCGCATCGACCTCGATGTGGAATTGCATGGCCAGGTGCGGCCCGATGGCGAAGGCCTGGTTCGGACAGGCCGCGCTGCGCGCGAGCCAGCGCGCGCCCGGTGGCAGGTCAAATGATTCGTAATGCCAGTGCATGACCTGGTGCTCTGTCTCGGTGCCGAACCAGCGCCGGGCCTCGGGATCGTCGGTGAGTTGCATCGGCTGCCAGCCGATCTCTGGCGCGGGAGACTCCCTCACGGCGCCGCCAAGCGCACGAGCCATCAACTGCCCGCCCAGACAATGGCCGAGCACCGGGATGCCCAGAGACACCGCCTCACGGATCAGCGCCTCGGCTTGACGCAAAGAGGGCAACGGGTCGTTCGCGCTCATCTCGCCGCCCAGGATCGCCAGCGCGGCGTAGCTCGCCACGCTCGAGGGGAAGGCCTGGCCAGCCTCCGTGTTGCGCACATCCATCGGCAGGCCGCGCCCAGCCAGCCACGTGGCCAGATAGGCGGGGCCATCCATGCTGAGGTTCTGAAGAATGAGTATGGACTTCATCGGGCGGCGGCATGTCCAGGGTGGGCGGGCCCGTATCATCCCCTGACCAGTATCCACTTGCTCGCCGGGCGTCCATGTCGTCCTTTGCCTACCTGTCCGACACGCGATTCCTCAAGGCCGGACCCCTGAGTCCGCAGCATCCCTACGCCGTGGCCGGCATCGCCTGGGACGGCGCGACGACGTACCGGCCCGGAGCGCGTTTCGGCCCCCGTGCCATCCGCACGGCCAGCCACATGCTGTGCGACGGCACCCATCCCTTTTTCGACGCGTCGCCGCTGCCAGCCCTGGGTGATGCGGGTGACCTCGCGCTTCCCAACACGTCGATAGAGTCGATGCGTGCGGCGATGGCAGGACCGGCGCTGCAATTGTTGAAGCAACATCACGTCGTCTGGCTCGGCGGCGACCATTCGATCACTTTGCCGCTGCTGCGCGCCTACCGTGAAGCGCTGGGCCGCCCGCTGGCCGTGCTGCACTTCGACGCCCACTGCGATACCTGGGAGGACCACTTCGGCGAGCCCAGCGGCCATGGCACCTGGGTCGCAGAAGCCATCGTCGAGGGCCTGGCAGACGCTCACGCCTTCACCCAGATCGGCATCCGCTCCGCGGCGGTGCGCGAGGCGCGCGAATTTGTCAGCGCGAGAGGTGGCGCGGTGCACACGGCGCGCAGCCTCCGCGGGCTGGAAAGCCCTGCCCAACTGCGACCGCTGGCGGACTCGATCCGCCAGCGCCTGGCTGCGGTGGGTCATCCCCCCGTCTATCTGAGCCTGGACATCGACTGCTTGGACCCCGCCCACGCGCCCGGAACGGGCACGCCCGAGCCGGGTGGCCTGACGACGAACCAGGTGCTGACGCTGATCGAGGAACTGGCCGACCTGCCCTTCGTCGGCATGGACTGCGTCGAGGTCTCGCCCCCCTACGACCACGCCGAAATCACCGCCAGCGCGGCGGCGCACTTCGTCTGGACCTATCTGTGCGGGCGTGTGGCGGCCTCAGGGGGTGGTGTCTGAGGACAGCCGCGCGCAGTGACGGGTCCTTGCGGCAGCCCTGCGCCCTTGAGCCAGCGCAGGGCCGCCCTGCGCCGGCCTCTGGACACCCCGAGCGCTCACGGCGACACTGACAGGCCGAGAGCTTCTTCATGCCCGAGCTGCGCGAAATCGACCGCGACCTGGCCCGCGACTGCTGGTACGACGTCACGGCCCCGCGCGGGGCGGGCTGGCCTGCGCTGGACGGTGCGGTGGACTGTGACGTTGCCATCGTGGGCGGCGGCCTCGCCGGCCTGTCGGCCGCACTGGAATTGGCGCAACGAGGCCTGTCGGTGCGTGTGCTCGAGGCTGGCGTGGTGGGCGGTGGAGCGAGCGGTCGCAACGGCGGTCAGGCCATCCACGGCCTGGCTTGCGACATGCCGGTCATCGAGGCCCAGCTCGGACTGGACGACGCGCGCCGGGTCTTTGCCCTCACGATCGAGGCCCTGGACCTGATCCAGCAACGCGTCGCCACGCACGGTATCGCCTGCGACTGGCAGAGCGGCTTCCTGTCGGTTGCCACCAGTGCCCGCAAGGCCGGAAAGCTCGAAGCCTGGGCGCAGCGCATGGAAACCGTCTACGGCTACCCGATGCGGCCCATTGCCGGCAGCGACGTCGGCCGGTGGGTGGCAAGCCCGCGCTACCACGGCGGGGTGCACGATCCGCGCTCTGGCCACCTGCACCCGCTGAAGTACACGCTGGGCATCGCGCGCGCCGCTGCTCAGGCTGGTGCCTTGCTGCACGAGGGCTCCAAGGTCAGCGCCATCGAGGCTGGCGCGGTGACGCGCCTGCGCACCTCGCGCGGCGAAGTCCGGGCGCGCCAAGTCCTGCTGGCGGGAAACGTGCATCTCGGCCGGCTCGAGCCTTCCCTGGCGCCGCGCATCATGCCCGTGGGCACCTACATCGCCTGCACCGAACGGCTCGAGTCCGGTCTCGCGGCTTCGCTGATTCCATCGCGTTCAGCCGTCTGCGACACCGACGTCGTGCTCGACTACTTCCGCCCCACCGCCGACGACCGGCTGCTGTTCGGCGGCCGGGTCAGCTACAGCACGCTGCCGCCCGCACGGCTGGCTCAGGCCATGCGTCAGCGCATCGTGCGAACCTTCCCGCAGCTCGCCCGGGCACGGGTCGAGCATGCCTGGGGCGGCTTCGTCGACATCACGATGAACCGCGCGCCAGATTTCGGACGCTTGCCTGCGGAACGGCGCGGCGCAGGCAACATCTACTATCTTCAGGGTTTCTCCGGCCACGGCTTGGCCTTGACCGGAATGGCGGGCCGGCTCGTGGCCCACGCCATGATGGGCGAGGCAGGCGGTTTCGAGCTCTTCTCGCGCCTGAAGCACCGCGCCTTTCCCGGCGGACCCTGGCTGCGCATGCCGGCGCTCGTGCTGGGCATGGCCTGGTACCGGCTGCGCGACGCCTTGGGCTGAGCCTGGAGCAGCACCCCCCCACCGCGCACGCCTGTGGAACATTTGAAGTCCTGATCACCCCCGACACCGACCGAGCACACCATGCTGACCCGCCCCCAATTGAGCTTTGGCGAACTCGAGCAATGGCTGGACCGCCACCGCGTGACCGAGATCGAGTGCCTCGTGCCTGACCTCACCGGCGTGGCGCGGGGCAAGATCCTGCCGCGCGAGAAATTCACCGAGGACCGGGGCATGCGGCTGCCGGAGGCCGTGGTGGCAATGGGGGTGACCGGCGAGTTCCCCGAGGAAGGGCCGTACTACGACGTGATCCAGCCCACCGATCGCGACATGCACCTGCGGCCGGACCCGAGCACGGTGCGCATCGTGCCCTGGGCGGTCGACCCGACGGCCCAGGTCATCCACGACTGCTACGACCGCGACGGCGCGCTCGTGCCCTTCGCGCCACGCTCGGTGCTGCGGCGCGTCTGCGAGCTGTATGCGGCCGAGGGCTGGGATCCGGTCGTCGCCCCGGAACTGGAGTTCTACCTCGTCGCCCGCAACACCGACCCGGACGTGCCGCTGAAGCCCCCGGTCGGGCGCAGCGGGCGCAGCGAGACCTCGCGTCAGGCCTACTCGATCGATGCGGTCAACGAGTTCGACCCGCTGTTCGAGGACGTCTACGCCTACTGCGAGCGCATGGAGCTGAATGTCGACACGCTGATCCACGAGGTTGGCGCAGGGCAGATGGAGATCAACTTCTTCCATGCCCACCCGCTCGGACTGGCCGACGAGGTCTTCCTGTTCAAGCGCACGGTGCGTGAGGCGGCCCTGCGGCACGACATGTACGCCACCTTCATGGCCAAGCCGATCGCGGGCGAGCCTGGCAGCGCGATGCACGTGCACCAGAGCGTGGTCGACCGCGCAACGGGACGCAACATCTTCAGTCTGGACGACGGGAGCGCGAGCGACGCATTTCGCTGGTACATCGGCGGGCTGCAGAAATACATACCCGCGGCGATGGCGCTGTTCGCGCCCTATGTCAACAGCTACCGCCGGCTGGCGCGCTTCACCGCGGCGCCCATCAATATCCAGTGGGGCACCGACAACCGGACCGTGGGCATCCGCTCGCCCGTGGCGCCACCGTCGGCGCGGCGGATTGAGAACCGCGTCATCGGCGCCGACGCCAACCCCTACGTCGCCCTCGCGGCGACGCTGGCCTGCGGACTGCTGGGCATGCGCGAGCGCATCGAGCCGGCGCCCGAGTGCACGGGTGACGCCTACCTCGGCGACTACCAGCTGCCCCGAAGCCTGGGCGAGGCGCTGGAGTTGCTGCGCGCCGAAAAGGCGCTCGCCTCGGTGCTCGGAGAAGCCTTCGTGACGGTCTACACCGAGGTCAAGGAAATCGAGCACGCGGAGTTCATGAAGGTGATCTCACCCTGGGAGCGGGAGCATCTCCTGCTGCATGTCTGAAACGTCACGCTTGCGAGGTCCAGGCCCGATGAATCACGACACCCCCTCCGATGGGTCCGCCGGCTGGCACGGCCGCAGCACCCGGCAGTGGCAGGAGGCTGACGCCGCCCACTTCCTGCACCCGTTCACCGACTTCCAGGCGCTCGCACGCAAGGGCTCACGCGTGATCACCAGCGCCGACAACATCTGGCTGCGAGACAGCGACGGCCAGCGCATCCTGGACGGCATGTCCGGCCTTTGGTGCGTCAATGTCGGCTACGGGCAGCAGTCGCTGGTGGATGCGGCGGCGCGCCAGATGCGCGAGCTGCCCTTCTACAACGCCTTCTTCCAGACCGCGACGCCACCAGCCATCGAGTTGGCGGAGTTGCTGGTCGAGATCAGCCCCCCACCCTTCCGGCACGTCTTCTTCACGGGCTCGGGCTCGGAGGGCAACGACACCGTGGTGCGCATGGTGCGCCGCTACTGGGACCTGCTCGGTCAGCCCCAACGGCAGGTGATCATCAGCCGCGTCAACGCCTACCACGGCTCGACAATGGCCGGCGCCTCACTCGGGGGCATGAGCGGCATGCACGCCCAGGGCGGGCTGCCCATCCCCGGCATCGTCCACATCCAGCAGCCTTACTGGTGGGAGCACGGCCGCACGCGCGGCCTCAGTCGCGAGGATTTCGGCCTCGTCGCAGCGCGCTGGCTCGAGGAGAAGATCGAGGAGGTCGGCGCGGACAAGGTGGCCGCTTTCATCGGCGAGCCTGTGCAGGGCGCCGGCGGGGTGATCGTCCCGCCCTCCACCTACTGGCCCGAGATCGAGCGCATCTGCCGGCGCCACGGCATCCTGCTCGTCAGCGACGAGGTGATCTGTGGGTTCGGCCGCACCGGGCAATGGTTCGGCTGCGAGACCCTGGGTTTCCAGCCCGACCTGATGACTTTCGCCAAGGGGGTCACAAGTGGTTACGTGCCGCTGGGCGGGGTGCTGGTCGGCGAGCGCGTGGCCCGGTTGCTGATTGAGCGAGGCGGCGAGTTCGCCCATGGCTACACCTATTCAGGGCATCCGGTGGCGTGCGCGGTGGGCGTGGCCAACGTACGCCTCATACGCGAACTGGGTCTCGTGGAGCACGTTCGAAACGATGTGGGCCCATATCTTGCTTCCGCCTTCGCGGAACTCGCCGACCATCCGCTGGTCGGCGAAGCCCAGACCTGCGGCCTGATGGGAGCTCTGCTGCTCGTGAAAGACAAGCACACCGGCCAACCGTTCCCGCCCGACCTGGAAGTCGGGGTGATGTGCCGCGGGCACTGTTTTGCCAATGGTCTGGTCATGCGCGCGGTGGGCGACCGCATGATCATCGCTCCCCCGTTGGTGATCACGCGCGCGCAGATCGACGAGATGGTCGCGCGCATCCGCCGCTGCCTGGACCTGACCCTGGCTGACGCCCGCGGCGCCAGCTGGGTGCAGGTCTGAAAGCGGAAGTGCCGGCCGGCGGTTTTCATTCCGATACAAAATCGCGTCGCTTCTGCATCCCGCCCCCCAACCCGTTCCCACGCGCCTGGAGGCCCTCACGATGAAAGCCCTCTCCTTCCGTCCCCTGGCCGCAATGCTGGCCGCTGCTGCAAGCTTGTTCTGCGCTGTGCCGGGCGCGCAGGCGCAGGAGGAGGACAAGGTGCTGCACGTCTACAACTGGTCTGACTACATCGGCGAGGACGTGATCGCGCGCTTCGAGAAGGAGACGGGCATCAAGGTGCGCTACGACGTCTTCGACAACAACGAGATCGTCCACGCCAAGCTGGTGGCGGGCAAGACTGGGTACGACGTCGTCGTGCCCTCGTCGAACTGGGCCAAGCTGCAGGTCGATGGTGGCCTGCTGCAGCGGCTGGACAAGTCCAAGATCCCGAACCTGCGCAATCTGGACCCCGCCATCCAGGCCCAGCTGGGCAAGATGGACCCTGGCAACAACTACCTCGTGAACTGGCTGTGGGGCTACACCACGGTGGGGATCAACGTCGACAAGGTGCGCGCTGCGCTCGGCGGCCCGCTGCCCGACAACGTCTGGGAACTGGTCTTCAAGCCTGAGTACGTGAGCAAGCTGCGCAGTTGCGGCGTCTCGATGCTGGACTCGGCATCCGAGGTGCTGCCGGCCGTGCTGCACTACCTCGGCAAACCCGCCTTCAGCCGCAATCCAGCTGACTACACCTTGGCGGCGAACACACTCAAGGCCATCCGGCCGCACATCACGCTGTTCAGCTCCTCCGGCTACATCAACGACATGGCCAACGGATCGATCTGCCTCGCATTGGGCTGGTCGGGCGACATCAACATCGCGCGGCAGCGCGCCATCGACGGCAAGACGGGCCAGAACATCCAGGCGCTGATCCCGAAGAGCGGGGGGATCCTTTTCTTCGACACCATGGTCATCCCGGCCGACGCACCGCGCCCGGGCAATGCGCACAAGTTCATCAACTTCATGCTGCGGCCCGAGATCGCAGCTTTGAACACGAACAAGGTGTTCTACCCGAACCCGGTTCCCGAATCGCGCAAGGCCATCAAACCCGAGGTGGCCAACAACCCCACGGTGTTTCTGGGGGCTGCGGACATGGCGAAGATGATCGCGCCAGATTCGCTCAACAACGACCTGCGCCGCCTGATGACGCGCACCTACACGTCATTCAAGACCGGGCTGTGATGGGCACGCCCGCCGTGGGCAGCGGCTTCCTGCGCATCGACGACATCGTCAAGGATTTCGACGGCTACCGCGCCGTCAACCATGTCAGCCTCGAGATCGCCAAGGGCGAGATCTTCGCCCTGCTCGGCTCCTCGGGCTGCGGGAAGTCCACGCTGTTGCGCATGGTGGCCGGCTTCGAGACGCCGACATCCGGTCGCATCCTGCTGGATGGTCAGGACCTGTCCGGTTTGCCGCCCTATCAGCGCCCTCTGAACATGATGTTCCAGAGCTACGCGCTGTTCCCGCACCTGAGCGTCGCCGACAACATCGCCTTTGGATTGAAGCGCGCCGGCATGCCGCGCGAGCAGGTTGCCGATCGCGTGGAAGCCATGCTCAGGCTGGTGCAGCTCAGCCGCTTCGCGCAACGCAAGCCGCACCAGCTCTCGGGCGGTCAGCAGCAGCGCGTGGCGCTGGCACGCAGCCTCGCCAAGCAGCCGCAGCTTCTGCTGCTCGACGAGCCGCTGGGCGCCTTGGACAAGAAGCTGCGCGAGGAGACGCAGATCGAGCTCGTCAACATCATCGAGCAGGTGGGCGTCACCTGCCTCATGGTCACGCACGACCAGGAGGAGGCGATGACCATGGCCTCGCGCATCGCGGTGATGAGCGAGGGGCGCTTGCTGCAGGTCGGAACCCCGGGCGAGGTCTACGAGACACCATCCACGCGCTTCGTGGCCGACTTCATCGGCAATGTGAACCTGATGGACGGCACGCTCGAGGTCGACGAACCCGATCATTGCATCGTCGCCTGTGCCGACTGCCGGCACCTGGTTGGCCATGGCATCACCGGGAGCCAAGGCATGGCGGTCACGGTAGCCTTGCGGCCGGAGAAGATCCACGTCTCGCGCCAGCCGCCAGCGGAACCTGGTGTCAATTGCGTCAAGGGCACGGTGCGCGAGAAGTCCTACTTCGGCAGCTTCACCGTCTACCACCTGACCCTGCCCAGCGGCGCGGTGCTGAAGGCCAGCCAGTCCAACACGCAGCGCCATCGCGATGACGAGCTGACCTGGGGAGACGAGGCGTGGGCCCATTGGACAAGCTCGGCGCACGTGGTCCTGACCCAGTGAGCCCATGAAGCATCCGTCCAGCGTCTCCGCCAACGCCCCCCGGGGGGCGCGCGCACGCCTGCCGCGCCTGGGCGGTCGCAGCGCTGTGATTGGCGTGCCCTACCTGTGGCTGCTGCTGTTCTTCCTTCTGCCCTTCGCGCTGGTGATGAAGATCGCGGTGTCGCAGATGGGCGCCGTACACCCCGAGGACATCGTCACCTGGCAGGACGGTGTGCTGACGCTGGCGCTGAAGCTCGGGAACTTCGCCACCATCGCCGGCGATCCCCTGTACCTGCAGTCCTACCTGCGCAGCATCGAGTACGCGGCTGCAACCACGGTACTGTGCCTGTTCATCGGCTACCCGTTCGCGTACTTCATGGCGCGTGCGCGCCCTTCGGTCCAGCCAGTGCTGCTGATGCTGGTGATGCTGCCGTTCTGGACCTCGTTCCTGCTGCGTGCCTACGCCTGGAAGGGCCTGCTCAGCCCGAATGGCTGGGTCCATGAGCTCATGGTGTCCACCGGGCTGGACCAGGTGCTGGTCGCGCTCGGCTTGGTGCCCGCGCCGGGGCAATTGATGAACACCCCGTTCTCGCTCGTGCTGGGCATGACCTACACCTACCTGCCCTTCATGGTGCTGCCGCTGTACAGCACGCTGGCCAAGATGGACCTGCGACTGCTCGAGGCGGCGCAGGATCTCGGCGCCACGCCATGGGTGGCCTTCTGGACCGTGACCGTGCCGTTGTCCAGGGCCGGCATCATCGCCGGCTCGATGTTGGTGTTCATTCCCTGCATCGGCGAGTACGTCATCCCCGAGCTGCTCGGCGGTCCCGAGACGCTGATGATCGGGCGTGTGATCTGGGACGAACTCTTCGCCAACAACGACTGGCCCATGGCCTCGGCGCTGGCGGTGCTGATGATTCTGTTGATCATCGTGCCGCTGGCGCTGTTCCAGAAGTATCAGGCCGAGGCCCAGGAGAGGCGGCGATGAAGGCGTCGCGCTTCAACGCGTGGTTCGGTCGCGGCTGGCTCTTCGTCGGCTACCTGTTCCTCTTCATTCCCATCGTCTCGCTGATCGTCTACTCGTTCAACGATTCGCCCGTGCCCAACTTGTGGCGCGGCTTCTCCCTGCGTTGGTACCAGGAGCTCCTGCGTGATGAGGACCTGCTTTCGGGCCTGTGGCTGAGCCTCAAGATCGCGTTCCTCACAGCCTGCGCCTCGGTCGTGCTGGGTACGCTGGCAGCCTTCACGCTGGTGAAGTACCGGCGCTTCGGTGGCCGCACGCTGTTTTCCGGCATGGTCAGTGCACCGCTGGTGATGCCCGAGGTCGTGATCGGCCTGTCGCTGCTGCTGACCATGGTCAGCCTTCAGCGCGCCCTGGGTGTGCCCGAGCGTGGGATGACGACGATCTGGCTCGGTCACCTGCTGGTGGGGATGGCATACGCGACCGTGGTGGTGCAGGCTCGGCTGCGCGACCTGAACCCCCAACTCGAGGAGGCGGCCATGGACCTGGGCGCGCGTCCGCACCAGGTGTTCTGGCTCGTGACGCTGCCGATGGTTGCGCAGTCCCTCGTCTCGGCCTGGCTGCTGACCTTCACGCTCTCGCTCGACGACGTCGTGCTGTCGGCCTTCCTCTCCGGCCCGGGCGCCACGACGATGCCGCTGGTCATCCTGTCGCGCGCGCGCCTTGGCCTGGACCCGCGCGTGAACGCGATGGCCACGGTGATCGTGATCGTCGTGGCCATCGGCGTGGCGCTCGGCAGCTACCTGATCGCCCGGGCCGAACGCAAGCGCGCCCAGGAACTCGCCGCCGCGCGCGGCTGACCCACCCGCAAACCATTCGACCCGCACCGCGAAGGAGCCTCCATGAAGACCGTTCCCACCACCGCCCTGGCGCTGGCGCTGGCTGCCGCCTTCCCCGCCGCCGCGCAGGGCACGACCGATCTGCAGAAGGAGCTCGAGGCCCTGAAGGCGCGGATCGGCGAGCTTGAGAACAAGATCAAGGCCCAGGAGTCGCAGTCGCCGCAATGGGGCATGACCCCGGACCAGGCTCGCGAGCTGAACCGTGTCACGGTCAAGACCGAGGCGATGGAGGACGCGCGCGATGCGGCCGGCCTGAAGCAATTGAAGATCTCGGGCTATGCGGATCCGACCTACATCCGCAACTCGGGATTGAAGAACGGCGGCTTCAACTTCATCAACAACCGCGCCGACACAGGCTATTCGTATGACAACTCCTACTTCGGATCGGTCGTCCTGGACCTGTCCAAGGAGACCGACTCCGGCACCCGGTGGCGCCTCACCCTGAGTCCCAACCGCGGCACCGACACGGTGATCGGCAACGGCGGCGTCGTCCAGGAGGCGTCGGTCTCCGTGCCCCTGGGCGACCTGCAGACCCGCCTGATCGCCGGCCACCTGCCCGACTGGTCGGGCTACGAGTACCAGCAGGCCACGCTGAACAAACTCATCACACACAACCTCCTGTTCGATTTCACGCTGCCCACCAGCTACACGGGCGCGGGCATGGAGATCACGCGTGGCAAATGGATCGCCAAGGGCGTGCTCGGCAACGTCAACGCCACGCGTAACCCCGATGGCCGTCACGGTAATGCCTTTGCTTACCGCGTGGATTACTCCCGTGGTGAATTCCAGGGTTTCGGCTTTGCCGGCCTGGTCGGAAAAGCGCCGAACCTGCGGATCTATGACGCCGACGGCAATGCCCAGAACAACCCCGTCACGACCCTGCCCTACACCGACACCTACGACACCCAATCCAAGGTCCATCTTTTCGAGATCGACGCCTACTTCATCCGCGGCGACTGGACAGTGCAGGGCCAGTTCAGTCTGGGGCGGCAGAAGTTTGCGGCTATCGCCGAGGATGCAGCCACGGGAGAGTTGCGTGACAGTTCCTGGACCGGTCTGTCCGGACTGGTGGCCTACAAGTTCACGCCTCGCCTGGAGGGCAGCGTGCGTGCCGACTACATCCGCAATGCCAAGAACGGCGGTGGTCTTTTCACCTACACCGCGGATGATGCGCGCAACGGCATCGGCCGCGGCAACGGCGGCAACAGCGAAGTGGGCACGAACCGCTACGCAATCAGCCTCGGTCTGGGCTACCTCTGGGACCTGAACACCACGTTCAAGTTCGAGTACCGGCAGGACCTGGCCAGTCTTCCCGTCTTCAAGACCTACGACGGCCTGTATCGCAAGCACAACACGCTCCTCGGGGCATCGGTGGTCGTGTCTTTCTGACCGTGGGGTCCATGCCATTCCGCCGGTGAGCCACCCCCCAAACCTGCAGGAGCGTCTGCGCCTGGACGGCGTCGACACGCTGCTCGTTCAGTTCACCGATGTGCACGGATGCGCCAAGGGCAAACTCGTGCCCCTGGCGCACCTGGACGACGTCCTCGGAATCGGGGCGGGCTTTGCCGGGCCCTCGATCTGGGGCACCGGGCTGCCGCGTACCGGGCCGCGCTCGGAGTACCACGCGGTGGGTGACCCTTCGACACTGCAGCCCCTGCCGTGGATGCCGCGCGTGGCCCGCATCGTCGGGGACGGCCACGTTGACGGCCGGCCTTTCGATGCCTGCCCACGGCAGGTCTTGCGCCGGGCCACCGCAAGGCTGCTCGAACGCGGCTGGATGCTGCGCACCGGCATCGAGCCCGAGTTCTTCCTTCTGCGGCGTGCGGCTGATGGGCGCTGGATCCCGGGCGATGACCAGGACCGACTCGACAAACCATCCTACGACCTGAAATCGCTGTGCCGCCAAGCTGGCTTCCTGCAAGAACTCGCAGCCACGCTGCAGGCGTGCCGGCTGGACGTGCTGCAGTTGGACCACGAGGACGCGCACGGCCAGTACGAGGTCAACTTCGCGCACGACGAGGCCCTGGCCAGCGCCGACCACCTGATGCTGTTCAAGCTGGCCGCGCACGCGCTGGCCGAGGCGCGCGGCCTGGTGTTCTCGATGATGCCCAAGCCCTTCGCCGGCCAGCCCGGCAGCGGCATGCACTTCCATGTCTCGCTGTGGGAGAACCGCCCGGACGGCCGGTGCGTGTTCGAGCCGCAGGCGGGCGCCGACCTTAGCCCACTCGGCCGCCACTTCGTCGCCGGTGTGCTGGCGCACGCGCCGGCGCTGTGCGCGCTGGCGGCGCCCACGGTCAATTCCTACCGGCGCCTCGGGCCGGGCCCGTCGATCACCGGCACCACCTGGGCGCCGGTGTGCATCGCGCACGGACCGAACAACCGCACCGCAATGGTGCGGACATTGCCCGGGCGCTTCGAGTGGCGCCTGCCCGATGCGGCGGCCAACCCCTACCTGGCCACTGCGGCGCTGGTGGCGGCCGGGCTGGACGGCATCGACCGGGGCCTCGATCCTGGCCCGGCCTTCACCGAAGACCTGTTCGAACTCGGCCCGGCCGGCTGGGCCCGCAGCGGTCTCGCCCGCCTGCCGATGTCGCTCGAGGCCGCGCTCGACGCCCTCGAGGCTGACGCGGTCGTCTGCGGCGCGCTCGGCGAGGCGCTGAGCCGCGAGTTCCTGAAGCTCAAGCGCGAGGAGTGGTCTGCCTGGTCGGGCCAGGTGACACCCTGGGAACTGCAGCGCTATGCCGCCGCGTTCTGAGGGCGGGCCGCCGCTGCTGCTGGCCTACCTGAGCCTGGCCGCGAGCATGGCGCTCGTGGGCAGCTACGTGGGGTTGTCGCGCTGGCTGCTGCTGGTCTTTCCGGTGCTGCTGCTGGCCTGGCTGCGCTTCGGCATCGCGGCGCTGGCCATGGTGCACTGGCTGCGCCGCGCCCCGGGCGAGGCGCCGTTGTCGCCGGGCGACCGGCGGTTGCTGTTCTGGGAGAGCTTCCTCGGCAACTTCGGTTTCTCGATCTGCATGCTCTACGGCGTGGCCGCGACCTCGGCGCTGGCGGCGGGCGTGGTGATGGCGGCCATACCTGCAGCGGTGGCGCTGCTGTCGCGCGTCTTCCTGGGCGAGCGCATCACCCCCCGCGTGCAAGGGGCCATCGTGCTGGCCGTGCTGGGCATCGCGCTGCTCGCCTGGACCAAGAGCCCGGCGGGCGCCGTCCCGTCCGAAGGGTCGGCAGCGGCGCCGGCCGGCGCTCCATGGTGGGGTTATGCATTGCTGCTGGGCGCCGTGCTATGCGAGGCGAGCTACGTGGTGATCGGCAAGCGTCTGGCGGCCAATGTGTCACCGCGGCGCATCAGCGCGCTGATCAACCTGTGGGGTCTGGTGCTCATGACGCCCTTCGGGCTGTGGCAGGCCTGGGGCTTCGATTTCGGCGCGGTGAGACCCGGCACCTGGGGTCTGCTGCTTTTCTATTCGATCGCCGCCAGCATGGTGACGGTGTGGCTTTGGATGCAGGGGCTGCGGCACGTGCCAGCAGCGCGGGCCGGCGTGTTCACCGTGTGCCTGCCGATCGCGGCGGCGCTGGTGGGTGTGCTGCTGCTGGGCGAGCCCTTCGGTGCGGGGCACGCGCTGGCCTTCGCCATGGCGCTGTCCGGCCTGCTGCTGGCCACCTGGCCGGGAATGCCGGTCAGGCCGGCACAGGACTGATGAAGAGGCCCGGGCGCCTCAGCGCGGCAGGTGCATCACCTGCAGGCGGTACCAGCCGATGTCGACCGGGCCCGTCGCGCCGGCGGCGCGCACCTCGGCCTCGCTGACCCAGCCCGGGCCCCGCGCAAGTTCATCCGGGGCGTCGCCCGCCGCCTCCACCATCAACACCCAGCCCGGCATTCCGTCCTTGGGGCGCCCCTTCTTCTCCTCGGTCTGGATCGAACTGGCCGCGGCATCGGCCGCGCACAGGTGGACGCCCACGACGCCGGGCAGTTCGAGCATCGCCTCGAGCCGTGGTCGCAACAGTTCCGTGTGCCTGGGTCCGGACGCGCCGGCGACCTCATAGCGCCAGGTCTGCAGCCAGCCGCCGTCGGCGATGGCTCGGCTGAACTCCACGCGGCACAGCGATCGCGCCGTCTCGGTGAAGAAGGCCACCGAGCGGCGTGTCCACTCGGTCGGGCTGTTCAGCCTGGCCAGATAGTCCGGTCCCTGCAGGACCGCCGGTGTGGCCGTCTCGTAGAGCGTGAAGTACTCGGGCGCCCCCTCCACCGCCTGCCAGCGCCGGCCGGCCAGGAAGCCCGGTACCCCCAACCGCTCGGGCATGTGCTCGCGGTTGTGCCACTCGTAGAAATTGGCCCGGCCCTCTTCGCGGATGCCGTTCCAGATCGCCACCACCCCCTGCCCGCGCAGACTCATTCGGCCTCCTCGTGATCCCTGTCAGATCAGGGGAAATGCCCGGATTGACAGCCCTCGTTGTCGATGGAAGTATACGAAGCGCTCCGACCCACGAACCACAACCAGGACGGGCAGCACGTCATGAGCACCGAGGAGACACCCACCGCGCCACGCTACGACGGGCCGCGCAGCCTTGCCACCGCGCACTCGGGCTTTCGCCTGCTGCGCGGAGCCGAGGCCCGCTTCCACCGCGAAGGCCTGCGCGCCGACTCCGAGTACCGGGACCTGGGCCTGGCCGAAGCCACCGGCGGACGCATCGGGGTCAAGCACATCCGCGGCATCGGGCCCTTCGAGCAGCCCACCGGCTGGCACTGGCACGACATGCACGCGCACTTCGTCTACGTGCTGCGCGGCTGGATCACCTTCCGCTTCGAAGGCGTGGAAGGCGACGTGACGCTGCACCCCGGGGACTCGCTGTCGCAGCCCGGCGGCGTGCCGCACAACGTCATCGCGCGCTCCGATGATTTCGAGGTGCTCGAGCTGAACCTGCCGGCCGCCTACGGCACCTTCGATCTCGAGCCCGCGCGCGGCGCTGCCCGATGAACGCGCTGGCAAGCTGGTTCCGCCGCCGGCTCGGCGCGATCGTCGTCTTCGCGCTGCTGTTCCTGCTGTGGGAGTTCGGCGTGCGGCTGTTCGGCATCAAGGAATACCTGCTGCCGCCGCCCACCAAGGTGTGGACGGAGTTCCTCAAGCGCCACGACACCGTGATGGCCGGCGCCTGGGTCACGACCACCGAGATCCTGGCCGGCTACCTGCTGGCGGTGGCGGTCAGCGTGCCGCTGGCGCTGTCGATTGCCTACTCGCGCTTCATGGAAAACGCGATCTACCCGGTCATCGTCTTCCTGCAGATCATCCCGAAGATCGCGATCGCGCCGCTGTTCATCATCTGGTTCGGCTTCGGCTTCACGCCCAAGCTGCTGCTGGTCTTCCTGCTGTCCTTCTTCCCGATCGTGGTGTCGAGCATCGTCGGCTTCAAGTCTGTGGACCCGGACGTGATGGACTTCGCCCGCACCACCGGCGCGGGCGGATGGCGGCTGTTCCTGAAGATCCGGCTGCCGCAGGCGCTGCCGCACATCTTCACCGGGCTGAAGGTGGGTGCAGCCCTGTCCGCCACCGCCGCCGTCGTGGCCGAGTTCGTGGCCTCCGACAAGGGCCTGGGCTACCTGCTGCTGCAGTACAACGGGCAGCTCGAGACGCCGATGGTCTTCGCCATCATCGTGCTGCTGTCGCTGATCGGCCTGGCCGTGTACTACACGGTCGAGATCATCGAGCGTCTGGCCATTCCCTGGCATGTGTCGCAGCAGGGCGCCGAGACGACCTCGGCCACGCTGTAGCGCAGCGCCCGGACCGACCCTTCCCCAACCCCATGAGAACGAGAGGAGACAAGATGAGCATCCAACGATGGACGAAGCGGCTGCAGGCTGTACTGGTGGGCGCCGCGTTGGCGCTGGGCGCGGCCGCGCAGGCCCAGGACAAGGTCTCGCTGCGGCTGAACTGGTACCTCGGCGGGCTGCACGTGCCCTTCTACTACGGCAAGGAGCGCGGCTTCTACGCCGCCGAGAAGATCGACCTGACGATCAACGAAGGCCGCGGATCGGCCAATACGGTGCAGGTGGTGGCCGCAGGCTCCGACACCTTCGGCCTGGCCGATTCGTCCAGCGTCATCAGCACCGCGGCGCGCGGCGCCGACGTGAAGTCGGTGATGACCGTGCTCAGCTCCACCGGCTTCTCGGTCGTCTCGCTGGCCTCGGCCGGCATCCGCACGCCCAAGGATCTGGAAGGCAAGCGTCTGGCCGTCAGCCCGGGCGACCCGCTGGCGCAGTTGCTGCGCGCGGTGGCTGCCGTCAACAACGTCGACATGAACAAGATCTCGCTGGTGCAGGTGGACCCGGCAGCCAAGGTGGTGACGGTGCTCGAAAAGCGCGCCGACGCGCTGCTGGGCGGTGCCGACGACCAGTTCTTCCTGATCAAGTACCGCGGCTTCGAGCCGGCGGCGCTGCGCTTTGCCGACCACGGCGGCAACATCGTCGGCATGACCATCCTGACCAAGGGTGACGTCATCAAGTCCAACCCGGACCTGGTGCGGCGCTTCGTGCGTGCCACCATCCGGTCTTGGGACGAGGCGAAGAAGAACCCGGGCGCGGCGGTCGACGCTGCGATGAAGGTCAAGCCCGACCTGAACCGTCAATCGATGCTGGACCAGTTGCAGGTGGACTTCGAGCTGATGGATTCGAAGAACGTGAAGGGCCGCACGGGCTTCGGCGCGCAGGCCGACTGGGAGCAGACTCTGAACCTGCTGAAGCAGTACCGCGGGCTGGAGACCAACCTGCCCTGGACCGCCTTCCACACCAACGAGTTCGTCGGCCAGTGACGGCTGGACCCATCGGCGGAGCCGGCGGTGACGACGCTGCGGCCTACGTCAGCGTCCGCGGGGTCGGCAAGACCTTCGAGCGCGATGGTCGGCGCACCGAAGCCCTGGCGGCGCTGGACCTGCAGATCGCCCGCGGCGAGTTCGTCGCCGTGGTCGGGCCCTCGGGCTGCGGCAAGTCCACGCTGCTGCGCCTGATCGCCGGCCTCGTCGCGCCCACGCGCGGCGAGGTCGTCGTCGACGGCGCGCCGGTGCGGCACCCGCTCACCGACATCGGCGTCGTCTTCCAGAGCCCGGTGCTGCTGGACTGGCGTACCGTGCTCGACAACGTGCTCGTGCAGGTGGAGTTGCGCGGGCTCGACCCCCGGCCCTACCGAACCCGCGCGCTCGACCTGCTGGGCCGCGTCGGCCTGGGCGACTTCACCGACCGGCGCCCGCGCGAGCTCTCCGGCGGCATGCGCCAGCGCACTGCCATCGTGCGCGCGCTGATCCACGACCCGCCCTTCCTGATGATGGACGAGCCCTTCGGCGCGCTGGACGCGCTGACGCGCGAGCAGATGCGCCTGGACCTCGAGAAGATCTGGCTCGACACGAAGAAGACCGTGCTCTTCATCACCCACTCGATCGACGAGGCCGTGCTGCTGGCCGACCGGGTGGTCGTGATGTCGGCGCGCCCCGGGCGCATCGAGCGCGAGATCACGATCACGATGCCGCGCCCGCGCGGGCTGGCCGCGCGCCAGGACCCGCAGTTCATCCGCACCACGCACGAGATCACCGAGCTCTTCCTCGCGCGCGGCGTGCTGCACCAGGAGACCTCCGCATGAGCACCCCCTTCGTCTTCGAGGGCATCGTCGCCGCCCCCTTCCTGCCGATGCTGCCGAACCAGGACGTCGACTGGGCCACGCTGGAGCGCTACATCGACGTCATCGCGGCAGCGCGGCCCACCGCGATCGCGATGAACATGGACGCGAGCGAGGGCCCGGCGCTGTCGCGCGAGGAGCAGTTGCGCATCCTGCAGCTGTGCAAGGCGGTCGTCGCCGGGCGCTGCCCGATGTTCTCGGGCCTGATCGCCGGCTCCACCCGCGACGCGGTGGCCTGGGGCCTTCAACTCAAGGCTGCCGGCGCCGAGGGCTTCGCGATCTTCCCGCCCTTCCCCACCTTCCTGGGCAACCCCGTGCCCTCGGAGATGATCGTGCGCTACCACCGCACGCTCGCCCAGGCGCTGGATCTGCCCATGGTGGCCTTCCAGTTCCCCAAGGCCTGGGGGCCGGACTTCCCGCCGAACACGCTGCGCGAGCTGGTGGACATCCCGCAGATCGTCGGCCTGAAGGAGGCCTCGTTCGACACCACGAAGACGGTGCAGACCATCGACGTGGCGCGCAGCCTGCCGCGCAAGCTGGGCATCCTGACCGGCAGCGACACCTTCATCTACGAGGCCATGGTGATGGGCTGCGACGGCGCGCTGATCGGCTTTGCCGGCACCGCCACCGACCAGCTGATCGCGATGCACCGCCTGGTACGCGAGCGCCGCTACGACGAGGCCGCTGCGATCTGGGCTCGCCTGGGGCCGCTGGCGCGCTACTGCTGGCGCGACCCGATCCGTGACTATCGGCCGCGCATGAAGGAAGTGCTGAAGCTGCAGGGCCTGTTCCCTCATGCCACGGTGCGCGAGCCACAACTCGGGGTCGATGACGCCGAGCGCGAAACGCTGCGTGTGCTGGCGAAGCGTGCTGGGCTGATATGAAAGGCAACCCCGCCCCAGTTAACGGACGACAGACTGGCTGAATTCGCTCAACCCGCAACGGTCACGCGGGAGCCCCCAGCGATTGTAGGAGGGACCCGTACAGGGACGCGTAGGCCCGCGCCGGTGTCGCCCAGGAGAGATCCTGGGCCATGCCCGTGTGTTGCAGCGCGAGGCGCTGCGCCGGATCCCGCCACGCCGACACTGCACGGCGCAAGGCCTGCGCCAGTTCGCCGGGGTCGTCCTGCTCGAAGACGAATCCGTTGGCGGTGGCCAGGTCGCCGCTGCTGCCGGCGCGTTCGTGCACGGTGTCCGCGAGCCCGCCGACGCGACGCACGACCGGTAAGGTGCCGTACCGCAGGCCATAGAGTTGTGTGAGGCCACAGGGCTCGAAGCGTGAGGGAACAGCGATCAGATCGGCCCCCGCGACGAGACGGTGTGCGCGCGCCTCGTCGTAGCCGATGAACGCGGCCACCCGTCCCGGGTGGGCTCGCGCTGCGTCCTTAAACGCCTGCTGCAGCCCGGGATCTCCGCTGCCCTGGATGACAAGTTGCCCGCCCAGCGCCAGCCAATCCGGCAACGCCCGCAGCAGCAGGTCCAGGCCTTTCTGCTGCGTGAGCCTGCTCAAGGCGAGCAGCACCGGCACGGCCTCGGACGCCTGCAGACCAGCCTCGGCCTGGAGAGCCGCCTTGCACCGCGCCTTGCCTTCCAACGCTCCGGCTTCATAGCTGCTGGGCAGCAGCGGATCGGCCGTCGGATTCCAGACCGCGGTGTCAATGCCGTTCAGGATACCCGTGACCGCCGTGGCGCGGGCACGGACCACGCCGTCCAGCCCGCAGCCGAACTCGGGCGTGGCCATCTCCTGCGCGTAGCGCGGGCTCACGGTCGTGATGCGGTCGGCAAACTTCAAGCCTGCCTTCATGAAGGACAGTTCGCCGTGGAACTCCAGGCCGGCCGAGGACATGAAGCGAGAGGACAAGCCCAGGAGTGCTCCATCCTGATGCGGAAAAAGCCCCTGGTAGGCCAGGTTGTGAACCGTGAAGACCGAACGTGTGCTCGACGCATGCGCCGCCAGGTAGGCGCAGGCCATGCCTGCATGCCAGTCGTGGGCGTGCAGCACGTCGGGGGTCCAGTCAGGATCGAGGCGGCCGCAGGCCATCTGCGCAGCCACCCAGCCGAGCAGCCCGAAGCGCTGCAGGTTATCCGGCCAATCCGAACCATCTCTCTGTAGATAGGGGTTGCCGCTGCGCGCATACAACAGCGGCGCGTCCACGAGCCAGACGGGCAGATCCACGCCCGCAAGACGGCCGTGCAGCAACTGGACGCGCGCCGCTCCGAATGCGGGCCCGATGTCGGCCACGATGCGCGGCGCCTCCAGGGCCGCCCGAAGAGCCGGCAAGCCCGGCAGAAGCAGTCGGGCGTCGATCCCGAGGCGAGCCTGGGCAAGCGGCAGTGCACCCACCACGTCGGCAAGACCCCCGGTCTTGACGTGTGGATAGACCTCGGCGGCCACGTGAAGCACGCGCATGGCCCCAGCGCCGGGGAACAGGTCCTCCCTCGAGGTCACGCTTTCCTGGCCTTGGCGATCAGCGCCGCTCGACACCGTCGAAGCCGCCCGTCAACGCATGCAGCATCTCGCGTGTGACAAGGGTGATGCCGCTTTCGGTGCGGTAGAAGCGCCTGGCGTCCTCGACGGCGTTCTCCCCGATCACCATGCCGTCCGGGATGGTGCAGCCGCGGTCGATCACGGTGCGGTTCAAGCGCACACCGCGACCCACCGTCGCCTCCGGCAGGAGCACGCTCCATTGCACCTGCGCGTGTGAATGCACGCGAACCTGCGAGAAGAGCACACTGCGCAGCACCGAGCCTGAGACGATGCAGCCCCCGGAGACCAACGATTCGATGGCCATGCCGCGGCGGTCGTCCGCGTTATGCACGAACTTTGCCGGTGGCAACTGCGGCTGGTAGGTCCAGATCGGCCACCGCGTGTCGTAGAGGTTCAGCAGCGGGTCGGTGGCCGTCAAATCGATGTTCGCATCCCAGTAGGCGTCGATCGTGCCGGCGTCGCGCCAATAGGGCTCGCACCCCAAACGTCGCCCGACGCAGCTCAAATCGAAGGGGTGGGCGGCTGCCCGACCCTGCAGCACCAGGCGCGGAATGATGTCCTTGCCGAAGTCGTGGCTGGAGTTCGGGTCGGCGATATCCCGCTCGAGTTCCTTGTAGAGGGCGCGGGCGTTGAAGATGTAGATGCCCATGCTGGCGAGCGCACGGTCGGGACGGCCCGGCATCGGCGGCGGATCCTCAGGCTTCTCGACGAAGGCGGTGATGTTGCGGCGCTCGTCGATGGCCATCACGCCGAAGGCGCGGGCCGAGGCGCGGTCCACTTCGATGCAGCCCACCGTGCAGTCCATCCCCATCGCCACGTGGTCGGCCAGCATCACTGCGTAGTTCATCTTGTAGACGTGGTCGCCGGCCAGCACCACCACATAGTCGGCGCGGTAGGCGGCCAGGATGTCCTGGTTCTGGTAGACCGCATCGGCCGTGCCGCGATACCAGGTCTCCTCGTCCACGCGTTGCTGCGCTGGCAGCAGGTCGACGAACTCGTTCATCTCCGGTCGCAGGAAGGCCCAACCCCGTTGCAGATGCCGCAGCAGGCTGTGGCTCTTGTACTGCGTGATCACGCCGATGCGCCGGATGCCCGAGTTCAGACAATTGGAAAGTGCGAAGTCGACGATGCGGAACTTGCCACCGAAGTGGACCGCGGGCTTTGCGCGGTTGTCGGTCAGGCTCTTCAGGCGGCTGCCTCGACCACCCGCAAGAACGAGAGCGATAGCGCGCTTGGGAAGGTCCAGGCTCTGGGCGAGGTCGTGGGGCGTGAGCATCGGCGGCTTTCGGCGAGGGTTCCGGTACAAGACGCCGGCGCTACGGGCAGCAGCCCGTGCGGACGGCCAGGACAAGGCTGATTCTGCGCCTGCGCATGGTCTGAATGGACTGGGGGGTTACCGTCGACCGCGCTGGGCGTCAGCCGGCCAGGCTGCCCACCCATGCGAGCTGCCCGGGAAGGCACTTGGTGCGCAGGTCGTAGTTCGCGATCGCGTGCTCACGCGCCGCCTGGCCCAGTTGAGCGCGCAGCGCAGGCCGCTCGAGCAGCTCCACCACCTGCCGAACAAGCGCCGCGCCATCGAAGAAGTCGACCAGCAGCCCGGTTCGGCCATCGACCACGGCTTCGCGCACCGGCGCGGTGTCGCTGGCCACGATGGCGCAGCCAGCGCTCATGGCCTCGAGCAGGCTCCAGCTGAGCACGAAAGGGTAGGTCAGGTACACGTGCACCATCGACAGCTGCAGCAGCGTGACGAAGCGGCCATAAGGGATGCGACCGAGGAAATGCACACGCCCATGGTCCAGGCCCCCGTTCACCTCCTCGAGCATCACCTGGCGCCAGGTGCGCGGCGCACCGTCCGGGCCGGGCCGCGGCGCGGATCCGTAGCTGACCTCGTCGCCACCGACGATCAGAACCCGCGCCTGCGGCCGCTCGCGCAGCAGTCGCGGCAGGGCACGGGCGAAGATGTGCCAGCCGCGGTAAGGCTCTAGGTTTCGGTTGACGAAGGTGATGATCTCGTCACCGGGGCGCAGGTCGAGCTCGGCACCTGATCGGGTCTTCAGCTTGAGGCTGGCCTGCGCGTTTGGCTGCACGCGATCTGTGTCGATGCCGTCGTGCATGACCGTGATGCGCGGCTGGAATGACAGCGGGAACACCGAGCGCTGCCACAACGTCGGTGACAACCCGCCATGGGCCATCGGAAAGTGCAACTCGAAGTTGGCGTTCTTCATGCGCAGGCGGCAGGCCTGCTCAGGCTCGACGCTCTGGAATTCGGGGTCGAAGCCGACGTCCGCACCCTCGGTTCGGTAGTAGAACTCGCAGTAGATACCCAGTCGCGCCGCGGGCCACACATCCTTCAGGAAAAGGCTCTCGCCCCAGCCCGGGTGGGCCACGATGACGTCGGGCGAGAAGCCGCCGGCATCGAGTTCGCGCGCCGCCCGCCATGCGGCCTCACCGCGGTGCACCTTGGTGTCGAGGTCGCCAAGCCATCGGTGGGGGCCGGCCGGCCGCTGCGGCGGAGTGACCTGGTAGCGCACCATCTTGACGCCGGGCACTGCAGGGCAGGCATTGATGTGCAGCGCCACCACACGCTCGCCGCGGGCCGCCAGTGCAGGTGCCAGGTGCGGGAACTGTCCTGGGAAATTCTGGTGCACAAAGAGGATGTTCATGGTCTCTTGTCGCCAGGGGTGGACCCCTATGTTCCCATGAATGTCGCCCTCGCCGGTGCTGCCCGCTTTGACGAGCTTGCAGGCGCGAATCACGGCAGTCGCCGGACTGCCGAACGGATAACTTGCCGTGATCGTGGATGCGGTGCGCTATCGGGGCACCCAAGCCGCCCAAGATGGCGGCCGCACAACAGATCCGGGTGATGGACCCGTCCATGAAAGATGGGCGGCGACTGTACGGCTCACGGGCGCAGCCCGAAGACGATCAGAACCAGAGCCAGAGACGCCGCAGCCAGGCGGGCATGCGCTCGGTGTCGGGACGGTAGTGCTGACGCAAGGTAAGGTGTTGCACGGTGGACTCCTGTGGCAGGAGAAATACTGTACACGTGTACAGTATTTCGCGGCAAGCCCCGCTGCTGGACCATGCCCGCGGATCCGCAGAGATGCCTTCCTTCCCTTCGCAGCCGTCCACACCAAGGAAAACTCGGTCCTGCAACGGGCGAAACCAAGGAGCGCGCACAAGGAAAAGGGCTGGCACATGCCAGCCCTTCATGGCCTGAGAACGCCGCTGGACGCGGTGTCCAGGGTTGCAGTGTCAGGCGAAGTTGCGCGCTGCGAAATCCCAGTTGACGAGCTTGTCGAGGAAGGTCTCGACGAACTTCGGGCGCAGGTTGCGGTAGTCGATGTAGTAGGCGTGCTCCCACACATCGACCGTGAGCAGCGCCTTGTCCGCGGTGGTCAGCGGCGTGCCGGCAGCGCCGGTGTTGACAATGTCCACGCTGCCGTCGGGCTTCTTGACGAGCCAGGTCCAGCCCGAACCGAAGTTGCCCACAGCCGACTTGACGAACGCCTCGCGGAAGGCGCTGTACGAACCCCATTTGGCCTGGATGGCTGCAGCCAGCGCGCCCGTGGGCTCGCCGCCACCGGCCGGCTTCATGCAGTTCCAGAAGAAGGTGTGGTTCCAGATCTGCGCGGCGTTGTTGTAGATGCCGCCGGAGGACTTCTTGACGATGTCCTCGAGCGTCATGGACTCGAACTCCGTGCCCTTCTGCAGGTTGTTCAGGTTGACGACGTAGGCATTGTGGTGCTTGCCGTGGTGGAACTCGAGCGTCTCGCGGCTGTAATGGGGCGCGAGCGCGTCGATCGGGAACGGCAGAGCGGGAAGGACGTGTTCCATGGGACTCCTGTCGAAACAGTGGTTGGTGCCGACACAGCGGCCGCTGATTGTAGGCAGGAGGCCTTCGGCTGACAGCGTGCGCCCCTTGCCTGGGTATGCATTCGATCAGCGCGTGGCGCGCATCATGCTCGCAGCCCGCCCGAGGGCGCCCATTGCGCATCCATCTCGGTACCCGTGACGGATGCCCGCGCCCGGCCATCGTGCATGACTGCATAGACGGTCATGCCGGCACACAAGGCGTCGACGCCGGGCACCGGGACGCCGGCCTCGTCCGTCACCCAGGCATAACCCCTACGCAACACATGCTGCGGATGCACAGCGTGCAGCCGCATGGCGAGGGTATTCATACGGTCTTGCTGGGTCGCAAGGCCGCGCGATGCGGCCCGCGCCAGCGCACGCTCCTGGGAAGCGTGACGTTGGCCGTCGAGCAGCGCGCGGGTACTCAATGCGCGTCCCAGCCGCTGCCCGAGCGAAGCCATTCGTTCAGTCTGAGCCGCCAGCCGCCCACCGGGCTGGCCAGCACGCCGCGAGAGAAGATCAAGGCGCTGGGATTGCCGATCGATCGCTCTCTGCGCGCCCTGACCCATCCGCGCCTGCACTGCGGCGAGCCGATGCAGCAACTCGTCGCGCAGGGGGGCGGCGAGTTCCGCAGCTGCGGTGGGCGTCGGCGCGCGCAGGTCGGAGGCAAGATCCGAAAGGGTCACATCGGTCTCGTGGCCGACCCCGCAGACCACCGGAATGGGCGAAGCGGCGATCGCCCTCACGACGCGTTCGTCGTTGAAGGCCCAAAGATCCTCGAGCGAACCGCCCCCACGCACGAGCAGCAGCGCGTCCACTTCGGCACGCGCCGCGGCCTGCTGCAGGGCGCGGACGATCGAGGCCGGCGCCTCCGCGCCCTGCACAAGACAGGGATAGATCACCACAGGGACATGCGGTGAGCGTCTTCGCAAGGCCGTGACGACGTCGCGCAAAGCGGCGGCGCCAGGCGACGTGATCACACCCAGCGCGCAGGGATGGGACGGCAGCGGACGCCGGCGCGACGGATCGAACAGCCCTGCTGCCTCGAGGCGGGCGCGCAGACGCAGAAATTGTTCGTAGAGAGTTCCGGCGCCCTGACGGCGCATGGACTCGACGACGAACTGCAGGTCACCCCGAGGCTCGTAGACGGCGAGTCGGCCGCGCACCTCCACCCGCTGCCCGTCGGCCGGCGCGAAATCGAGCAAGGTCGCCGCACGCCTGAACAGCACGCAACGCAGCGATGCAGCGGCGCCGTCTGCGTCCTTGACGGTGAAATACGCATGACCGCTGGCCGCTCGCGACCAACCGGACAGCTCCCCGTGGACCGTCAGTGAACCGAAGCGCGCAGCCAGTGCATCGGTCAATGCGAGCAGCAGCCCGGATACGCTCCAGGACAGGCTGCCGGAGTCCGCGCTGCGGGTGACTTCGTCGTGTTCAGGCATAGGGGCTAGGGTCGTGAGCAACCGCGCTGCCGGATGAATCGAGTGCAACTCAACGACCGGTGGCTCAAAAAAAGCAGGGGTCGGGTTGCCGGCGCAGCCACCCCATCGTGGCTGAGAGACCGAGGCCGTACTCACGCAGGAAAATCAGCCCCGGCGAACGGCTTCCGCAATAATCGGTACGCGTGAATCAACTCCCACGGATTGGCCCTTGCTCAGCATCATACAAGCCGCAGGATGGCCGATATGGCCCCTGATGATCTGTTCCGTCATGGCCTTGGCCCTGGTCATCGAGCGTCTCTACAGCCTTCGCGCCTCGCGGGTGCATCCGCCCGGTCTCGTCGATGAGGTGATCGCCGGGGTCCGGCAGGGCGTGCCTACCGACGAAGCGCTCGATCGGCTGGAGTCCGACTCCGCCCTCGGCGCCGTGCTGGCCGCCGGCCTGCGTTCGGTGTCCCTGCAACCCCGGCCCAACGAGGCTGCGCTCAGGCAGGCCCTGGAAAGCGCCGGCCGCCAGTGCATTCACCAACTGCAGCGCTACCTCAACGCCTTGGGCACGATCGCCAGCGCTGCACCGCTGCTCGGCCTCCTGGGAACCGTGATCGGCATGATCGAGATCTTCGCCTCCCAGGCCCCCGGCAGCGGCAGCGGCAATCCGCAACAACTGGCCCACGGCATCTCCGTGGCCCTGTACAACACCGCGTTCGGACTCATCATTGCAATCCCGGCCCTGATGTTCCACCGACACTTCCGCACGCGCATCGAGGCCTTCCGGCTGAGGCTCGAGAACGAGGCCGAGCGCATGATGCCGCACCTTCTGCGCCTGAGCCAGGCCTCGCGCCCTGCGCCCTGATCATGAACTTCGGTCCCGCCGACTCGGCTGACGAGCCCGAGATCAACCTGATTCCCTTCATCGACGTCCTGCTGGTCGTTCTGATCTTCCTGATGCTGTCGACCACCTACTCCCGCTTCACGGAACTGCAGGTGCGTCTGCCGCATGCCGATGCGAACCAACTGCAAGTGCGGCCGCCAGAACTCATCGTCGCGATCAGCGCGGATGGTCGTTACGTGGTGGGCCGCGAGCCGGTGGACGGACGCAACGTGGTGGAGCTCGCGGGCCGGCTGCGCGAGGCTGCAGGCGGGCGCCTGGACACGGTGGTCATTGTGTCTGCCGATGCGCTCGCGCCCCATCAGGCGGTGGTGAACGTACTCGATGCGGCACGTCGCGCCGAGCTCTCGCGCCTGAGCTTCGCTGCCCAGGGTGCGGCCGGTGGGCGCTGAGCGCCCGCGGGCAGCAGCGATGGCTTGGCGTGAGGCGGTACAGCGCGTCTGGTGGAACCAGGCACGGGGCCTGGAGCGGATGGTCTTCTCGGCACTGTTGCGCCCGCTGGCCCTCGGCTACGGCGCCGTGCTCCTGGCGGCTCGGCTGCCCTGGCGCATGGGCTGGAAGCGCCCGCAATCGCTGCGCGCGCCGGTGGTCGTCGTCGGCAATCTGGTGGTCGGTGGGGTCGGAAAGACGCCCGTGGTCCTGGCCTTGGTGAAGGCGCTCCAGGAGGCAGGATACCGCCCCGGGATCGTGTCGCGGGGCTATCGCCCAGGGCGACCCGCACTGCCCATACCCCAGGCCGTCGAGCCCGACAGCATGGCTGCCCACTGCGGTGACGAGCCACTGTTGCTGCGCAGGCGCGCTGGCGTGCCGGTCTGGGTGGGCAAGCACCGTGCCGAAGTCGCCCGAGCGTTGCTGAAATCCCACCCTGAAGTCGATGTCGTCGTGAGTGACGATGGACTGCAGCATCTGGCGCTTCCACGAGATTTCCAGATCATCGTCTTCGACGCGCGCGGCGCGGGCAACGAGCGCGTGCTGCCCGCCGGCCCCTTGCGCGAACGCTTGCCCCGTCGGCTACCATCGCGCAACGTGGTTGTCTACAACGCGGCCCGCCCCAGTACGTCCTTGCCTGGCGCCTGCGCGAACCCTAGACTGGCGGGCTTGTGCTCGCTGACCGACTGGTGGCGAGGCCTGCCAGCCTCGCCCACCGCATTGACGGATTTACAGCAGGTCGCTGTCGTCGCGGCAGCGGGCATCGCCCATCCCGAGCGCTTCTTCTCGATGCTGGAAGCGGCTGGGCTGCGCATCGCGCGCCTTCCCTTGCCGGATCATGCGCCGCTGACCCCGCGCCCGTGGCCGAACGACACCCGGCCTGTCGTCGTCACAGAGAAGGACGCCGTCAAACTCAGCCCCACAGCGGCCGACGCCGGCCGGGTGCATGTCGCCACGCTAGACTTCGATCTGCCGTCTTCGGTCATCGAGGCGGCCCTGGCAGCCCTTCCCCCACCCCGGCACGATCCCCATGGACCACCGCTTGATCGAACTTCTGGTCTGCCCGATCTGCAAGGGGCCGCTGGAACTCGCTCGTGACCATGAATCCCGGCCCGTCGAATTGCGCTGCGCCGCTGACCGCCTCGGCTACCCCATACGGGACGGCATTCCGGTGATGCTCGAGTCCGAGGCGCGCAGCCTCGACGCTACGGCAGGCGACGCGGCCGTGCCAGGCTGAGACGCAAAGCGTCTTTCCCGCAAGCCCACCCCGCGCGCCACAACAAACCGTTTCGTCATTGCAGGTCATGGCTGAGGTCCGCGTCATGGCAGTGGTTTGCAACTGGACAAAGGACGTTCAGCCGCTCCCTTCATGGACGGCGGAGAACCGCTCTGCCTCTGAATTCGGATGGCTCGGCGAGCCCATCCGCCTGCAACAACCCTGATGGATCCGTCCTGCTCATGACTTTCACGGTCCTGATCCCCGCTCGCCTGGCCTCCAGCAGGCTTCCAGACAAGCCTCTGGCGGACATCGCAGGCCTGCCCATGGTGGTACGCGTTGCGCGCCAGGCAGCGCTGTCGGGCGCTGCACGGGTGGTCGTGGCAGCGGATGACCAGCGCATCATCCGGGCCTGCGAGGCCCACGGTGTCCAGGCGCTGCTGACGCGTGAAGATCATCCAAGCGGCAGCGATCGCCTGGCTGAGGCTTGCGAGCTCCTGGGCTTGGAGGGTGACGACGTCGTCGTGAACGTCCAAGGTGACGAACCGCTGGTGCCTCCCCGCCTCGTCAGCCGTTGTGCCGACTTGCTGGTCGAGCGCAGCGAATGCGTGGTGGCGACGGTGGCGCATCCCATCAGCGGCGTTGATGAATGGCGCAACCCCAACGTCGTCAAGGTGGTTCTGGACGCGGCCTCCCGCGCGCTGTACTTCACCCGCGCTCCCGTACCGCACTGGCGTGATGGCGCCCCTGGCGCGATCCCGACGGTGCCGCCTGCACTGCGGCATCTGGGCCTGTATGCGTACCGGGCAGCTTTCCTGCGCACCTTTCCTGCGCTCACCCCGGCGCCGCTGGAAAAGACCGAAGCCCTGGAACAACTCCGCGTCCTCTGGCATGGGCACCGGATCGCCGTCCACGTGACCGACGAAGCGCCGGCCACCGGCGTCGACACCCCCGAGGACCTTGCGCGCGTACGCGCTCTGGTCGCTGCTTCGGGCGCAGGCCAGCGTTGAAAGCTCAGCGAAGGGTCGCGTGTTAACCTCCAATGAGCCCAGTAATGGACGCCCTGGCGTGCCAGCGCTGGCGCTGCCGCCTTCCGGAAACCCACCGGACAGATCTCGAGTAGACCACGCACGATCATGAGACTCATCCTCCTGGGACCGCCCGGCGCGGGCAAGGGCACACAGGCCCAGCACATCTGCAACCACTACGGGATCCCGCAGATCTCCACCGGCGACATGCTGCGCGCGGCCGTCAAGGCGGGCACACCGCTGGGCGTGGCGGCCAAGAAGGTCATGGACGCAGGCGGGCTCGTCAGCGACGACATCATCATCGGGCTCGTCAAGGAGCGCATCGCGCAGCCGGACTGCGCACGCGGTTTTCTGTTCGACGGCTTCCCGCGGACCATCCCGCAGGCCGACGCGATGAAGTCCGCCGGTGTCAGGCTCGATGCCGTGCTCGAGATCGACGTGCCCGACAGCGCCATCGTCGAGCGCATGAGCGGGCGGCGAGCCCACCTGCCCTCCGGGCGTACGTACCACGTCAAGTTCAATCCGCCGAAGGTCGAAGGTCGGGACGACATGACCGGCGAGCTCCTGGTGCAGCGCGACGACGACCGGGAGGAAACCGTGCTGAAGCGTCTGTCGGTCTACCACTCGCAGACGCGACCGCTGGTCGAATACTACTCGACATGGGCCGCTGGCGGCGACGTGCAGGCACCGAGTTACGCGCGCATCTCGGGCGAAGGCACGGTGGGCGAGATCACGGCTCGGGCATTGGCGGCGCTGGCCGGCTGACAACGCACGCAGAGGATCACAGAGGCAGCGCATGGACATCGCGGGCAAGGCATTCATCGTGACAGGCGGGGCTTCAGGCCTCGGCGAGGGGGCGGCTCGCCTGCTGGCCGCCTGTGGTGGCCGGGTCGTTGTGGCCGACCTCCAGGTCGACAGGGGCCAGGCCGTTGCGGCCGAGATCGGCGGTGCCTTCGTGCGTTGCGACGTCAGCCAGGAGGCCGACGGCCGTGCTGCCGTGGCGGCGGCGCTGGGCCTGGGCAAGCTCGTCGGTCTGGTGAACTGCGCCGGCATCGCTCTGGCGATCAAGACCGTCGGTCGAGACGGCGCTCACCCGCTCGCGGGGTTCGAAAAGACGATCGCCGTCAATCTGGTCGGCAGCTTCAACATGATCCGCCTGGCTGCCGAGGCCATGTGCCGCAACGAGCCCGAACCCACGGGCGAGCGTGGCGTCCTGATCTCCACCGCCAGCGTGGCTGCCTACGATGGCCAGATCGGCCAGGCGGCCTACTCCGCCAGCAAGGGCGGTGTCGTGGGCATGACCCTGCCCATCGCGCGCGATCTGGCCCGCAACGGCATCCGCAACATGACGATCGCGCCCGGTCTGTTCGGCACCCCGATGCTGTTCAGCATGCCACAGGAGGTGCGCGACGCGCTCGCCGCGAGCGTGCCCTTCCCGAGCCGTCTCGGTACGCCCGCGGACTACGCCAGGCTGGTGCGCCACATCATCGAGAACGACATGCTCAACGGCGAGGTCATCCGCCTGGACGGCGCTGTTCGGCTGCCGCCCAAGTGAGCATGCAAACCAGGACACGCGCCGCTCTGGGCGCGGTGGACTGAAGTCGCGCGCTCACCAGCCGAGCAGCACCTCGCGCTCCTGCACCACGACTTCGACCCGGCGTCCCACAGGCAGGGTGACGTGGGTGGCCACGTGGCCGAAGGGCAGCCCCGTCAGCACGGGTACTTTCGTGCGCTCTCGCAAGGCTGACACGGCGCTCTTGAGCGTGTAGCCGCGGTCCAGCGGCGAGGGTTGCCAGGCCGTGAAGGCGCCCAGCAGCACCGCCTTCTGGGCGTCGATCACCCCGGCCTGCTGAAGCTGCAACAGACAACGCTCTACCCGGTAGGGATGCTCGTTGACGTCTTCCAGGAAGAGAACGCCCCCGCGGACCCGGGGCAGATGGCGTGTGCCCAGAAGCGCGCAGACCATCGCCAGATTGCCGCCCCACAACACGCCTCGCGCCTGAAGCCCGTCGAAGCCGGGCTCGGTGCGGAAGCCCACGGCCTCGAGCTCGCCCGACATGGCCTCGCAGAAGCACGAGACGGTGACGTCATCCACCTCCTCGGCCCCGAACCCCGACAGCGCCGTCGGCCCCGCCCAGCTCGGCTGGCGGGTGTGCGCCAGCAAACCCAGGTGCAGGGCTGTGAAATCGCTGTAGCCCACCCACCGCGTGCCCTGCTCCACGCTGCGCGCGAGCAGGGGCCAGTCGACGGCGTCCAGCAGGCGCGTGAGCCCATAACCGCCGCGGCTCGTCATCGCGATGGCCGGGGCCTCGGAGGCCACGCGGTGCAACGACGCCAGACGGGTGGCGTCATCACCGGCAAAGCGTTGGCGCCGCGCCAGCGCCGAGATATCGAGCCGGGCGTCAAAGCCCAGCCCCTGCAAGCGGCGCAGCGCGCGACGCAATGCGGGGGGCTCGGCAACGACGCCTGAGGGCGAGAACACGGTCAGCGGCGTTGGAGCAGTCATGGGAATGGATCTTCGGGCAGGGGCGCATTGATCGCCTGCTTGCGGGCGCGGCGCGCGATGAAGAAGTCGCGCAGCAGTTGTCCGCACTCGTCTTCGAGCACGCCGCCCATCACCGACGTCTGGTGGTTGAGCTGACGCTGCGCGAACAGGTCGAGCACCGAACCCGCCGCACCGGTCTTGGGGTCGCGGGCGCCATACACCACACGCCGCAGGCGGGCGTGCAGCAGCGCCATGGCGCACATCGCGCAAGGCTCCAGCGTCACGTAGAGCTCGCAGTCGGGCAGCCGATAGTTGCCGCAAGCTGCAGCAGCCGCGCGCAGGGCGACGATCTCGGCATGCGCCGTCGGATCGTGCGCTGAAATCGGCCGGTTGTGCCCCACGGCCACCAGGCGCCATCCTTCGGGGGCTGCCACGTCGCGCGCGACGACGACGGCGCCAACCGGCACCTCTGACGCCTGCCCGGCAAGCCGGGCCTGGGCCAGCGCCAGGCGCATGATCACGGCCTCATCAGGGGACGGCATCTCGATTCCGGCGGCGTGCGGTGGTGGCGCGAAAGGGGGCACAGGTTGTCAGCTTACCTGAAACGCGGACATGCGGGGACGCTGCCCCTCTTCCAGCCGATGCACGCGACAAGCGGGCAGCAAACGCTGCGGCCATTACACTCCAGGGCGATGCTCTCTACGACCGTCGGTCGCCATCCGCGCACGCATCGACCTGCATGTCTTCCCCACCTGCCAGCAAGCCTGCCTTCGATCTGAAGAGCACCGCTTGGACCCTGCCCGCACTGCGCCTGCAGACGGCTGACATCCGCGCCTTGGAAGCGGACCTTGCCCTGCGTTTCGGCCAGGGCGGGCTCTTCGACGGTGATCCCATTGTCATCGACCTGACCCCACTGCGCGAGGGCGAGGTGGGCCTCGATTTCGGGGCGCTGCTCGAGCGTCTGCGCGCCCACCACATGTGGCCGGTCGCAGTCCAGGGCGGAAACGGCGCTCAAATCGCTGCGGCGCGAGCAGCCGGGCTGGCGGAGGCCCTGGACGCGGCACCAGTTCAGCCGTCTGCCGCAGGCGCGCCCGTTCCGCCACCCCAGGCGCCAGCGCAGAGTGCTCCCGCCTACAAGGCGCCCCTGGTCGTTGACAAGCCGCTGCGCTCCGGCCAGCGCGTCTATGCCCGAGGCGGCGATCTGGTGGTGTTGGACGTCGTCAGCTTCGGTGCCGAGCTCATTGCCGACGGCAACATCCACGTGTACGCACCCCTGCGAGGCCGTGCAATGGCCGGCGCCCGTGGCGACACCAGCGCGCGCATCTACACCACGTGCCTGGAGGCCCAGTTGGTCTCCGTGGCAGGCATCTACCGCACGAGCGAGACGCCGCTGCCCGCTGCCGTGCACAGCCAGGCCGCACAGGTCCGGCTCGAAGGCGAAAAGCTGCTGCTCGAGCGGCTGGGCGCCTGAGCGGGCCCACTGCGAACGTCGCTGGCAATTCCCCGAACGAACCTTTTTCGAACCTCTAACAAGGACAACCATCCCGATGGCCAGGATCATCGTCGTCACCTCCGGCAAGGGCGGGGTCGGCAAGACCACCACCAGTGCGAGCTTCTCCTCGGGCCTGGCGCTGCGCGGGCACAAGACGGCCGTCATCGACTTCGACGTCGGCCTGCGCAACCTTGACCTGATCATGGGTTGCGAGCGGCGCGTCGTCTATGACCTCATCAATGTGATCCACGGCGAGGCCAACCTGAATCAGGCCTTGATCAAGGACAAGCAGTGCGACAACCTGTACGTGCTGGCGGCCAGCCAGACCCGCGACAAGGAGTCGTTGACGCAGGAAGGCGTCGAACGCGTGCTGCATGATCTGGCAGAGATGGGCTTCGAGTACATCGTCTGCGACTCCCCGGCCGGGATCGAAACAGGCGCCTTGATGGCCATGCACTACGCCGACGAGGCTCTGGTCGTGACGAACCCGGAGGTCTCCTCGGTACGGGACTCGGACCGCATCCTGGGCATGCTCGCCTCCAAGACCCGCCGTGCGATCGAGGGCCTCGAGCCCGTGAAGGAGCACCTCCTCATCACACGATACAACCCCACACGCGTGGTGGGCGGGCAGATGCTCTCGCTCGAGGACATCCAGGAGATCCTGCGCATCCCGCTGATCGGGGTCATCCCTGAGAGCGAAACCGTGCTCGACGCCAGCAACCAGGGCATGCCGGCGGTGCACCTCAAGGGCACCGACGTCAGCGAGGCGTACAAGGACGTCATCAGCCGCTTCCTCGGCGAGCAGGTTCCGATGCGCTTCACCTTGGCAGAGAAGCCCAGCTTCTTCAAGCGCCTGTTCGGCGGGAGGTGATCGGCATGTCCCTTCTGTCGTTTTTCCTCGGTAGGAAGGAAAACACCGCTTCGGTGGCGAAGGAGCGACTTCAGATCATCCTCGCGCACGAGCGCTCGGGCCGCGGGCTTTCACGTGCCGACTACCTGCCGCAGATGCAGCAGGAGCTGATGGCCGTCATCGCCAAGTACGTAAAAGTCGCGCCGGAGGACGTGAAGATCAACCTCGAGAAACAGGACGACTTTGAAGTCCTCGAGGTCAAGATCGAGCTGCCCGACAGCGTACGTTAGGCGACCAGCGGCGGTGAGCAGCACCGGCCCCGTCGTGGCGTGTGAGTGAGGCCGCAATCGCGGCCGTCAGCGACCCACGCCCGCCGTTGCGTCGTCTTCCAGCAGCCGCAGCTTCACGCTGCGCCCCTTGATCTTGCTGCCCGCCAGCCGCCGCAGCACCTGCGGCGCGATGTCGCGATCCACCGCCACGTAGGTGGAGAACTCATTGACATTGATCTTGCCGACCTGCGCCGCCGCAAGCCCCAGGTCCTTGGTCAGTGCCCCCAGCACGTCGCCCGCGCGGATCTTCTCCTTGCGCCCGCCCAGGATCTGCAGTGTGGCCATCGGGGGCCGCAAAGGCCCGGTGCCCGTGGGCGTCAATGCGCTCAGCGGGTGCCATTGCGACGTGAATCCACCCGCGTGCTCGATGTCACCCACACGGGCCATCTCGTCCAGGCTCGCCAGGCTGAGCGCCCAGCCCGCTTGATCGGCCCGCCCCGTTCTGCCGATACGGTGCGTGTGCGTCGCCACATCGGGCGTGATGTCGACGTTGATCACGGCCTCCAGTTGCTGGATGTCCAGCCCCCGCGCGGCGATGTCGGTGGCCACCAGCACACTGCAGCTGCGGTTGGCAAAGCGCACCATCACCTGGTCGCGCTCACGCTGCTCGAGTTCGCCGTGGAGTTCGAGGGCGACGAAACCCTGCGCGCGCAACACTTGCACCAGGTCCCGGCATTGGCGCCGCGTATTGCAGAAGGCCAGGGTGCTGACCGGGCGGTAGTGCTCCAGCAACTGTGACACCGCGTGCAAGCGCTGGTCCTCGGTCACCTCGTAGAAGCGTTGGCGGATCAGCGTGGCCGCGGGCGCCGTCTGCAACCTCACCTGCCTGGGTGTGCGCATGAAGGCCGCGGCCAGCTTGCCGATGCTGTCGGGGTAGGTGGCCGAGAACAGCAGTGTCTGACGCTCCTTCGGGCACTGCGCAGCGACGGCGGCGATGGCATCGAAGAAGCCCATGTCGAGCATCCGGTCGGCCTCGTCCAGCACCAGGGTGTTCAGCGCGTCCAGGCGCAGGCTGCCACGCTCCAGATGGTCCAGGATGCGGCCGGGCGTGCCCACCACGATGTGGGCGCCGTGCTCCAGGCTGAGCAGTTGCGGGCGCATCGTGGCACCGCCGCACAGTGTCAAGACCTTCAGGTTGTCCTCGGCCCGGGCCAGACGCCGAAGCTCCTGCGTCACCTGGTCGGCGAGTTCACGCGTCGGGCACAGGACCAAAGCCTGCACTGCAAAGCGCCGCGGGTTCAGGTTTGCCAGCAAGGCCAGCGCGAATGCCGCTGTCTTGCCGCTGCCGGTCTGCCCCTGGGCAATCAGGTCATGCCCGGCCAAGGCCAAAGGCAGGCTGGCGGCCTGGATCGGCGTCATGGCCGCATATCCCAAGCGCTGCAGGTTGTCGAGCGTGGCCGGTGGCAGAGACAGGCTCGCGAACGACGTCGAAGAAGTGGAATCCTGAGGAAGGTCGATCATGAGCGATTATCGGGACCTGGCGAACAGCCCCGCCTGGTGGCGCGCCATTTCCTCTGCTCATGCCTCAAGACGCACTTCCCTCCTCCTCCACGCCCACCCTGCCCAATCCACGCCATGCGCAACGCATCCCAGCGCATCTGGGCAAGGACCAGGTGGCTCGCATTCGCCAGGCGGCGCATCTGCTGCCCCAGGTGGTGAGGCCAGCCGACCTCGATCTCGACGACGACCCGCGCCCCGATGCCCGGCTGGACGAGCAAGGGTTTGTGCAATTGCAGAAAGCCGTGCAAGGATCTCGACCCAGCCGATGGATTCACCCCGCGTCGATGGAGGCCGCGCTGGCCCACCTCGCCGCGGTCGGCACCGGACCCGATGCACGACCGCTGATGCTGCAGCGCGGCGCCACACTCGAAGGCCTGGGCCTGGCGCGCCATGCCGGGACCTGGACACGTCAGGCCACCCAGGTTCTGCACCTGGACGAGCCGGGCTGGCAGGTTCCGGTGGCCTTCCGGTTGGCCGTCGACGATACCCCGATCTGGACGTTCTACCGCGACGGCGATGCGGCCGCCCTGATGTCGGCCCTGGGGCCGGTGCCGCCCTGGCCGCATGCGCATGAGTTGGCCACGAATCTCGACGCCCTGGTCGAGCGCAGCCGCGAATTCAAGCCGCACCACCTGCCTTCGCTGTTGCCTCGGCTGCAGGCGGAATGCGCCACGCCACGCACGCTGGCCGAACTGAAGCAGGGCTGCAGCCGCGCCCAGGACCGCTGGGAGCATCTGGCCGCCGAACTCGACACGCTGGTTCGGCTGAACCAGGAACTGGCCTTTCAGGGATACCCCGACACCTTCGAGACCGCGCGCCGGCTTCAGCGCAGCGTCACGCTCTACGTAGGCCCGCCCAACAGCGGCAAGACACACGCCGCCTTCGAACGGCTTAGCCAGGCGCTGGACGGCGCCTACCTGGCGCCCCTGCGCCTGCTGGCGCTGGAAGGTCGCGACCGCCTCGTGGCGCGCGGCGTCCCCTGCTCTTTGCTGACCGGCGAGGAAAACGTGCCCGCGCCCGAGGCCCGTGTGGTGTCCAGCACCATCGAGATGGTCAACACGCGCCAGGCCATCGACGTGGCCGTGATCGACGAAGCCCAGATGATCTTCGACCACTCGCGCGGGTGGGCCTGGACACAGGCCATCGTGGCCGTGCCGGCGAACGAGGTGATCATCATCTGCAGCGAGTACGCGGTCGCGGCAATCGAAAACCTGTTGGGTCTGTGCGGCGAGCGGTGCACGGTGCGGCGCTTCGAACGCATGCAGCATGTGGCGCTGCTGCCGCGCCCGGTGCCGATCTCTCGCCTGACGCTGGGCGATGCCGTCGTCGCTTTCAGCCGGCGCGACGTGCTGACGATGCGAGACCGCATCGCCGCCAGCGGCCACGTGGTGTCGGTGATCTACGGCGCGTTGCCACCCGAGGTGCGCAGGCGCGAGGCCGAGCGCTTCGCCACCGGCGAAAGCCAGATCCTGGTGGCCACCGACGCCATTGGCATGGGCCTGAACCTGCCGATCCGCCGCGTGCTGTTCAGCACGATGAGCAAGTTCGACGGCCAGGGCGATCGCGCGCTCACCGAATCGGAAGTGCATCAGATCGCAGGTCGGGCCGGCCGCTACGGCATCCACGAGGAAGGCTTCGTCGGCGTTCTCGACGACGCCGAGCCCACGGCCCTGCGTGTGCTGCGGGAACTGCTGCCCAGGCCACCGCGGGCGCCGCGCGACTTCAAGGCTCCGGTGGCGCCCAATGGCTGGCATGTGGACACGATCGCGGCCCACCTGCAGCACAACAAGCTGCGTGAGGTACTCGGTGTGTTCGTCGAACAGTTGCGCCTGGACGATGCCCACTTTGCCGTGGCCGAACTGGAGCAGATGCTGGAGCTGGCCGAGCAGCTTGACCGCAGCGCATCCCGGCTGACGCTCAGAGAGCGCTTCACCTACGCTCAGGCACCGGTGGACACGCGCAGCACGAACCAGGTGCAGGAATTCCTGGACTGGAGTGCGTGCCATGCCCAGACCGGCCGGGTCGGCCGCCCTTGGTTCCTGGACGCAGTCGACGGCCACAGCCGGCTTGACCGCATGGAAGAGGCGCTGCGCGCCTGCACGCTGTGGCTGTGGCTCGACCTGCGCTTCCCCGGCGTCTATGGCCACGTGGAAGATGTCGCGGCGCTGCGCCAGCAACTCAACGACGGCATCGAACGCCAGCTCAAGGGCAAGCGCCCGTTGGCGCAGTCGCGCGCCCGCCAGCGACGTTGAGGCTCGAGGCGCCCCAGGCGCCACGGCGTGTGCAGCAGGCGCCGACGGCCCGCGCCGGTACTCGACACAATACGCCGATGAAAGCCCCCCCACGCCTGCAGGCGCTGATCGCCGAAGGCCTGATCGACTCCGTGCAGCGTCAGCTGATGAGCGGCAAGGAAGCATCGGTCTTCGTCGTGCGCTGCGGCGACGAGACACGCTGCGCCAAGGTCTACAAGGAGGCCACCCACCGCAGCTTCCGCCAGGCGGTGGACTACACCGAGAACCGCAAGGTCAAGAACAGCCGCATGGCGCGCGCCATGGCCAAGGGCACGCGCTTCGGCAAGCAGGCCCAGGAAGAAGCCTGGCAGAGCGCCGAAGTCGATGCCCTGTACAGGCTGGCGGCCGCCGGGGTGCGGGTGCCACGGCCGTTCAACTTCCACGACGGCGTGCTGCTGATGGAGCTGGTGACCGACGCTGACGGCGACGCCGCGCCACGGCTGAACGACGTGGTCTTCTCCCGCGACGACGCATTGCGCCACCATGCCGCACTGCTGCAGGAGGTGGTGCGCATGCTGTGTGCTGGCGTCGTGCACGGCGACCTGTCGGAGTTCAACATCCTGCTCGGCGCCGAGGGCCCGGTCATCATCGATCTGCCGCAGGCGGTGGATGCCGCCGGCAACAACCATGCGCCGCGCATGCTGTTGCGCGACGTCGACAACCTGCGCAGCTTCTTCGGCCAGTTTGCGCCTGGACTGCTCGGCACGGCCTATGGCGCCGAGATATGGGACTTGTACCAGCGCGGTCTGCTGCGCGTGGACACGCCACTGACCGGCCGCTACGTGCGCCAGGCTGGCACCGTGGATCTGGGCGCGGTGATGCGTGAGATCGACGACGCGCGGGCCGAGGAAACGGCCCTTCGCCTGCGGCGACAGGCCCAGTGAGCGCACGATGGAGGCCATGCGTTACCTCGCAGGCTATCCGCCGCACCTGCTGCAGCAGGTGCATCGACTCATTGAGGAAGGCCGGCTGGGTGAGTCGGTGTCACAACGCTACAGCGAGCGCCACGAGGTGCGCACCGACCGCGCGCTGGTCGAGTACACCAACACGCTGAAGGCACGCCACCTGCGCAGCGCGCCGCCCCTGCACCGAGTGGCCTTCGACAGCCATCTGCAGGTGGTGCGGCAGGCCTTGGGCGAGCACGCGCGGGTGTCACGGGTTCAGGGCAGCCGCCTGAAGGCCAAGCATGAGATCCGAGTGGCCACCGTGTTCCGTGATGCGCCGGCGGCCTTTCTGCGGATGATCGTCGTGCATGAGTTGGCACACCTGAAGGAGCCGGAGCACGACAAGGCCTTCTATGCGCTGTGCACCCACATGGAAGCCGACTACCACCAGCTGGAGTTCGACACGCGGCTGTGGCTGACGGCGCGCGAACTCGAAGGCCCGAGGTGATCAGCCCCCGATCGCGTAGTTGGCGTCCACCCAAGCCGCCGCACGCGCAGCGCTGAGCTTGAAATTCGGCGCCACGCGCTGGCGGGCCAACTCGGCCCCAAAAGCGTCCACAGCCGCCAGCCAGGCGTGCGGATCGTCGTCATCGGGCACGATGTCCAGGGTGACGGTCACACGTCCGTCGGGCGTGTCCACCTCGAACTGCTTGTGCAACAGCGCATGCAGATGCTGCTCGTGCCGGCGAACGACCTCCGAGGCCGTCTTCACGAGGGTGTTGAAGGCGGCGGTGTCCAGCGGCTTCGGGTTCTTCTTGTCGCGCCCCATGGTCCAGGGGCCGACCAGCGCCGGCTCGGACTCGCCCTGCCTGAGCATCTCCACCGCCCAGCCGTCGTCGTCATTGTTCTTGATCACGCGCGCGGTCCAGCCCTTGTCCTGCCACAGCCGCGGTTCGTAGATGGTGGCGTGGTCGCCATCGTCGGGCGCTTCGATAGTCATGCCTTATCGTACCGCCGGCACCGCCATGAGCGCTGCCGCGGACGCTGCGTGCCCGGTGTGGACCACCCTGATCGGCTGGTCGGGCGAACGTTTCGAAAGCGAGGGCCGGGGGACTTCACCGCACGGCCTGCCGCCTGAAACCCGCCAATGGCGCGACGAGCAACGTCCGCACCGCGCACTCGAAACTGTCTACCCGGAAACGACGGCCGGCGAGAAGCGAGCAACATCCCTGAAATGAATTCAATAGTTCTTCACCAACATTAATGACATTGGTTTGTCTATCCCCCGAAGGTCTGGCAAGCTCGGCGGTTCATGGAATCTGCGGCCAGCGCTTCTCTTGCCTTCCCGGCACTCGTTCAGGGCCTGGCACTGAGCTTCGGGCTCATCGTGGCGATCGGCGCGCAGAACGCCTTCGTACTGCGCCAGGGCCTGCGCCGCGAGCACGTGGGCAGCGTGGTCTTGTTCTGCGCGGCCGCAGACGCGGTATTGATCGCAGCGGGTGTGATGGGCATGGCGCAGGCGCTGGGCAAGAGCCCGGGGTTGGCGCGCGCCCTGGCACTGGCGGGTGCTGCGTTCCTGGCGGTCTATGGCTGGCAGGCGCTGCGCCGCGCGCGCAAGCTTCACCGGCTGGATGCGTCGGCTGCCGGATCGTCGTTGTCGCTGGCCGCCGCGATGGCGCAGGCGGCTGCCTTCACGCTGCTGAATCCGCACGTCTACCTCGACACCGTCCTGCTGGTCGGCACCATAGGCGCCCAGCAGCCGGCAGCGCTTCGGGGCTGGTTCATCGCCGGTGCTGCAGGGGCCAGCCTGGCCTGGTTCTCGCTGCTGGGCTTCGGGGCTCGTTGGATGGCGCCGTGGTTTGCACGGCCCAGGGCCTGGCAGGTGCTTGACGCCTTGATCGGCGTGACCATGTTCGTGCTGTCGGGGATGCTGGTGCAACACGCCCTGGCCGCAATGTAGGGGACCGCCCGTCTGCACCGACGCGCTGGTGCATCACGCCATCGACGCAGAAGCCGACGTCATGTCGTTGCCGTCGCGCGGCACCCGCTGACCTGCCCGACCTGCCGCCAGGGAAACGCATTGCGCGTACTGCGCACGGGGTATCGACGCAGGCCCGCACCCTGCGGACGCCTCACGCCTCGCGCTTGGCTCGCCATCCGCCAACCGGCCAGCGAAGCAGGTTCAGCAGGTTCCCGGCCAGGATCAGACCGACGCCCAGCGCCGTGAAGAGATCCAGCCGCTCGGAGTACGCGAGCCAGGCCACCAGCGCGGTCAGCGGTACGCGCAGGAAGTCCATGGGCACCACCACAGTGGCGTCTGCATGCTTCATCGCTCTGGCGAAGCAGTAGTGCGAATAGGTCCCGCAGAAGGCCACCACGGCCACCCAGCCCCAGGCCGCTGCGGAGGGCCATCTCCAGATCATGAGCGCCGGCACGAGTCCGATGACGCCCTGCACCACCAGCATCCAGAAGCTCACGGCGACTGCCGAATCGGTGCGGGTGAGCGACTTCACCAGGACGACCGAGACCGCGAACCCGAAAGCGCAGGCCAGCGCGATCAACTGCCCCGTGTTGAGTTCACCCGCGCCGGGCCGCACGATCACGGCCACACCCACCAGCCCCAGCAGCACCGCGAACCATTTACGGCCGTTCATGCGTTCGCCGAGAAAAACCACCGCCAGGACAGCAGACCAGATCGGCATCGTGAATTCGATCGACACCACCTGCGCGAGCGGGATCAGGGTGAGGGCCACGAACCAGCCGTACTGCGCTGCGTAGTGAACCACGTTGCGCAGGACGTGCTGGGGCAGCCGTTCGGTCCTGACCGCAGCCATACCGCCCGACGCACGCACCAGCGGCCACAGCATGGCCATCCCCAGGACGGAGCGCAGCAGCATGACCTGGAACACCGACAACTCGCGCGCGGCCTCACGTCCCGCCACGGCAATCACGACCATCAGTGTGAGCCAACCGCTCATCCAAGCCGCAGCACGAAAAATCGAGGAGTCTGAGATAGGTCGCATCGCCCTGAGCGTATCTGATCGGCCTCTCGGTGAACGGAGCAGGAATCCGCCAGATGGATCGACGTATCTTCCGTTGCAAGCCGGATGGCGTCGCGCAGGGCCATGCCGAGCCCAGATCATCGCAAGCCGCGGGCCGACTTCACTGCTCGCCGATGTGGCGCGCGGGGCCACTCGGCCTGACCCTACAATTTGTGGAGATTCGTCATTGGGGAGTAGCCGCCCTGCGCAATGCAGGGGCCCGCGTCAACACACTTGGCCCTCATGGCCATGGCGCGAGCAGCTCCGAGCTTGGCAAGACCTTTGACCGCACGCCTTCGGATTGGGCCGGGGATGCCGTGCGGTCTCTGGTTTTCTGCCGGCCCTTGGAGAAACCCTCGTGGAAGCATTCCTGGTGTCCACCGGCGTCGTCGCGCTCGGTGAAATGGGCGACAAGACCCAGCTGCTGGCGATCGTGCTGGCCGCGATGTTCAGAAGGCCCTGGCCCATCGTTGCCGGCATCCTGGTCGCCACACTGGCCAACCATGCAGCCGCCGGTGCCGTTGGCGGATGGATCGCGCAGGCCCTGGGCCCGGACGTGTTGCGGTGGGTGATCGGCCTGTCCTTCCTGGCCATGGCCGGCTGGATGCTCATCCCCGACAAGATCGACGACGAGGCCGCGACTGGGAGGCGGCGCTTCGGCGTGTTCGGCACCACCGTGATCGCCTTCTTCCTGGCCGAGATGGGCGACAAGACGCAAATCGCCACCGTCGCGCTGGCAGCCCGCTACACCGACGTCGTGCAGGTGGTCCTGGGCACCACCTTCGGCATGATGCTCGCCAACGTGCCGGCGGTGTTCCTGGGCGACAAGATCGCGGGCACAGTGTCGATGCGACTGGTGCACGGCATCGCCGCGGTGATCTTCGCGATCCTCGGCGTGCTGACGCTGCTGAATGTCGGCAAGCTGTTCTGAACGGGAGGAACTTCGCATGCAGACCCACGATCTCGCCTCCATTTCGAGAAAATTTTGCACTGCAAAGCGGCTGAACTGCGGGTTTAGACGAACTCCTGAGCCTTGGGCGTGTGGGCACGCCGATGGCGGCGAGCAGTTGCTTCTGCTCGCCGGCGAGCTTGGTCACGCCGCGCACCACCTGTCCGTCGGACGTGGCTGCAGTTAGCTGCTGGATGCGACTTCATTGCTCGAGCATCCGGCTGGGCGACTCCTCGCGCTGGGCATTCTTCAGCCGCACTCTTGCACGTGTTCGTACAGCGCGCCGTCGCTGCCGATGTCGTGGTGCCCCGGGTACCGCCGCTGCAGGTTGTCGGAGAGCCTCCCCTCGACGATCAGCGCCCGAATCTGCGCGCGCAAGTCGGGCGGGTAGCCCGCCATGTATTTCAGCGTTGGGTCGACGCTCAACCCGTTGAACGGGGCAAACCACCGCGCTTCAGGTCGCGCAGCATGAAGAGGTAAAGGCTCTCGACTTTCTCGCGAGCCCACGACGTCTTGCGCAGAACCTGCAGGCTCGAGCCTCACTCGAAGCAATAGTTCCAGACGGGACGCCAGATGTCGCGCGTGAGTGCCCATCCTGAGGCCAGCGCCAGCATCAGGCCCGCGCCTCTTACGGCCCACGCCGCGGCGGTCTGCCGCCGCGACGCTGACACTCGGGCGCCGTGCAAAGCCCACCACGGCAGCACCTGCAGACCTGCCGCCGAGGCCAGCGCGAACGAGGCCATCGCCAGCGAACCACCCCAGGTCGTGTTGGAGAGCGAAGCCACCACCAACGCCGACTGCAGCAGCCCGCAGGGCCAAAACACCCAGGCCAGGCCCGAGGCTGCCGCCGGCGCTGGGCCCGAGACCCGTTGCCAGCCTGATGGGGCACCAGGCGTCGCCTGCGGCCTGAGTGCCATCACCACTCGCCGGCTTCCCGCCAGCGTCATCCAGGCCGGCTGCCGTGCCGTCCAGGCCATCCAGACTCCGAGCACGAGCGCCGCAGCGTGCGCCAGAGCCCACACCGGGCGCAGCACAGGCACTGCCACTCCGAGGCCGCCGACGGCCCCCACGCCCATGGCGGCCAGTCCCCCGGCCACTGCGTAGGCGACCACACGGGCCAGGTGGAAGGCGGGCGCCACGTACTGCGACCGCCGTGCCTGGCCGCACACACCCAGCGCAGCCGCACAGGCTGGACCGCACATCGCCGCACAGTGGGGAATGCCCGCCAGCCCCAGCAGAAAAGCGCTCGCGATCAGCACAAGGTCCACGGACGCCGCCTAGATGATGCGGGAAAACCGGGCGTCGCGGACCCGGCCCGTCTGAAGATGCGGGTCGAGAATCGTCGTCACACCGCGTACGAAGAACCAAGCCAGGGGTGTCCGCTGGATGCCCTGGTCATGCATCTCGATCATGCCCTTCTGGGCGGGGGGCGCGATGCGCTCCATCTCGCCGGCGAAACACTCGCGCGCGCGCCGCAGATGGTCCCAAGGGCGCAACCCTGGCGCACGAAAGCCGACAGGGCCTGAGCAAGCATCTGGACAAAACGGTCGGCTCGCATACGCCTCAACCGGGCCCATGCAGCGTTGCGCAGGACTCGGCAGGCAGCATCGAAGTTGATTCGGACCCGTAACTCATGACGCTACACTCTGCCCGAAGGGTTCCTCAAAGAGCTTGACCTGGGACAAGCTGGCGCCACCCACTGGGGCCTGCCGGCGAGTCATTGCTTGTCGGCAGATTCATCGACAACCTGGGCTGGCGCGCAGTCTCCCTCTGGAGGGAAACGATGTCTGTCACCATGCCGATGCGGCTCGAGCCGTTCAAGGTCGCCTGTTCGAGTTGCAACCTTCGTGAGTTGTGTCTTCCTGTGGGCATGTCCAACGAGCAGGTGGCGCGCCTGGACACGCTGGTGGCCAACCGTCGCAGCGTGCCCCGCGGTGAGATCCTGTTTCGCACGGGTGACAGCTTCCAGGCGCTGTACGCCGTGCGTACGGGCTTCTTCAAGACCTGCCTGTCCTGCGAAGACGGCCGTGACCAAGTCACCGGGTTCCAGATGGCCGGCGAGCTGCTGGGGTTGGACGGCATCGGCACCGACCGCCACACCTGCGACGCCGTCGCACTCGAGGACTCGACGGTCTGCGTGATTCCCTATCACATGCTCGAAGGCCTGTCGCATGAGGTGACTGACCTGCAGCGCGTGTTCCACAAGATCATGAGCCGCGAGATCGTGCGCGATCACGGCGTGATGCTCCTGCTGGGCAGCATGCGCGCCGAGGAACGGCTGGCAGCCTTCCTCTTGAACCTGACGCAGCGTCTGCACATGCGCGGCTATTCGCGCACCGAATTCATCCTTCGCATGACGCGCGAGGAGATCGGCAGCTATCTCGGCCTGAAGCTCGAGACGGTGAGCCGCACCTTCTCGAAGTTCCAGGATGACGGCCTGCTCGAAGTCAGGCAGAAGCAGATCCGGATCCTGGATCTGGACAGTTTGCGCCGACTGGTCAGCAACCCCGCCTGCTGATGGTCAATGCCACACTGCGGACCGGGTCGACGGCGGCGCCGAGAGCATGCCTGCTGCAGCGATGCGGGCCTCATGGATCACCTCTGCGAACCCACCGCGGCAGCGTGGTTGCGGCCCTGAAGCGCGGGGCGATCCTGAAAGGCTGATCGTTCCTCAGTGTTCAGGACGGGATCGGCCCCTCGGATGGCAATGGCGGCTGTGACCAGACCCGCCACGACGACCACGGCGGGGCCGGCGATGACGAGCCACACGATGCCGAAACGCCACCATGGCGTGCCTCGCGGCTCCGGGAGTTTGGGCGGGGGTTCGGATGTCATGGGTTTCACCTCGGAATGACGAATGTCGAGTCCTCCGCCACCCGCACGGAGCCAGCGTCGGCCGCCGGCAGGCGTTGGACCTGGAATACCAGGCCGTGGATGCCAGGTCCCAGGCGGGCCACCTCCTTGGGGGGGATCTGCACGGCCAGCGGCACCCAGCGGGCCTGCGCCGGGCCGACCTCGAACTCGTCGCGGCCGACGACGCGTGCGGCCGGCCAGGCAGTCAGGCTCACTCGATAGCGCTGGACCTGCTCGGTGGCGTTCATGATCTGCATCCGGTAGCTGTTCTCGACGTCCCCGTCTTCGACCTGACGGGCCAGGACGGCGCGGTCACGCACGATGTCGACCTTGAACGGCGCTCGCAGCACCAGGCTTGCGGCCAGCGCGATGCAGATCAACAACAGCACACCGGTGTAGACCAGCACGCGCGGACGCAGGACGCGCGCCCACATCTGACGCGCAGTCAAGGCCAGCGCCATGCTGTTCTGCGTGGCGTAGCGTACGAGGCCACGCGAGTAGCCCATCTTGTCCATCACGCCATTGCAGACGTCCACGCAAGCGGCGCAGCCGATGCACTCGTACTGCAGCCCCTTGCGGATGTCGATGCCCGTAGGGCACACCTGCACGCACAGGCCACAGTCGATGCAATCACCCAGACCCTGTCCCCGGTGGGCCACCTTTCGTCCGCGCGAGCCCCGCGGTTCCCCACGGTCGCTGTCGTAGCTGATGATCAAGGTGTCCTTGTCGAACATGGCGCTCTGGAAACGCGCGTAGGGGCACATGTACTTGCACACCTGCTCACGCATCCAGCCGGCGTTGCCGTAGGTCGCCAAGCCGTAGAAGAGGATCCAGAACCACTCCCAGGGGCCGAATCCCAGGGTCAGCGCCTCGCTCCAGAGGATGCGGATGGGCGTGAAATAGCCCACGAGCGTGAAGCCTGTCCACAGACCGATGGCGATCCAGACGCCGTGCTTGGCGGCCTTGCGGCCAAGCTTGTGCAGGCTCCACGGTGCCGCATCCAGGCGCATGCGCGCCAGGCGGTCGCCCTCGACGTGCCGGTCGACCCACATGAAGATCTCGGTGTAGACCGTCTGCGGACACGCGTAGCCGCACCAAAGTCGCCCGGCCACAGCCGTGAACAGGAAAAGCGCGTAAGCGCTGACGACGAGCAGGCCCGTCAGGTAGATGAAGTCCTGGGGGTACAGGACGAGACCGAAGATGTAGAAGCGCCGGGCGGCAAGATCGAACAGGACGGCCTGCCGGGCGTTCCATTCCAGCCAGGGAAGGCCGTAATACAACGCTTGCGTCGCCCAGACCAGCGCCCAGCGCCAGCGCACGAACCAACCGTTGACGGCACGCGGGTAGATGCGCTGCTGCTTCTGGTACAGCGAGACGATCGCCACGGCGGCGTCTTGCGACTCCGCAGCCGGGTTGACGTTCGGCATCACCATGAACAGCAGTTCCCGGTCAGCGGGTGGCAATGGCGGTTGGCGTCACCGACAGGCTCAAGACGTAGGCGGCGAGCACGTGGATCTGCTCCGGGGTCAGTCGCGCCGCCTGCGCCGGCATGGCGTTGTTCTTGCCATTCGTGATGATGCTGATGATGGCCTGCTCGCCCCACCCGTGCAGCCAGATCTTGTCCGTCAAGTTGGGGGCGCCTACGGCCTGGCTGCCCTTGCCGTCGGCACCGTGGCATCCCGCGCAGGCACCGAACTTGGTCTTTCCCAGGCTGGAAGCCACCGAATCATGGGCGCTGCCCGAGAGGCTCAGAACGTAGTTCGCGACGTTGCGAACGTCCTCGGCCGTACCAAGCGCTGCCGCCATGGGGGGCATGACACCGTTGCGGCCCTTCGAGAGGGTCTCCTTGACGATCTCGTGCGAGTTTCCGTAGAGCCAGTCGTTGTCTGTCAGGTTCGGAAATCCCTTCGCCCCCCGGCCATCGGAGCCGTGGCAGGCAGCGCAGTTGTTCAAGAACAGCCGCTCGCCGATGCCCATGGCCTGCGCATCCCGCCCCAGTTCGGCAGCGCCCATGGTCAAGAACCGGGCATATACAGGTGCCATCGCGGCAGCTGCCTTGTCCGATTCGGCCTGAAGCTGGCCAGCGCTGCTCCATTTCAGCGACCCAGGATGGCCCCCCAGGCCCGGGTACAGCGCCAGATAGACCCCGGAGAAGACCACCGTGATGACGAACAGCCACATCCACCAGCGCGGCAGCGGGTTGTTCAGTTCCTTCAGGTCTTCGTCCCATACATGACCCGTGGTGTTGTCATCGGCCATGACGCGGCGCCGGCTGGCGATGACCAACAAGGCCAGACAGGCGATCAAGCCGAAGACGGTCAGCGCGGCGATGTAGACGGACCATCCGCCCGAGAAGAAGTCGCTCATGTCCGTTCCCCCCTGTGGTCCTCGTCGGCGAAGGGCAGTCGCGCCGCGGCGTCGAAATCGCTCTTGCGCGTGCGCTGCCACGCCCAGGCAGCGATGCCCAGGAACAGCACCAAACTCACCACGGTGACGCCGCTGCGCAGATCGTTGATGTCCATGGTTCCACCTCTTTCACTTCACTGCGGTCCCGAGCACCTGCAGGTAGGCCACCACCGCGTCGAGCTCGGTCCTGCCTTTGACAGCCTCGGCCGCGCCCGTCAAATCCTCATCGCTGTACGGCACGCCCACGACACGCAAGGCCTTCATCCGCGGCGCGATGGATTCCGGATCGAGCGCGGCGCTCTCGAGCCATGGGTAGGCTGGCATGTTGGACTCCGGCACCAGTGCACGTGGAGAAACCAGGTGCAGCCGATGCCACTCGTCGTTGTACTTGCCGCCCACGCGGTGCAGGTCGGGGCCGGTCCGCTTGCTGCCCCATTGGAAGGGGTGGTCATAGACGAACTCGCCAGCCTTGGAGTACGGTCCATAGCGCAGCGTCTCTGCGCGCAAGGGCCGGATCATCTGCGAGTGGCAGTTGTAGCAGCCCTCGCGGATGTAGACGTCGCGCCCAGCCAGTTGCAGCGCGGTGTAGGGCTTGAGCCCCTCGACCGGCTGGGTGGTCGAGCGCTGGAAGAACAGGGGCACGATCTCGACCAGTCCCCCGATGGCCACCGCCACCAGGATCAGGACGATCATCAGGGTGTTGCTGGTCTCGATCTTCTCGTGCCCGCGGGCTTGTTGGTGCGTGTTTGCCATGGTGTGGTTCTCTCCTGCTGCGGGCTCAGGCATGGGCAGCGGCGACGGCCGGAACGCTCACGGTCTGCGGGCGGCCCGATCGAACGGTCATCACGACATTCCAGGCCATCAGCACCATGCCGCCGAGGTACAGAAGACCACCGGCGAGCCGGATGACGTAGAAGGGATAGGTGGCCTTGACGCTCTCGACGAAGCTGTAGACCAGCGTGCCGTCCGGATTGACCGCCCGCCACATCAAGCCCTGCATCACCCCGGCGATCCACATCGCGGCGATGTAGAGCACGATGCCGATCGTGGCGATCCAGAAATGAAGCTCGATCGCCCGCACGCTGTACATCTGCTTGCGTCCGTACATGCGAGGGATCAGGTAGTACAGCGCACCCATGGAGATCAGCCCGACCCAGCCGAGCGCGCCGGAGTGCACGTGACCCACCGTCCAGTCGGTGTAATGACTGAGCGCGTTGACAGTCTTGATCGACATCATCGGCCCCTCGAAGGTCGACATGCCGTAGAACGACAGCGAGACGATCAGGAACTTCAGGATAGGGTCGTCACGCAGCTTGTGCCACGCGCCCGACAAGGTCATGATCCCGTTGATCATTCCGCCCCAGCTGGGCGCCAGCAGCACCAGCGAGAAGATCATCCCGATCGACTGAGCCCAGTCGGGCAGCGCGGTGTAGTGCAGGTGGTGCGGACCGGCCCACATGTAGGTGAAGATCAGGGCCCAGAAGTGGACGATCGAAAGCCGGTAGCTGTAGACCGGGCGCTCGGCTTGCTTCGGGATGTAGTAATACATCATCCCGAGAAAGCCGGCGGTCAGGAAGAAGCCCACCGCGTTGTGGCCGTACCACCACTGCACCATCGCATCCTGCACACCGGCGTAGGCCGAGTAGCTTTTCGTCAAGCTGACCGGAATCGCCGCGCTGTTGACGATGTGCAGCAACGCCACCGCGATGATGAACGCGCCGAAGAACCAGTTCGCGACGTAGATGTGGCGGACCTTGCGCGTGCCCACCGTGCCGAAGAACACCACGGCGAAGGCCACCCAAACGACGGCGATCAGCAGGTCGATCGGCCACTCGAGCTCGGCATATTCCTTGCCCGAGGTGATGCCCAGCGGCAGTGTGAGCGCAGCCAGAAGGATGACCGCTTGCCAGCCGAAGAACGTGAACATCGCCAGTCCCGGCGCGAACAGTCGTGCCTGGGATGTGCGCTGCACCACGTGATACGCGGTGGCGAACAGGACGCTACCTCCAAAGGCGAATATCACCGCATTGGTGTGCAGTGGCCGCAGCCGCCCATAGCTCAGCCAGGGGATGCCCAGATTGAGCTCGGGCCAAGCGAGCTGGGCGGCAATGATCACGCCCACCAGCATGCCAACGACGCCCCACAACACGGCGGCCAAGGCGAACCAGCGTACCGGTGTGTCGAAATAGGCGGCTGCGCCGCCCTGCCTTTGTTCTGCCATCGGAATCCTCCAACTGTGTGCGCATCCCCTTGAAGGTGCTGCACCCGCCCTGCCGCCGCGCAGGTCTCGGGAGACCTGGAAAGCCCCCGCGGTTTTCCTGTCAGGGTTTGTACGAAGATTCTTGGGGCTACCCCGGGTTTCGGCCTTGACCTCGGTCAAGCTCGTCGGTCTCGTCATGCGCTTGGAGCACGCGCGCTCCCTCGTCCTCCAGGTCGTCGAACTGTCCGCTGTGGACAGCCCAGCCAAAGACCGCGACGATGGCAAGCACGAGCACCGCGGACAGCGGGATCAGCAGGTAGAGGATGTCCATCGGCGTTCAGCAGCGGCCGCCAGCCCGCAGGGCGTTCAGGAGCACCAGCAACGAACTGCCCGCCATGCCGAGGCCGGCTGCCCACGGAGGCATCCAACCGGCCATCGCCATCGGGATGCAGGCAGCGTTGTAGGCCACGGCCCAGGCCATGTTCTGGCGCGTGATTTCGCGCGTGCGGCGTGCCACGCGGGCCATGTCGAGGACACCCGACAGCCGACCGCTGACGATGACGGCGTCGGCTGCCTGGCGCGCGGCGAGTGCGCCATGTCCCATTGCGATCGACACGTCGGCCGCTGCCAGCACCGGAGCGTCGTTCAGGCCGTCGCCGACCATCGCCACGGGCTGCCCGGCTGTGCGCGCCTCGCGCAGCGCCTGCAGCTTGCCCTCGGGGTCGACGCCCGCCAGCACGGCATCGCAGCCGACCTTGTCAGCGAGTGCCTGCGCCCGGTGCGGCGCGTCGCCTGACAGCAGGATCACGCGCTTGCCCAGGCCGCGCAGTCCCTGCACGGTGGAGGCCGCGTCGCCGCGCAGCAGCTCGGCCAGCGTGATCTCTGCCACTGCCTGCCCTTCGCACGCCAGGACCAGATGCTCGGCGGCGCCGGTGCGATCCGATGCCCAGATCGTGGGCGAACTGCTGCGATCGTCTCTTGCCCACCCTGGACGCCCCAGACGCCAGCAACGGCCGTGGGGATCGCGGGCCTGCATGCCGCACCCCGGCGTCTCGACCACGTCCACCCACGCCCACGGTGCCCGGGCCGTGTCCGGCAACGCAGCGGCGGCATCGGCCAGCGCCCGTGAAGCCGGATGAGTCGACCACTGTGCGAGCGCGGCACCCAGCGCCAGGGCCTGATCTGTGTCGCTCACGCCCGACTCCGCCGCTGCTCGCAGAACCCGAACGCTGTCCACGCGCAGGCGGTCCTCGGTCAGCGTACCGGTCTTGTCGACGAAGACCTGACCGGCGTCGGCCATGGCTTCCAGCGCGTCGAGACGACGCAGCAGCACGCCGCGGCGTGCCAACCCGCCGGCTGCGGCCACCAGCGCGGCGGGCGTGGCCAGCCACAGCGCACAGGGGCAGGTGACGATCAGCACCGCCACCGCGACTTCGACCGCGCGGCTGGGGTCGAACATGCTCCAGGCCGCGGCGCTTGCGGCTGCCAGCACCAGCACGCCCCAGAGAAAGGGTCCAGCCCAGCGGTCGGCCAGCGCCGCAGTCGCCGGCCGCTGTGTCAGGGCCTCGCGCATCAGGGTCAGGATGGCGTCGTGCCGCGTGTCGGCACCCACGCGCTCCACCTGGAATTCGAAGGGTGCGCCGGCATTGAAACTGCCTGCCAGCACCGAGTCACCCGCACGGCGCGCCACGGCAGCGGATTCGCCCGTGACCAGGGCCTCGCGCAAGTCGGCCCCGGCGCTCAGCAACACGCCGTCGGCCGGAACGGCGCCGCCCGCGGGCACCCGCACCCGGTCTCCCGGCTGCAGGCGGTGCACGCTGATGACGTCGACACCACCATCATCCCGCACGCGCCACGCGGTTTGCGGCAGCGCGTCGAGCGCGAACTCCAGCGCCTGCTCGGCGCGGTGCCGCGCCCGGACGTCCAGGTAACGACCCAGCCACAGGAAGGCCAGGAACATCGTCAGCGAGTCGAAGTAGACCTCGCGCCCCCAGAGCCCCGAGGGGTCGAAGGTGGCGGCCGAACTGGCGACGAAGGCAGTGACGATGCCCAGCGCCACGGGCACGTCCATGCCGATGCGGCGCGCTCGCAACGAGCGCCAAGCGCCTTGCAGGAATGGCATGCCTGCGAACCACAACACGGGCACGCTCAGCACCCAGCTGCCCCAGTTCAGCAAGCTGCGCAGATCGGCGGTGAGGTCGCCGTCGGAGGCCACGTACGAGGGTGTGGCCAGCATCATCACCTGCATCGCGAGAAAGCTGGCGACAAAGAGCCGCCACAAGGCTGCGCGGTGTTCGTCGCGCCGCAAGTCGCGCGCGGCAGCTGCCACATCGGGCGCAGCACCGTAGCCGGCCTGACGCACGGCTGACAGCAGGTCCGAGGGACGAACCCGTGCGGGATCCCAACGCACCAGCGCCCGGCGCGCGCCCGCGTTGACCCGGGCGGCCTCCACGCCGACGACCCGTCTGAGCGCATCCTCGATCAGGTCGGCGCAGGCCGCGCAGTGCAGGCCCGACAACTGAAAGGCGGACAAGGCGCGCAGCCGGCCATCGGCGCCATGCTCCCAGCGGGTGTAGCGCGCGACCTCTTCAGGCTCGTCGATACCAGTGAGTTCATCAGCGCAGACGGCCACGCTGAGGCTTGGAGCAACTGCGATCATGGGGGCGGCGTCAGAACTCATAATGATTCCTCATGAAGCCAAGCCCGCCCATGACCTGCATCAAATCCGATTTCCCAAGCGTGCAGCATCGACTGCGGAAGTGCTCGTCCGTACTGGCGCTTGTCTTTGCAGCGCTCATCGGACTGCTGTCCACAGCAAATGCGTTCGGCCAGGAGATCCCCCAGCCCCGCTTGCCGACGGTCGTGCTCCAGGCCGGCCTGCACCAGATCACCGCAGAGGTGGCGCGCACGCCCCAACAGCAGCAGATCGGCATGATGATGCGCACCCAGATGGCGCAGCACGAGGGCATGCTCTTCGTCTTCGACGATGTCTCTGCGCGCTGCTTCTGGATGAAGAACACGCTGCTCCCGCTGTCCATCGCCTTCATCGCTGACGACGGGACCATCGTCAATCTGGCTGACATGCAGCCGCGTTCCGAGGCTTCGCACTGTTCGACCAAGCCGGTGCGCTATGCGCTCGAGATGAACCAGGGTTGGTTCGTCAAGCGCGGCATTCAGGCCGGATACCGCCTCAAGGGCGGTCCCTTCATCCCGTGATCCCCTCAAGGCAGGACCGGCTGGGCATTGAGTCCCCCATCATGGGGGTACCCCTTGGTCTGCCTACGTGGCATGAACTTGCGCACCGGGCGTTTCTAGCGCTCGGGGTCATCACGGACGCGGCATGGCCTGCCGGCCGACGCAGGTCATGGGCGAGGCGCTGTCGAAAATCCTGAAGTCTTTTCGCCACCAGCGGCGCAAGCTGCCCGCCACCCGGGTGCCGGGCCGTCCTGAGCCGTTACGCAGGACGGACCCCCGGTCTTGATCAGGAAGACGCCCCGTCCGTTCTCGTGGCTGCCGTGACAGGCGTTTCTGAGTAGATTCGCCCCGAATTCGTCCGACTGGACACTCTGAAGGCACCTCCAGAAACCAAAAAGCCCAAGCAAATCAATGATTTGCTTGGGCTTGTGATTGGTAGGCGCGATTGGACTCGAACCAACGACCCCCACCATGTCAAGGTGGTGCTCTAACCAGCTGAGCTACGCGCCTGCAGCCTCGCAGTATAGCGTGGAGCTGGACTGTGCTGCTTGCCGCTTGCGCCATCGATACTCAACGCCGTCTCGCGCTTCGCACACCTGCAACCTGTGCCACCTGGCGCAGCACCGGGCCAAGGCGACGTGCGTCGTCGACCTCGACGGTGAAACCCATGACGGCGGTTCCGCCCGCAGCGTCTCGCACCGAGCGCGTCTGCACGCCGGTGACGTTCACCCGCTCGCGCGCGAAGACCTCGGAGATGTCGCGCAGCAGGCCCTGTCTGTCGGTCGCCTCGATGGCCACGTCCACCGGATACAAGGCGGGCGCCGAGGCGCCACCCCCGCGGCCGCCCTTGCCCCCTGAAGCATCAAGGCCCCGCCCCCAGGCGACGGCGATGACACGGTCGGGGTGGCGTCCGGCGATGTGGCGGAAGTCGCTGCAATCCGCCCGATGGACGGCCACGCCCTTGCCGCGCGTGACGAAGCCGCCGATGAGATCGGGTGGCGCTGGGCGACAGCAACGCGCCAGTGAGGTCATCAACGACTCCACTCCAACCACCAGGACACCGCTGTCGCCAGCACGCGAGCGTCGCAGCGGCACCGCTTCGACGGTCTCGGCCACAGCCTCGGCCACGGGTCGCAGCAGCGTTTCGATCTGGCGCAGCGAGACCTCGTCCTTGCCGACCACTTCGAACAGCGCGTCGGCATTCCTGAACCCCAGGCGCTCGGCCAGATCGTCCAGCTTGATCGCCGTGCGCCCCTCCCGCTGCAGCAACTTTTCGACCAGTTCCCGCCCTCGCGCCATCGTCTGCTGCTGGGCCTGTGCGTTGAACCAGGCGCGCACCTTGGCGCGGGCGCGCGGACTGCGCAGGTAGCCGAGCTCGGAATTGAGCCAGTCCAGCGATGGCCCGCCCTCGCGCGCACTGACGATGTCCACCGTCTGGCCGTTGACCAGTGTCGTGTTCAGGGGGACCAGGGCACCGTCGACGCGCGCGCCACGGCAGCGGTGGCCGAGCTCGGTGTGGACGGCATAGGCGAAGTCCACTGGCGTCGAGCCCACGCTGAGTTCGACAACGGTGGCCTGCGGCGTCAGCACGTAGATGCGGTCTTCGCCGGTCTGCGCCCGTGAACTGTCGTCGCCAAGTGGCGGCAAAGGCGACGGCCCACCGGTCGCCGCAAGCGCCGCACCTGCGCCGCCGGGGCCTGAAAGGTCACGCTCCCAAGCCAGCAGTTGCCGCATCACGGCCCGGCGTGCCTCGGCCACGCGCTCGGCCGCCTGGGCCTCGGCGCTCGCGCCGGAGTAGCCCCTGGCGCCGGCTTCCTTGTACGCCCAGTGCGCGGCCACGCCGTGCTCGGCGTGTTCGTGCATCGCACGCGTGCGGATCTGCACCTCGAGCGAGCGCCCGTCGTCGCTCTGCACGACGGTGTGCAGCGACTGGTAACCGTTGGCCTTGGGCCGGGCGATGTAGTCGTCGTACTCCTGCGGCACGGCACGGTAGCGCGCGTGCACGGCCGACAGCGCGGCGTAGCATCCGTGCACGTCGTCGACGATCACGCGCAGCGCGCGCAAGTCGAACACGCGGTCGAACGCAAGCGACTTGCCCTGCATCTTCTTCCAGATGCTGTAGAGGTGCTTGGGACGCCCCTGGACCTGCGCCTCGATGCCCGCCTGTCGCAGCACGCCGCCGAGTTGGTGGCGTGTGAATTCCATGTCGAGTTCACGCGCGCTGCGCGTCTCGTGCAACAGGCGTGCGATGCGGTGGTAATCGTCCGGCTGGAGGAAGCGGAAGGCCAGGTCCTCGAGTTCCCACTTGATCTGCCAGATGCCCAGGCGGCTGGCCAACGGGGCAAACACCTGCTGCGTTTCCAACGCCAGGGCCTGGGGGCACGGCACGCGGCTGGCCGCGTGCCAGCGCAGGGTCTGCAAGCGCGACGCCAGGCGCAGCAGGACCACGCGCAGATCTCGCGAGAAGGCCAGCAGCATCTTGCGCACGCGCTCGGTTTGCAGGGCGCGGCCTTGCTCGCCCACGGGCGCGTCGCGTGCCGCGCGCTGCACCGCCACCAGTTTGCGCGTGAGTTCCACCAGGCCGGCGTAGTGGGCGCCGAAGCCTTTGGCGACCGTCTCCGCGGGCTGTTGCAGAAAGTCGCCGGCGTAGACCAGATAGGCCGCCGCTTGCAGGCCCGGCGCCGCGCCGATGGACCGCAACACGTCGACCACGCCGCCGGCATGTCCCCAGGCGTCCTCGCCGGAATCGAGCCGGCGTGCGGCCAGCAGCGGTTCGGCAAAAGCACGCGCCCTCTCGAGCGCCTGCGTCCCGTCGTCCAGGTCCTGGGCCGTGGCGGCGACGATGGCTGCAGGCGCCTGGGCCTCAGCGGCAGAAACGGTCTTCACAGTCAGATGTCGCGGGGTCTGGCGGCAGAGGGCAAGCCATTGAACAGTCCGGTTTCCAGAGAAACAGAAGCGCCAGGCGCCTGTTGCTTCTTCAATGCCAGGCTGCGCGCGCGAGGCCTGGAGAGCTCACGAGCCAGCGCCCGAGCCGGCCTCGGTGAGGTTGATCGAGCCTCACTGCGAAACCGTTTCATGCGCCAGCGGGCCTTCCGAGCAGGAATTCGCGCACCACGGCCCGCTGCTGCGACTGCACCAGTGTCGGGGCGTGGCCTACCCCGGGGAATTCATGGACACGCGCGCGTGGGCCCCGCCCAGCCATCTGCGCGGCTGTTTCCTTGCTCAGCAGGTCGGATTCGGCGCCGCGCAGCAGCAGTGTCGGGCAGCACAGGCTGTCGTAGGCCGCCCACAAGGCCGCCTCCCCGGCCGCCGCCAGTTCGGGCGTCAATGAGCGGAATGGCACGCCGATGGCCGGGTCGTAGTGTGGGACGAATCCACCCCGACCGTCCGGCTTGAGCTGTGGCGCCGTCAGTGCGAGCCATTGTTCGCGCGTGTGCGGGCCGAAGCCCTGCGACACCTGCCACAGCAAGTCGGCCGCCTGCTCCAGGCTGTCGAAGCGCACCGGCATGCCCAGGTAGGTGCCGATGCGCGCCAATGCCACGGCCTCGATGCGCGGTCCGACGTCGTTGAGAACGAGGCGACGGACCGGAGAACCGGGCAGCGCCGCGACCCCCAAGCCGATCAGCCCCCCCATCGAGGTCCCGACCCAATCCACAGATTCGGTGTCCAGACGCGCCAGCAGCGTCACCATGTCGGCGACGTAGGCCGGTATGCTGTAACCGGAGGGGTCGGCCAGCCAGTCCGAGCGCCCGCGTCCCACGATGTCGGGGCAGACGACACGAAAGTCTTGCGCCAGATCGCGAGCCAAGGCATCGAAATCCCGTCCCTGCCGGCTCAGGCCGTGAACGCAGACCACCACACGCGGGTTTTTGGGGTCGCCCCATTCCCAGTAGGCCATGCGGTGCAGACCGAGACCCCTCAGACAGGTGACGAAGCGCAGGCGCGGCTCGAGGTGTGCGGTGCTGGCGTGGTTCACTGCGGCGGACCCAGGGTCAAGCGGAGTCAGGATAATGGCCATCGTAGCTGCACCAAGCGCCGTCCCAGATGCGGGCCAGCACCACCCCTTCCAACGCAACCGTCGAAGAATTCCGAGGAGAAGTATCCATGCTGACCGGCAAGACCGCGCTCGTCACCGGCTCGACCAGCGGCATCGGCCTGGGCATCGCCCGCAGCCTGGCATTGCACGGCGCCAACGTCATCCTCAACGGCTTCGGCGACGTCGAATCCGCCAAGGCACAGGTCGCAGAGTTTGATGCTCAGGTCGGCTATCACCCTGCCGACATGAGCAAACCTGACGAAATCGCCGCCTTGATCAAGTACTGCGAGATGGAGATGGGCGGCATCGACATCCTCGTCAACAACGCCGGGATTCAGCATGTCGCCCCGATCGACGAATTTCCGGTCGAGCGCTGGGACGCGGTGATCGCCATCAACCTGAACTCGGCCTTCCACACCACGCGGCTGGCGCTGCCTGCCATGAAGGCCCGGCGGTGGGGACGCATCATCAACATTGCCTCGGTCCACGGCCAGGTGGCTTCCGCCAACAAATCGGCCTACGTGACGGCCAAGCATGGACTCGTGGGCATGACCAAAGCCGTGGCGCTGGAGACTGCGACCACCGCCATCACGGTCAATGCCATCTGCCCCGGCTGGGTACTGACGCCGCTGGTGCAGCGCCAGGTGGATGCGCGTGCCCTGCAGGATCAGGTCTCGAACGAAGAGGCCAAGCGCCGCCTGCTGGCAGAGAAGCAGCCCTCACTCCAGTTCACCACGCCCGAACAGCTGGGAGAGTTGACGGTGTTCCTGTGCTCGCCAGCGGCCGACAACATCCGCGGAGCCGCGATCAATGTCGACGGGGGCTGGCTGGCCCAATGACAGTGCAGGCAGCGGCCACGGATTCGTCGTCGGTCCCTGATGGTGGCACCGACTTCAGCGGGTCATCTGCACACTGCCGCTGACGGTGGCACTGATGCTGGTGCGCCCGGCCTCGAAGGGCAGCGGATCGTCGCCCGCTCCCTGCACCGCAGCCGCTCTCAGCATCGGAGCGCGTGCCTGCACGAACCGTGCGGCCTCCTCCATGCCCACCTGGACCTCGCGCAGCCGGTAGCCGGAGAAGCCGAACTGGCTGGCGTAGGACTGCGCACGCGAGCGGAAGCGCGCAATCGCCTGCGCAGTGGCCTCAGCCTCGGCGCGCTCGCGTGCCTCGCGTGACAGCGTGAAGCCCACACGGGCCACGCTCAGTCCCTGCAGCCGCCCGGCCAGTTGGGCCACGGCCTGCAGATCCCGACCTTCGAGCACGATTTCCGCCCGACCCTGCCAGCCGACGATGCCCGGCGCGGTCACGCCAGGGCGAGCCGACGGCGGCGCGTAGCGCGGCTGGAGGGAGAACATCCCCGACTGCACCTCGAGCTGTGGTGGCCGCGCTTCGCGCCGCGCCTCGGCCAGGGCGTTCTCGATGATCTGCTTCAACTGGGCCTGGACCGTTGCGGCCTCCACGCCCTCGCGCACGACCGCCAGGGTGACTGACAACACGTCCATCGTGAGATCCACGGCAGCTGTGGCCGACAGCGTCATCTGATCCTGGGGGGAAGCGATAGGATGAAGATATGACGGCGCTGCGCCATCTTGGTGGCGCGGCGTCTGGGCGAAGGCTGAACCCATGGCCAGCATGGCGATCGTCAGACTGGAGAAAGCGCTTGTCTGCTTCATCGAATGACCCCCTGTTCAACCCCTGAAAGCGCCGGTACGCCGGCTGGACGCAACAGGTGTAACACAAGGTAAGGGTCGGGCCTGCGCTGCGCAGCCGGGTTGCACAATCTCAACATGTCTGAAGCCGAAACGACACTGCTCACATCGGTGGGCCCGCAGCCTGCTGCTCGTCCCGCCCGCCTGCTCGTCGTCGATGACGACGCCCGCATCCGTGACCTGCTGCGCCGCTACCTGGGTCAGGAGGGATTCGAGGTGCTCGTGGCAGAGGACGGCCGCGCGATGGACCGCCTTTTGCAACGCGAACTGTTCGATCTGATCGTCCTCGACTTGATGCTGCCCGGCGAGGATGGTCTTTCGATCTGCCGCCGCCTTCGCGCTCGCCGTGACCTGACACCCGTCGTCATGCTCACTGCCAAGGGCGACGACGTCGATCGCATCGTCGGGCTGGAGATCGGTGCCGACGACTACCTCCCCAAGCCCTTCAATCCGCGCGAGTTGCTCGCGCGCATCCATGCCGTGCTGCGTCGCAAACCCGGGGCAGAGGCGCCGGGCGCGCCTTCGATGGCCGGTGAGAAGGTCGTCTTCGGCCCCTTCGAGTTCGACCTGGCTCTTCGCCGCCTGACGCGCGACGGCCATGAAGTGGACCTGACCACGGGAGAATTCTCGATGCTCAAGGTGCTTGCCCGCCATCCAAGGCAGCCTCTGTCGCGGGACAAGCTCGCGCGACTGGCTCGCGGGCGCGACTTCGAACCCTTCGACCGCAGCCTGGACGTGCAGGTCTCCCGGCTGCGCAAGCTGCTCGAATCCGACCCAGCGCGCCCGCGCTACATCCAGACGGTATGGGGACTCGGTTACGTCTTCGTGCCTGACGGCGTGCACTGATACAGCCCGTCGCGTGGGCCCGCGCCGGCCTTGCGGCATGATCGGCGCATGGCCACGCACGCACCCTCTCCGAACTCGTTCTGGCGCGTCAGCATCTGGCTGGCGGCGCTCACCTCGGCCGTGGCTGCAGGCTTTGCATGGATCGGCGCTCGCGCAGAACCCACATTTTCGTGGGGCCTGGACCTGACGCTGGCCACGGTGGTCGCGCTCGGCGCTGTTGCCGCCATCGCTCGCAAGCTCCATCCTCCGACAGCGGGCTGGCGCGTCACGCCCACATTGGCGCAGGCCCGCCCCGGGGTCGCGCTGGACGCGCCTCGACCCGCCGAGGAAATCCGCGACATCAACGCAGGATTGCAGCGGATCGCGCGCGAGATTGCACGCGCCGAGCATGACCGGGCCCTGATGCTGGCGGGTATCAGCCACGACCTGCGCACACCCCTGGCCCGGCTGCGGCTGGAGGCCGAGATGAGCGTGACCAACGCCGAGGCGCTGAGGCACATGGCCGAGGACATCGAACAGCTCGATCGGCTGATCGACCAGTTCATCTCCTACGCACGGCGCGTGGAACCCAGGGCCGTCGACATCGCACTCCTGGACGCAGCCGAGCGTGCGGCGGCGCCCTTCGTGGCGTCAGGGGCTCTCGTGGTCGACTTGCACGTGCCAGCGGGACTGAGCGTCAGCGCCGACCCGGTCGAACTGGGGCGCGTGTTGCAGAACCTGCTCCAGAATGCCGAACGCTATGCCAAGCCCACCCAGGGTGGGGCGGCAGCCGTGTCGATCGATGCACGGGCGAGCCAGGGCGGTGTCGTGCTGCAGGTGCGCGACCACGGTCCGGGAGTGGCCGAGGAACAGCTTGACCGGCTCGCCACGCCCTTCTACCGCGGTGATCACGCGCGCACGGCGGCCAGCGGCGCCGGCCTCGGCCTGGCCATCGTGCAGCGCACCGTGAGCCTGCTCGGAGGCTCGATGCGCCTGAGCAATGCGGCGGGCGGCGGCCTGTGCGTCGAAATCAGGCTGCGACCGTCGGGTCGGCCGCAGCCGGGGCCCTGAACAGCAGGCACACGGCGCGGGCCTCGATCGCGCGCCCTTCACCGACCGGCCCCATCTTCTCCGCTGTCTTGGCCTTGACATTGATCTGTGCCGGTGCCAGGTTCAATACCTCTGCGATGCGGGTGCGCATGGCCTCCATGTGGGGCGAGAGGCGGGGCGCCTGCGCGACGATGGTCGAGTCGATGTTGCCGATCTCCCACCCCGCAACACCCACCCGACGCGCCGCCTCGGCCAACAACTGGGCCGAGTCGGCGCCGCGGAAGGCGGGGTCGGTGTCGGGAAAGTGGCGACCAATGTCGCCCAGCGCAGCCGCACCCAGCAAGGCGTCAGTGATCGCGTGCAGCAACACGTCGGCGTCCGAGTGGCCAAGCAGGCCGTGCGTGTGCGGGACGACGACACCGCCCAGGACGAGAGGACGCCCCGTCACCAGTGCATGCGTGTCCCAGCCCTCGCCGATTCGAAACGGCTGAGGCGTCATGCCTTGCCTCCGAGATCGAACGCTCGGTCGGCAGTGCGGCTCGGGGCAGCCAGCAGGCGCGCCGCGAGCGCGAAATCGTCGGGGTAGGTCACCTTGAAGTTCTCCAGCGTGGACGCCACCAGCAGTGGCTGCAGCCCCAGTTGCTCCACGGCGCCGGCTTCGTCGGTGACGGCCGGTCCGGCGGCCTCCAGCGCCTTCGAGAGCAAGCCGAGGCGGAACATCTGCGGCGTCTGCGCCGCAAAGCGCCTGTCGCGCGCCACCGTGGCCACGACGCGCCCGCCGTCCTCGGTCTTCAGCGTGTCGGCCACTGGCAGCGCGAGCAGGCCACCGACCACATCGTCGATGCAGGCCTCGATCAGACGTTCGACCCATGCGGGCTTCAGCAGGCAGCGGGCGGCGTCGTGCACGAGCACCCAGTCGGTCTCGCAGGCGCCGCGAGCGCGCAGGGCCGCCAATCCGGCCGCGACGGTCGCGGCGCGGGTGGCACCCCCGCAGCGCTCGACCCACCCCCGCTCGCCGACGAAGCCGGGCACGCGCGACTCGAACTCCCGATCGTCCGGAGCCAGCACCACGAGCGTGGCATGCAGGCAGCGCACAGCTTCCAGCGCGCGCAGGGTGTGAGCCACCATCGCAGCGCCTGCGATGTCCACATACTGCTTGGGCCGATCCGCGCCCGACCGTGTGCCTGCCCCGGCACAAGGCACGAGGGCGTAGAGCACCGGCGCGGACGTCGTCCGAGGCATGCAAGCAGCGGCGGTCAGGTCTGGCACGGTGGAAGGCAGATGGACGAGGCGTCGGACACGGGTTTGCTCCGGCGTGTGCGTGCGGATCCTACCGTCTATCGACGACCCTGCCAGCCGGGCGTTTGCGGGTTCCGGGACGGGGCCAGAGGCTTTGGACACTGCTGGCGATCCATGCGCCGGTAGTGGCGAACGCGTCGGGGGCTGCAGCGAGCGGGTCAATGGGCGGCAAGCCTTCCCTCTCCCTACAATGCCTCGGCCACCCGCGCCAGCGCCAGCCGACGCGGGTTTCGTCATTTCCCGGCCGGCCTCGCCGTATGCAAGTTCCTGTCATCGCCCCCGGCAAGCGCTACACGCTGCCCCGCCCCGTCGGTTCCGCCGACGCGCTGCTTCTCGCCCATTGGACCCAGGCGCAGGCTGCCGAGGGGCGTGTGTGCGCAATCGTCACGGCCGACCCGGCGGACGCACAGCGCCTGGCCGACGAGATGGCATTTTTCACCCCAGGGCTGCGCCTGGCCGTGTTCCCCGACTGGGAGACCCTGCCCTGGGACACCTTCAGCCCGCACCAGGACCTCATCTCCGAGCGTCTGGCCACGTTGTGGCGCGTCCTGCAGCGCGACCTGGATGCGGTGCTCTTGCCGGCGACGACCGCTCTCACCCGCCTGGCGCCACCCTCTTTCCTGGCCGGCACGACCTTCCACTTCAAGCACAAGAGCCGGCTGGACGAGGCCGCACTGAAGGCGCAACTCACGCTCGCCGGCTACCAGCACGTCAGCCAGGTGGTCTCGCCCGGCGAGTACGCCGTGCGCGGCGGTCTGATCGACCTCTACCCGATGGGCTCGCCGGTGCCCTACCGTGTGGACCTGTTCGGCGACGAGGTCGACTCCATCCGCACCTTCGACCCCGATACCCAGCGCAGCCTCTACCCGGTGCCCGAGGTGAGGCTGCTGCCGGGACGGGAATTCCCGATGGACGAGGCCGCGCGCAGCGCCTTCCGCGCGCGCTGGCGCGAACGCATCGAAGGAGATCCGACGCGCGCTCGGCCGTACAAGGACATGGGCCAGGGGCTGGCCACCGCCGGGATCGAGTACTACCTGCCGCTGTTCTTCGACCAGACGGCAACGGTCTTCGACTACATCGCCGGCCCCGCCGGATCAGGCGGCGGAGCCACCCCGCTGGCCTCCTCGCGCGTGCCGGCGGCGGTGGTTCTGCACGGTGAGGTCGACGCCGCCCTCGAGCGGTTCTGGAGCGACACGCGCGCCCGCCACCGCCTCCTGCAGCACGACCCCGAGCGCCCCATCCTGCCGCCCGAGGCCCTGTTCCTGCGCGCCGAGGACTTCTACACCTTGGCCCAGCCCTGGCCGACGCTGTCGCTGCGCGGCACTGGACCCCTGGAATGGGCGCGCCCGACTCCCCAGGTCAGCATCGACCGCGGGGCCACCGAGCCGCTCCAGGCACTGGAGTCGCACCTGCGCTCGACCTCGGCGCGCGTGCTGCTCGTGGCCGAGAGCGAGGGCCGGCGCGAAAGCCTGCTGGAACTGCTGCGAGACCATCGCATCGATGTGCCGAGCGTGGCATCGCTGGCCGAGTTCAGCGCCAGCAGCGAGAAAGTGGCCATCGTCGCGGCGCCGCTGGCAGCGGGCTTCCACTGGCTCGACGGCAATGAAGCAGGCCCGCACGGCCTGCAGTTCCTGACCGAGACCGAGCTCTTCGCTTCGACCCCCCAGGCGCGGCGCCGGCGCAAGCAGGAGCAGACCAGCAGCGTCGATGCGCTCATCAAGGACCTGTCGGAACTGAAGGTCGGCGACCCGGTCGTGCACGCCAGCCACGGCATCGGGCGCTACCGCGGACTGGTCGAGATCGACACCGGTGAGGGGCGCAGCGAGTTCCTGCACCTGGAGTACGCCGACCAGGCCACGCTGTACGTTCCCGTCTCCCAGTTGCACCTGATCGGCCGCTACACCGGCGTCAGTGCCGAAGAGGCGCCGCTGCACAAGCTCGGCTCCGGCCAGTGGGAGCGCGCGCGTCGCAAGGCCGCCGAGCAGGTGCGCGACGCCGCGGCCGAACTGCTCAACCTCTACGCGCGCCGCGCCGCGCGAGAGGGTCACGCGCACCGCTTCTCCGCGCACGATTACGAGGCCTTTGCCGCGAGCTTCGGCTTCGAGGAGACGGCCGACCAGCGCGCAGCCATCCACGCCGTGATCCAGGACATGGTCAGCCCAAGGCCGATGGACCGCCTCGTCTGCGGTGACGTGGGCTTCGGCAAGACCGAGGTTGCGCTGCGCGCGGCCTTCGTCGCCGTGCATGGCGGCTTGCAGGTGGCCCTTCTGGCTCCCACCACGCTGCTGGCCGAGCAGCATTACCAGACGCTGGTGGACCGGTTCGGCAAATGGCCTGTGAAGGTGGCCGAGCTCTCGCGTTTCCGCTCGGCCAAGGAAGTGCGCTCGGCACTCGACGGCATCGAGGCGGGCACGATCGACATCGTGGTCGGCACGCACAAGCTGTTGAGCAGCGACGTGAAGTTCAAGCGCCTGGGCTTGCTGGTCATCGACGAGGAGCACCGCTTCGGTGTTCGACACAAGGAGGCGATGAAGGCCTTGCGGGCCGAGGTCGACGTCCTGACGCTCACCGCCACGCCGATCCCGCGCACGCTGGGCATGGCGCTGGAGGGCCTGCGCGATCTGAGCGTGATCGCCACCGCGCCGCAGCGGCGGCTGGCGATCAAGACCTTCGTGCGCAATGAAGGCAGTGGTGTCATTCGCGAGGCAGTGCTGCGCGAGCTCAAGCGCGGCGGGCAGGTCTACTTCCTGCACAACGAGGTCGAGACGATCCAGAACCGGCGTGAAAAGCTCGCAGAGCTGCTGCCTGAAGCGCGCATCGCGGTCGCGCATGGGCAGATGCCAGAACGCGAGCTCGAGCGCGTGATGCGCGACTTCGTTGCCCAGCGCCACAACGTGCTGTTGTGCTCGACCATCATCGAGACCGGCATCGACGTGCCCACGGCCAACACCATCCTGATCTCGCGTGCAGACAAGTTCGGTCTGGCGCAACTGCACCAGCTGCGCGGGCGGGTCGGGCGCAGCCACCACCAGGCCTATGCCTACCTGCTCGTGCCCGAGGTCGAGGGCCTGACCAAGCAGGCTGCGCAGCGCCTGGAGGCGATCCAGGCGATGGAGGAACTCGGCTCGGGCTTCTACCTCGCGATGCACGATCTGGAGATCCGCGGCGCCGGCGAGGTGCTGGGCGAGCACCAGAGCGGCAACATCATGGAGGTGGGCTTCCAGCTCTACAACGAGATGCTGTCCGAGGCCGTGCGCGCGCTCAAGGCGGGCCGAGAGCCCGACCTGCTGTCGCCCACCGGCGTCTTCGGCGGCACGACCGAGGTCAACCTGCACGCTCCGGCACTGCTGCCCGACGCCTACTGCGGCGACGTCCACACAAGACTCAACCTGTACAAGCGCCTGGCCACGGCCGACCGTGGCGAACAACTCGATGCCTTGCTGGAGGAGGTGACGGACCGCTTCGGCCGCCTGCCGCCGCAGGGGCAGAACCTGTTCGACACGCACCGCCTGCGCCTGCTGGCGCGTCCCTACGGCGTGCAGAAGATCGATGCCGGCCCGCGGCAGATGAGCATCAGCTTTCGAGCCGGGGCGCAGATCGACGTGAACCGGATCATCGCCCTGGTGCAGAAGAACCGCAGCGTCCGCCTGGCTGGCAACGACAAGCTGCGCATCGAGCGCGAGTTCGCCGATCCGCGCGAGCGCGTCCAGTACATCCGCGACGTGCTGCGCAGCCTGGGCGAGCCGTCGAAGGGGCTCGCCGCATGAGCTCAAGCCTCGTCGTCAAGGGCGTGCGCCCAGGACTGGCCTTGTCGGACTTCCGCCTCGTTGCCTTCGACATGGACTCCACGCTGATCAACATCGAGTGCATCGATGAGATCGCAGACTTCGCCGGGCGCAAGACCGAGGTTGCCGCCATCACCGAGGCGGCCATGCGCGGCGAGATCGCCGACTACAAGGACAGCCTGCGCCGGCGCGTGGCCTTGCTGGCGGGCGTGCCCGAAGCCGTGCTCGACCGGGTCTACGAAGAACGCCTGCGCCTGAATCCCGGGGTGGAGACCTTCGTCGCCGCCTGCCAGGCCGCAGGCCTGAAGACGCTCCTCATCTCTGGCGGCTTCACCCACTTCAGCGAGCGCATTCGCCACCGCTTGAAGCTTGACTTCGCGCGCGCCAACACGCTTGGCGTGGCGCACGGGCGCCTGACCGGGACCCTGTTCGACCGCCCGTGGGGCGACATCGTCGACGGCGCGGAGAAGAAGCGCGTGCTGCTGGAGGTTTGCGAGTTGATGGGCATCCCCGCCTCGCAGGCCATTGCGGTGGGCGATGGCGCAAACGACCTGCCGATGATGCAGGCCGCCGGCCTGTCGATCGCCTACCACCCCAAGCCGGCGGTGGCCGAGGTGGCCATGGTGTCCGTGATGCAGGGGGGGCTCGATCAGGCGCTGCAGGTCTTCGAGTCCGGGCACGCTCCCGCAGGTCAGGCTTGAGGCGCGGGGCGCGGCGAGGCCCTTGTCTGGTCCTGGACGCCAGGTCCCGCGCAAGGGACCTGGGAAATCACAAGTCCAGCCTCGGCCCGTAATGCTCTTGCGGGACGACGCGCCAACGCCCCACCCAGGTTGCGATGACGAGTGCCACGACGCCAGCCAGCGCAACCAGCCCCAGCGCGATGCCCCAGCCGTGGTCGTAGGCGCCGAACATGCTCGCGCGTACGGCGCGCACCACCCATGTGAAGGGCAGCCAGGGGTTCAACTCGCGAAAGAAGCTGCTGCTGAGTTCGATCGGGACGATGCCCCCCGCGGCGGAGAGCTGCAGCACCAGCAGGATGGAAGCCAGCGCCTTGCCCGTGTCACCCAGCGCCCTGACGAGCGCCAGCGTCATGGCCATGAACGTCAGCGAGGTCACCGCCAGGGTGGCTGCCAGCGCCCAGGGGTGGACGGGCCGAATCTGCAAGACCAGCAGCACCATCAAGAGCACCATGCCTGCCTGAGCCAGCACCACGAGAGACGGTAGTGCGAACTTGCCCAGAGTCGAGCCCCAGCGCGTGGACATGGCAAGGCCTTGCGGGACCTGCCGCAGGTGCACGAGGAAAGTCACCATCACCGCCCCGAGCCACAGCGCCACCGGGATCGAGCTTGGCGCATGCGCCGTCCCCTCGTTCGGCACAGGCGCATCGATCTGGACCTCAGGCTGTACCGGCGCTGCCAAGCCGCCCGGAGTGCCCCCGGGACCCGGATCCGTGTCGGGCAATCGACTCTGCACCAGCGTCAGTCCATTGCTCAGACGCACGGCGCCTTCCCGCAGTGTCGACAGCCCTGCTTGCAGTTCTGAAGCTCCCTCCTGCATGCGCCTGCTTCCGCGCGACAGGTCGTCCAGTTTCTCGCGACTGGCCGAAGGCGGGACCAGGGTGGGCGCCGCAGCAGAGACATCCTTGACGCCGTCCACCAACTGCGTCCATCCGTCGAAGACCGGCGCGGAAGCCGTGATCCACCGGCCGGTGGCGTCGACCGCCCGCCCGAGCCCGTCGGCCTGGGCCCGGGCTCCCTCGCTGAGGCTGTCAAGGCCCATTCGCAATTGCTGCAGGCTCTTGCCACTGCCGGTGGCTGCGCCCAGGACCAGCGCCCAGCGCCGCTCGTTGAGCGTCTCGTTGAACTGATGCCCGAGTTCGGCGGCAAAGCGCTGCGCGAGACCGGCCCCGGCGTAGTGGTTGCCCTCGGAGGCATAGACGACCAGACGGCCACTGCCCGCTTTCTCGCCTGCCAGAGCACTGGCACTGAAATCGCGCGGGATGATCAGCACGAACAGGCTGCGCCCTGCGCGCACTTCGCGGCGCGCCGCCTCTTCGTCCTGAGCCATCTCGAAGGCAAAGACCTGCCGGGCACGCAGCGCCTGAACGAGGTCTGCCGCCAGCCGCACCCGCTGCCCCTGCGAGACCGCGCCTTCGTCCAGATCGACGATCAGGGCGTGTAGCGCCCGCGTTCGGCTGGCGGGGTCCCAGACGGACTCGAGGTAGATCAGCGCGTACAGGGCCGGAATGAGGACCACCCCCAGCGCCGCCAGGATCAGCGCGCGGCTGCGCCGAAAGACACTGGCGTCCAGTCGGGCCAGGGCCAGCGCTTCACGCAAAATCATCATGAGGGGACCCGGCGCGTGCCCAGCGCAAGTTCATTCGTCAAGCGCTGATGGTATAGGCAAAGCCTGTAGGCCGCGTCAGTTGAACGCAAGCCTGACAGCACGGAAGGGCGCACAATGCAGGTCTGCAAGCGCCGGCTTCAACGGCTGCAGTTCGACTTCCCGGCCCGTGTCCGATCATCCCTCACCGCCCCGTGCCGCGTTGGCAAGTCTGACCTTGGGCGCGTTGGGGGTCGTCTATGGAGACATCGGCACAAGCCCGCTCTACGCGCTGAAGGAGATTTTCCGCGCAGGGGAGGTCGATCCTTCGCCCACGAACGTGCTCGGCGTGCTGTCGCTGGTCTTCTGGACGATCACGGTCGTCGTCTCCCTGAAGTACGTGTTGCTGATCCTGCGCGCCGACAACCACGGCGAAGGCGGGCTGATCGCAATGCTTGCGCTGGCCATGCGTGCGGTGGGCGAGCGCGTCGCGCTTCGCCGCATGCTGCTCGTGGTGGGCATGTTCGGAACTGCCATCTTCTACGGCGACGGCGTCATCACGCCCGCCATCAGCGTGTTGTCTGCAGTGGAGGGCCTGGAGATCGCTGCGCCTGCGCTGCACGACGCCGTGGTGCCAATCACGTTGCTGGTGCTGACCGCCCTCTTCGCAGTGCAGCGCCTCGGCACGGGCGGCATCGGGCGCGCCTTCGGGCCGGTCACGCTGCTGTGGTTCGTCGTGCTGGTGCTGCTGGGCGTGCCCCAGGTGCTGGAGCGGCCGGAGGTCCTCGTCGCGATGAACCCTGCCTACGCGGCAGGCTTCATCGCCGAGCGCCCCCTGCTGGCCTTCGTCGCGCTCGGTGCCGTGGTGCTGGTCGTCACGGGCGGCGAGGCCTTGTACGCCGACCTCGGGCACTTCGGACGGTTGCCCATCCGCATCGCCTGGTATGGCCTGGTCATGCCTGCGCTCGTGATCAACTACTTTGGCCAGGGTGCCCTGCTGCTCGGCGACCCGCAGGCCGTGGAGAACCCGTTCTACCTCATGGCCCCGGAGTGGTCCCGGCTGCCGCTGGTCATTCTTGCAACCGCCGCCACCGTCATCGCCTCCCAGGCCTTGATCACCGCCGCGTTCTCGGTGACCAAGCAGGCGATCCAACTCGGCCTGCTGCCGCGCATGCGTGTGCTGCACACCTCCGTGCGCGACCTCGGCCAGATCTACGTACCCGCAGTCAACTGGGGCCTGTACGCGTGCATCGTTCTGGCCGTCGTGTTGTTCAAGTCTTCGTCCGCTCTCGCCGCGGCCTACGGCATCGCGGTGACGCTGGACATGACCATCACCACCGTGATGACCTTCTTCGTCATCCGCCACGGATGGAAATACCCGCTGCCTTTGTGCATTGCAGCAACGGGCCTGTTCTTCGTCGTCGACATCCTCTTCTTCGCGTCGAACCTTCTCAAGCTGCTGGCTGGAGGGTGGTTCCCTCTGGTCATCGGCGTGGCGATGTTCACGTTGATGCTGACGTGGACCCAGGGCCGGCGCCTGATGGCCGACCAGTTGCGCGACGAGGCCATCGGTCTGAATGATTTTCTCGACTCCGTCTTCCTGAGCCCTCCGCATCGCGTGCCCGGAACCGCAGTCTTCCTGTCTGCGGACCAGGAACTGACTCCCAACGCGCTGCTGCACAACCTGAAGCACAACAAGGTACTTCACGAGTACAACCTCTTCGTCTCGGTGCAGCACCATGAGGTGCCTTGGATAGGGTTCGATCGCCGAATCGAGTTGAACCCCCTCGGCCATGACTGCTGGCAGGTGACCCTGCACTACGGGTTCAAGAACGACCCTGACGTGCCGCTGGCGCTGCGCCAGCTGGAGAGCCGCGGTGTACCTCTGCCCGAGATGGATACGAGCTACTTCCTTTCGCGTGACGTCGTCGTGCCCATGCTTGGCGGCGGCATGGCCCTCTGGCGCGAAAAGCTCTTTGCCGCCATGCACCGCAATGCCTCGGCAGCGGCCGATTTCCTGCACTTGCCGCCCAACCGGGTGGTCGAGTTGGGGACCAAGGTGCAGATCTAGCGTGGGGCATCGTGCCGCTGGGTGCCAGAAAATGTCGCACGGTCCGGCACGCTCCAGTGCATGACATCAACACGGGCAGACTGCATCGATCTTCATGAACTCCACACCGACCATGTCATTCGAGCCTTGCCGTCGCCTCACTGTCCAGCGCCTGGCGGCCTGGGCCGCCTGCACCCTTGTCTGCGCCGTCTCGGCCCAGCCCATCGATTACCCGAACCGACCGATCCGCATGGTGGTGCCTTTCACGCCAGGGGGCAGCACCGACATCCTCGCCCGCACCATGGGCGAGCAACTGACCAAGGCCTGGGGTCAGCCGGTGATCATCGAAAACCTGCCCGGAGCGGGTGGGTCGCTCGGCGCCGACAAGGTCGCCAAGGCGGCACCCGATGGCTACACGCTGCTGATGGGTCATATCGGCACACTGGCAGTCACGCCGTCCATCTACCCCCGACTGCCCTATGACCCGTTGAAGGCCTTTGCACCGGTGGCTTGGGTGGCGCGTGTGCCCAACGTGCTGGTCGTGCATCCTTCCGTACCGGCTCGCAGCGTCAGAGAACTGGTGCAGCAGGCCAAGGCCCAACCGGGAAAGCTGAACTATGGGTCGGGCGGGAACGGCAGCGCGGCACACATCGCCACCGAGTTCTTCAAGCTCAGGAGCGACACCGACATCGTCCACGTCCCCTACAAAGGCACGGCGCCAGCAGTCACCGACGCTGTCAGCGGGCAGATCCAGGTGCTGCTGACCGGAGCGCCGGCCGTGATGCCGATGGTCAAGGCGGGAAAGCTGGTGGCGCTGGCCGTCTCGAGCCCTCAGCGTCTGCAGGCCTTTGCAGAACTGCCGACGATCGCCGAGAGCGGCTTGCCGGAATTGGCAGGCTTCGAGGCAGACCAGTGGTACGGCATCGTTGCCCCTGCGGGCACGCCGGAGGCCGTTGTCCGCAGGCTCAACACCCAGATCAATGCCAGCCTGAACTCGCCGGAAATCCTGTCGCGCCTGCAATCGGAAGGAGCCATTCCCGCCCCCTACCCGCCGGAGATCTTCGGCAAGCTGATCGAGGCTGAGATTGCGCGCTGGCGGCCCGTGGTGCAGCGCGCCGGCCTGAAGCCGAACTGAACCCGGACCGCATACTGCCGCCGCATCGCTGCCCGCATCGCTGCGCGGCCAGCGATCCGCGCCAACCTTGAGCGCGCGCGTCCCGTCTTCCGACGGTTGGGCGACGATGCTGCTCAGGCGTCCTCGGCAGGACGCCGGGGAGTATGGATGGCGTCCAGCGTCCTGGTTTTTGATGACAGCCGGGCGTCCCGGCAGTTCCTCTGTCGCGTGGTGCGGGAGAGCTACCCGGGGGCGGTGAGCATCGTCGAGACGGGGGAAGCCGGGGTGGCCCGGCAAGCCCTCGGCCTGCCCGCAAACGGCGGGGCTTCTGCGGCGTCGCAGCATCCTCACGGGGCGCCTTTCGGTCTCGTCGTCATCGAGCCCGGTGCGCCGGGCGGCGATGGCTCCCGTCTGCTCGAGGCACTGGCGCACCATGCGGCGCGCAAGGTGGTCGCCACCGTGCACGGAGACGACGATCATCTGCGCACGGCCTTGAGCCTGGGGGTGGACGGCTACCTTCTGAAACACGACCCGCAGGACATCTGGATCGACGCACTGCGTCGGCTCGACACGGGCCAGCCGGCGCTGTCACCAGCGATCGCACGCCGGCTGATGCAGGGTTTTTCCGAGCGCGGCGCCGACTCGATGTCCGAGCAGGGGTTCTGCGCCTCGCGCGGCTGCATACCGCCGCCGGCAAACCTGGCACCCCTGACACCACGCGAGAGCGAGGTGCTCACCTACCTGAGCAAAGGTTTCACGATCCGCGAGATCTCGGACCTGCTCGGCATCCGCTGGTTCACCGTCAACGACCACATCAAGTCGATCTACCGCAAGCTCGACGTCTCCAGCCGGGCCGAGGCGGCTGTGCTCGCCGCCAAGCAAGGCTTGGTGTGAGCGGCTGAACCTCAAAGACGTCAGTGACGCACCGTTGGTGTCGGTCGACCTGCAGCGGTCATTCAGGCACAGGCGCGGGCCGAACGCCATCCAAGGCAAAGGCTGCCTTGCCGGTGACCCGGGCGTCTAACGCCCCTCGAACCTCGGCGCGCGCTTGTGCAGCAGCGCTTCGACTGCTTCATGATGGTCGGCGGTGTGGTGGGCCAGCGCCTGCATCGTGGCCGAGAGTTCGAGCAGGCTGTCCAGGTTCAGGTGCTGGCCCTCACGCAGCAGGCGCTTGGTCATCCGCAGCACCTGGGGCGGGTTCACGGCCACGCGGGCGGCCAGCGCGCGCGCGCCATCCATGAGGGACCCGGGTTCGAAGAGTTCGGACACCAGGCCCCACGCCAGCGCCTTGTGCGCGTCTATGGCGTCCCCGGTGAAGGCCATCTCGCACGCGCGCGCCATGCCGACCGCCCGGGGCAGGAACCAGGCACCGCCGTCTCCCGGAACAATGCCGACCTTGACGAAGCTCTCGGCGAAGCTCGCGGACGTCGAAGCCACGCGCATGTCGCACATGCAGGCGAGGTCACAACCGGCGCCGATGGCCGGGCCGTTGACCGCCGCGATGGAGGGAACCTCCAGAGACGCCATAGCGCGTGGAATGCGCTGGATGCCGCGCTGGTATCCGACGCGGATTTCCGCGGGGGTCCCCGCAAACATGCCCTGGCGGTCGCGCATGTGCTTGAGGTTGCCGCCCGATGAGAAAGTGCTGCCGCTGCCGGTCACTATCAGGGCGCGCACCGTGGTGTCGGCATTGACGTCCTTGATCGCCTGCTCGAACGCGTCGACCATGTCCGGGTCGGAGATCGGGTTGCGCAACTCCGGCCGGTGAAGTGTCAAGGTCACCACATCGCCATCCCGAGAGACCAGCAGCGGCTCGCTCATCGCACTCTTCTCCAGGAAAGCACGCAGTCCACTGACGTGCACGGCGGCGACATGGTCATGAATCGGACGACGCCTCGTCCCACAATGTGATGGCGGCCTCGGGGCACACCATGGCGCCGCGCCGCGCCTGCTCCTCCAGACCGGACGGCACCAACACGCCGTCGGAGTTGCAATACCCATCCGCGTCCAGCAGGTAGACCAGCGGCTCTCGCGCTGCGCACAGCGCGTGTCCGGCGCACACCGACCGGTCCACCTTGATCCTCATTCGCATGTCTGCACTCCAGGCTGGCCCGGTTCAAGCCGGCCACTGCAGGTCCACCCGCACGGGCGACCAGACCAAGCCGCCGCGGGTGGGAATGTCGCCCTCGGACGTCCGGCGAAAGCTCGGAATCCGTGCCATCCATTCCTCGAGAAAGATGCGCATCTCGAGCCGGGCCAGGTGCGAGCCCAGGCACCGATGCGGTCCAGAGCCGAACACGAGATGCGCGCTGACCGGACGGCGGAAATCCACCCGGTAGGGGTCGTCCACCCAGTCGTTGTTGAGGCCGTAAATGTGCGCCGGGAAGACAAGCCGGTCGCCGGCCTTGAAGTCCACACCCGCATAGTGCGTGTCCTGCGTCACGCCGCGCTCCGTGCCGGCCACACCATGCACACGTGCGAGTTCCTCGATCGCCTGCGGCAGCAAGGCAGGCTCGTCGAGCAGCTGCTGGTAGTGCCCGGGATGGTCGGCAAGAAAAGCCATGAAGAATGACAGCGACGCTGCCACGGTGTCCAGGCCACCGAGAAACAGCAGCGTGACCATGCCGATCTTTTCATCCGCATCCAGGGGTCTGCCGTCGACGCTGCCCTGCACGACGAGGCTGACCAGGTCATCGCGGGGCTCGCGCTCGCGCGCATCGATGAGAACCTGCAGATAGCGCGCGAGGTCTTCCAGTGCGGCCAACCGGTCACGCACCTCTGGGCTGCGAGTGAAACGGTCGGCCATCGCCGACAAGGTGTGCCGGTCCTCCAAAGGCGCGCCAGCCATGCGCAGGAAGATGACCACCGGGAAGACCTGCGCGATCTCGGCGACGAACTCGCACGAGCCACGCGCCATCACCGCTTCGATCAACCCCTGCGCCAGCGCGCGGATGTCAGGCTCGAGTCGCCGGATCCCCTCCGGAGAGAAGAAGCCGTTGACGATCCTGCGCAGCTGGGTGTGTTCCGGGGGATCAGACTGGTTCGGCAAGGTCCGCGGCTTGCGCTGGTTGGCGACGTTGTGCCGCGGGTGGCTGGAGAACCTCTCCGGCTGCCGCAGCATGTCGCGCGCCAATTCGGCCTTGGCCACCACCCAGTGACCACGGTCATGCGGCGTGTAGAAGATGTCGGGCGAGCTCCTGAACAGCTCGCTGACGCGACGGTGCGGGCAACTGGTCAGTTGCTCGCCGGCGAAACGATCGAAATCGACGATGCGGTCGGCCGGCACGTGCGAAGGAATCGACATCCGCCCTCCGACGTCAAGGCTGGCCAGCCGCGCGCGCCTTCAAGCGGACCTGCTCGTACCAGGAGCCCGCTGCGAACCACTCCACGGTGATGATCCTGTCCTCGAACAGCCACTGTCCGTCCTCGACCCCGTAGACATCGGTGTAGACGCCGGCATGGTCCAGGCCGACGGCCGTCAAGGTCATGAAATAGGTGCGCCCCCGGGCCCTTGTGGGCGACTCGATGTCGATGCGCGAAGTCGTCAGGTTGTGTCTCAGCAAGGGCAACGGGGCTCCGGCCGCCCTGTCCGGGCGGCTCGCGCCGATGGCCTTGTCGTAGAACCCCTCGATGGCACCGCGACCGCGCATCACGCCGCCACTGGAGACTTCCAGTCGGGCGGTTGCGGCGAAGGTCCGGGCCACGCCCACGGCATCGCCGCTGTCCACGGAAGTCGCATAACGAGCCATCGTTGCCGCAATCGCGACCCGGGCACGCACTTCGTCATCGAGCATGTCTCTCCTCCATTTTTTTCATCACGCGATTATAGATAAGAGGATACCCAGGTATACAAGAGATCAATTCGTCGTATAGTGAATTTCAGCTCAATCGAGAATGAGAGAGAGTGCTCATGCGTACCGTACCGGTTTACCAGGTCATCGCCGAGGATCTCAAGGCACTGGGCGTGGACTCGGTGTTCGGCTTGATGAGCGACGACATCTGCCAACTGGTGGCCACGCTGGACGCCATCGGCGTGCGCTTCATCGGCGCCAGGCACGAGACCCAGGCGGTCATGATGGCCAGCGGTTACGCCGCGGCCAGCGGAAAACTGGGCGTGGCCTTGATCGGGCGCGGTCCGGCCATGGCCAACGCGGTTCACGCCACCGTTTCGGCCAGCCGCACCCAGCAACCGGTGCTCATCATGTCTGGAGACGCGCCCCTGCAGCGCGGGGCTCACAACGCGCTGGGCCCCGACCTGAAGGCGTTCCCTGCGGCCACGATCACCCGCGCGTGCGGCATCCCTACCTTCGTCCCGACGAGCTCTGAAAACGCCCGCCAGGCACTGGCCGATGCCGTGATCGAGACGCGCAGCGGTCGGGCCGCCGTCCTTCTGCTGCCCACGGACGTGCAGGTGGGCTACACCCGGGTCGACGACAGCGCCGAACCCTTCCTGCGTTGGCAGCGCGACATGGCGCGAGAGCGCGCCCGCGGCAGCGCCATCCAGGTGGCTGCGCAGGTCCTGGAGCGCAGCCGCCGCCCGGTGATCGTCGCCGGCGTGGGCGCCCACCGCGCCGGAGCCCGGCCGGCCATCGAGGCCCTGGCGGCCAAGACCGGGGCCTTGCTGATCAACGCGCTGAAGGCCAAGGACCTGTTTGCCGGGCACCCCTATGACCTCGGCATCCTGGGCTCGTCGTCGCACTCCCTGGCGCGCAGGCTCGTCGAGCAGGCCGACTGCGTCGTGGCCATCGGCGTGGCCCTGAACTCGCTGACGATGAGCTCGGGTGGCGCCCTGCCCCAGGTCCCGCTGATCCACATCGATGCGGTGCGACAGCACATCGGACGTTGGTGGCCGGCAGACGTGGCGGTCGTGGGTGACGCACTGCTGGCGACCCAGCAGCTCACCGACGCCGTCGCCGACCGGCCAGCCGAGGACAAGCCATTCCATTGCGCGGAGATCCGGGCCGAGATCGCCGCCTTCGATCACCGGCGCGACTTCACGCCAGCCCACACCGAGCGCACCCTGGATCCGCGGCTGCTGGCCCTGGCCCTGTGCGAGATGCTGCCGCGCGAGCGGCATGTCGTCTACGACGGCGGCAACTTCATGGCCAACTGGGCCTACGTGTCGGTGCCCGGCCCTGATCACTTCACGCACACCCTGGACTTCGGGTCCGTCGGCCTGGGCATAGGCGCGGCCATCGGCGTGGCGCGCGCGCGGCCAGAGCGCACTGTCGTGCTCTTCATCGGAGACGGCGGCCTGCTGATGACGATGGGCGAACTCGAGACCGTGATCCGCGAGGACCTGCCCATCGTCGTCGTGGGCATGAACGATGCGGCCTACGGTGCAGAAGTACACATCCTGCGGGGCCAGGACATGCCCACCGCCAAGGCGGAGTTCTTCGACGTCGATTTCGCGCCCATGGTGCAGCCGCTGGGCTTCGACGCGCACACCGTGCGCACCATGGACGAACTGAAAGCGCTCGCACCGCTCCTGGCGCGACCTGACGGGCCGGTGTTCCTCGACTGCAAGATCAACGCCAATGTCATTGCACCGTTCATCACCGAATTCACCCACCGGGACCCGAAACGCAAGTCCTGAGCCCAGAGGAGCTTATGCCATGACCCAAAGATTGGCCGCCAAGGTTGCAGTGATCACAGGCGCCGGGTCCGGAATAGGACGCGCCACGGCGCAGGCCTTCGCCGCCGAGGGCGCGAGCGTGCTTTGCGCCGACATCGACGGCCGTGGCGCCGAGGAAACAGCCGGCATCGTCGGCTCCTCTGCGCGCCCGTTCCGCGTCGATGTCACCCAGCCCGACGAGGTTTCCGCGATGGTGGAGGCCTGCGTTGCGGCCTTCGGCAGGATCGATGTGATGTTCGCCAACGCAGGCATCGGCGAGGCCGGAACCGCGGTCGATCTCACCCTCGAGCAGTGGAACCGCATGCTCGCCATCAACCTCACGAGCGTGTGGTTGTGTGCGAAGTACGCGCTGCCGCACATGGTCCGCCAGGGTGGCGGCTCGCTCATCCACCAGTCCAGCATCGCGGGCCTGGTGGGCGTGGGCGGGATTGCGCATTACGCCGCCGCCAAGGCCGGCGTGATCGGCCTGACCCGACAGATCGCGGTGGACTACGGTCCGCACGGCGTGCGATGCAATGCCATTTGCCCAAGCACGATTCCGACGCCGCTCGTGACCAAGGTGTGGCAGGAGCGCTCGGCGCCCCAGGCCGGCGGGCCGAGCACGGCTGAGCAGATCGCTGCGGCCGCGGTGCGTCACCCTTTGCGGCGCCTGGGCCGCGTCGACGATGCCGCAAACCTCGCCGTCTTCCTGGCCAGTGACGAGTCGACCTGGATCACCGGACAGGCGCTTGCCCTGGACGGCGGCATCACCATCGCTTGAAAGCCCGCGCACATAGGGTGCACCGGCCTTGTACTTGATGCGACCCGATGGGAGATCGGTGCGCTTTCGCTGAAATAAAATCGGTTTCAGCGCGTGACTAGCCGTCCGTCCTGGTACAGCAACACGTCTTCGGGTCGGCAGACCGCCCTCACACGCGAACCCGGCGCCGACATGCCCAGCGCCGTGGCCTGGGTCACGAACAGCGTGTGCCCGGCCAGATCGACCACGTGGTCGTTGAACGAGCCGGCGTAGAGCACGTCCGTGACCGTGCCTTCCGGCAGTGCCAGCAGGCCCGCAGGCACGGGCTGACTGGCAGGCAGCACTCGCAGCACCTCCTGGCGCACGAAGATCTGCGCCTTCGACGATGGCGTGCGGGAGAGCGCATCAAGGATCGAGAGTTCGCCCGACAGAGGCCCTGCAGCGATGGCCCAGGCGTCGCCGGCGCTGAGGTCGAAGGCGTTGCGGATGCCGAGAAAGCGTGCCACGACGTCGGTGGCCGGCCGTTCGAACACGTCGCGCGCGGAGCCGAGTTGCTCGATGCGCCCGGCGCGCATCACCGCCACGCGTGTACCCAGGTTGAAGGCTTCGACCTGATCGTGCGTGACGTAGATGCCGGTGAACCCCACTTCGCGGTGGATGGCGCGCAGGTGTGCCCGCAATTCCACCCGCAGCAGTGCGTCGAGGTTGGACAGCGGCTCGTCGAGCAGCATGATCTTGGGCTTGGATGCCAGGGCGCGCGCCAGGGCGATGCGCTGCTGTTGCCCGCCGCTGAGCATGGCCGGGATCCTGTCGGCCAGATGCTGGCATTGCACCACCTCCAGCATCTCCTGCACCCGCGCCTGCCGCTGCTCGCGCGAGGTTCGACGCGCCGTCAGCGGATACTCGACGTTCTCGCGCACGGACATGTGCGGCCACAGCGAGTAATTCTGGAACACCATGCCGATGTCGCGCTGATGGGTCGGGATGTTCAGTCCCTGGCCGCCGTCGAACACCGGTCGCCCTTCAAGGATGATGCGCCCGGCCTGTGCCTGCTCCAGGCCGGCCACGCAGCGCAGCAGTGTCGTCTTGCCGCAACCGCTCGGCCCCAGCAGCACCAGCATCTCGCCGGGCGCGACGGTCACGCTGACATCGTCGACCGCGCGCACTGGGCTCGATGCGTCATAGCGCTTGACGAGAGACTCGATCTGCAGTTCTTGCAAGGCAACCCTTTCCTGACCACGCCACGGCCCGACCCTGCCGGCCCCGCGGGACAGTCGTCACAACTTCTTCAGGCTGTCACGCCCACCCACGGCCAGCGCCAGAGCCACGCCCATCACCGTGACCGCCACCATGATCAGCGCCAGCACGGCCACCTCGGCGTAGACGCCACCGGCCCAGACGTCGTACATGACGCTGCCGATCACCTGGGTCCGCGCCGATCTCACCATCAGGGAGGCGCTGAACTCGTGGAACAACAGTACGAAAGTTAGCGCCGCCGTGGCCGCGATTCCCTTGCGGCACATGGGCAGCAGCACCCGCCAGAAGGAGCGCCAAGCCCCGGCGCCGCAAGTACGGGAGGCCTCGAGGAACTCCGAGCCCGTGGACATCAGCGTCGTGAGTTGCAGACGCGTGGAGTGACCGATCATCAGGGTCACGTAGGTGATCACCAGCACGGCGGTCGTGCCGTACAACTGGAGCGGAGGCTGCGTGTAGGCGAACAGCAGGCCGAAACCCATCAGGGAGGCCGGTACCGCCATCGGTGTCGTGGCGATCACGTCGATCAGCGCCCGGATCGGCCGCGCAACGCGGTTGGCCGTGATCAGGGCGAACGCCATGGCGAAGCCTAGCGGTATCAACAGCGCAATGGCGATCACAGAGACCTTGATGCTGGTGTAGATCGCGTCCAGCAGCGACGGGTTCTTCAGCACGGACTGCCAATGCCGCAGCGTGAGCACCTCGAACTGGACCGTCCCGCTCCAGAAGGGGGAGACGGACACATACAGCAGCGCTGCAAGCGGCAGCACGGTGGTCAGAAGCAGGTACACGCCGATGACCACCGCAGCCCACCACCGCGTCTGGCGCATGTCGTAGCGCGACTTGGCCGACACCACCACGAAACGACGCTGGTCGCGCAAGGCCAGACGTTGCAGCAACACCACGACGAGCCCTGCGATGAGGATAGGGAACCCGAGCGCTGCACCCAGACCGAAGTCGATCGGGTACTTCATCGTCAGGTAGAACATCTCCGTGGTCAGGACGTCGATCTTGGTCGTGCGACCCAGCAGCAGCGGCGCCGTGAACTGCCCGAGCCCGAGCAGGAAGACGACGCCGGCGCTGAACACGATCGAAGGCCGCAGCAAGGGCAGCGTGACCGTGAAGAAGCGCCGCGCGGGCGAGGCGCCGCTTGCGGCGGCTGCTGCCTCGAGCTCCTGGCCCATGTTCTTCAGCGCAGTCAGCACGAAGACGTAGACAAAGGCAGTCAGCAGCAAGCCGGTGAGGATGACGATCCAGGTCACGCTGTAGATGTTGAACGGCCCCTCATCCAGCGAGGAAAGGAAGGGCAGCTGCCGCAGCGCCATGTTGAGATAGCCCACGCGCGGCGAGAGCAGGAAGATCCAGCCCGTGACTGCTGCCACCGCAGGCACCACCAGCGGGAGGATGGGGGCGATCTCACCGATGGCGCGCAGCCTCGCAGGCAACAACGAAGAGCACCATGCCAGCAACGTGCCCAGCACGACGGCCAATGCGCTCGAGCACAGCGCGAGCACGACGGTGACCTGCACCGTGCGCTCGATCCGGGGCAACTCCGCGAGGCGGGCGAACGCGGATGCGCCATCGGCGAAGGCCCGCCACTGCAGTTGCAGGACGGGCCAGACCACGGCAAAGCCCATGATCAAGGCGAGCAGCAGCCACGCTGCCTGTGGCAGCACGCGGCGCCGCCAGACGCCGCCCGCGCCCCATGCGTAGCTCGAGAACCAGATGCTGCGCAGGCTGCGTCCAGGCTGACTCATGGGGCGGCGGTGCTCGCGAGGCTCAACGGGCGCCGAAGAGGCGGTTCCACTTGGCCTCGAAGGCCTTGATCGACTCCGGCGTCGCCTTGTCCCAGTCCAGCACCTGCATGTTGTACTTGCGCATGTCGAGCGAGCCCGGGATGTTGGGCAAGGGGCTGGCGGACTCTTCGTTGCCGACGATCGCCTGCTGGCCCTTCGGCGACATCAGGAAATCCATCGCCACGAGCGCGGCGTTCGGGTTCTTGGCCCAGCTGACCACGGCACCGCCGTAGCTGAAGCCATAGGCCGGGTTCGGGATCACGGTGCGGATCGGGGCCTTCTGGGCGTGCAGCGCAGCATCGATCGGGATGACGGAGAAGGCGTTGGCCCACACCTCACCCGAGGCGGTGGAGTTCGCCGCCGCCACCGACGCCGGATACATCTTGACGTTCTGGGCAGCAAGACGCTCAAGGAAGCCCGGGTAGGTGTCGTCCAGCCACTTGTACCAGATCGTCACCACCTCCGCGACCAGCGACGTCGAGGCGAGCTTGCCCGAAAGCTCGGGGCGCAGCAGATCCTGGTAGCTGTTGATCGGCGTCTTGACAAGGTTCGTGTTGTAGTTCATGACCCAGGGGTTGACCCCGAGGAACACGATCTGGCCGTTCTTCATCCACGCCTCAGGCCAGGCGGCTGCGCTCGGCCCGACCGGCGTCCTCAGGTAGCCCTTGCGCCCGGCGTCCATCGCCCAGCGGACGTCGGCGGTGATCATGGCGTCGCCTCCGGCCACGCTCGGGTTCTGGCGCTCCTGCTCGAACTTGATCGTCATCGCCGTGCCGACGATGCGCACGACCTCCATCTTGATCCCGGGGTACGCGGCGTTGAACGCCGCGGCGATGCGGTCATGCACCGCCGGCGCCATGGTCGCGTAGACCACCACCTTGCCCTCGCGACGCGCCGCGTCCAGGATACGCGTCCATTCGGCGGCCGGGACGTTGCGGGAGTTGGGCTGAGCGAACACCGGGGCTGACACGCACGCCGAAAGCGACAGCATGCCGGCACCGACGAGCGCGCGGCGGCGGGAAAGACGAGCCATGGAGCGACTGGAGTTCATGTCTGGGTCTCCTTTGACAGGGGTTGATCAAGAGGTCGTGAAGCTGAGCCTGAGCACTTCGTCATTCTGGAGCCTGCCTTGGCTTATACGCTTAGGTAGTTTTCCGTATAATTTTGACGATGGCCCAGTGCTCAGCATGGCATGCTTTGCATGGCCCCACCACGATCGTGCCGACATGCCTGGTGGCCCGAGCTTGCGGGCCGAGGGTCGCATGTTGGCCAAGGAGCTTGCTTGACCGATCTGTTGCGCCAGCTGCAGCCTGGCCACATGCCGGCGCACGCCGAGAGCCTGCGTGCGCAGGTGCGCGCCTTCCTGCACACCACGATGCCCGCCCTTCCCCCGGAAGTCCGCGCGAGGTCCTGGCTGGGATCGGACATCGAATTCAGTCGCAGTCTGGCGCGGCGAGGTTGGGTCGGCGTCACCCTTCCGCAGGCCTACGGCGGCGCAGAGATGGACGTGTTCTCCCGCTACGTCCTGGTCGAGGAGTTGCTCTGCGCGGGTGCCCCGGTGTCGGCGCACTGGATCGCCGATCGTCAGAGCGGCCCGCTGCTGATGCGCTACGGCACCCCGCAGCAGAAGGCTTTCTTCCTGCCGGGGATCTGTCGGGGCGAGGCCTTCTTCTGTATTGGAATGAGCGAGCCCGGCGCCGGGTCCGACCTGGCGGCCGTCACGACACGTGCAACCCGCACCGCAGATGGCTGGTTGCTTCAGGGCCAGAAGCTGTGGACCACCAACGCCCCGCACTGCGACTACATGATCGCCCTGGTGCGAACCTCAGGTGACGCCGCCGACCGCCACCACAACCTGTCGCAGGTCATCGTCGACCTGAGGCTTCCCGGGGTGACGATACGTCCGATCCGCGATCTGGCCGGAGACGCCCACTTTTCGGAAGTGTTCTTCGACCAGGTCCGGCTGGGCCCCGAGGCCCTGGTGGGCCAGGAGGGTCAGGGCTGGGAGCAGGTCACCGCCGAGCTCGCGCTGGAGCGCAGCGGCCCTGAGCGCATCTATTCGAGCATGGTGCTGCTGGAGACCTGGGCGCAGGGCCTGAAACGCCAGGCGCGCAACCTTGCCGACACCCGTACGCTGGGCCGCATGGTCAGCCACCTGGCCACCTTGCGAGCCATGTCACTGGCAGTGACGGCACAGATCGCCAAAGGGGGCAGCCCGGTGGTCGAGGCTGCGCTGGTCAAGGACCTCGGCACCGCGTTCGAGCAGGCCGTGCCTGCCTGGATCTCGGAGAGTCTGGACGCCGATGCCGGCGACGACGCGCTGCTGCGCGTGCTTGCCTATGTGCAGCAGATGGCCCCGAGTTTTTCGCTGCGGGGCGGTACGCGCGAGATCCTGCGCAGCATGATTGCCCGCGGGCTGGGCCTTCGTTGACGGAGCATTCATGTACGTCGAGTCCCTTCAGCGGTTGCTGAGCGACCTGCTTCCAGAAGCAGCGGTTCGTGACATCGAGGCCGGAGCGCCTGCCACCGACGCCTGGCGGGGCGTCGAGGAGGCGGGATTCCTGGACCTGCTGCTTTCCGAAGACGAACAGGGCCCCGGGCTTGAACTGCCGCAGGTTTGCGCACTCCTTCGCCTGCTCGGCCGACAGGCCGTCCCCCTGCCCCTTGCAGCAAGCTGGATCGCCCGCCGCACTCTGCCCCGGGGCGTGCGCCCCATCGGGCCCGTCACAGTCGCCTTGGGTCGTCTTGGAGACGACGGTCGCATCAACTGCCCTCGGGTACCTTTCGGCGCTGTGGCCGACCATGTGCTGATCGTGGCCGGGGACCAGTTGCTGTTGGTGGCGCGCTCGCAGGCCTTGGTCGGTGTGCCTGTGGGCGACAGACGCGGGCTCGCGCTGCGCTGCGTCTGGGGCGGGGATGCCGCCGCCTGGCGGCAGGATCACGGCGGCAAGGCACTTGAAGCCTGGATTGCAGCATCCACGGCAGCGCAGATCGCCGGCGCGCTCGACGTCGTGCTGGACATGTGCCTTGCGCATTGCAGCCAGCGCCGCCAGTTCGGCAAGAGCATCGCGCAGTTTCAGGCGGTGCAGCACCAGCTCAGCGTCATGGCCGAGCACGTGCTCGCGGCGTCGATGGCGGCGGAGCTGGCCTTCGGCGGCACGCAGTCAGGTCCATCCTGGCTCGCGTCCGCAATCGCCAAGGCCCGCACGAGCGAAGCCTCGGCCCTGGTGTGCGCGGCGGCCCATGCGCTGCATGGCGCCATCGGGATGACGGAAGAATACGCGTTGGGCCTGTACACGCGCCGTGCCAACGAGTGGCGCATGGATCACGGCACTGAGGGGCATTGGCATGCGGCCATCGGCGCACAGGTGCTCGGCGATCCGCGCAGCGTGGCCGATGTGGTGATCGGCCTGTAGCCCACACGCGGGTGCAGGCCCCCCGGGCGCGCAGGCTCAGCGCAAGCGAAACTGGGTCAGGCCGACGCCTGCGTCGGTGTGATGCCAGGTCAGGCGCACGGGCAGCCCTACCCGCAGGTCCGACAGCTCCATGCCGACGAGGTTGCTCACCAGGCGCACGCCGGGAAGGTCGTCGGGCTCGATGACCGCCGGGACATAGGGCAGGTGCGCCTCCATGCCCGGCATGATGGCGCGCTCCACCACCGTGTAGCTGTAGACGGTGGCCAGGCCGCTCAACCGAACCCAGCGAATGCCCTGGTGGTGGCAACGTGGGCAAAAGGGTGTGGGAGGCATGCGCGGGTGGTCGCAGGCGGCGCAGCGGGCGGCGACCCATTCCCCCCGGGACGCAGCCTCCCAGTAGGGAGCGGTCCAGATGTTGGTGGCCAGCGTGAAGAACTGGTACGGCGGCGGCTGTGCGATGGGCATGCGTGTTCAGTCCCGACCCAGGATGAGACCACTGACCGGCAGCACCGAGGGCCCGCCCGTCACGAGCACGGTCTGGGCTCCGGCAACCTGGTTGGCCGCCGTGCCGCGCATCTGCTCGACCGCCTCCCGCACATGCGTCATGCCCCAGACATAGCCGCCGGACAGCTGCCCGCCATCGGTGTTGACGGGCAGGCTGCCACCGTCCAGGCGGATCGCGCCGCTGCGCACGAAGGCGCCCCCCTCCCCGCGCGCGCAGAAGCCGTAATCCTCCAGCTGCATGATCACCTGCGAGGTGAAGTGATCGTAGATCTGGGCGGTGTCGATGTCCTGCGGGCTCAGACCAGCCTGCCGGTACAGCTGGCGCGCGACGCTCGCGTGACCCGAGGAAGCGAAGACTTCGTCGGGCATGTTCATCCAGTAGATCGAGCGCCCCCAGTCACCGGCGCCGCCATGACAGCTCGCCAGGACAGGCACCGGGCGCTGGCGCAGGTCGCGCGCGCGCTCCAGGGAGGTCACGACCACCGCCACGGCGCCATCGTTCTCGAGGCAGAAGTCGTACAGGCAGTGCGGGTCCGCCAGCATCGGCGCGGCCATGTAGTCCGCCATCGTCAATGGCTTGCGCATCGTCGCGTCGGGATGCCCGAGCGCATGCTCGCGCATCGCCAGAGCGACGGCCGCGAAATCCTCTCGCGTGGTCCCGTACAAGTGCATGTGGCGGCGAGCCAGCAGCGCGAACAGGTGCCCGGGGCCGACGAGCCCGGCCGCGGCGAAGAAGGCGTTCTCGGGCGAAGGGGCGTACGAGGCGGTGATCGAGCCGAAGCGCTGCGCTCCCTGCTGATTGGCGCCCACACACACCACGGTATCGGCCTGGCCACTGGCCACTGCCATCGCGGCCAGGCCAACCGACCCCGCCGAGCCGCCGCCGGTGCCCGTGAGCCCGGCCGAGAAGCGGATTTCCTCGATCCCCAGCATCTCGCACAACAGACCGGTGTCGAAGCCGCCAGCGAAATAGGAGAAGCCATCGATGCTGCGGGCAGGCAAGCCGGCATCGGCACAGGCCGCGAGCACGGCCTGCCCGACCAGCTCTTCCAGCGTGCGGGGCTGCGACCGGCCACGCCGGTAGTAGGGCGTGCAGCCCAGACCGACGACGGCCGTCCTCGATCCCATCAGGCGTTGCCGCCCAGCCAGCCGCCGCGCTTGAGCAGGTCGCGGGCGATCACGAGCTTCTGGACTTCCGAGGAACCTTCGTAGATCCGCATCGGCCTGGCCTCCCGGTACAGCTGCTCGACGAGCTGACCCTGGGTCACGCCCAGCCCCCCCAGGAGTTGCACCGCGCGGTCGACGATGCGGCCAGCGGCCTCGCTGCCGGCCAGCTTGGCCATCGAGGCCTCGTAAGGAGTCGACCTGCCGGGCACGTCGTGCGACCATGCCGCGCGGTAGACAAGAAGCGCGGCGCCCTCGAGATCCGTGGCCATGTCGGCCAGGTTCATCTGCACGCCGTCCAGCAATGCCATCGCCTTGCCGAAGAGCCGACGGCGGCTGGCATGACGCAAGGTCTCATCCATGGCGCGTCGGGCCAGACCGACCGCGGCGGCACCCACCGACGGACGGAACACATCGAAGGCCGCCATTGCAGCCTTGAAGCCCTGGCCGGGTTCACCCACCATCTGCGACTGGTGCACCCTGCACTGCCTGAGCCTCAGGCTGGCTGCAGGATGGGGCGCGATGAAGTCGATCGGCTGGCCGACTTCCAGGCCGGGCGTGTCGGCGTCGATGAGGAACATCGACAGGCCCTTGGCGCCGGGCGCCTCACCGGTGCGCGCGACGAGCAGGTAGTGGTCGGCAAACCCCGCGTTCGAAATCAGCGTCTTGGCACCGTTGATGACGTAGTACTCACCGTCCTTCGTGGCGGCCGTGCTCATGGACGCGACATCCGACCCGGTCTCAGGCTCGGTCAATGCGAAGGCAGCGATCCGGTCGCCGCGGCGGCAGGGCTCCAGGTAACGTGCCTGCAGCTGCGCGCTGCCGAAGCGGCGGATGGCCAGGGTCCCGATGCCCTGCATCGCGAACACGGCATCCGCCAGGGCGTGGTGGAAGGTCAGACCCTCGCGGATCAGGCACACCGAGCGCACGTCGAAAGGCTCGTCCAGGCGCGGCACGACATGGTCCAGCAGGCCGGCCTCCCCCATCGAGCGCACCATGGCACGGCATTCGTCCGTCATCGACGTCGCGCCATGGTGAGCGCGCGCGCGGCTCCACTCGTCCACCCGGGCCGCCAGGGTGTGATGGCGTTCCTCGAAAAAGGGCCAGGGCCAGAGAGACCAGGAAGCGGCCGAGCTCGGGGCGACGCTGACTTGAGGACCGGTGCTCATGAGTGTTCCTTCGGTGTCTTGGGGGCGCCCTGGAAGCCGGGGTCGTAGCGCGTGCCGGCCGCGGCGCCTATGGGCAGCCACTCTTCCAGCAGCGCGCGATCGGCCGCGCTCAGCCGCACCCGGGTCGCGCCGGCGTTCTCCTCGAGGTAGCGTATGCGCTTCGTGCCCGGTATCGGCAACACCGCCGGATCTCGCCCTAGGAGCCAGGCCAAAACCAGCTGACTGAGCGAGCAAGAACGCTCGCGCGCGAGCGTGCCCAGCCGCTCCAGCAGCAGCCGGTTCTTGTCGAAATTCTCCTGCTTGAAGCGCGGAGAGGTCAGTCGGAAGTCTGTGGGGTCCAAGGACTGCGCGCTGGCGATGGCACCGGTCAGGAACCCCCGGCCCAGCGGGCTGTAGGCCACGAAGGTGATGCCGAGCTCGTGGCAAGTGGGCAGCACATCCCGCTCCGGCTCGCGGGTCCAGAGTGAATACTCCGACTGGATCGCCGTGATCGGGTGGACGCGGTGCGCGCGACGCAGCTGGTCCGCACTCACCTCGGACAGCCCGATGCCCCGGATCTTCCCGCTCTCGACCAGGCGCGACAAGGCGCCGATCGTGTCCTCGATCGGGACATCGGGATCGGTGCGGTGCACGTAGTACAGGTCGATGTAGTCGGTGCCCAGCCGCTGCAGCGACGCCTCGCACGAGGCCCGCATGTGCGCCTCGGAGTTGTCGATCGCACGGTCGTAGGTGCTGCCGTTCGGGCCGTCCGGATCGCGCACGATGCCAAACTTGCTCGACAGGACGATGCGATCGCGCTTGTCGCGGATGAAGCGCGAGAGCAAGGTCTCGTTGTGGCCGCGGCCGTAGATGTTGGCCGTGTCGTACTGCGTGATGCCGAGTTCGAAGGCGCGCGCCAGGGTGCCCAACGACTGCTCGTCGTCACGTTCGCCGTAGAACTCGGACATGCCCATGGAGCCGAGTCCGAGAGCGCTGCATCGCAGGCCGCTGCGGCCCAGGGTGATCTTGTCCATACCCTTGTCTCCTTTCGTGGCCCTGGGCCCGCCCCTGCGGCCGACGCTCGACGCGCCGGGCGGTGACAGGCCCGCGCGGCGGTCTTCAGTCCATGCGCTCGAGGAGCGTGGCAGTGCCCAGGCCTCCCGCGCAGCACATCGTTTGCAGGCCCCACCGGGCGCCGCGCCGCTCCATCTCGTGCAGCAGCGTCGTCATCAGACGTGCCCCGCTGGCGCCCAGCGGGTGCCCGAGGGCGATCGCGCCCCCGTTGACATTGACGCGCTCGCGCTCGATGCCGAGCTCGCGCATCCACACCAGGGGCACGGGGGCGAAGGCCTCGTTCACCTCGTAGAGGTCGACCGCGTCCGGGGCCAGGCCGGCACGGCCGAGCACGCGGCGCGTCGCCTCGATCGGCCCGGTGAGCATCAGCACCGGGTCGGAGCCCACCGTCGTCATCGCGGCGATCCTGGCCCGCGGCTTCAGGCCGAGTTCGCGGGCCCGGTCGGCCCGCATCAGCAGCAAGGCTGCAGCGCCGTCGGAGATCTGCGAGGCGTTGCCGGCCGTGACGCGCCCTCCTTCGGCCCGGAACGAGGCCTTGAGGGTCGCGAGCCGCTCGCGGCTGGTCCCGCGGCGGATCGTCTCGTCGCGCGCAAGATCCGACCCCGGCTCGGACAGCCCGCGCTCGGCCCAGGCAGCCACCGGCACCGGGACCACCTCGCGCAGGAAGTACCCGGCATCACAGGCTGCCGCGGCGCGTTGATGGCTCTCGAGGGCATAGTCGTCCAACGCCTGCCGGTCGAGCTGCCAGAGGTCGCACAGACGCTCGGCGGCCTCGCCCTGCGAGGTGAGCTCGAAGCGATCCGTCACCTTCCAGCCGAAGGGCTGCCCGTGGACGTCGCGGTTGCCGCCCATCGGCACCCGGGTCATGTTCTCGGCCCCGCCGGCCACGGCGACGTCCACCAAGCCGGAGGCGATCGCGGCGGCGGCGACGTGCACCGCGGCCTCGGAAGACCCGCACTTGCGGTCCACGGTCATCCCCGGGATCGTTTCGGGCCAACCGGCGCCAAGCAGGCTGGTGCGCGCGATGTTGCCGCACTGCTCGCCGACCTGCGTCACGCAGCCGAAGACCACGTCCTGCACGATGTCGGCACTCAACCCTGTGCGCTGCAGAAGGGCCTCGAGCACCAGAGCCCCGAGGTGGTCGGCGCGTACGCCCTGCAGCGCGCCACGGAAGCGTCCGATCGGCGTCCTGACTGCCTCGACGATGACGACATCGGTGTTCATCGCGTCCTCAGCCCGGAGCCCGGGATACGGTTGCCGTCGGCGTCGTACTCGTAGACGCCCTTCCCTGCCTTCCGGCCGGTCCGACCCGCCTTCACCATCTTGATGATCAGCGGGCACGGACGGAACTTCTCACCCAGCGTCGTGTGCAGGTACTGCAGCACCTTCAGGCGCGTGTCCCAGCCCGTGAGGTCGCCCAGTTCCAAGGGCCCCATCGGGTGGTTGAAGGCCAGGCGCAGCGAGGTGTCGATGTCCTCGGCGCTGGCCACCCCCTCGTGCAGCATCGTCATGGCTTCGTTGCCCAGCAGGGCCGAAATGCGGCTGGTGGTGAAGCCAGGCGCCTCGTTCACGAGGATGGAGCTCTTGCCGATGCGACCCACCCAGTCCTGCACGGCGCGCAGTGTGGGCTCGTCGGTCTCCAGTCCCCGAACGATCTCCACCAGCTTCATCTTCGGCACGGGGTTGAAGAAGTGCATCCCGATCACGCGCTGGGGGCGGCGCGCGACCGAGGCGATCTCGGTGATGCTCAGCGCCGAGGTGTTGGTCGCGATCACGACGCCATCGCCGACGCGCGACTCGAGCGCGCGCACGATGGCCTGCTTGACGCTCAAGTCTTCGACCGCGGTCTCCACCACGAAGCATGCGTCCGACGCAGCCTCTTCCACCGCAGCCACCGGCCGCAGCCGGGTGCGCGCGGCGGTCGCGGCCTCTGCGGTGAGCTTGCCGCGCTGCACGCCTTCGTCGAACAGCCGGTCGATCGTCCGCGCCGCTTTCGTGCGGGCAGACTCCGAGGGGTCGACGAGATCCACGGCGCAGCCGGCCGTGAGGAAAGCATGGGCGATGCCGGTGCCCATCAAGCCGGCACCGACCACGACGATGTTTGCTGTGTCTGTCATTTGACAGGGTCTCCTCCAGTTGCACTCCCGGCGCCAAAGCGGGGCGGGCGCTTCTCACGGAACGCGCGCGCTGCCTCGGCGCGCTCTTCGGTGTTCGTCAGCATGGAGAACAAGGTCTTCTCCAGGCGCAGGCCTTCGGCCAGGGGCAGGTCGAACCCGGCGCGCGTGGCTTCCTTCACATAGGCGGTCGCCGCGGGCGGCCGCAGGGCCAGTCGCTCGGCCAGCGCCAAGGCGCTGGCGAGGAGCTGGGCCGGGTCGTCGACCACGCGAGTCGCCAGACCGATGCGGTGGGCCTGTGCAGCGTCGATGCGCTCGCCGAGCATCATCATGTCCAGGGCCCAGCCCAGCCCGACGAGCCGGGACAGCCGCTGCGTCCCGCCCCCGCCAGGGATCAGGCCCAGCCCGGTCTCCGGCAGGCCGAACTGCGCGCGCGCGCTCGCCACACGGATGTCGCAGGCCAGCGCGAGCTCCAGGCCACCGCCGAGGCAGAAGCCGTCGATGGCGGCGACGACGGGCTTGCGCACGGCTGCCACACGATCGATCCAGCCGTTGGCGAACAGACGCTGGCGCTCCTGGACGGGATGGCCGACGGGGCGGGACTCCTTGATGTCGGCGCCGACACAAAACCCTTTGGAGCCGGCGCCGGTCAGCACGATCACGGCGCACCCGGGGTCGGCATCGAACTGCTCGAGCAAGGCCGGCAGCCCCTGGCGGATGGCATCGTTGATCGCGTTGCCGACCTCGGGCCGGTTCAGGGTGACCAGCTGCACGGCGCCATGTGCCTCGACCCGGATCACCTCGGCGCCTGCGGGCTCCTGAACCAATTGGGACGGTGGATGCGTCATGTCGGACTCCCAGCGGCATCTTGGCGCGTGCGGTCCCAGGTACCGGGGCGCACACCGATCTGGCGCAGTTCCTTCTTCTGAACCTTCTCTGTCGGTGTCCGAGGCAGCGACGCGACCACGTCGTAGTACCGCGGCACCATGAAAGCCGGCATCTGCCCCTGGCACCAGCGCGCGACGGACGCGAAGTCCATGCGCTCGCCGGGACGCGGCACGATGAACACCATCACTTCGTCCTCGCCGCCCGACTGGTCGGCAGGCACCCCGACGACAGCGCACTCCAGCACCTGCGGATGGCGGCGCACGACGGCCTCGACCTCGAAGGAAGAGATATTCTCTCCCCGGCGCCGCAGGGCGTCCTTGACGCGGTCGACGAAGTAGTACCAGCCCTGCGCATCCCGCCTCAGAGCGTCGCCGGTGTGGAACCACAGGTCGCGCCGCGACTCGATCGTCTTCTCGGGCATGCCCAGGTATTCGCTCGAGATGACCCCGGGGTGTTTGTGGCGCACCCAGAGCTCGCCGACCTCCCCTTCCGGGACGGGCTCCCCGGTGTCGGGGTCGGCCAGGCGCACCTCGAACCACTGGTCGACGAGGACCCCACTGGCACCCGGCGGTCGCGGCGCGCCCGGCGGGGTCATGAACACATTGGAGATCTCCGTCTGGCCGAAGCCGTCGACGAACTCATGCACCCCGAAACGTTCGCTGAAAGGCCCCGCCAGGTCGGGCGGCAGCGGCGCCGCATAGATACGGCGGACCCTGTGGCGCCGGTCGTCCTCACGCGGCGGCTGACCGAGGATGAAGGACAGCGTGGCGCCCAGCAGATTGGTCACGGTCGCGCCGCTGCGGCAGGCACGCCCCACCCAATCGGACGCGCTGAACTTGCGGTACAGCACGCAATGGGCGCCCGCGATCAGGCAGGGGTAGACGCTCAGGAACTGGGCATTGCCGTGGAACAGCGGGAAGCCCGTCATGTAGACGTCATCGGGGCCCAAGCGCACCAGTTGCACATCCTCCTCGGCGAAGAAGTAGAACTGCGAATGGGGCATCACCACGCCCTTGGACGGTCCCGTGGTGCCCGAGGTCAGCAGGACGGCAGCGGGGTGCTCCGGCAGAACGGTCACCCCGGGATCGTCGTGGCGCCCCGAATGCAGGCTCGAATACGGGACGCAGCGGATGCGGCGGAACGACGGGGGCGCATCGCCCGGATGCTCGGGGTCGTCGACCAGATACACCGTCTCCAGGTCGACGTCATCCTCGATCTCGAGCAGCCTCTGGGCCAGCCGCGCCGTCGTCACCACCACCCGCAGCTGGGCGAGGCGCAGTGGATGGGCCAGGAAGCTGCCAACATAAGCGTCGCTGATGGCGACCTCGACGGCGCCGAGCTTGTTGAGCGCGAACCAGGTGTGAATGAATTCGAGGCAGTTGGGCAGCAGGATGCCGACCTTGTCACCATGCCCGATGCCCACGGCAGCCAGCCCGTGCGCCAGGCTGTTGACGGTCTCGTTCACCTGGCGGAAGCTCTGCGCAACGCCCGCGTCGGTCCACGACAGGAAGGGCGCGTCCGGGCGGGCCCGGCTCTGGTGTTCCAACACCTGCGGCAGGGTCCAGTGAGCGCGTGGGAAGTGGGGCTGGAAATGAGGATAGGTGAGCATGGGCTGTGTCGGCTCGCAGCCGGCCGGAGCCTGCGTGAGCCCGGCACAGCAGCCTGACGCACGTGTGCAGCAAGCCCCACCGCAGGGCCGGCTCGACCGACGTTGTCACGGATCTTCGTATAGATCTCGCCGTCTGTAAATATACATTGACGGGACGTCCTTTGTAACCAACAATCAGATGCCATGGACAAGCGGGTCTCCACGATCGACACGCCGGGCGGATCGGGCGCCCCATCAGGCCGGCGCCCGACCCAGTGCGCGATCGTGCGCAGCGCCATCGAGCAGGACATCGTCACCGGCGTGCTGCCGCCGGGCGCACCGCTGGACGAAGACGCGATCGCGCAGCGCTTTTCGGTGTCCCGCACACCGGTGCGCGAAGCTCTGCTGCAACTGATCGAGTCCGGGCTGGTCAAGAAATCCCCGCGGCAGCCGGCCGTGGTCGCGCCCCTGGACGTGCGCCGCCTCATTCAGAGCTTCGAGGTGATGTCCGAGCTCGAGGCCTTGTGCGCCCGCCTGGCGGCGCGCCGGATCTCCGCGCAGGAGCGCAAGGAACTGTCCGCCCTGCAGCAGGAGGCGGACGCGGCATTGGCTCGTGCGGATCACGACGCAATGGGCAGGCTCGGCAGCCGCTTCCACCGGAAGATCTGGCACGCCACCCACAACGAGGTCCTGATAGAGACGGTATCGCGCTTCGCCATCGGACTCACCCCCTACCGGCTGTTCCAGCTCAAGTCGGAGGGGCGGCCTGGCGCCAACAATGAAGATCACCAGGCACTGCTGGCACTCATCCTGGGCGGCCAGTCCGACGACGCGGCGGCATTGATGAAGCGACACGTCTCCGTTCAGGGTGACGTGCTGGCCGACTACATCTCCATGACGCAGAGCTTCAAGGCAGACTGAAGCGGGCAGTGTCCTTCAAGGGCGCATCGGGAATACCCGATTGACGCGTCGCGCTGACGGGCAAAAATATCCACGAGACATGTTGCGTATTTTTTCCAGAGCACCGACGAGCCATACCCTGCGGGACCTGAATGCCGAGGGTCTGACGATCCTTCTCGTGGGGCAGAACGCGCGTCAGGCTCTGCGCTCGACGCATCGCGCCTGCCTCATCGAACAGGACCGTGTCGTACGCGAAGGACGCAGCGATGAGCTCGCCGACGACCCGGAGATCATCGTCCACTGCCAGGGCCAGTCCATGCAGCTCGCGCGCGTCACCGCATGAGCGCGGCACCGCCAGGCCGCACACTTCGAGGAGGAGCATCCATGCGCGACCCCGTCATACAAAGCCAGGTTCTCGAGGCCATCCGCGGCCTGGCCGCCTACGGGCTGGGCAGCGGTATCGGTGGCCACGTGTCGGTCCGCGTGCCGGGCCAGACGCTGTTCTACATCAACGCCTTCGAGAAGACCTTCGAAGAGATGCAGTTGCAGGACATCGCCCTGCTCGATTTCGACGGCAAGGTCGTCGAGAGCCAGACTCGCATCAGCCCGGGGCTGACCTTCCACCACGGCATCTACAAGCAGCGCCCCGACGTCAACGCCATCGTCCACACCCATGGCTTCTGGATCACGTCGCAATCGGCCTTCGGCCGGCCGCCGCGCAACCTGCACAACCTCTGCACCTACTTCGACGGGCGCACCTGCATCAGCCCGAGCGACGACTTCACGGCCATCGGCCCGGCGCTGCGTGACGAAGACGTGGCGATCATCATCCCCTGGCACGGCGCCATCACCGTGGCCGGCACCCTGGGCGACGCCGCTGCCCTGCACGTGACCCTCGACTACGCCTGCAAGCTCGACGTGACCCTGAGCGCCGAGACCCCGGTAATGCCGTTGGAACTGGCCCACGAGATGAGCCGGGTCCTGCAAAAGGCGCAGTACCTCGACCTGACCTGGAACCTGATCCGCCGCAAGGGCGTCGATTTCTTCAACGGGACCCGTGTGATCCCGAGCCCCATCGCCTGAACCCAGAGGAGAGAGCACCATGAGCGAAGCCGCGCTGGCCGAACGCCCGGCCACCAAGACCACGACCCCCCAGTTCAGCTTGAAGCCCCTGTGCTTCCGCCTCGGCGAAGAGGTGATCGGACTGGACCTCACCCGTTGCGACGACATCAGCGATGACACCATCAAGGCCTTGTGGAACACGCTGTGCCACCGGGGAATCCTGCTGTTCCGCAAGCAGCACCTGAACCACGACCAGCACCTCGCGTTCACCCGCCGTTTCGGTCCGCTCGCGAAGACCGGCCTGACCAGCCGTTATGCGCCCGACGGCTACCCCGACATCTTCACGGTGACCAACATCAGGAAGAACGGCGAACGCTCCGAGACCGAGAACGCGGCCCAGCAGTGGCACACCGACCAGACCTTCCTCGAGGTGCCGGCCCGGGCCTCGATGCTGCGCTGCGAGATCCCGCCGCAGAACGGCGGTGACACGATGTTCTGCAGCACTCATCACATCTACGAAGACCTGTCCGAAGGCCTGAAGAAGACGCTCGCACCGCTGCGCGCCTTCCACACCTTGTTCAGCCAGCGCTCGAAGGTGATGGCCGGCCGCAAGCCGCTGAGCGACGAAGAGATGTCGCGGGTGTACGGCGAACAGGGCGCGATGCAGCCCGTCGTCCTCACCCACCCCGAGACCGGGCGCAAGGTGCTCTACATCAACGAGCAGTGCGTCGACCACTTCGACGGCTGGACGGTGGAGGAAAGCGCGCCGCTCCTCGATTACCTCTACGCACAGATCCGGCACCCGATGTACCAGTATCGCCATCGCTGGTCGGCGGGCGACGTGGTGTTCTGGGACAACCGTTGCACGCAGCACTATGCGCCGCTGGACTACGACTTCGCCAACCGCGACGCGCCGCAGAACCACCGGCTGATGTTCCGCAGCACCCTGGCCTGAGGCCGCGCCCAGGTCATGGCCGGCACAAGTTTCAGCGCGCGGCCCCTGTCCTGGCAGACCGGCTCGGAGATCACCGGGCTGGATCTGAGCCGGGCGCATGAGATCGCGCAGGCCGACATCGACGCGCTCTGGCAGCTGCTGGGCGAGCGCGGCATCCTGCTGTTCCGCGACCAGCCGCTGGACAACGACCAGCACCTGGCCTTCACGCGCCGCCTGGGGCCGCTGGCCAAGACCGGGCTGCTCGGCAAGCACGCGCCGCCAGGCTACCCCGACCTGTTCCAGGTCACCAACATCAGGAGCGGGGGCGTGCGTTCCGAGACCGAGAACGCCGCCCAGCAGTGGCATTCCGACCAGGCCTTCTTGGCGGTGCCGGCGCGCGCCTCGCTGCTGCGCTGCGTGCATGCGCCCGCCCTGGGCGGCGACACCATGTTCGCCAACATGTACCAGGCCCATGACGCGCTCTCGCCGGGCCTGCGTGACATGCTGGCCGGCCTGCGCGCCTTCAACACGCTGTTCAGCACGCGCACCCTGGCGCGGCGCCGGCGCCGTCCGTTCGGCTCGATCGAGGAAGGCGAACTCGAACGCCAGGGCGGCACCTGGCACCCGGTGCTGCGCCGGCACGAGGACAGCGGCCGCATGGCGCTGTTCGTCAACGAGCAGATGACCGACCGCTTCGAAGGCTGGACCGTGGAGGACAGCGCGCCCCTGCTGGACCACCTGTTCGCGCTGGCCACGCGGCCCGCGCACCAGTATCGGCACCGCTGGCGGCCCGGCGACCTGATCATGTGGGACAACCGCTGCACCCAGCACTTCGCGCCGCTGGACTACGACTTCGCCAACCTCGACGCGCCCGAGAACCGGCGCCTGATGTTGCGCAGCACCTTGGCCTGAGGGCCGGACGGACTGAAGGGAGCAGGCATCCATGTTCGAAGGATTCGAGCGGCACGACATCGAGGTGGGCGAGGTGCGCATCCACTGCGTGAGTGGCGGCCGAGGTGATCCGGTGTTGTTGCTGCATGGCTACCCGCAGAACCTGGCCGAGTGGGCCCGGCTGGCGCCGCTGCTGGCCAGCGACCGGCGCGTGGTCTGCGCCGACCTGCGCGGCTACGGAGACTCGTCCAAGCCGCCGGGGCTGCCCGACCACTCCAACTACTCCTTCCGCACCATGGCGGCCGACCAGGTGGCGGTGATGCGCGCGCTCGGCCACGAGCGCTTCGACGTGGTCGGGCACGACCGCGGCGGCCGGGTGGCACACCGCATGGCGCTGGACTGGCCGGCCCAGGTGCGCTCGCTCGCCGTGCTCGACCTGGTGCCCACCTGGGCGCTGTACAACCAAGTCAACCGCCGCATCGCATCGACCTACTGGCAGTGGTACTTCCTGCCGCTGCCCGCGCCCTTCCCCGAGCGCCTGATTGGGGCCGACCCGGACTACTACTTCGAAAACTGCCTGGTGAGCGTCGGCGGCAAGGGGCTGGATCACTTCGACCCGGAGATGTTGGCCGAGTACCGGCGTTGCTGGCGCATGCCCGAGATGATCCACGCGTCCTGCTGCGACTACCGCGCCGGGCGCAGCATCGACCTCGCGCACGACGAGGCCGACCTGCACGTGCGCGTGAAGTGCCCGGTGTTCGCTCTTTGGGGCGCGGACGGCCTGATGTGCCAGCTGATGGACATCGAGGCCGCCTGGCGCGAGCGCTGCGAGCACCTGCGCGTGGGTACGGTGCCCGGCGGGCACTGGTTCCCGGAGCACGCGGCGCCGCAGACGGCGCAGGCGCTGCGCGCATTCTGGGCCGACAACCACAACCAACGAGGAACGACATGACAGGACGATTCGAAGGCAAGGTGCTGCTCGCCACAGGCGGCGGCTCGGGATTGGCCGCGGCCGTGGCCCGGCGCTTCACGCGCGACGGCGGCCGCGTGGCACTGCTGGACATGCGCGGCGAGGCCGCGCGCGCGGTGGCGGCCGAACTGCCCGGCGCGATCGCGCTGGAGGTGGATGTGGCCAGCGAGGACGGCATGCACGACGCGGTGGCCCAAGTGCACCGGCACTTCGGGCGCATCGACTGCGCCTTCTGCGCCGCCGGCCATGCCGACTTCGACCCGATCGAGAAGTGGACGCTGGAGCGCTGGAACCGCATGATGGCAGTGCACCTGGGGGGCACCTTCCTGGTGGTCAAGAACGTGCTGCCGATCATGCGCGCCCAGGGCGGGGGCTCGATCGTGAACGTGGCCTCCATCGCCGCGCTCACCGCGCAGCCGAACAATTCGGTCTATGGGGCGGCCAAGGCCGGCATCATCGGCTTCACGCAGCAGCTGGCGCAGGAAGCGGCGCCCTCGGTGCGCGTCAATGTGGTGGCACCTGGGCGCATCCGCACCGGCATGACCGTGCCCCTGTGGACGCAGCGGGCCGGAGGCGACCCGGCCAAGGGGGCGGAGCAGGCGGCCGCGCTGAACATGCTCAAGCGCACCGGCGAGCCCGACGACATCGCCGGTCCGGTGTGCTTCCTGTTCTCCGACGATGCCGCCTTCATGACCGGCAAGACGCTGGTGCCCGACGGCGGCGAGGTGCACATGAGCGTCTCCATGGTCACGCCGCCGGCGGCCGCGAGCTGAGCATGGGCGCGCAGACCGAGCTGCATGCCGAGTCGCGCGGTCGCGTCATGGCCATGGACTCGGCCTACGACGTGGCCCTGGCCAACCGCGGCCGCGACGTGGTCGTCAACGCCTCGTACTGCGGCGTGCTGCCGGCGCGATTCATCGCGGAGCAGCGCCCGCGGGGCGCCATCGGCATCGATTGCGGCGTCGGACCCGCCGGCGCCTCCATCGCCGGCCTGTGGTACCTGGAGGCGCTGCAGATCCCCGCCGCAGTGGCCGATGTGATGACGGTCAAGCTCGGCGACGGGGTCGACCTGCACACCCATGGCGTGGTCAGCCATGCCAACCAGCCGGCCCTGGACTGTGGCGTGCGCGCCGGCATGCCTGTGCGCGAGGCGGCGCTGCGCATGCTCGCCGCCGAGCCGTACGCGGTGCCGGCCGCGGCCAACGTGACCAACCGGCAGGTGATGGAGCAGGGGCCGGATGGTCGCCAGGTGGTGTGCACGGATTCCATCGCCTTCGGCTTGCCCGAGGACAGCCGCAACGTGCTGGTCACCGCCGGCCACACCGGCCGCAGTGCGGTGCCCTACTTGGTGCGAGTGCGGCCCTTCGGCTTCATCTGCTCCGACGGCGGAAAGGGCCGCGAGGACGCCGGCGTGGCCGGCCTGGCCATGGTCGAGTCCGAGGGCCTGGCCGGCGCCACCGTGGACGCGCGCCGTGCGCGCATGGGCGACGGCCTGAGCAGCTACCGCGACGGCGTGATCAGCGCGGTCAACGCGCTGGCGCTCGCCGCCGGCGTGCGCGTGGGCATGCCGGCCGCCCAGGCGGCCTCGCTGCTGCTGCGGCGACCGGGCTGAACCGCGCCGCCGACGGAATCACGAAGGGCCCGAGCACTGCAAGGCTGGGTCCACAGCCGCAGCGACGGTGCCGGCTGCGCGAGGTTTGCGCGGCCGACGAGGCCTGCGCGCCCATGCGGGGGCGCGCGACCGTGCAGGGCGACATGCTGGCCGAGTTCATCTGTTCTGCCTCGCAACCGGTTCTTCAGTCAGACTGCGTGTGAACCCCTATTGACGAATCGTCGATGTATATGGATAGTCGGACATAAATATATTTTTGTGCAACCTCCCAACCAACAGGAGACAAGTCCATATGCTCAAGACCAAGACCCTGGGTCAGCTGGCCTTCGTGACCGGCGTGGCGCTGGCGTCCCAGGCGCTCATCGCGGCCGATCGCAAGATCGTCATCCTCCAGGCGCTCACCGGCGGGGCGGCCTTCGTCGGCGTGCCCGCCTCCGAGGGCATGCGCTTCGCGGCTGAGGAACTCAACGCGCGCAACTTCCTGCCCGACGGCGACAAGATCGTGGTCGAGGTGGCCGACAGCGCCTCGGCCCGCCCGCAGGCCATGGCGGCCATCACCCGCTACGCGGCCGATCCGAACGTGCTCTTCATCCTGGGCCCCACGACCGCGCCCGAGGCCATCCCCTCGGCCGGCGTGGCCAATGACGCCAAGATCGGGATGAAGGCCATGTCGAACGCGGTCGCGGTGATCAACGCCGGGCCCTGGAGCTTCATCTCCGCGCAGCCGCCAAGCATCACCATGCCGCAGCTGGGCGACTACGTGTTGGACAAGGTCAAGCCACGCACCTGCGCCACGATCCGCTTCTCGGACAACGAGGCCTATGTCGACCTGGAGCGCCTGTTCGTCGAGTACACCGAGAAGAAGGGCCTGCGCTTCGTCGACCGCAGCGGCGTCAAGCAGGCCGACACGGATTTCTCGGCCATCGCCACTCGCATCGTTGCGGCCAAGCCCGACTGCGTCATGCTGTTCACGCTCGGCCCCTCGGGCGCCAACCTGGCGATCCAGCTCAAGCAGGCCGGCTTGCCCCCCAGCACTCGCCTGATCGGCCAGACGGGCCTGTCCTCGCCGCAGTTGGTGCAGATCGGCGGCGCGGCCGTCGAAGGGCTCGTCTTCAACTCTGACTGGACCCCGGGCGGCAACACCCCCGCAGCCCGCGCGTTTGCCGCCGCCTACAAGGCCAAGACCGGCAAGGACGCCGACAACTGGGCAGCACTGGGCTACAGCTACATGCAGGTGGTGGCGCATGCGGTCCGCGCCGCCTCGCCCAACCCCACACGCGAGAAGATTCGCGATGCGCTCACCCGCACCAAGGACGTGCCGGTGGTGGTCGGCACGGGCCGCTACAGCTACGAGAACCGCATCCCGGTCTACGGATCGGTGTTCCTGCAGGTCAAGGACGGCAAGTTCGTCCCCGCCCCCTGAACCTGATGCAGCCGGGGTGGCCGACGCGCGCGGGCGCGCGGCTGCCTCTGCCTGAAGGGAAGCCATGATTGCGCAGCAGGTTCTCAACGGTCTGGTGCTGGGCGGCGTGTATGCGCTGTTCGCCCTGGGCTTCACACTGATCTTCGGCATCCACCGCATCATGAACATGGCCCACGGGGCCGTGTTCATGTCCGGCGCCTTCATCGGTCTGTTCACGGTGCAGGCCGGCGTTCCGATCTGGGCCGCACTGCCGGTGGCCATGATCGGCGCCGGCCTGGTGTCGATCCTGATCGAGGTGATCGCCTTCAAGCCCCTGCGCAAGCTGGCGCTGGCCGATGCCGAGTTGGCCTCGATCATCTCCAGCATTGGCGCCGGCCTGATCGTGCTCAGCCTGGGCCAGTACGTCTCCAATACCCAGACCTTGCGCTTTCCTTTTGGCACCGTGCCGGTGGACGCGATCCAGGTGCTGGGCCTGCGGGTGACCATGCTGCAGCTGCTGATGCTGGGCGTGGCGCTGGTGCTGGTGGTGCTGCTCGCCTATTACCTCTACCGCACTCCACAGGGGCGCCAGATCCGCGCCGTGGCGGGCAACTACCGCACGGCCCAGCTCCTGGGCGTGAATCCAGACGCGATCTTCTACCAGACATTCTTCGTGTCCGGCGCGCTCGCAGGCGCGGCCGGCGTGATGGTGGGGCTGGCCTTCAACTCAGTGCAGTTCCTGATGGGCGAGCCCTTCCTGCTCAAGGCCTTCGTGGCCATCATCCTCGGCGGCATGGGCAGCATACCGGGCGCGCTGGTCGGGGCCATGGTGCTGGGCCTGTTCCAAACGCTCTCGGCCGCTTACCTGCCGGCCCTGCTGGTCGACGCCATGATCTTCCTGCTGCTGTTCATCATCCTGATGGTGCGCCCCGACGGCCTATTCGTGCAGACCGTCACCGAGTCGCCCACCCAGCGCGTCTAGAGGCTGCCCGACATGATGAGCTTCATCGCTCCACACCTGCCGCTGCTGGATCTGATCTGCATCGGCACCGGATACGCGCTCAGCCAGGCGATCGTCTTCCGCGCAGGTACCTTCTCGGTCGCCACCTCCGGCTTTGCCGCCCTGGGCGCCTACTGTGCCGCCATCCTGGTGGTCAAGCAGGGCTTCCATCCGGCGCTGGCCGTGGGTCTGGGCACGCTGCTCGGGCTCCTGGCCGGCCTGCTGCTGGCCGCCCCGCTGGCGCGGCTGCGCGGCGTGTACCAGGCCATCGCCTCGCTGGCCTTCGTCGAGATCCTGGTGGCGCTGATCCTGTTCTTCGAGCACCTCACCGGCGGTCCGCTGGGCTTCCATGGCATCCCTCGGGTGGTGCAGCCCTGGATGCTGGTGGTGGCCATGTTGCTGACCATGGCCATGCTGTACGTGCTGGGCCAGGGGGCGATCGGCCGCGCCTTCGAGGCCATGCGACAGGATCCGCCGGTGGCGGCGTCCCTGGGCGTCAACCCCACCAAGTACCACGTGATCTCGTTCGCGCTCTCGGGCGCCATCGCCGGCCTGTTCGGCGGTCTGGACGCGCTACGCAACTTCAGCCTCACGGCCGAGCAGTTCGGCTTCAGCATCCTGATTGCCACCCTGTCGGCGGTCGTTCTGGGTGGACGGCGCACGGTGGTGGGGCCGCTGGTGGGGGTGACGATCCTGGTGCTGCTGCCGGAGATCTTCCGTCCGCTGGCGCAGTACCGCCAGGCGGTCTACGGCCTGCTGCTCGTCGTGGTGATGGCATTCTTGCCCTTCGGCGTGTACGACACGATCCGCCTGCGCATGCGCGATCGTCGCCTGGCGCGCCAGGCGGCGGCCGCAGCACCCTCTGGAGCACGCGCATGACCGCGCTGCGACTGCAAGGTGTCGGCAAGCGATTCGGCGGGCTGCAGGCCGTGTCGCCGTTCGACATGTCGATCGAGCCCGGCCGCATCACCGGGCTGATCGGACCCAACGGCGCGGGCAAGACCACGGTGGTGAACCTGATCACCGGCGTGTACAAGCTCAGCGAGGGACGCATCATGTTCGGCGACCAGGACCTGAGCGCGGCGCCGCGACACGAGGTGGCCCGGGCCGGACTGGCACGCACCTACCAGACCATCCGGCTGCTGCCCGATGCCACCGTGGTGGAAAACGTGGTCATCGGCATGTACCGCCACCAGACCACCTCGCTGCTGGCACAGATGTTCGGGCTGCCCTCGTCGCGCGCCGAGACGGCGCGCTTCCGGGCCGAGGCGCAGCAACTGCTCGAGCGCTTCGGCATGACGCGCTACGCCGACTATCCTGCAGGCGCGCTGTCCTACGGGGACCAGCGCCGGGTGGAGATGATGCGCGCGCTGGCGCTCAAGCCCAAGGTGCTGCTGCTCGACGAACCGGTGGCCGGCATCAACGACGTCGAGGCGGAACGCCTGGGCGAGATCTTCCGCACGCTGGCCAAGGAGGGCATGGCCGTGCTTCTGATCGAGCACAACATGCGCTTCGTCACGCGGCTGTGCGACCACGTCTACGTGCTCGACAGCGGCCAGCTGATCGCGCAGGGCAGCGCGGCCGAGGTGGTCAGCAATCCGACCGTGATCAAGGCCTACCTGGGCGAGGCGATCGATGCTTGAGATCAGCAATCTGCACGCCGGCTATGGCGGCAACGAGGTGCTGCACGGCGTCTCGCTCAACGTGGCCGACGGCGAGATGGTGGCCATCATCGGTCCTAACGGCGCGGGCAAATCCACGCTGCTCAACTGCATCAGCGGCCTCATCGCCGCGCGCCAGGGCTCGATCCGCATGGGCGGGCAGGACATCACCGGCCTGGCGCCCTTCAAGGTCTCGCGCGCCGGTCTGCTGCAGGTGCCCGAAGGGCGGCAGATCCTGGCCGACCTCACGGTCGAGGAGAACCTGCAGCTGGGTCTGACGGCATTGCACGGCCGGCCGGCCACGCACGATCTGGCGCGCGTGCATGAGCTGTTCCCGATCCTGGCCGAGCGGCGCGCGCAACGCGCCGGCTCGCTCTCGGGCGGGCAGCAACAGATGCTGGCCATCGGGCGTGCGCTCATGGGGGCGCCGCGCCTGCTGCTGCTCGACGAGCCCAGCCTGGGCCTGTCGCCGCTGCTGGCGCAGACCGTACTCACGGCCCTGCGCGAACTCAACCGCAAGGGCCTGACCATCCTGCTGGTGGAGCAGAACGCGCGCCAGGCGCTGCGCTCCACCCACCGCGCCTACCTGATCGAGCAGGGGCGCGTGGTGCAGCACGGCGAGAGCAGCGTGCTGGCACAGGATTCCAACGTGATCGCGCACTACCTCGGCCAGGCCTCAGAGGCCCCGAAGGCCGTCGCATGAGTTGCGAGTCGGTCAAGGTCGAGGTGCTGAAGGCCGTGCAGGGGCTGGCCGCCTACGGCCTGGTCCCCCGCATCTGCAGGCACGTGCCCATCCGCGTGCCCGGGCAGGGGCTGTTCTGCATCAACGTCTTCGACCGAACGTTCTAGGAGCCTGTCGGGCTTTCCCACCTATACCGAGCAAGCGCCAGCTCGGACAATCGCGCTAGTCCAATTGCAGCCCCCAACGCATGAGCCGCTTCGTTGCCGCTGATCGAGACACCGCCTACTTGCTGCGACCGGCGGTCGATGAGTGGCCGCCGCAGGATCACCTGGCGGACTTTGTTGTCGAGGTCATCGACCAACTGGACCTCAGCGAGATGAAGTGCCTGAAGCTGGGCAACATCGCCTTGGACGGAACCAAGATCGCGACCGATGCCAGCAAGCACCGGGCGCTATCGTGGGAGCACTCTAACAAGATCGAGGCTCAGCTGCGCCAGGAAGTGCAGCTGCCGCTCAAGCTGGCAGAGGACAGCGACAGTCGACCCCTAAACGACGGTATGGATGTGCCAGCGGAGATCGCGCGGCGCGAGCAACGCCTGGGCGCCATCGCGCAAGCCAAGACCAAGATCGAGCAGCGTACGCGCGAGCGACAGGCCGCCGAGCAGCAGGAGTACGAGGCCAAGTGCGCCAAGCGCCAAGCCCAACGCGAACAAGGCAAGAAGCCACGCGGGCCACAGCCACAGCTGCCGTCAAGCCAGCCCAAGGGCAGCGACCAGGTCAACCTGACCGACGAAGAGTCGCGCATCATGAGGTGCCCATCGAATTTCGTCTTCCAGAGGGCCGCTCTCATGCCGCCTCAGGTTGCTGATCGACATGCTGGCTGATCCAGTTCTCCAGGAACCGAACCGGCGAGCTGTAGCCCAGCGTGGAGTGGCGGCGACTCCGGTTGTAAAACACCTCGATGTAGTCGAGCAGGTCGGCCTGCGCGTCGGTGCCCGTCGCGTAGGTCGTGCCGTGCACCCGCTGGTTCTTCAGGCTGTTGAAGAAGCTCTCGGTCGGGGCGTTGTCCCAGCAGTTGCCCTTGCGGCTCATCGAGGCGGTCATGCCGTACTCGGTGAGCTTGGCATCCATCGCCTGGCTGGCGTACTGGCTGCCTCGGTCGCTATGGAAGATCACACCCTTGCCGGGCTTGCGCCTGAACCACGCCATCGTCAGCGCGTCCGTGACGATGTCGGCCGTCATGCGAGGCTTGATCGACCAGCCGACGATTTCACGGTTGAACAGGTCCAGCACGATGGCCAGGTACAGCCAGCCTTCACCCGTGTGGATGTAGGTGATGTCGACCATCCACACCCGGTTCGGCGCCGAGGGCGTGAAATTGCGCGCAAGCAGGTTGTCCGCCACCGGCATCGAGTGCTTGGAGTCCGTCGTGGCCTTGGAGCGCCGCTTGTGCCGAGCACGGATGCCGTGCTCGCGCATCAGCCTTTCCACGCGGCGCAACCCGATGCGGTGGCCGCGTTCCTGCAGTTCCCGATCCATGTGTCGAGACCCGTAGGCCGCCTTAACTTCGGCATGCATGCTCTTCATCAATGCCACCGCCTGCGGGTCCGCCAGGCGAGTCCGGTCGGGCTTGCCACCCCGGCGCCAGGCACGGTAGCCGCTGATGCTCACAGCCAGCACCTCGCACATGTCGGGCAGGGGGTAACAGCGGCGCTGCGCATCGATCCAGGCGTACTTCACAGCGCATCCCTCGCAAAGTACGCCGTCGCTTTCTTTAGGATTTCGACGTGCATCTTCAGTCGGGCGTTCTCCGCGCGCAGCCTCGACAGCTCCATCTGCTCGGGCGTGACCGGCTTGGCACCGGCCCCCACCAGCTGGCCGGCCTCAGCCGCCTTCACCCAGTTGCGCAGCGTCCGTTCGACAAGCCCGAGGTCACGGGCAGCCACGACGATGCCCGCCGCCTGGGCGTGCTTGACGGCCTGCTCCTTGAACTCGGCCGTGTACTCCTGCTTCGGGATCTTCTTTACTTCTCTTCCTTCAGGTCTCAATGCTAACCATCGACCCTTGGAAGACGAAAAACGGCTGGCACCTCAGCCTCGGTCTGGCACCTCTGATCGTCTCCCAGGTCTTCGACGCGCTCCAGGCCCTCAACCGTGCCGGTCTGACCATCCTGCTGGTCGAGCAGAACGCCCGGCTCGCGCTGGAGGTGACCGACCGGGCTACGTCATCGAGCAGGGTCAGGTCGTGGCTCAGGGCCGCAGCGCCGATCTCGGCAACGACCCGTCGGTCCTGGCGCACTACCTCGGCCAGTCCCTGTCGGCGTCCTGACCCGGCCTCGACTGCACATCCACCGGTCCCGACACCCAGCCGATCGATCCATACCCATGCCCCAACCTTACCCTGAATGTTCCTCCTTGCGGTACGAACGCCCGGCCGACCGGGTGCTTCGCATCGTCATGTCGCGCGGCAAGATGAACGCGATGGACTTCGAGCTCCATCACGCGCTCACCACGATCTGGCAAGCGATCGAGGACGATGACACGGTCAGCGTCGCCATACTGACCGGCGACGGGCGGGCGTTCTCCGCCGGCGGTGACTTCGACCTCGAGCGCAAGCTGGTCGAGGAGTTCGACTGGCGCGCCCGGATGTGGAAGGACGGGCGCAACCTCGTGCGCAACCTGATCCACTTCTCCAAGCCGCTGATCTCCGCCATCAACGGCCCCGCGGCGGGTGGCGGGCTGGCGGCCGCCTTGCTGGCCGACATCAGCATCGCGGCGCGCTCGGCCAAGCTCGTCGACGGCCACGTGCGCCTGGGGGTGGCCGCGGGCGACCACGCAGCCATCATCTGGCCGCTGCTGTGCGGCATGGCCAAGGCCAAGTACCACCTCTTGTCGGGCGAACCGCTCAACGGCGAGCAGGCCGAGCGCATCGGGCTCGTGTCCCTGTGCGTCGACGACGACCGCCTGCAGCAGTGCGCCGTCGACACCGCCGTTCGCCTGACCCAGGGTTCGCCCTCGGCGCTGCGGTGGACCAAGCTGTCGATGAATAACTGGCTGCAGATGGCCTGGCCCATCTTCGAGAACTCGTTGGCGCTCGAGATCCTGGGCTTTTCGGGACCGGACGTCGTCGAAGGCCTCAAGGCCTACGAGGAGCGGCGCCCTCCCCGCTTCGACCCGAGCAGCCCGGTCTGACATGGCTGCGACGGTCTGGACTCAGGCTCTCGACTTCACCGGCCTGCGCGTGCTGGTGGTCGGGGGCAGCAGTGGCATCGGCAACGGTATCGCGCGCGCCTTCCTCGACCAGGGCGCCGAGGTCGAAGTCTGGGGAACGCGTCCAGGAGCGCAGGACTACGCGGGCGAACCGGGCTCGGACTTGACGGGTCTGCGCTACCGGCAGGTCGACGTCACCCGTCCAGAACAGGTGCGCCGGGATCCTCCACCGCCGGCCCTGGACGTGTTGGTGCTTTGCCAGGGCACGGTGGCCTATGGGCAGAAGGAATTCGAGTACGAGACCTTCCGCAGCGTGGTCGACCTCAACCTCAACAGCCTGATGCTGTGCGCGGCGCACTTCAAGCCCAGCCTCGTTGCAAGGAGGGGCACGCTGATCACCGTGTCGTCGGTCGGCGGCGTGCGCGCGACGCAGGGAAACCCCGCCTACGCGGCATCGAAGGCGGGGGCCATCCATCTCACGAGCACCTTGGGTCAGGCCTGGGCACGCGACGGTGTGCGCGTCAACGGCGTGGCCCCCGGGCTGGTCGAGACCAAGCTCACGCAGGTGACCGTGGCCCACCCTGAACGGCTGGCGCAGCGTCTGAAGGGCATCCCTGTGGGTCGCCTGGGAACCGTGCAGGACATGGCCGGCGCCTGCCTCTTCCTGGCCTCTCCACTGGCGTCCTACATCCAGGGGCAGACGCTGCGCGTCGATGGAGGCCGCACCCTGTGAGCGTGAAGCCGCGTGTCGCCGCACGGGCCGAGGAGGTCATCGATCCGCATGGGGCGGTGGTCGATCCGCACCACCACCTCTGGGACCGCGGTGGCGAGTGCTACGACCTGGCCGCTTACGAGGCCGAGGCCGCAGCGGGGCATCCTGTCAGCGCCAGCCTGTACGTGGAGTGCCAGAACCACTACCTCGAGCAGGGGCCCGAGGCGTTGCGCTGCGTCGGCGAGACCCGCTGGGTCGCGGAAACGCTCGAGCGCGCCGGCGCACTCGGCGCTGCGGCCGTGTGCCGCGGCCTCCTCGCGCGCGCCGATCTGGCCCTGGGCGCACGGGTGCAGGAAGTGCTGGCGCAGCACCTGCAAGCCGGTGGCTCCTGGGTCAAGGGCTGGCGCTTCTGCGCCGCCTGGGACGCCTCGGGCGCGATCCGCAGCCACTACCCGAGTGCGCCCGACATCTTCGAGCGCGACCTGACCTCGCACGGCCTCGACGCGGCGGCAGGAACCGGGCTCGCGCTGGACCTGTGGGTCTATTTCCACCAACTGCCCGCGGTGGAACGCTGGCTGCGGCAACAGCCGGACGCGTTGATCGTGCTGGACCACTGCGGCGGCCCGATCGGATTGGGAGCCTACGCGGGCCGCCGTGACGAGGTCCTGGCCGAGTGGGCTCAGGGCTTGCGGCTGTTCGCAGACAGGCCGCGTGTTCATCTGAAATTCGGCGGTCTCGCCATGCCGCTGGCGGGCTTCGGCTGGCACCGGTGGCCTGAACCGCCAGACTCGCAAACGCTGGCGGCGGCCTGGCGGCCGTACTTCGAAATCGCGCTGGACGTCTTCGGGCCCGGGCGGATGATGTTTGAGAGCAACTTCCCGGTCGACCGCAGCGGCTGTGCGCAGGTCACGCTGTGGAATGCGTTCAAGCGCTTGTGCTCGGGCCTGTCCGCCGAGGAACGAAGGCAACTTCTGGGTGGAACCGCCAGTGATGTCTATCGCCTGCATTGAGACCCCGGCCGTCGCGCCGCGCACCACACAGGAGTGGCGCAGCGTGTCCCGCGCGTTCTCAGGCGCGGCGCCTCAGAAGGGCCGCAGCCGCCTCGGCAGCAGGCATGCCCTCGCGCACGCCCAGGTCGCGGGCAAGGGTGTTGGCTGCGGTGATGACACCGTCCAGGTAGGTGCTCATGCCGTCGCCCATGCGCGCGAAGCGCGCGTCCACGGTGGCGCCGGGGATGCCGTGCTCGGCGGTGATCTCCAGTCCCGCCATGCCCGAGTCCTCGCGGCCCCGGCCGCCATCGGAGCACACGAAGCCGAAGGGCTGCACCTTCAGGATGTGGCGCGCCCCGCTGCGGCCGGTGTGCCCCGCCGTGACGAGCACGTTGCGCCGGTCGGCCTCGGTGCCGAAGACGATGGAATCCAGCACGACCACCTGGTGCCCCTTCCCGTCGTCGGCCATCACGCGCCGGTTCGTGACCTGGTAGGCCGAAGGCCGCCCAGGCTCGCGCTCCAGCATGCGCCTCGCGGCCTCGTGTGCCGGCATGCCGACCGTGACTCCGCAGTCGGCCGCCGGACGGTTCAGGAAGCTGATGCGCCCGTGGTGGTACACATCGATGCCGTCGCCGAGGATGACGCCCGCCACGTCGACGGTGGCCGCGGGCACGTTCAGCGCCTCCAGGTACCACAATCCTGCGATGTTCCATCCCTGCGGTCCTACCCCACCGTCGAAGCCGATGGCCGCGCGTGGCAGATGGTCAGCCAGCAACCGTGCCGGCAACACCCCCAGGTAGGACGCGGTGACGAGGACGTCGCGCCCGCGGTTGTGCGGCAATACGTCGGCGGCACTGTCGATGGCGACGATGTTTCCGTTCGCGGCCGTCACCATGATGTGCTGCAAGAAGTCTTCCATTCGTACTCACTCCCCACCACGCCTGTGAATGCGTGGCAGTTTATGTCCGAGCACCGCGGCCCGTGGCCGCTTCACGTCCCGACCTGACCCCCACCTAAGGAGAAATCACATGGCCACCCTCGAAGACCTGCACCGACGCGTGGAGCAACTCGAACACCGCTTCGAGATCTCCGAGTTGGTCAGCGCCTACGCCGTCGCCTGCGATGAGCACGACCTGCCGCGCCTGCGCTCGCTGTTCGCTCCCGACGCCGAACTCGACTCGCCGAGCGGCCTGTTGAAGGCGCGTGGCATCGAGGAGATCATGGCGCTGTTCATCCGCCTGTTCAAGATCCGCGGGCCGGGCTACCACTGGACGCACGACCACTTCCTGTGCTTCGACACAACGAACCCGGACCGCGCCAGCGGCACGGTGCTCAGCCATGCCGAGACCTGCCCTGACAACGAGACCAGCGTCTCGGCCATGCGCTACAAGGACGACTACGTGCGTCACCAGGGTCGCTGGGTTTTCTCCAAGCGTGTCCTGAACTTCCTCTACTACGTGCCGGCCAAGGACTACGCACAATGCTTGACGGGCCCCATCAGGGTGACGATGGGCGGGCGCAAGCTGCCTGGAGACTTCCCGGAAGGCCTGCAGGCATGGCAGGATTTCGTGCGCGAACACGGTTCGGCCAAGTGACCAAAGGAGGAACCCATGCCGACGCAAGACCCCGAGGCCATGAGACTGGTCAGGCGTGCCTTGGAGCATTACCGCAACAAGACCACGGACCAGGCGCCTGACACGCTGAGTCAGCCGATCTCTGCCTACACCGACCCGGCGCGCTTCCACCATGAGGTCCAGGCGCTGTTCATGCGCCTGCCGCTGGCCCTGGCCATGAGCATCGAGTTGCCAGCGCCCAAGACCTACCGCGCGATGACGGTGATGGGTCTGCCGATCGTACTGGTGCGCGACGAAGACGGCCATGTGCGCGCTTTCCTCAACGCCTGCCGCCACCGCGGCGCCCTGCTCTGCCGCGATGGCCGTGGCACGCTCGAGCGCTTCGTCTGCCCCTACCACGCCTGGCAGTACGACCTGCGCGGGCGCCTGACGGGCCTGTACGGTGCCAGCACCTTCGGCGAGGTCAGCGCCGAGACGCACTCGATGACCGAACTCGCGTGCGAGGAGCGCGCCGGCCTGGTCTGGGCGGCCCTGACCCCCGGGGTCACCTTCGACATCGACGAGTGGCTGGGGGAATTCGCCGAGCCGCTGGAGAGCCTGCGCCTGGGGCACTGGCACCTCTATGAGCAGCGGGACATTCCCGGTCCCGGCTGGAAGATCGCATGGGAAGGGTATCTGGAGTCCTACCACCACAACACCGTGCACCCGAACACCGTGGGCAAGTTCACGATCGGCAACCTGACGCTGCATGACACCTACGGCCCCCACCAGCGCATCGTGTTCGGACGCCGCTCCCTGCCGGAACTGATGGACCAGCCGACCGAGAGCTGGCAGCCCGACGTGCACATTCGGCGCATCCACCTGGGATTCCCGAACCTGGCGGTCTCGGGCGTGCTGGGCGACCATTGCCTGGTCAGTCAGGTCTTCCCGGGGCCGACACCAGAAACCACCGTCACCCGCCAGTCCGTGCTGTCGGCGCGGGTGCCGCAGACCGACGAAGAGAAGGCCGCTACCGAAGCCTTCAGCCAGATCGGGCTTAAAGCGGTGCGTGACGAGGACTACGTCATCGGCGCCGGCGTGCAATCGGCCATCCACAGCGGCGCCAACCAGGCGTTCACGATCGGGCGCAACGAGCCGGCGGTGCAGCACTTCCACCGGATGGTGGCGCGGTTCGCCGGCGAGGCACGCGCCGCAGACACTGCGCGCTGACGCCGATGTCTGCCAAGCCGTTGTCGACCCCATCCCTCGAGGGCCTGGCGCGGCGGCGCCTGCCGCGCCCGATCTACGACTTCATCTCTGGCGGCGCCGGCGAGGAGTTCGCGCTGCGCGCCAACGCCCAGGCCTTCGCGTCGCTGCGGTGGGTCCCTCGCTCGTTCCAGGACTGCGTGCGCCGAAGCCCGAGGACGGAAGTCCTCGGGCAGGCCTACGACTTGCCGATCGGCGTCAGCGCCATGGGCCTGGGTGAGCTCGCGAGCCCGGGCACCGACGAGGCCTTGATGCGGATGGCCTTCGAGCGCCGTCTGCCCTACGTGCTGTCGACCGCCGCCAGCACCCGCATCGAGCAGTGCGTGCAGTGGTGCGGCGAGTTCGCCTGGTTCCAGATCTACCCGGTGGAGGACTTCTCGCACACCCGCCGCCTGATCGACCGAGCGCGCGCTTGCGGGGTGCGGCACCTGGTGCTCACGGTCGATGCAGCCCATCCAGGGCGTCGTCTGCGCGACCGCCGCAACCGCTTCGGTCAATGGCCCTGGCACCATCCCCGAGCCTTGGCCGCCTACGTGACGCGTCCCTCATGGTGCTGGCGCATGTGGCGCGCCGGACTGCCGCGCATGGTCAACCTGGAGCCGCCCCCGGGCGAGACGGCTGCCTGGTCCTCGCCCCAGTCCTTGATCGCATCGATGACGCGGGCGGAGCTGTCTTGGACGACGCTGGAGAAGGTGCGAGAGGCCTGGCCGCACCGGCTCGTCGTCAAGGGCGTGCTCGACCCCGACATCGCCCCGGCCTTGCGCGCGGCCGGGGTGGACGCGATCCAGTTGTCCAACCATGGCGCGCGCCAGCTCGGGTCGGTGGTCAGCCCGCTCGACGTCATCGGCGAGTTCCGCGCTCGCCTGGGGCCGGACTACCCGCTGTTCCTGGACAGCGGCGTGCGCTCCGGAGAGGACGCGGCCAAGGCCTTGAGCCTCGGCGCCGACCTCGTCTTCGCCGGCCGCAGCTGGTTGTACGCGACCTCTGCAATGAGACCGCGGGAAGGCGCGAAGCTGGCCGCCGACCTGCTGGCCGCCGAACTCGACAGCGTGATGGCGCAGACCGGATGCGCCGACCTGGCCGGTCTTCGCAAGGTACGGGTGATGCGGGTCGCCACCGCAGCCGCCGCCATCCCCGTCGACCGTGACGCAGCATGAGCGCGCGGCAAGCGGCCGGGGACGGAGCAAGCCGCGCCCGTGCGGCCACAAGACCCGAGATTGACAGGGCATGGGGCCCAGCTTAAATTTCTAAGTATCCTGAATCGAAGAGTGGCCACTGTATCCACGGTGGCAACCGCATCACCACGCGAAGAAGCCCAAACGGGCGTGAGGAGGAGCCTTGGAACCCGGACTGAAGAACGCGCGCGTCATCGACGTGCATGCCCACCTCGTGCTCGCCGCGACGATGGGCGCGGCGGGTGACTTCGGCCCCTGGCTGGGCCAGGACGCCGATGGAACGCCCTATTTCCAGATCGGCACCACCTACCGCCTGCGCGGCGTGCGCTATGCGGGCGGGCCGTTCATGGACGTCGACCTGCGGCTGCGCCGCATGCAGGATCACGGCATCGATTTCCAGGTCGTGTCGCCGAATCCGCTGACCTACTTCCACTTCATCCCGGCTGCTGACGCCGCGCGCTTCTGCCGCGTCCACAACGACGCGATGGCCGCAGCCATCGCGCCTCATCCGCACCGCCTGGCTGGCTGGGCGGCACTGCCCATCCAGGACCCTGTGCAGGCGGCCGAGGAACTCGAGCGCGCGGTCAGGGAACTGGGGCTGCGCGGGGCTGCCATCGGCACCGACTCCGTGCTGGCCCTGGACGACCCGCGCATGGATGTGGTCTATGCGAAGGCGGTGGAACTTGATGTGCCGATCTACATCCACCCCGGGTCCGCGGGCATCGACGGCCCCCCCGGGGACTCGGCGCTGCGCCGCTTCGACCTCGACATCGTGGCCGGGTATGCCGCGCAGGAGACGCTGGCCGTGGCCACGCTCATCTTCGGCGGCGTCCTGGACCGCCATCCCAAGCTCGACCTTTGCATCAGCCACGGGGGCGGCAACACCGCGCTGCTGATGGGCCGCATGGCGCGCGCCGCGCGCAAGCGCCCCTGGTCGCCCGCGAGTCTTCGGGCCGACGGTGCGTTCGAGGAAAGGCTTGCGCGTCTGTGGTTCGACACGCACATCGATCACCCTCAGATCCTGGAACTGCTCGCGCGCGCCGTGGGCACGGATCACCTCGTCTACGGCACCAACTTCGCGGGCTGGGACGAGCCCGACGACACCGGGGATCACGGAATATCGGCCGCCGAGCAGGCGCGGCTGGCAGACAACGCCCGCCGCCTCCTGCGTGCCACGTAGGAGCCCCAAACCACGCACCCCAGGAGCCCATTGATGACAGCCACACTCTTCGAGAACGCCTCCATCATCGACGGCACGGGCGCCGCCCCCTTCTCGAGCGCCGTGCTCGTGGAGGCCGACTGCATCACCGCGGTCGGGCCCGCGGCCGAGGAACGCGCCCGCGCGCTTCCTGGAGCAAGGCGCGTCGACCTCGCCGGCCAGACGCTGATGCCGGGCCTCATCGACGCTCACTGCCACCTGTCCTTCGATGATGCGAGTTCGAATTCCGAACTCTTTTTCCAACGCCGGCCCGGCCTGGCGGCCATCACCGCCCTGTACAACGCGCGCAAGCTCCTTCGCGCCGGCGTCACCGGCATCCTCGACCCGGATTCGGTGTTCGAGATCATGATCGACGTGCGCGACGCGCAGGAGGCCGGCTTGATCGAGGCCCCGCGGATCGCCAGCGGCTGCTACGCGCTCATTCCGGGCCTGGGCGGCACCGCGGGCGGGCTCATCCGCGACACGGGCATCACGGGGTACTACAGCGTGGTCAACGGCCGCGACGAGATCATGGCCGAGGTGCGGCGGCAGATCAAGGTCGGCGCCGACTGGATCAAGGTTCATGTCTCCGGCGTCGCGCCACGCTACGCACACCTGGGCGAAAAGTGCAGTTGGACGCTGGAGGAACTGCAACTGATCTGCGAGGTGGCGCACGATCTGGGCGTGCCGGTGATGGGTCACTGCCGTGGCGACATCGCGGTGCGTCGCGCCGTGCTCAGCGGCTTCGACCTGCTCTTCCACGCCACCGGAATGCAGCCCGAGACGGTCGATCTGGTGATCGATCGCAAGACGCCGGTCTGCCCTGCCATGACATTCCAGGCCAATCTGGTCGATCATGGTCCCGCGCTCGGCACCACCCCGGCGCTGATCTCGCTGTTCGAGCGCGAGATCACCGATTCCGCCGATTCCATGCGGCGCCTGCACGCCGCCGGCGTGCCGCTGTTGTGCGGCAGCGAAGCAGGCTTCTCGATGGTGCCCTACGGACATTGGCACCACCGCGAGATGGAAGTCTTCGTGCGCTATTTCGGCATGTCCCGGCTCGAGGCCATTTCCTGCGCCACGCGCAATGGCGCATTCGCCTTGAAGATGGAGGGACGCACCGGCGTGATCGCAGCGGGCATGAAGGCCGATCTTCTTTGTGTCCGGGGCGACCCCTCGCAAGACATCGGCGTGCTCGGCCACAGCGAGAACATCACCTCGGTCTGGGTCGACGGCCGCGAGGTCGACCTCACTGCGCCCCCCGCCCGCAAACCCCTCAAGGGCTGGACCGTGCCGTCGATGGGCGCCCGGCTGCCCAACCCCGGCATCGTCGACTCGCTCTGACCCCCGATCGCACCCTCATGCACTACGACCCCGTCAAGCTCGAGCTCGTCAAGAACGCGATGGGCTCGATCGTCGACGAGATGGTGTTGACGGTCGTGCGCATCGCCTTCTCGTCCATCATGAAGGACACGATGGACCTCTCCAGCGCCTTCTGCGACCGCCAAGGCCGCCTGATCGCGCAGGGCCTGAGCGTCCCGCTGCACCTGGGCTCGTTTCCGGACGCGATGGCGGCGGTGCGCGAGCGCTTCGGCGCCCACGGGCTGGCCGAAGGGGATGTCGTCGTCCTGAACGACCCCTACCACGGCGGGATGCACCTGCCTGACATCTTCATGTTCAAGCCCGTCTTCTTCGACGGGGCCCTGCTCGGCTACGCGGTCATCGTGGCCCACCACAACGACGTCGGCGGGCGCGTGCCCGGTTCGAGCGCCGCCGACTCCACCGAGATCTTCCAGGAGGGGCTTCGCCTCGCTCCGATGAAGCTCCACGACAGGGGGTTGGTCAACGAGGCGCTGCTGAGCACCATCCTGCTCAACGTGCGTGTGCCCGACACGGTGGCCGGCGATCTCGAGGCCCAGCTCGCGGCCTGCCGCATCGCCGAGCGCGGCCTTTGCGAACTGGCCGAGAGATACGGCGTCGAGGAACTCGAGCGAGCCTTCGACGCGCTGCTCGACTACAGCGAGCGCTGCGCCCGCGCCGCCATCTCCGAACTGCCGGACGGCACCTACCGCTTCAGCGACCATCTGGACGACGACGGCATCCACCCCGACCGGCCGGTGCGCATCGAGCTGGCCCTCACGGTGTCCGGCGACGAGGTCACCGCCGACTTCGAGGGCACGTCGACGCAGGCCGCCGGCGCCATCAACGCCACGATGTCGTTCACGAAGTCGGCGGTGTATTTCGCATTGCGATCCATCGTGCGCGAGGATGTGCCCAACAACGAGGGCTTCGTGCGGCCGATCCGCGTGCGCGCGCCGCTGGGCACGGTGGTCAACCCCCGGCCTCCCGGCGCCTGTGCGGCGCGCGGGGTCACGGGCTTTCGTGTCATCGACACGATGTTCGGCGCCCTGGCCCAGGTCATCCCCGACCGGGTACGCGCCGCGGGTGAAGGCGGCACGACCAGCTACAGCCTGGCCAGCCGCGACAGCCAGGGACGCCTGGTCCTCTTCCGCGAGGCGGTGATGGGCGCCTGGGGTGCCGGGGTGTCCTGGGACGGCGTCGACGGCGTGGCCAACCCAGCCGCCAACATCAGCAACGCGCCGGTCGAACTGGTCGAGCACCAGGCGCCCGTGCTGGTGGAACGCTATGCCCTGGCCGCTGACAGTGGCGGGGCCGGCATGCGGCGTGGCGGCCTCGGCGTGGAGCGTCAGTTCCGGGTCCTGGCCGAGAGCGCGTCGCTGCAACTGCGGTCCGACCGCCGACGCTTCCAGCCTTACGGGATCGCGGGCGGCGCGCCGGGTGCGCCCTCCACCACCCAGATCTCGGGCCCCTCGGGCTGGGAGAACGCGCCGACGAAGTTCGTGCGACCACTGACGTGCGGGCAGGTGGTGCGCCACGTCACCGCGGGCGGTGGCGGCGCGGGCGATCCCTACAGCCGTGCGCCGGCCGACGTGTTGCGTGATGTGCGCGACGGCAAGGTGTCCGCAGCCGCAGCGAAACAGAGCTATGGCGTGGCCGTTCTGGCCCATCCCTGGCGGGTCGACACGGCCGCCACCACCGCCTTGCGCGCCTCACGCGGTGATTTCTCGAAGGACCCCGCATGATGGCTGTCCAGGTTGCCGCCGACATCGGCGGCACCTTCACCGATCTGGTCTTCCGCTTCCCTGACGGCACGCTCGACAAACGCAAGGTCCCGACGACCCCGGACGACTTCGGGCGGGCGATCGTGGAGGGCGTTATCCGCTACCTCGCGCATCGCGGCCTCGACGCGGCAGCAGTGACCGAGGTCCTCCATGCCACCACCGTGGCCACGAACGCCATCCTGGAGCGCAGCGGCTCGAAGGTGGCCCTGATCACGACCGAGGGCTTCCGTGATGTGCTCGAACTGCGGCGCATCCGCATCCCGCTGTCCTACGACCTGTCCTGGAAGAAGCCTGAGCCCATGGCGGCACGCGAGTTCCGCTTCGAGGTCCGGGAGCGGATCGCTGCGGACGGCTCGGTCCTGGTGCCGCTCGAAATGGACGCACTCGCCGCGGCCATCGATTCGATCCGCGAGGGCGGCGTCGAGTCCGTGGCCGTCTGCTGCCTGCACGCCTACCGCAATCCTGCCCATGAGAAGGCGATCGGGGACGCGCTTCGGCGCGCCCTGCCGGACATGCCCTTGTCCCTGTCCCACGAGATCCTGCCCGAGGTGCGCGAGTTCGAGCGCACCAGCACCACCGTGGTCAATGCCTACGTGATGCCTCTGGTGCGGCGCTACCTCGAAGACCTGCGGACGCGCTTTGCAAGCCAGGGCGTTCGGGCTCCCATTCTCGTCATGCAGTCCGCAGGCGGCCTGATCAGCGCACGCGCGGCCAGCCACAACGCCGTCACCATCATCGAATCAGGGCCGGCGGCCGGGGTCGTCGCGGCCTCGCGCGTGGCGCGGGCCAGCGGCTACCCGAACCTGATCACCTTCGACATGGGCGGGACGACGAGCAAGGCCTCGATCATCGAGGCCGACGCCGTGCTGCGCGCCAGCGAGTACGAGGTGGGATCCGAGATCTCGGTGTCGAGCCGTCTGGTCAGGGGCAGCGGTTACCTCCTGCGCATTCCGGTCATCGACATCTCCGAGGTCGGCGTCGGCGGCGGGTCGCTGGCCCGCGTCGACGACGCGGGTGCCCTGCGAGTGGGGCCCCGCAGCGCGGGGTCGGTTCCCGGCCCGGCCTGCTATGGTCAAGGCAACGAGCGTCCGACGGTCACCGACGCCAACCTCGTGCTCGGTTATCTGTCGGGCGGCTCACTGGCCGGCGGCGACCTCAGTGTCGACGTCGGCCTCGCACGGCAGGCCGTGGAGCGTCACGTATGCGCGCCCTGCGGGATATCCCTGGAGGCTGCTGCTTGGGGCATCCATCTGGTGGCGAATTCCAACATCGTGCGCACCGTCAAGACGGTTTCGGTCGAGCGCGGACGCGACCCGGCCGACTTCGCGCTGATGGCCTTCGGTGGATCAGGACCCCTGCATGCGGCGGGGATCGCGCGCGAGATGGGCGTCACCAGCGTGCTGATCCCGCCCTCGCCCGGTGTCTTCAGCGCCTTCGGCTTGCTGGCCGCCGAGATCGAGCAGCACGGCGCGCGCTCCGTGCTCTGCTCCACCGCCCCTGAGGACGCCTCGCACATCGCCGCGGCGTTCTCGCAACTGCGCGAGGACATCCAGTCCCGGCTGTCCGCCGAGGGCATCGACCCCGCCGAGATCAAGATCTCCGCCCAGGCAGACGTCCGCTACAAGGGACAGTCGGCCGAGATCACGGTCCCCTTCGACGACAGGCGCATCGACGCCGAGAGCCTGCGCGCGCTGGAAGAGGCCTTCGAGGCCGAATACGCCCGCACCTTCGGCCACCGCGACCTCAGCCGGCGTTTCGAGTTCGTGACCGCCCGTGTCGTCGGCCGCGCTGCCCGCCAGCATCCCGCTCAGGAACGCTGGCTCCAGGACCGTGCTGGCACCGCTCGAAAGAACCCGCCGCGCCCGGCCTACTTCGGACCGCAGCACGGCTGGGTGGAAACGCCGGTGCTCAGCCGTCAGGAGCTCACGGACCGCCCCATGGCGGGACCGCTGCTCGTTGCGGAATACGACACGACGGTCGTCGTGCCGCCTGACTGCAGCGCTCGCCTGGACGCCAGCGGCAACATCGTCATCGACGTGCCTTCAGGCCGCAGGCGCTGAGGAGGGGCCCGGCCGGGGCCCGCCCTGCTCATCCCCGACGCAGCGCCTGGCTCACCTGCTCGGCGGTCATGACGCGCGCCATGCGCGGGAAGACCGACCGCAGCGCATACTCATGCGCCGCCAACGGCACGGCAGTGGAGATGTCATCGCACACGACCACGTTGTAGTCGCGGTCCCAGGCCTCGCGAACCGTGTTCTCGACACCCAGATCCGTTGCGACTCCGCCCACGACCACGGTGGTGATCCCCAGACAGCGCAGATGGAAGTCGAGTTCGGTGCCGAGGAAGGCGCTGCGCCGCTTCTTGACCAGCACGTAGTCAGAAGGCTGAGGGCGCAGCTCGTCGACAAGTTCGGCGCCCCGCGTCCCGGCGATCAGCGAACGCTGCTGCTTCGCTGGCACGGCCTTGCCCGCTACCACCAGTTCGGTGACTTGATTGACGACGTCCAGGTAATCCGGACGCCGGACCACGGTGATGAAGAACACGGGCGCACCGGTGGCGCGGGCCACGTCCACAAGGCCGGCCACGCGCGGCACGATGCCCTGCTCCTGGACCTGGCGAAAGATCGCGCCGTAGAACGGCCCCTGGTCGTTGCGGATCACGTCGTTCTGCAGGTCGATGAGCACCAGCGCGGTCCGGGCAGGCACCAGCGCAGTGTCCAGGCGGGGGTCGGCGCTCGCGGAGTTGGAAGTCATTGGAAAGTCCTTGTCAGCAGGGGGTGAAGGTTGCACCGACTCATTCGGCTCGGATGCCGGCGCCCACGAGGCCACCGTCGATCACGAGCACCGTGCCGTTGATGTAGGAGGCGTCGTCGTAGAGCAGGAAGGCAATCGCCGCAGCGACCTCCTCCGGCCGGCCGAGACGCCCTTGCGGGATTCTCTGCTCGCGCGCCACACGGGCTGCCGGCGTCAGCATCCGCGCGGCCAGCTCGGTGTCGATCGGCCCGGGCGACACCGCATTGACCAGAATGCCATGCGGCGCGAGCTCGAAGGCCATCACGCGGGACAGCGCGACCACCCCGCCCTTGCTCGCCGCGTAGGCCGCCTGGTGGCTGTTGGCCGTGTGGGCCGCCAAGGAGGCGACGTTGACGATGCGTCCCCCCCCATGCGCAACCATGTCGGCCGCGATTTCCTGGGCCACGATGAAGACCCCGGTGAGATTCACCGACAGCATGCGCTGCCAATCCTCGTCGCGGATTTCCAGGAAGGAGGCAGGACGGCCCCAGGCCGCGTTGTTGACCAGCATCTGCACCGGCGCGAAGCCGGCCTGCCGGGCGTGCTCCAGGGCCCGGCGAACGTCAGCGCGCTGGCTCACATCCGCCGCCATGGCGAAGGCTTCGCCCCCGCTGGACCGGACGGCCTGAGCGGTGCTCTCGACACCGTCCGCGTCGAGGTCCAGAAGCACGAGCCGGGCGCCCTCCTGGGCGAGCCGCAGCGCGACGGCACGGCCGATACCACCCGCCGCTCCGGTGACGACTCCGGTACGGCCCGCCAACCGCCCTGGAACAGGCGGCGAGTGGGCGCCGCTCATGCGGCGACGCTGTCTTCTGCCGTGGCGAGGTGGTCGCGCATGCGGCGCAGGTCCATCAGCACCTGCCCGAGGCTGCCGAAGACCTTCTCGCGCGTCATCTCGCCCTGGTCGTTGAACCAGCACAAGGCGCCGGTCTGGTAGCAGAAGGATTTGCCCGCGGGAAAGCCTTCGAAGTCCACGGCGGGTGTCGCGCGGATCCGGACCTGGGCGAAGATCACGTTCTGCTGCGGCCAGGCGAGCATGTTCTCGAACGGGCAATCGATCTCATAGCTGGAGAACTTGCTGAAGTAGTTTTCCCAGAGCTGCCCGACCGCTGCACGCCCGTCGGCCGTCTTCGCCTTCTTCACGGGGTCGTCGGGATAGTAAGGGCCGATCACCTCGTACTCGCAGTCGATCGAGACCGTGCGCTTGATCCACTCGACATCGCGCTGCGCTTCGGCATCGAAGTGCTCGCGCAGCAATTCCTTCAGCTTCATCTCGGTCAGCACGTGTTCTCTCCTTGTGATCGACTGTGGGGTGTGTTCGTCAGCGGGATGCAGCGTGGCCACGGCGTGTTGCCGAAAGGCGCGGTGGTGCTCAATGCGGTCGATCTCCCTGCAGGGTGATCCTGTGCATGATCCGCCGAAAGCCATGGTAATCGTTGACCGGGTTGTGCTGGGTGCAACGGTTGTCCCAGAACGCCAGCGAGTGCGCACGCCAGACGAACCGGCAGGTGAATTCGACCTTGTTCTGGTGCTCGAACAGGAAGTCCAGCAGGGCCCGGCCCTCGGCCTCGGAAAGACCCTTGATGCCGGCCGTGTGGGCCACATTGACGAACAAGGCCTTGCGGCCCGTCTCCGGATGCGTGCGCACGAGCGGATGCTCGCTGCGGTACTCGACCTGGGCCTGCTTGCCATCGGACTTGATGCGGTCCTCCCGGGTCTTGGAGACATCCGCCTTGGCTGAACTGTTGATCGCGACCAGGCCTTCGAGCATGCGCTGCATCGTGGGTGACAGGCTTTCCCAGGCCAGGTACTGGTTCGAGAACAGGGTGTCGCCGCCGTAGGGAGGAACCTCGCGCGCGAGCAGCATCGAGCCCATCGGCGGCGTTTCCAGGTAGGTGGTGTCCGAGTGCCAGATGCCGCCGAAGTTCACGCGCTCGTGCTCGAGCTTCTTGACCTCGATGATGCAGGGGTGGCCCTCGATGCCCTTGACGAACGGGTATTCCACCGGTTGCCCCATGGCCTGGGCAAAGAGCATGAACTGCTCGGACGTGAGTTCCTGGTCGCGCAGGAAGATGACCTGATGGTCGAGCAGCACCTGGCGGATCGCCCGAGCCAGCGACGTGTCGACCGGCTGCCGCAGGTCGACACCCTCGATCTCTGCGCCGAGGGCACCGGATAGGCGTCGAATGTTCATGAGGGCCATGTCTGGATGGCAGTGGCAGCGACCCCGGCCGCAAACGCCGAAGAACAGTCGGTTGTGATCGGGCCGTTGCACCGAATGCTTATATCTCTATGGTACCGTCATCGATACGCTGACGATAGCCCCTGACGGGTCGAAGGACGTGTCCGGCCCGGTCGCCGGCCCAAGATAAACTGACTCTACATGCCCGTGTCTTCCTCGATGTCGACCACTGCAAGACTCGCGCACTTCGCCGCCTCCCTGTCGATGGCCGACGTGCCGCCAGCCGTTCGACAGCGGGCACAGGTGGCGATCATCGATGCCCTGGGAACCGTGTATGCGGGGCTGTACGAGCAGTCGGTACGGCTGGTGCGCGCCCAGGCCCTGCGCGAGGCCGCCGTGGGTCGTTCCAGCCTGCTGGGCATGGGCCTGACCGCTTCGCCTGGCGCGGCGGCCCTGGCCAACGGTGCAGCCGCGCATGCGCTCGATTTCGACAACATCAGCCTGACGGTGAGCGGCTTCATCGCCTCGCCCTGCCTGTTCGCGCTGCTGGCGGTTGCGGAGGATTCGCAGCAAGTCGTCAGCGGCCCGCGGGTCCTCGAGGCCTTCGTGGCGGGCTGGGAAGTGGAGGCGGCCATCGCCGCCGGCCTGGGGGTGGACCACTACGCCCGCGGCTGGCACTCCACCGCCACGCTGGGGCACTTCGGTGCCGCCGTGGCGGCCGCGCGCGTGCTCGGGCTCGACGCCGAGCGCATCCGATCAGCCCTCGGCGTCGCAGCGTCCGAGGCCTCGGGCTTGCGCACCATGATCGGCAACATGACGAACCCTTTCCACGTCGGCAAGGCCGCGCGCAATGGCGTGACGGCCGCCCTGCTTGCCGCAGACGGGTTCCAGGCCGAGCCCGATGTGATCGAGCACTCGCACGGCGTGGCTGTGGCCTTCAACGGCAAGGGCAACTTCGATCTGGAGGCGATGACCAGCGGCCTCGGGTCCCGCTGGGATCTTCTGGACCCTGGCCTCGTGGTCAAGGTCTACCCCTGCTGCGGCCTGATCCACTCGGGCATCGACGGCACGCTCGAGCTGCGTCCGCAGATCGATGTCGGCGAGATCGAGCAGGTCACCGTCGCCGTGCATGCGCTGGTGCCGCCGACGATGAAGTTCCCGCGTCCGAGCACGGGTTACGAGGCCAAGTTCTCGACCCCGTTCTGCATCGCCACGGCGCTGCTCGAGGGCGCGGTGCGCCTGGAGCATTTCACCGACGCACGCACACGCGACCCCGCAATGCTCGCCCTGATGGACCGGGTGGCGATGGTGGTCCATCCGGCCTTGACCGAGCCCTCGACCTTCCTGACGAAGGAGTTCACCGAGGTCACGGTCCGGCTGCGCGACGGCGCGGCGCGCACCGTGCATGTCGAGCGCATCGACAACCTCGGCAGCCGCGGCCGCCCGCTCGATGTCGAAGGCATCGCGCGCAAGTTCCATGAGTGCGCGGGCCGGCATCCACGCTGGGAGCGCCTGCGCGAAGGCTTGACGATGCTGCGCGAACTCGAGCACGTCGACGACATCCGCAAACCCCTGGAGTTGTTGCGATGAACGAGTTTGCTGCGCGCTTGCGCATGGCCTTGGCAGGCACCGGCCCGGTCGTGGCCCCGGGCGTGTTCAGCCCCTTGGTGGGCAGGCTTGCCGCCGAGGCCGGGTTCAAGGCGATCTACCTCACGGGCGCTGGCGTCTCGGGCGGCGTCTACGGCCAGCCCGACCTCGGCGTGATCACCCACAGCGAAATGCTCGACGTCGCCCGCCGCACGGTGGACGTGGCGCAACTGCCCCTGATCTGCGACGCCGAGACCGGCTACGGCGGGGTGCTGAACGTGCGCCGCACCGTCAGAGACCTCGAAGCGGCAGGGGTCGCGGCGCTCCACCTGGAAGACCAGCAGTTCCCGCGCCGTTGCGGCTTCGTGGGCGGGCACCAGCTCGTGAGCATCGGCGAGATGGTCACCCGCCTGAAGGCGGCACTGGATGCGCGACGCGATGAGCAAACGATCATCATCGCCCGCACGGAGATGTTCGGCGCCACGAATCTCGAAGACACCATCGAACGCGCTTCGCGCTACCTGGAGGCCGGTGCCGACCTGGTCTTCTGCAACGGGGTCACGAGCGAGGAACAGGCCGTGCGGCTGTCGCGGGAAATCCGGGGCCCGCAGCTCTACAACGTGTCCACCAGCGGGCTCAGCCCCCACCTGCACACGACGCGCTTGCAGGAGTTGGGCTACCGGCTCGTGATCTACCCGGCCCACGCTTTGTTCATGGCTGTCAAGCAGATCGAGTCGATGTTCGCCGACCTGCGTGACCACGGCACGATCGAGCCCTGGCTGCCCAGGATGGTCAACTTCAGCGAGTGGAAACGCGTATCTGGCGTGACGGCCAGCGAGGAACTCGAGCGGCGTTACGAAGCTGCGCACCCCAGCCGAAGCGACTGAGCACTCAGGGGTCGCGTGATCGCACGCACGACCCTGCCCCGTTCACCATCCACGCTCCCCCAAAGGATCGAACCCATGGCAACCGAGAACACTCCCGTCACGAGCGCGTTCGCCCTGTCGGCGCCCTTCATGCCCTCGCCGCATGGCCAGGGCATCATCCAGAACGCCTACGTCGTTGCCGACATCGACCGCGCGATCGACCGCTGGCACGCGCTGTGGGGCACGGGCCCGTTCATCGTGCGCAGGCACATCCAGATGCACGAGGTCTGGTACCGCGGAACGCCGACGAAGCTCGACATCTCCGCCGCCTTCGTGCAGGCCGGTCCGGTGCAGATCGAGTTCATCTGCCAGCATGACGACTCGCCCTCGGCTTTTCGCGACGCGTTCCCCCCGGGCGCCGAAGGCCTGCACCACGTGGCGATCATGCCCGAGGACTACCGCGCAACCGTGGACCGCTTCGTCGCCATGGGCTATCCGGTGGCCACCGAGCTGCGTACCCGCAGCGGGCGCGGCGCCTCGTTCGTCGACACGCGCCCCATGATGGGTCACATGGTGGAGATCTACCCCGTCAGCGACGGTGTGCTCGGGCTGTACCGGCGGGTGGCCGACGAGGCCGCGCGCTGGGATGGGCGTACGCTCAAGATCGAGCTTGACGGGGCGAGCTGAGCCGCTGGGCCGTGCGGCGCCGCCGCACCCAGCGCCAACGCGTGCCTGGAAAGCCGTCCGCGAAAGACACCTGGACTTGCCTTTGCGCAATCAACCAAGCACCCTCGACCAGGCGCAGGCGGTCGACGTAGCGCAGGCACAGCACCTCCTGCACGCCGTCGTCGCGCTCGTGCCAGGCCGTGACATAGGTCGTCGCCAGGGCCGTCTGCCGGCGCAGGGTGATCGCCACCTGGCCGAGTTGGTGATGGGTGCGCCTGAACGCGGCCTGCCCGCGCGCGATGCGCGCGGCGATGGCTTCACGCCCCCGCACCAGGCCGCCGCGGCCCGGGCCGTAGTCGGCCGTGGCGTCCGTCGTGAAGCAGGCCATCACGCCCTCGATGTCGTATTCGTCGAGACAGACGCAATAGCGGGCGAGGGTCTTCATGATCCTGCGCTCCTGCAGCAGGGCGCGCAGCTCGGTTTCCTGTTCGGACATCGGCATGTCGAGGCGTTGGTTGGCGGCACGATCGTACCCTCCACGCCGCACAGCGCACCTGCCCTGCGACCGCGCCGGCGTCCACCCTCCCCATTGACGCCCCCAGTGGCAGGCTGAGATGCTGTTCTCGCCCTTGAAGCTCGGGTCTCTGACCCTCCGCAACCGGGTCGTGATGGCCCCCATGACACGCGAAGCCGCCCGTGACGGCGTGCCGACCGAGGACATGGCGGCGTACTACGCCCGGCGCGCCGAAGGGGACGTCGGGCTCATCATCACCGAAGGAACGCCACCCGACGCGGCGGGCAGTTTCGGCAGCACCGTGCCCCGATTCCACGGTGACGATGCGCTGGAAGGATGGCGCCGGGTGGTGGAAGCGGTACACCGACATGGCTCCGCGATCTTTCCGCAACTCTGGCACGTCGGTGCCTTCTCGCCGTCGATGATCGGCATGCGCGACAGCCTCGCGGCCGGGCAGGCTCGCCTGAGCCCGTCCGGACTCGCGGCTCCCGGGCGCCCGTTCGGCCAGGCGATGACCACGGCACAGATCGACAGCACGCTGGCCGCCTTCGCCCGGGCAGCGCGCTCGGCGCGGGACATCGGGTTCGATGGCGTGGAGATCCACGGCGCGCACGGCTACCTGCCCGACCAGTTCCTCTGGGCGTCCACCAACCTGCGCGAGGACCGTTACGGCGGCGCATTGATCCACCGGGTGCGCTTTGCCTGCGAGCTGGTGGCCGCCATCAAGGCCGAGGCCGGCGCCGACTTTCCGGTCTCGTTTCGCATCTCCCAGTGGAAGCAGCTGGACTACGCTGCGCGCATCGCCCGCACACCGCAGGAGCTCGAAATCATCGTGCAGAGCCTCGCGTGCGCCGGCGTGGACCTGTTCCACTGCTCCACGCGCCGATTCTGGGAGCCGGAGTTCGAGGGCGATCCGCGCAACCTCGCAGCCTGGGTGCGAGTGCTTTCAGGACGGCCCACCATGACCGTGGGGTCGGTGACCCTGGGCACGGACTTCAAGGCGCCCACAGGCAAGGTGCACGCCACCGTCGCACGCGATCACCTGGCCCTGCTCGAGCAAGGGCTGGGCAGCGGGCAGTATGACCTGGTCGCCATCGGCCGCGCCCTGCTGAGCAACCCGGACTGGGCAAGGCGAGTCCGCGAGGGTCGCGCTGACGAGCTCGTGGCCTTCGACAAGGCGGTGCTGGACAGGCTCGTCTAGCGCGACCCAAGGAGACCGCATGCACTCTGCGCAGCGCATCATCCAGAACGCCTACGTCGTCGACGACCTGGACGCGGCGATCGCGCGTTGGCACGCCGTATTCGGGATCGGCCCGTTCTTCGTCCGCAGGCACCTTCAGCTTGCAGAGGTCCGCTACCGGGGCCGCCCGACCCGCCTGGATTTCTCCGCGGCCTACGTGCAGGCCGGGCCGGTCATGGTCGAACTGGTCCAGCAGCACGACGCCGAGCCCTCGGCCTTCAGGGACATGTTCGCGCCGGGGCAGCAGGGCTTTCACCACGTGGCGGTCGTGCCGTCGGACTACCAGGCGCTGCTGGCCCACTACGAAACACTGGGATGCGCCGTGGCGATGGAGCTGCGCACATCGTCCGGCCGTGGTGCCGCGTATGTCGACACGCGCAGCCTGATCGGCCACATGACCGAGGTCTACCTGCCCACCGAAGGGCTGTCCGCGGTGTACCAGGAGGTGGCGCTTGCCGCGGCACGCTGGGATGGCCGGCAGATCGTCATCGAGGTCGATGCGGGCCGATGAGTTGCATCCGCACGGCCGCTGGTGCAGTGAGTCGCTTTGGCTTTAGGATCGAACCAGCAGGCTGGAACACCGGCTGCGGTTCAATGGGAACGGCCCTGCGGGGCCCGGTATCGGAGGGGTGAATGTCCGTCGAAGTCGTGACCAGGTACAAGGAAGCCGACGAGATCCTGCGCCAGGCCTCGCTGAGGCAGGCCTTGTACGATGAAGGCGCGATCCTGATGAAGGACGTCCTCGTCAACCTGTTCGGCGAAGAGCACGCGCAGCGCCGCCACCTGGCGCAGAAGTTGTTTCGCCGGGACTACTTCCGAAACTACGAGCGCAACATCTTTCCGCAGACGATCCAGGAGACGCTGCGCCCCTTTGTCGAAGCAGGCGGCGGTGACCTGTCCGACTTCGGCTACCGGGTGCTGATGAACCTGACGGCCGACGCCTCGGGCATCGACCGGCCGCTGCGCACCCCGCAGGAGACGGCCACCCTGCTGCGCATGATCCGCTCCTTCAGCAAGGCCGCGACGCTCGGGCAGTTGACCGGGGGCGACAAGGGCGCCATCCGTCAGGAGATCGTCGATACGCTGGTGGAGTTCGACGCCGCGTTCTTCAGCCCCTCGGAAAGCCGCCGACGGGCGCTGCTGGACGCGGTGGACCGGGGTGAGATGGCTGAATCAGAGTTGCCGCGCGACCTGTTGACCATCCTGATGCGCAACGAGGACAAGATCGACCTGCCGCGCGACAAGATGCTCAAGGAGACGGCTTACTTCCTCTTCGTGGGCGCGCTGTCGACAACGCACGCGCTGACCCACGCCCTCCACCACGTGTTCACCTGGCCCGAGGAGCAGCCCCAGGACAAGGCGCTGTTGATGAATGAGCCCTGGTTCCTGCAGCGCTGCATCTGGGAAAGCCTGCGACTGCATCCGCCCACGCCGGAGTTGAGCAGGCGCCTGACCTGCCCGGTGCACGTGAAGAGCCGACAGGAGGCGCTGGACGTCGACCAGTTGCACGTCGACATGTTCAAAGTCAACCAGGACCCGGCCATGTTCGGGCCGGACGCCGGACGCTTCGACCCGCACCGGGCGGACCCGCCGCAGGGCTGGCTCTACGGCATCACATTCGGACTGGGGACCCACGCCTGCCTGGGGCGCATTCTCGTGGCCGGGACGCCGATCAAGCGAGACACCGACCTCGCCGAGGCCGAGTACGGCAACATGTATCTGGTGATCCGCGCCCTGCTCGACCACGGAGCCCGGCCGGACCCGGCTCGTCCGGCAGAAATGGACACGTCGAACACCCGACGCAACTGGCTGACCTATCCATTTCTGCTGGACCGGGGCTGACGCGCTCGCCGCCCCGGCTGAAGAGGCGGCCACCCTCGTGGGCGGCCGCGCTCTGCGTCACCTCGTGGCCTGGATCTGCTCGTAGACGCCCTCGCCCCACACCCGAGGAGCGAACTGCTTCCAGACGTCCTTGGTGGCTTCCTGGAACGGGCCCACCGGCGGACGCGCGACAGCCACGCCATTCCTGCGGAACACATCGGCAAGCTCGGCCTGCTTGGCCCACTCGCGCTGAGTGATCTCGGCGGCCACCTCGCGCCAGGTGTCGCGCATGATCGTCTGCGTGGCCGGGGTCATCCGGTTCCAGATGTCGTTGTTGATGATCGTGTTGGTGATGTTGAACACCCACTCCACCAGCGCCAAGTTCTTGGCCACTTCCCAGTGCTTGTTGTCGGCCATGAAGGCGAGCGGACCTTCCCAACCGTCGGCCGTGCCCTGCTGCAGCGCGGTGTAGAGCTCAGGGGCGGCGATGACCACCGGGCTGGCTCCCAGCGCGCGCAAGGAGGCGACGATGGTCGGGATCTCCGGAGCGCGGATCTTCATGCCACGGGCATCGGCCGGGCTGTTGAGCATGCGCTTGTTGGTCAGGAACACGCGCGAGCCGTTGATCAGGTAGCCGATCTGCCGCACGCCCGTCTGCTTGAAGAAGTCGTCCTGCCACTTGGCACCGACCGGCCCGTTGACCACTTTCAGCGCGTGGTCGAGGTCGCGGAAGATGAAGGGCATGAACAGCAGGTCGTAGATGGCCGAACCGGTCGCGCCGATGGACCCCATGCCCACGGTGCCCAGCTTGACGCCGTCCATGATCTGGCGCTCACCACCGAGCTGGCTGCAGCAGAAGACTTCGATCTGGACCTTGCCGCCCGTGCGCTCGCCGACGAGCTTGGCGAACTTGGTGATGCCGTCGAGATAGATGCCAGGCTGCTGGACGGTGGCAAAGCGGAACTTGACGTCCTGCTGTTGCTGCGCCACAGCAGGTGTCATCGCGGCCACGGCCAGGGCCGGCAGCGCCCAGCGGCCGAGCGTCTGCAGGACGCCTCTTCTGAGCATGGAGGAGAAGGAATGCGACATGGTGTCTCCAGTGTGGTTGAGGGACTTCGACAAGGGCAGCCGCTGGGCTGCGTGAGGCCGGCACCCAGGCTCGGGCGCCGGCGCGGGAATCATCGCGCTGCGACGCTCAGCGGAAGAGCATCTGCGGGATCCACAGCACGATCTTGGGGATGTAGGTGATCAGCAGCAACACGAGGATCAGGATCCAGATGAAACCCATGCACTCCTTGGCCACGCGCATCACCGGAACCCGGGCCATCGCCGCGGTGACAAAGATGTTGACCCCTACAGGTGGTGTCAGGGACCCGATCATGAGGTTCAGGACCACCACGACGCCGAAGTGCACCGGGTCGATACCCAGTTGGGCCGCCACCGGGTACAGGATGGGCACGGCCAGGACCATGATCGGAATCGGCTCCATCACCGTGCCGAGGATCAGAAACACGATGTTGACGATGAGAAGGAAGACCCACGGCTCGCGCGTGAACTGGGTGAGCGCGCTGCCCAGAAGTTTGCCCAAGCCTTCGGCGGTGGTGATCCAGCCGAACAGCTGCGCCGCAGCCACCGTCACCATGACGACTGCCGAGGTCATCGCCACCGTGGCGAAGATCTCGATCAGTTCGGACCAACGGATCTCGCGGTAGATGAAGACGCCGAGCACGAAGGAGTAGACCACCGCAATGACCGATGCCTCCGTCGGCGTGGCGAATCCGCTGAGGATGGCGCCCAGGACGATCACCGGCATGCCCAGGGCCAGTGTGGCCTCTCGGCTGGCCTTTACGAAGGAAGGCAAGGTCGTCCGCGGCTCGAGCGGCAAGTTGAGTTTGCCGGCCTGCCGGTACACGACGATCATCATCGCCAAGCCCATCAGCAGCCCGGGAATGATCCCGGCAGCAAAAAGCTGCCCGACAGACACACTCACCATCGAGCCCAGGACGACGAACATCAAGCTCGGCGGGATGATCGGCCCGATGCAGGCCGCTGCGGCGATGACGGCCGCTGCGTACTCAGGCTTGTAGCCCCGCTTGACCATGCCGGGGATCAACACCGAGCCGGTGGAAGCCGCATCAGCCACTGCGCTGCCGCTCATGCCGGCCATGATCACGTTCGCGACGATGGACACCTGAGCCAGCCCGCCACGGATGTGGCCCACCAGCACGCCCGCAAAGTTGACCAGGCGGGTGGTCACTCCACCTCGAGTCATCAGTTCGCCAGCGAGCAGGAACATCGGCACGGCCAGCAGCGGAAAGGAATCGACGCCGCCCACCAGCTGTTGCGGGATCAGCGTCAGAGGCAGCGGCATGTCCCCGGTGCGAGTGGCCAGCAGGTAGATCAGGCTGGCCCCGCCCATGGCGGTGAACAGGTCCAGCCCGATGACCAACAGGATGAAGAAGCCGATGAACAAGAGTCCCAACATATCGTCAACTCCTCAAGCTCGACCGGCACGGCCCTGCCGCATCGAACGCAAATAGATCCACAGGTGCAGCACTTCGTACACCAGCATCAGGCTGCAGCCGATCGGCACGGCCGCGAAGAACCAGGCCTTCGACAGGAAGGGCAAGGACGTCAACGGCTGGAAGGCGAGGCTGGGCAGCAGGATCGCGCTCTGGTAGACGACGAAAATCAGAAAAGTGATCGCGATCAAGTGGATGAGGACCTGCATCCAGGCCTGTGCCGCAGCCGGCAGCAGCTTGACTACCGCGTCGATGCGCATGTGGGCGTTCTTGGCCACCGCGAGTGCCGCGCCGACGAACGTGGCGTAGACGAAGGCGGTTCGCCCCAATTCCTCCGTCCATTCCGGCGGGTTCTGCAGCGCGTAGCGACCGAGTACCTGAATGAAAAGGAACACGACCATCGCCGCGAGCAGGAAAGCACAGACGTACTCGAGCAGGCGGGTGCCCGGGCCCGAGATCACGGGCGCTCCTGCAGGGGTGGGCTGTTGGGGAGTGCTGTGCGTCATGGAAGGACCTTGATGTCTGGCGCAGGCGCTGCGTTGAGGGCAATGTCTTGCATGCGAGGAAAGCCTTGCTTCAGAAGGGCGACTTGCCGAGGGACAGGCCGCCGTCGATCACGATAGCCTGCCCGGTGAACCACTCGGCACGGATGCAGTAATCCACCGACTCGGCGACTTCTTCGGGGGTGCCTACCCGCTCCAGCACGTGATAAGGCGCGATCGCCTGCATCCGGCGGTCGTGCTCATCCTGCGTGAACAGACCGGCGCGGATGTTCAGGTCGGTCGGCACGGCGCCGGGAACGACACAGTTCACGCGGATCTGCTGAGGCCCGAGTTCGGCAGCAACGACCTTGGTGATCGCCTCGAGGGCTCCCTTGGTGGCGGCGTAGGGGGACGCACCGGGGTAGGCTCGCCGCGTGTGCACCGAGCCGAAGTACACGACAGCCCCACGACGCGCGCTCAAGTGTGGCACCGCCAGCCCGGTGAGTTGCATCGCCGCGACCACATTGACGTGGAAGACGTCGAGCAGTTCGGCCTCCGACAAGGCCGTGATCGGACCACGCACCATGTTTGCTGCGCCGTTGATGAGCGCATCGAGGCCTCCCCCGTGCGCCACGGCGGCATCGACCACGCGACGGCGATCTTCGTCACGCGCGATGTCCGCCTGCACTGCCCGGCAGGCCGGGCCGAGTTGACCCGCCACCTCGTCCAGACGGTCCTGCCGCCGGCCGCAGATCGTGACCCGCGCGCCCCGCTCGACAAAGTAGCGCGCGGTACCCGCCCCGATGCCGGTGCCGCCGCCCGTGATCAACAGGGACATGCCCTCGATGGGTCTCATGATTTCGTCCTCATTTCTTCGTGGCTTGCCCTGTGTTTGGCATCCAGGAGCCAGCCGACCGCCTGCTCGAGAGCGCGGGCATGCGCAGGCGTGCGCAGGCTGCGCTCGTCGTGCCCCAGCGCGCCATAGCACACGGTCGCGGGACCATGCTGGCGCACCCACCAGGCGGGCATCCAGCGGCCGTCAGCGGCACAGGCGTGCGCGAGCACCTCGACATCGGGCTGGATGTCGAGATCGCCATAGACCTCGTCGACCGTCTCGAAGTCGTCGACGCCCGCCATCACGGGGTGGTCCTTGCGGTCGATGCGCGCCTGAACCGGACCCAGGGGCGGATGGCCCGAACGGCCCCACACCCACCGGCCGCCGAGCAGCGCGCTCCAACCCGGCCAGTCGCCAAAGCAGATCGAGGCGGCATGCACGCCCAGCAAGGCGCCGCCAGATGCGACGTGACCCTCGATCGCCTGACGCGCGGCGGGACTGATGCGGTAAGCCCAGCGTTCCCGGTGCGGCGCGTAGCGCTCATGGTTGTCCATCGGCCAGCGCAGGGCACTGACGACGAGCAGGTCATGCGGCCGGCTGGCAAGCACGCGGCAGCCTTCGTCGATATCCTCGCTGGTGTGGGCCTCGATGCCGAGCCGGCTCCACAACGCGGCCCAGAAGGCCTGTGTGGATTCGACCGGATGGTGCAGGCCGCCGATAAGGTGGACGACGCGGGCAGGCGGCACGGGGTTCATCGGCACGGTCAAGTGCGTGCCGGCTCGCGCGGAAGCTGCAGCAGCAGGCTGGAAACCACGCCGCCGTCCACGACCAGTTCGTGTCCGTTCACGTAGGAGGCCTCGTCGCTGGCCAGGAACATCACCGCCTCGGCCACGTCGGCCGCGGTCCCGAGCCGGCGCATCGGCACGGCCCGGCTGCGCAGTTCACGCACGGCGGGATTGGCGAAGAACGGTGCAGAGATGCCGGCATCGATGAATCCGGGGGCCACCGCATTCACGCGCAGCCCAAGCGGCCCCCACTCCAGCGCCATCTGCTCGGTCAGGCGCGCGAGGCCGGCCTTGGCCGCCGGGTAGGCCCCGGCGTTGGGCCCAGGGGTGATGGAGTTGATGGACGTGATGTTGACGATGTTCCCCCGGCCGCGGTCGCGCATGCGCCGAGCACAGGCACGGGCGACGATGAAGCAGGACAGCAGGTTCACACGCATGACCAGTTCGAACTGCTCCAGCGGCATGTCCATCAGCGGCCCGAAGCGCCCGATCCCGGCGTTGTTCACCACCAGTGCCGGTGGCTCGCCGAGCCTGTCGAGCAGTGCCTCGACCTGAGCCTCGTCGGTCACATCGACGCATTCCGCACGCGCGCCTTCGAAGCGACCGGCGACGCGCTGGGCGGCCTCCATGCTGTGGTCAACCACCGCCACGCGGTAGCCACGCTGGTGTGCGCGCTCGCACACGGCCTCGCCGATGCCACCGCCACCGCCTGTGACCAGGGCCCATTCAGCCATCTTCACTTCTCCGATCAGAACTGTGCACGCCACCCGACCGATGTTCAGCGGCCAAGCAGCAAGGGATAGGACGCCCAGTTGTTTCGTACCGTCGTGCGGTCGACCACGCCTGGGTGTTGTGGATCAGGGCGGGCCCCGCAGCGCAGCAGGTCACGGGCGATGAGCGTCACCGTGCCCCACTGGTGCCGGGATGGATCGGTGTCCTGTCGCGGCAGCAACCCCGCCGCCAGATTCAAGCCGATGCACGCATGCATGCCCATGCCGAAGGACAGGCCGTAGGGGCTGGCGCCTTCCGGGGCCGGCCGGTGGGGGTTGTACTGCGCGGCGTCAGGGCCGAAGACGCCGGTGTCCCGGTTGGCCGACATCAGATCCACGGACACGACGTCATCGGGCTGCGCCGCCTGGCCGCCGGGCAGGTGAACCGGGCAGACCGGACGCCGGCCCGCGGTCGGGCTCGACGGATGCAGGCGCATGCTCTCGTGGATGCTGCGCTGCAAGAAGAGCATGTCTTCTTCGTAACGGGCGGCATCCTGCGGGTGCTGCTCACGCCAGACGAAGATCTCGTGCATGGCGTGCGTCAGGGTGTGGATGGAGGTGAACGCGCCGGCGAGCAGGAAGAAGCCGATCTCCTTCATCAGCACGTCGGGCGACAGAGGATGCTCGGCCTCGTGCCGCAGCAGCTCGGTGAGTATGTCGCGGGGCAGTTCGGCTTCGCTGCAGCGCCCAGCGGCATGCTCGTCGAGCAGGCGGCGTCGGCGCGACATCGAGGGACGGAAGAAGACCGTGTCGAACTCGTCGAGGGCCGCGCGGATCTCGGCGCGGATCGCCTCCTTGTCGCCCAGCGCCTGGCCCAGCGTCGCTGCCTTGCCGAAGGTTCGCAGTATGGTCAGCAGGCGTGCCGTCTCCTCGGGCGTGCGCAAAGGCCGGTCTACGCCGGAGAAGTCGGCCGTGAGGTTCATCATGGCCCGGAAGCCGAAGTCCACCAGATCCGCGGCGCCTTGCTGCAGGTAAGGCGCCAGCGTCTCGCGCAAGGTGACGGGAAACACCTCGCGCTCGTACCAGTGGAAGAAGTCGCGCCGGAAGACCCGGGTTTCGATGTTGCGGCGGGAACGGTGCTCCTGACCATGCAGGTTGACAAGCACCTTTTCCATCAGGATGGCGCCCTCGTCGTAGAGCGCCTGGCGCAAGTCGGGCATGCGCAAGGTCTCGTTGGCCTCCTGGTACCCACTGACAACCAACGATGCCACTGACGGCCCCCCTGATGAATTTACGACCGATCGCTCCCTTTCGTCCCTTTGCCGGGCTCGGGGCAATCACAGCCATCTAAGCTAATGCCAAGGCCTCACACTGTCAACCCAGCCCGCGGGTAATCACTAGGCAGGCAAACCGCAGCTTGCAAGGCATTGCGGGACTGATGCACCCGCACTCGGGCTCCACTGAAGGTATGCCACCGACATCAATGCGGCGTCTCCGTGAACCATCCCATGCCGCCATCGCGGTGCCGGTCATGACGCAACCTCAAAGTGACGCGTTCAGCGCCGTCGCCACCCGCCTGGGCGGCGATGCTCATTGCACGTAAACGCCCCCATCCACGATCAGGGTTTCTCCGTTGACGAACCCCGATGCCGGGCCGAGGAGGAACATGATGGGCCCGGTCATGTCCTGCGGCTGGGCCATGCGCTTCATCGGCACGCGCTTGGCGTAGACCTCCTCCGGGATGCCTTCGAAGATTTTCTCGCGCCCGGTGCCGCCCACCAGGAAGGCGGTATTCGTCAGGCCTGGCGCCACCGCGTTGACGCGCACGCGAGGCGCGTTCTCGCGCGCCATGCCCTTGACCAGGCCGATGATGGCGGCCTTGGCAGCACCGTAGTGCGTGTAGTTCTTCACCACGTCGGCAGCCATCGTCGACGCTACGCAGACCAGCGAGCCTCCACCGCCGCGCGCGTGCAGCAGGGGCAGCGCCGCGCGCGCGCACAGGAAGTGGGTGCGCAGGTTGCCGGCGATGACCTCGTCGAAAATGTCGACCGGCAGGTCCTTCACGGGCTGGAAACCCTTGAAGAAACCGGCCAGGTTGACGAATCCGTCGAGCACCGGCCAACGCGCGGCGAGGTCGGCAAAGGCACGCTCCACACCCGCCGCGTCGCTGCCGTCCAGTTCGAAGGCAGCCACGCCCGCAGGCGGTGCGTGCTGGGCGAGCGAACTCGGGAGATCCAGCACGGCGACCTCGACGCCGGTGGCCTGCAGCGCAGCGACGAGCTTGCGCCCCATGCCGCCGCAGCCGCCCACGACTGCGACACGGGCCCCAGGGGGCGGACCCAGTCGCGCCGGGTCGAAGCCGTAGCCATCCATCACACTCGCCCCCCTGTCGCCCGGGTCGAGCGCATCACTTCAGCACCGGGGACACCGCTTCCCAGCGGCCGTTGCGGAACTGGTCCACGGTCGTGGCCTCGGGGTCGAAGTGGTTGGCCTTGAAGCTGGCAGGCGCCAGGAACACCGGGTGGTTGCTGGTGGTGGCCTGCAGCGCCTTCACGGCACTGTCGGTCGTGAGGTTGCGCCCGGCGGCCTGCAGCCCGCGCACGAACCAGTCGGTGTAGGCATAGGCCAGGTAGGCGTTCTCGTCGGGCTCGAGGTTGAAGCGCTTCTTGTACGACTCCGCCCAGGCCTTGTCAGCCGGCCCGGCGGTGTTCGGGTCCAGCATCTTCCAGGGGCCGACGCCGTACAAGCCGTCGATCACATCCTTGCCGAGCTTGGCCACGATCATGGTGCGGCCCGGGTTGCCGGTCAGGACCTTGACGTTGTTCCAGCCGATCTTGCGGATCTCGGCCATCATGCCCACGGTCTCGCGCGTGACCGTGGCCATCACGATCAGGTCCACCCCGGCGGCCCGCATCTTCGCGACCTGGCTCGAGAAATCGATGTCGCCCGGCTTGTACGAGGCCTCGGCTGCCAGCGTCATGTTGCGCCCGGCCATCGCGCTCTTCACCCCGCGGCCGATCAGATCGCCGAACGGGCCTTCCATGTAGACCCAGCCCACCTTCTTCACGCCCGGGTTCTGCGCCAACACCCAGGTCAGGCCGAGGTGGGTGGTCGTGTGGTAGTCGGGCACAGTGGTGAACAGCCTCGGGCTCTTGCCGGCAATCTGCTGCAACACGGCCGAAGCCGCCCAGGGCGCGAAGTAGATGACGCCCTCGTCGACCGCACGCTTGACGACCGCAGCGTTCGTGCCTGAGCCGAAGGGGTTGACGATGGCAAAGACCTCGTCCTTGCGGATCAGCTTGTCGATGGCGCGCACGGCCTGCTGCGGCTGGCTGGCGTTGTCCTCGACGATGAACTTGAACTTGCGGCCGTGGATACCGCCGGCCTCGTTGGCCTCGTCAAAGCGCATCTGCGTGCCGTTGCGCAATTGGGGCATGCCCGCGGCCACGGGCCCGGAGAGGTCCATGTGGGTGCCCACCACGATCTCGGTGTTGGTGACACCGTCGGCGAAAGCCGGCGTGCCCAGCGCCGCCGTGGCGGCAGCAGCAGCGATCATCCATTGGCGCTTGTTCATTCTCATCGCGGTCTCCTGTGGTCTTCGGGAAGAAACGGTGCGGGCACTGCGGCCCGCTCAGTCGGGATACATGCTGTCGATCAGCGCCGCGTACTTGGCGGTGACGACCTTGCGCTTGAGCTTCATCGTCGGTGTCAGTTCCTCGTCCTCGGCCGTCAACAGCTGGGAGATGAGCCTGAAGTCCTTGACCTGCTCGACACGGGCCAGGCGGGCGTTGACGGTCTCGATCTCGCCGCGGACGAGCGCCAGAACCTCGGGCGCACGGGTCAGGCTGGCAAAGTCGGTGTAGGGAATCTGCCGGTCCTGTGCGTATTTTGCGACGTTGTCCTGGTCGATCATCACCAGACAGGTGACATAACGGCGCGCCTCGCCGACGACGACGGCATCGGCGACGTAGGGGCTGAACTTGATCTGGTTCTCGATCAGGCTCGGGGTGATGTTCTTGCCGCCCGAGGTGATGATGATGTCCTTGATGCGGTCCTTGACGCGCAGGTAGCCGTCGGCATCGATCTCGCCGCAGTCGCCGGTGTGCAGCCAGCCCTCGGCATCGACGGTCTCGGCGGTCTTGGCCGGCAGGTTCCAGTAGCCGGCGAAGACGTTGGGCCCGCGCACCAGGATCTCGTCCTCTGCACCGATGCGCACCTCGGTGCCGAGCGCACGCACGCCGGCGTAGCCGATCTTGATACGCTCGGGTGGTGTGGCGGTGCAGAAGCCGCAGGTCTCGGTCAGGCCGTAGGACTCGATCAGGTCGATGCCGATGGACATGTACCACTTCAGCAAGTCCGGCGGCACGGGCGCGGCGCCGGTCAGCGCCGTCTTGACGCGCCCCAGGCCGAGGAAGCTGCGCAGGTTGGAAAACACCACGCGCTGAAGCACGCCGTACAGCGCCTGGCGCCAGGCCGGCACCAACTGCCCAGCCAGCCGCAGATCGGCCAGCGCTGCGCCCTCGGCCGTGACCCGCCGGTAGGCCCAGCGGGCCAGCGGTATCGCGTCCTGCATCGCCAGCGTCACCTGCGAGTACATCTTCTCCCAGAAGCGTGGCGGCCCGAACAGCAGGTGCGGCCGGACTTCGCGCACGTCGTTGAATACCGTGCCCGCGTTCTCCGGGAAATGCACCACCGGTCCGAGCGACAGCGGGTTGTAGACAGTGCCCATGCGCTCGGCAATGTGGCACAGCGGCAGGAAGGACAGCGTGCGGTCCTGCAGCTTCAGGTTCAGGTACTGGGGCGCGCTGGCCACCTGGAACACCAGGTTGCGGTTGGCGACCATCGCCCCCTTGGGCTGGCCTGTCGTTCCCGAGGTGTAGACCAGAAAGGCCGTGTCCTCGGGCTGACCGGCGTCGATGGCGGCGTCAAAGCGCGCTGCACCGTCAGCCGCGCCAGCCAGCGCCTGGCCGCGCGCGGCGAACTCGGCATAGGACGTGACGCGGGCGTCGGCGAACTGCCGCAGGCCTTCGAGGTCGAGCACGACGATGCGCTCGAGCTGCGGGCACTGCGCGCGCACCGCCAGCGCCTTGTCGAGCTGTTCCTGGTTCTCCACCAGCAGCACGCGCGCGCCACTGTCTTGCAGGATGTAGGCCAGTTGCTCGGGCGAAGACGTCGGGTACACGCCCACGCCCAGCATGCCCATGCATTGCGCGCCGAGGTCGGCGTAGAGCCACTCCGGACGGTTCTCGCTGAGGATGGCCACGCACTGCCCTCGGCCCAAGCCGGCGTCGGCCAGCGCCAGGCCGAAAGCGCGGGCGTGGTCGTGGTACTCGCGCCAGGAGACGGTGTGCCAGATGCCCTTCTTCTTGTGGCGCAGCGCCGGCAGCGCCGCCCACTGCCGGCAGCGCAGTCGCCACAGCTTCTGCGGGGTGTCGCAGCCCTCGAGCGGCTCGGGGGCGCGGTGCGTTTTCGCGTCGTCCATGCCGTTCATCGCCAGGTCTTGCGCCGCTTCCAGCGCTGCTTGCCGCCTGCGGCGTCGGGGTTGTGCGCTGCCGCGCCACCGAGGTAGAACTCCTTGACGTCGTCCTTCTCCCGCAGCTCGGCGCAGGGCCCGGCCGCGACGACGCGGCCCAGTTCCATGATGTAGCCGTGGTGTGCGGTGTTCAGCGCGATCGCCGCGTTCTGCTCGACCACGAGGATGGACATGCCGGTCTCGGCATTGATGCGCTCGACGATGCGGAAGATCTCGCGTGTCAGCAGCGGCGACAGGCCGAGCGAGGGCTCGTCCAGGAGCAGCACGGTCGGCCGGGCCATCAACGCGCGTCCGATCGCAAGCATCTGCTGCTCGCCCCCCGACAGCAGCCCGCCGGGCTGCTGGGAACGCTCGCGCAGGCGCGGGAACCAGGCGTAGACACGCTCGATGTCCTCGTCCAGGCCCTGCTTTTCGCGCCGCGCGAACGCGCCCATGCGCAGGTTCTCCGCCACCGTCAGGAAGGGAAAGACCTGCCGCCCCTCGGGCACCAGCACGAGCCCACGCCGCGCGACGGCGTCGGGGTCCAGACCGTGAATAGGCTCGCCCATGAAGTGCACCGACCCCTTGAACGGGTCGATCACGCCCGCCACGGTGTTCAACAGCGTCGTCTTGCCGGCCCCATTCGCGCCGAGCACGGTGACGATGCTGCCGCGATGCAGTTCGAGATTCACGCCCTTGATCGCCGATACCGGCCCATACCAGGTCTCGAGGTTGCGGACCACGAGCACGGGTTCGCCCGTGCCGGGTGCGGCAGCCGCGACGCTGGAAAAGGCCGTGGCGTCCATCGTCAGCCCCCCAGATAGGCCGCGATCACGCGCGGGTCGGACTGCACCTCGGCCGCCGTGCCGGTGGCCAGCACCTCGCCGAGGTTCATGCACAGCACGCGGTCCGCGATCTCGGCCACGAGCGACATGTCGTGCTCGACCATGATCACCGTGACGCCCAGGTCGCTGCGGATGTCGTCGATCCAGAAAGCCAGGTCGCGCGTCTCCTCCGGGTTCAGGCCCGAGGCCGGTTCGTCCAGCAGCAACAGGCGCGGCCGTGTGGCGAGCGCGCGGCCGAGTTCGACCACCTTGCGCACGCCGTAAGGCAGGCCGGTGACCAGGCTGTTGCGGTGCGGCGCCAGGTCGAGCAGGTCGATCACGTCCTCGACATGGGCGCGCAGCTTCGCCTCGGTCTCGCGCACCTTGGGCGTCCACAGGCACTGGCCGAGGAAGCTCTCGTTGGCGAAGCGGTGGCAGCCCAGCATCAGGTTGTCCAGCACGGTCGCGCCCTCGAACAGTTCGATGTTCTGGAAGGTGCGCGCAATCCCGTGCTGCACCACGCGGTGCCGGGGCACGCGTGTGATCTCGGCGCCGTCGAAGACGACCGAGCCGGCCGTCGGGTCGAACACGCGGGTGACGACGTTGAACACCGAGGTCTTGCCCGCGCCATTGGGCCCGATGATGGCGAAGACCTCGCCCTGCTCCACCGTGAAGCTCACGTCGCGGATGGCGTGCACGCCGCCGAAGCGCAGCGCCAGCCCCTGGGCCGAGAACAGGCTCACCGGTAGCGCTCCGACTTCATGTAGCTCTTGCCGCGCTTGAACACGTCCTTGCGGTAGAGCGGAAAGGTCTGGAAGAAGGCCTTGATCTTGAGCCAGCGCCCGTTCAGGCCCTTGGGCTCGAACAGCACGAAGAAGGCCAGGATCAGGCCGAAGAAGAAGATCTCCAGGCCGAACTGCTTGGCAATGCGGTCGCCGAGCATGGGCTTGATCTGCGAGATGAAGGGCGGAACCATGCCGATCAGGAAGGCGCCGAGTACCGCCCCGCGCAGCGAGCCCAGCCCGCCGATGGTCACCATCAGCACCAGTTCCAGCGACAGCAGCAGGTTGAAGCCCTCGGGCGTGAGGTGGCGCACATGGTGGGCCAGCAGCGCGCCGGCAAACCCGGTGACGGCCGCCGAGATCACGAAAGCCAGCACCTTGTAACCCGAGACCCAGATGCCCAGGCTGGCCGCCGCAGCCTCGGAATCGCGCACGCCGACGAAGGCACGCCCGGTCTGGCCGCGCAGCAGATTCACCAGCAGCAGCAGCACCAGCACCAATCCCGCAAGGCACAGGTAGTAGAAGGACTTCAGCCCGGACAGGTCGAAACCGAACAGCACCGGGTCACCCACAGGCAGGCCGTTGAAGCCGCCGGTCACGCTCTTCCATCGCCCGAGCACGTGCTCGATCAGGATGGCGAAGGCCAGCGTCACCATGGCGAGATACAGCCCGGACACGCGGATGGCCGGCAGTCCGACCGCCAGCCCGACCAGCGCGCTGATGCCGGTGGCCAGCGCGATGCTGAGCCCGAACGGCACACCCTGCGCAAGGCACCACGCATGGGCATAGGCGCCCACCGCGACGAACGCCGAGTGGCCCAGCGACACCTGCCCGGTGTAGCCGCTGAGGACCATCAGGCCGAGGCTGGCGATGGCCAAGATGTAGAGGTAGGTCAGCTCGCCGACGTAATACTTCGGCAGCAGCCAGGGCACGGCCAGCGCCAGCGCCAGCAGCAATCCGTAGGAAAGCCATTGCGAGGGATAGCGCAGCAGGCGCTTGCCGTCGCGGTAGGAGGTGTCGTAGTCGAAGCGCATGCCCGCCCTGCCCCTCAGACCCGCCGCCCGTGCGCTTCGCCCAGCAAGCCGCGCGGCCAGAACACCAGCATCGCGATCAGCACCAGGTAGGCCATCACGTCCTTGAAGCCGTCGGGCAGATAGACCCCGGCGAACTGCTCGATCAGGCCCAGCAGCAGACCGCCGACGACGGCGCCGGGAATGCTGCCGAAGCCGCCCAGCACCAGCGCGGCCAGCGCCTTCAGCACGACGATCCACAACGAGATGTCCACCAGCGCGATCGGCGCCAGCAGCAGCCCGCAGATGCCCGATACCGCACCGGCGATGGCCCACACCAGCGAGGTGACCCACTTGACGCGGATGCCGCTGAGGTAGGCCGCGAGCTGGTTTTGCGAAGCCGCCTGGATCGACACTCCCAGCGCAGTGCGGCGCAGAAAGTAGAACAGGCCGGCCGTGAGCAGCAGGGCCATGCCGATGATGACCAGGCTCAGGTCGCTGACGACCACCGGACCCAGGTGCGTGGACTGCCCGGTCCACGGCGTCGGGTAGGAACGCGACTCGGGGCCGAAGAACATGCTGACCAGGCCGCGCAACATGAAAGCGATCGCGATGGTCAGCATCACGCCCGCGAACTGCGGCTGACCGACGATCACGCGCATGATGCGCGCGTCGATGATCCAGCACAGCGCCGCCGCGAGCGCCACGGTGGCCAGCGCCGCGGCCCAGAAGGACCAGCCCCAGCCGACGATCAACCCCCACCCTACGAACGACGAGGCCATCAGCACGTCGCCGTGGGCGAAATTCAGCACCTCGGTGGCCTTGTAGGTGATCACCAGGCCGAGCGCAACCAGCGCGTAGATCGCGCCAGTGGCCAGGCCGTTGAGCGTCAGCTGCAGGAAGGAGACGAGGTCCGGGGACATGGTTCAAGCCGCGGCCGCAGCGCTGCGCGCCGAAATGTGCCGACAGCAAAGACGATAGTGGAGTTCGGCCCGGATTCGTATCAAGGGAAGCCCCAAGAACGAGGGGCCCAGACCAGTGCTAGACACCTCGTGAAAGCGGTCCATACGTGACCCGCCTCAAGCCTTCGGCGGTGCCCGCCGCGAAGCGGGAGGCCGGGGAAAGAATGCGGGCGTGCGCGCCATGTAGTCGGCATAGCCCGGCTTGGTCTTCACCATGTAGCGCTCGGTCATGCTCAAGGCCGAGCCCCGGTTCATGAACCAGAAGACCATCAGGACCGACGGAAGGCCCAGCCAGCCCCAGGGCGCAGCCAGCGCGAACAGGCCGAAGCCCAGCCAGGTCATGGCTTCGCCGAAATAGTTGGGGTGCCGGCACCAGGCCCACAGCCCCTGGTCCATCACGCGCCCCTTCATCGCCGGGTTGGTGCGGAAGCGGTGCATCTGCAGGTCGCCGCCGGCCTCGAAGACAAAGCCCACCGCGCAGGCTGCCAGGCCCAGCCAGGCCCAGACCGACAGCGGTCCCGAGGCACCCAGCGCCAGCGCCATCGGCCAGGTCCAGATCCAGACGATCACGCCCTGCGTCGTGTAGATCTGGAAATACGACCACCACCGCCAGCTGTCGCCGCCACGCTGGCGCCACTTGGCGTAGCGCGCCTCCTCGCCGTGAGGCAGGTAGCGCATGGCGAGGTAGCCGGACAGCCGCCAGGACCACACCGTCGCGCACCCCAGCAGCAACAGCATGTGCGCCGAACGGTCGGCGCCGAGCGCCAGCCAGGCCGCCACCAACGCCGCCCAGGGCGCCAGCGGGTAGGCGATGTCCATCAGGCTGTGGTTGCGCAGCACCGTACCCAGCAGCCACACCGCGGTCAGCAGCCCCCACATCCACAGGGCCATCAGCAACGCGACGCAGACGAAGCGTTGCAGCGCCGGCGGCCAGGCGGCCGACAGCGACCAGAGACCAACGGCCACCAGCGGCAAGAACGGATAGAGGTGGCCTGGCCAACGGCTCGCATCGGGCGCCCGACGACGTTCCAGCGCCAGCAACCACCACAGCGCCAGCAGGGCCCAGGCGGCCAGCAGCCCGGTCGCCAGCGGCCCCGCAGGCAGCAGATCGAGGGAAGCGCTCAAGTCGGGACTCCTTTGGCGTCGATGGAGACGGCTTACGTGACGGTGGGGCAGGAAGCGACCGGTCCGCGCCGCTGCCGGCGAGAAAACGTCGCGGGCACACGCCCGACCCTGCGGCTGAGTTGGTCTTCGACGATCTCGCCGGCCACGGAGGGACGCGTATTCACTCCAGCGTCAGCTTCAGTTCCTTGTTGAGCTCGCGCAGTTCGTCGATTTCGCGCTTCACCCGCGCGGCGAAGGCATCACCTGCCAGCGAGCGCGGCTCGATGCCGCTCTTCGTGAAGTGCTCGACGACCTCCGGGTCGCGGCTGGCTGCGACCAGCGCCGAGATCAGCCTGTCGCGTATCGCCTGCGGAATCCCCGCGGGCGCGGCAAAGCCCAGCCAGCCGGAACTGACGTGCGGGATGCCGAGTTCCTTGACCGTCGGAACCTGCGGCAGCAACGGCGATCGGCTGTCGCCGGTATAGGCCAGCATCACCAGCTTGCCCTGATCGGCCATCGAACGGCTGGCCAGCGAAGAGAAGCCCATCTCGACCTGGCCACCCACCAGATCCACCAGCAGCGGGCTTTCACCCTTGTAGGGAATGTGCTGCAGCTTGATCTGGGCCGCGCGCAGGAACTGCTCTGTGGCGACATGGAAGCCGGTGCCCACACCGGTGGAACCGAAGCGCAGCTGGTCCGGCGCGGCGCGGGCCCGCTCCACGAGTTGTGGCAGCGTCCTGATGCCTGAGGCCGGCTGGGTATTGATCAGGTAGTGCGACTCGAATCCGAGCGCCAGGTAGCTGAAGTCACGGACGGCGTCATAGGGCATCCTGGCCGCGAGTGCCGGCCCGGAGACGACGCCGGCGTTCGTCACGACGCCGATCGTGTAGCCGTCCTTGGGAGCCTTGGCGAGCTGGTCGTTGCCGATGCGCTGGCCCGCGCCGGCGACATTCCTGACGACGAAGGGCTGGCCGAGGATGGCCCCAGCCTTGGTGGCGATCACCCGCGCATTGGCATCGACGATGCCGGGCGGGAAAGGCACGATCAGGGTGATCGGCTTGTCGGGGTAGCTGCCCTGTGCGTGCACGCCGGCGCCAACCAACAGCGCGACGCCCAGTGCGAACCAGGACTTCATGGGGCCAAAGGTCTTCACGGGGTACTCCTTTCAGTGGGGATCGGCAGGACAGTCAAGGGCTCTTGCGCGTCGGCTGCCAGCACACGCAGACGCGACTTCAAGACCTTGTTGTTCGGATTGCGCGGCAGCGCCGGCAGCAGCATCAGACGCTCGGGGCGCTTCATCGCCGCGACGTGACGCTCGTCGCGCAGCCAGGCGCCCAGGGTCGGCAGGTCCAGCGTGGCGTCCGGTCTCAGCACCACGCATGCGCACACCCTCTCGCCCAGGCGCTCGTCGGGGTAGCCCACCACGGCGACATCAGCCACCGCGGGGTGGCCGGCCACAAGGTTCTCCACCTCCTCGGCCGAGATGTTGAAGCCGCCACGCACGATGATGTCCTTGGCGCGACCTGCAAATCGGTAGTACTGGGCCTGCTCGCCACTGATCTCGAACAGATCGCCGCTGCGGTACCAGCCCTGCGCGTCCAGGGCCCGCGCGCTGAGCTCGGGTTCGCCGTGGTATCCGCTCATCACCATCGGTCCGCGGTAATGCAGCTCCCCCACCCGGCCCGGTGTCGTGATCTCCTCGCCGCTGCTCAGATCGACCAACCGCGTCTGCACCAACCGGTGCGCCGGGTGCCGCCACTCGAAGGCTGGAATGCCGAAGCGCGGGAAGTACAAGGCGCGCAGTGCGGGGTCGGGCATGTCCTGAGGCGCGCTCACGAGCGAGGCGCCCTCGGTGGAGCCGAAGAAATTGATCACCTCCACCCCGAAGCGCTCGCGAAAACCCCGCACGACGGTCTCGGTCAACGGCGCCGAGCCCGAACCGACATGGCGCAGGCGGGAGAAGTCCACGCCCTCGAGCAGTTCGGGCTGCGAGAGCAGGCTCACGAGGATGGCTGGGGCCAGTGCGGTGAAGTCGATGCGCTCGCTCTTCAGCTGCTCCAGGAAAAGCGGCAGCGCGAAGGGTTGGTGGTTGACGAGCGTGCCGGCGTGGACCAGCCAAGGCGTGATGCTGCCGACGAAGGCACCGTGCGTCGTCAATGGGCGGCCGTTGAGCAGACGCACGCCGTCACCCACACCATAGGCCGCGCCGATCTGCGGGCCGTAGAGCAGCCAGTCGTTGTGCGTGCGCGCCACGCCCTTGGCTCGGCCTTCGCTGCCGGAGGTCCAGAGGATGGTCACGGCGTCGTCCGCGTCCACGGCAGCCTCGGTCTCGTACCGCGCCAGGGCCTGCGCACGCGCCTGCGCGATCGTGGGCGATGCGCCCATTTCGGCGCGTACATCCACCACCCCCGCCGGCAGGCCGCCTGGCCCGAAGGCCAGCACCGCCCGCACGCTGGCGTGTCGGGCCGCCAGCGCAGCGGCCATCGCCGCGTGGTCGTGTACGCCGATGCGCGCGGTGACGATCAGCGCCACGGCCCCGGTGCGGTCGATGGCGTGGCCGAGCTCGTGCTCGCGCCCCTGCGCGACGATCGGGCTCGCGACCACGCCCAGCCGCGCGCATGCCAGGTAGACGCAAAGCAGCTCGTGCGTGTTGGCCATCTGCACGACCACCACGTCGTCCTTGCGCAGGCCCAGCGCCAGCAGGGTGGCGGCCAGGCGCTGAACGCGCTCGGCGACCTCGCCCCAGTTCAGCCGCAGCGGCGCATCGCCCGTGGCCTGCGCCAGATTGGGCGGATCGACCAGGGCCTCGCGCTGCGGCGTCCTGCGCGCGTTGCGTTCGAGCAGGTCATGCAGGCGTGTATCGCCCCACCAGCCCCGGGCTCGGTACTCGCGCGCGCGTTGATCGTCGTGGACCCGCATGGCGCGTCGCTCAAGCCAGGAAGCCGCGCCGGCCCAGGAAGCCCAGCAGTTCGGCGTTGAAGCGCCCGGGCGCCTCTGCCCACCCGAAGTGCCCCAGCCCCTCGAGCGCGACGAACTCGGCGCCGGCGATCTTGGCCGCCATCTTCTCCATGACTGCTGCCGGCGCCGTGGCGTCCAAGGCCCCGGCAATGCAAAGCACGGGCACGTCCAGCGTGGACAGGATGTCGCGACCTTCGTAGGTGGCGATGGCTGCGACGGCGGCACGGAAGGTCTCTTCGCGCATCAGGCTGACGGTGGAAATCAGCAGGTCCACCGCCGGCCCGCTCGCGCCTTCGGCCATCATGCGCCGCAGCATGCCGGGAGCGTGCTCGGGCAGCGTGCGGCCGGCGTCCAGCGGCGCCACGCGCTGGCGCACGAACTCGCGCTGGAAGTCACCGTCGGGCTTGCCGAAGGCGGCGCTGGTGGCCGACAGCATGTAGCCGTGGATGCGCGACCGCGCGTGGACCCAGGCCCGCTGCGCGATGAAGCCTCCCATGCTGTGACCGAGCACGACATTGCGCTCACCGCCCTCCTTGTCCAGCAGGCGCGCCAGTGCACGCGCGCACAGGTCAATGCCGAAACCCGATGGCAACGGTGACAGACCGTAGCCCGGGGCATCCCAGGCGACGACCCGGCAGCCGGCCTGCACCAGCGCATGCACCTGGGCGCGCCAGTATTCCTTCGCGCCGAAGGCGCCGTGCAGCAGGAAGACTGTCGTGCCGTTGAAGCGCCCATGCGCGTGGGTGACGGCGTGGTCGGGCAGCGGGATGTCGACGTCGGTCATCACACCCCTGCCTTGCGCAAGTCCTGCATCGGCGCCCAGTAGGCGTGAGCACCCAGCGGGATGTAGCCCGGCAGCACCACGCGACACACCGGTCCGGGGGTGATGTCCCGGGCGTCGAACACCAGGCACTCGGCCCGGCGCTGGCGCGTGTCGACGGCATAGGTGACGAGGTAGCCGTCGTCCTCGTCGACGGCACCCTGGCGCGGCGCGAATGGCGTCTCGCTGACGTAGACCCCTTCGGGCGCGCGCCAACTCTGCGTGCGGCCGGTGTGCAGGTCGTATTTCTTCAAGCCGTCCAGGTGCCAGAAGCCGGGCACCATGTAGGCGTTGTAGACGTAGCGGTTGGGCCGGCCCTTGTGGCGCCCGCTGATCATCGGGAATTCGGTGACCTCGTCGTCCAGGTCTTCTTCCAGGGTCTGGCCGGTCTTCAGATTGAAACGCCAGCGGTGCATGCGCGTCTGCTGCTCGTGCGTGTCGAGCAGCTTCATCATCCGCGCATAGCCTTCCTTGGGAAGGCCCGTCAGGTCGGGCACCGGGTTGGTCTGGATGCAACCCACCATCACGACCTCGTCACCCTGCTCGTAGCTGTTGGCCAGGTGCAGGATGTAGCAGGGCTGTCCCTCGAACCAGCGCACGTCGCGGCTGGTGCCCCGGCGCGGGATGATGCCGAAGCGCGCCGGCACGTCGCGGTGGAACTTCAGCCGGTGCTGGCCACGCGCCAGGCCCTCCTGGTCGAAGAACATCGGCAGGTCGTGCAGGATGCAGTAGTGTTCGGTCATGCCCAGGTCGTGCGGCCAGCGCGCGCCGGGCAGGTCTATCGGCTCGTAATGAACCAGTTGGTTGTCGGCACTGACGACGCCGTAGTTCATGTACGGCGGGTGCTCGCCGTAATTGAAGAACATCAACTCACCGGTGTGCTCGTCGATCTGGAAATGCGAGCAGATGCCACGCTCGCCGAGCCGGCGTGCCCAGTTCGTGTCAGGCCCGAAGGTCTCCAGCGTGAACGGGTCCATGCGGTAGGGCTCGCTGCACTGACTCATCGCGACGATGGCCCGGCCGGCATGCACGACAACGTCGGTCCCGGCGTTGTCCTTCATCGCGCCGATCGAGCCCCAGCCGCGCAGGCTGGCGCGGCGAGGCTCGATGATGCCCGGCCACAAGGAGCGCCCCGCCGCCTGCTCGGCGTAGAAGCCGGTGGTGCGCACGAAGCGGTTGCGGTACTCGACCTGGCCGTTCTCGAATCGCGTGGCGTGCACCATGCCGTCGCCGTCGAAGGGGTGGTACTTCCCGATCGGCGCATGGACCTGGTTGTGGCCATTGCGCAGGTACACGCCTGCAAGGTCCTTGGGCACCTCGCCGATGACCTGCAGGTCGGGCGTCGAGGCCGTCCACTCGGTGTCGGTGGGCTCCCAGGCGCCGTTCAGATAGGGGTTGTCCGAAGGCAGGCAACTGAGCTGGACGCGGCTGTGGATGTCGAGCATGAACGGGCTCCGGGGTGGTCGTTGGGGCGCTTAGGCGCAGGGTCGGGTAATGCGTGAACTCGTCGGTGGGTGTCAATGCGCGCGCGGCAGCCGCTCGAGCACGGTGGCGGTGGCCACACCCTGCGCGCCTGCGATGGCCACCAGGCCGAAGCGCAGCGCGCGACGGTCCATCTCGTCGAGCAGGCAACTCACCAGCATGGCGCCGGTCGCGCCCATGGGGTGCCCGAGCGCGATCGAGCTGCCGTTCACGTTGAAGCGCTCGAGCGGCACGCCCAGGGTGTCGATGTAGTGCAGAGTGATGGCGGCGAAGGAATCGCGCACCTCCCAGAGCTCGATGTCGTCGACGCCGAGCCCGGCGCGTGACAGCGCGCGGCGTGTCGCGTCCACGGCGCCCGTCTGGGCCAGCGGCACGCAGGCGTCGGCACTGGCCAGGATGCGGGCGCGCGGCCGCAGACCCGCGCGCCGCACCGCGGCCTCCGTGCCCACCAGCACCGCAGCCGCGCCGTCGGCCATGCACGGCGCGTTGCCCGCGGTGTGCACGTGCTCGATGCGACCAAGGCCGGGTTCGCGGGCCAGCGCCCAGGCGTCCATGCCCTGGGCACCGTCCTCGTAGACCGTCTTGAGTGTGGCGAGCTTCTCGACCGTCGACGACTCGCGGATGTTCTCGTCCTGCGCCAGCAGGACAGTACCTTGGGCGTCGCGAACGGCCATCATCGAAGGCATGGCGACGCTGCGTCGTGCCTGCGCTGCGCGCGCCTGCGACAGCGCGGCGTACTCGTCGCAGCGGGCGCGCGTATACCCATACTGCGTGGCCACGAGGTCGGACGTCCAAGGCGGCGGCATCGAGCCGATGCGCTCGGCCAGCGTGCGGTCGCTGTAGTGCGGCGCGGCGTCACCGAACATCGGCACGCGCGACATCATCTCCACCCCACCGCCGATGGCCAGCGCGTCCTGGTTCTGCGCCTGCTGCGCGGCCCAGTTGACGGCGCTCAGCCCGGACGCGCAATAGCGGTTGATCGTCACCGCCGACATGTACGGGCTTGCCCCGGCCAGCAGGCTCGCGACCTTGCCGACATTCCCGCCCTGCTCGCCCGTCTGCGTGACGCAGCCGATGACCGCGTCTTCGATGGCGTCCGGGTCGGCACCGCTGCGCTCCAGCAGCGCACGCAGGGCCTGCGCGAGCAACTCGGCGGGCGTGAGCGCATGCAGCGCGCCGCCGGGCTTGGCAGCCCCCCTGGGCGTGCGCACCGCGTCGATCACGAGCGTCGAACTCATCAAAGCCTCCTCCTTCAGGCAACCGCGCCCCAGGGTGCTGTGCGCGCCAGGGGGGCGGCACACAGGCCTGCGCGGGCAAGGGTCATCACCTGCGTCCGCCCAAAGCTTTTATAGACAGACCAAATGGTAGGTGCCTGCGCTCACCAGCGCATTCACGTTAACCCTAGCCCGACTTTGTCAACTTTTCCCCCGTACCTGTCTTTGGCCAGCCGTAAGCCCTTGTCTGGATTGAACCCCACTCGCAGATCCATAATGTAGTGCCATAATATTCTACGCTTTCCGATCCAAATCCCCTTTTTTGGTGCAACATCGCGTGCATGTTCATTCGCCGCACGCAGACCCGCAGTCGCATCTCTGGCGAGCCCTACGTCACTTACCGTCTGGTT
>JAIXWM010000022.1 GCA_027491255.1 Rubrivivax sp. | reverse complement strand
GGCGGCGACGACGTCATCGACGGCGGCGGCGGCAACGATCACCTCGACGGCAACGCGGGCATCAACACGCTCACCGGCGGCAGCGGCGCCGACATCTGCCAGAGCTACGTGCTGGCGACAGCGTGCGATCTGCACGTGTACACGTGCAACGCGGGCACGAAGCGCGACTGCGACCGCGCGCCGGAGAATGCGTGCGAGACGGATATTTCGTCGAGCGCCGAGCACTGCGGGGCTTGTGGGAATGCGTGTACGAGCGGTCAGGCCTGCCAGGCGGGCACCTGTGTATCCACCACACCACCGCCGACGGCTGTCTTCTGCGGAGCCGCGCTCGCAGCGGCCCACGGGTGGACGGGGCAGACTGCGTGCAGCGGGGCCTCGGGCGGAACGGCTCAGACTTGGTCCTCCTCCCCTGTCAGCGTCGCGATCTCGACGTGCACGACCCAGGTGGACCTGACAAGCAACTTCCATACGGCGAACCTGTCCCTCGCGAAGGTTCAAACCGTGACGGTAGGCACGGGGCTCGTGGTCGGCTTCGTTGGTCGTCTTTTGTCGACGGCTTTCCAAGACAAGGTCGGAGCACTCTTGACTTGGTCGAACGGCGTCAGCGTCGGTCTCGACCGGTGGGTCTGGAATACTCAGGGAGAATCTGCGGCGTCGCTGTGCGTGCGAACCAGCCCATCATCAGCGTGCTCAGCCCCGCTCACGACCAGCACCAACACCGGCGGGTTGGCGGTCGAGCAGTACCCATGGGGGTGGTACATCGGCAACGACGGCGCATGGTTCCGATACACGATGACCTTCGACTTCGCCGCGTCCACAGTGACCGCGCGCCTCGAAGCCCCGACGCGAGTGCCGAGCACCTACGTCGCGACTTATCCGTTTTCCGCGCCGAGCAACGAGGTCCCCGAGCTCACGCTCTGGTCCTACGGCGGCGGCGGCGGGGCTCCATGCTACGTGGCGAACCCGATTGCCGAGGTCTACACGTCGCCCGGCTACTGGTCGCTTCCGTAGCCCTCGATGCGGTCGGCGGTCGGCGCGCTGCGCGCTCCTGACTTGCACGCACGTCGGTCAAGGCGCCACGCGCCTTACAGGAGCGACATGGACGAAGACGACCGTACCCTCGACCCTTGTCTCACCTCGTGCGGGGTGATTGGGCGCGAGCGCTCCGCGGCGCGCCGCAGCTGACACCGCACACGCATCGTGCGACATTGGCGCGCAATGCAATGGTCCAACCGCCAGCCCTCCGCGGTGGTCGAGCGAGTAATTGACACATGGTTCTTGCTGCCCGGAAGCCCATTCGCGGCGCGCGGAACCTTGCGAACTCGCCTCGTTCTGGCCACGGCTCCGACGTTCACAACGGGCCTTGTCGTGTCGCCGCTCGAAGGGGTTGCCCTCGTCGTCATCGCCGCGTTCGGCCTCGCCCGCGCCATGCCAACTGGCGGGCAAGGGGTCAACGCGAAGTCGCGCCAACTTTGGCTATTCATTGCCCTGGCCGCCTTCGCGATGGGTCTCTACGCCCGCTGGCGGTGGAGTTCCTTCGACGAAGCGCGGCGCGCCGCGGAGTTGGCCGCGGAGCAAGCTGGACGCGAATCCGCGCTCGCGGCCACGGCTACCGATCGCGCAGCGCAGGCCGAGTCCCTCGTTCGCCGGGCCGAGCAGGCGTTCGCGCAACAAGACTTCGAGAGGGCCGCGAGCGCAGCTGAGGAAGCGCGAAATGTCGTGAAGCCTTTCCGCACGTTGCGTGGCGGGATGCCCTCAGAAATGGCCTCCGCCGTCGGCCAGGTCGACCGCATCTCGGCACAAGGAGCCGCGACGTTCGAACTCAACGACAAGACAACACACTGCCTCGATCGCATCGACGCGGCACCGCACCCGCGGGACGACCAAATCCTCGGGCTCGATGAAGACCTCGCAGCATGCGAGGTCGCGCTCGAGTACGCGGACGCTGCGGTCCGTGGGCTTTTCGGCGACGACCGGGCGAAGAGCGCGCTCGCACGCATTCAGACGAAGCGGAAGTCCTTCCGCAAGCAGGCCGATCGTGCCCGAGCCGCCCTGAATCGACGCTATGGGGACGGCATCGCGTCCGACTTGGCGTCGCTCGCAGGTGGCCGCGCCGTTGGTACCGTTGTCTCGAGTGAAAACGATTACGCCAACCGTGAGCGGGTCACGAAAGCGACCCTCTCGGGCCGGAGCGTCGAGCTCCGTCGTTCCCTCGACGACGGCTCGGAGTGGACCCTCACCGTGTTCGGGGTCAGCGCGTCGGACCTCGGCGCGACGCAGCGCTGCAGCGGACACATGAGCCGCATCACCAGCGGTCCGCTCGCCGGCGCGTACCTCAACGCGGGGAACGGCACGCACGTGATCATGAGCCGCAGCGAGATGGTCGCGCAGATGCACCACGAGGGCGGGCGCGGCAGCGTCGACGAGCACTTCGGCTGCGGGCGATGAACTCGCGCTTGACCACAGTCTTCCCGAACGGGAACACTGCGGCCGAGGCACCCCATCATGGCTAAGGCTCAGACATTTAAGCTCGGTGAGCTGGTCAGCCGCATCAACGCACCTGAACAGGTCGGGCCGATCGTGGCCGTGCGCTGGAACGAACAGCTCGAGGAATGGAGCTACAGCGTCCAATTTGGCGCGAGCACGACCCGAGTGATGGAGAGCAGCCTGCGCCTCGTGCCCGCGTATCACGACCCGTGGGCCGACGTGAAAGACGGCGTTGTCTCAGGGGCGGCGTACTTCCGACACGCGCTGACGTACCACCGGGTCAAGCGACCCGCGAGCCGCATCGCCAAGTCTTTCTCCTCGGCGCGCACCAACTTCTACCCGCACCAATTCAAGCCGCTCCTTAAGTTCCTCGACAACCCGGAGAAGCGGATCCTCGTCGCCGACGACGTCGGTCTCGGGAAGACGATCGAAGCCGGGTACATCATGTGCGAGCTCGGCGCGCAGCAGGCGCTCGACGGCGTCTTGCTGCTCGTCCCGTCTCGACTGCGGAGGAAGTGGCAGGAAGAGCTACAGAAGCGCTTCGAGGAGAGGTTCGATCTCGTCACCAGCGATGACATTCGCCAGGGGATCGAGAAGCGGCGACGCGAGCCAAGCTACCGCCTCCGCTGGATCGCCTCCTACGAAACCATGCGAGGGCTACGCGAAGAACTGGAGAAGAGCCCCCTCTCGTTCGACCTGATCATCGCGGACGAGGCGCACCGGGCGCGCAACCCAACCACGAGTCAGCACCAAGTGCTCCGGCACCTCTCGGAAGACGCGCAATCGGTCGTGCTGCTCTCGGCCACGCCCGTGCAGAATCGCCTCGAGGACCTGTGGCACCTCTTGCGGATCCTCTCGCCGAAGAGCTTCCCGGACTTTCCCCTCTTCGAGGGGCAGATGGCCGATAACACCCACCTCCTGGAGGCTACGAAGCGCCTCGCTCGCCTCGATGCGGGAGAGTCCGCGATCCGCGCTGTCCGAGACGCGGTCGAGCGCTACCTCCAATCCCGCTCCGGGCGCGAGTTGGCGTCGAGCCGCAGCGCGCAGTTGACTCGCGACCTCTTGTCTCGCCCGGTCCTCTCGCACCGCGAGCGCGTCGAAGCGATGTCGCTCATCTCGGGACTGAGCCCCATCGCATCCGTCTTCACACGCACACGCAAGGCCGAGGCCATCCCCGACTCGCCGAAGCGCGACGCGAGCTGGTGCGAGGTCGCGCTCACCGACGAAGAGCGCAAGATACACGACATCGTCGAGCAAGCATGTCGCGACCGAGGTCTCCAACGTGGAAGCTGGGTCGAGGATCGCAGCTTCACGATGATCTACCGCGCCCTCGCGAGCTCGATCCCCGCGGCTTTCGCGCGATTCAACGCCGATGAGCTCGACGCCGCCCTGTTCGAAGAGGGGCTTGAGGAGGACCGACCCACCGCCGAGACATTCGAGAGTTCGCTCCGCGACGCTGTCCGACGAGCACGGGTGTATTTCGAGCGGCTAGGTGCACTTGACAGCAAATTCGAGCGCTTCTACCGCGAGCTGAACGCTCTCTGGCTTACCGACAGATCGCGCGGTCTCGCCCCTCGGAAGGTCGTGGTGTTCTCGTACTTCCGCGGGACGGTCGAGTACCTTCGCGAGCGCCTGGTATCCCACGGCGTCTCGTGCCGCGTGATCCACGGTGGAATCCACCCGAGCGATCGGGAGCTGCCGATCGAGCAATTCCTTACGGATCCTAGCGTGGGCGTGCTGCTAACCACCGACGTCGGTGGAGAGGGCATCGATCTCCAGGTTGCGAGCGCGCTGTTCAACTACGATCTGCCTTGGAACCCAATGGTGGTGGAGCAGCGCATCGGGCGCATCGATCGCATCGGCCAAGCGGCGCGGGTAATGGTCATCCGTAACCTTGTCCTCAAGGACTCGGTCGAGGCTCGGATACTCCGCCGGCTTTTCGAACGAATTGAGATCTTCGAAGCGTCGATCGGCGAAATCGACCCGATCCTCGGCAACGACGAGTCCGTTCAGGACTTCACCAAGCGCGCCCTCTTCGGACAGGTCACCGAGGCGGAGTTCAACGACATCGAGCGGCGCACGAAGGAGGCGGAGGCGCGCCAGCTGCAGGACGCGGGGGCGCTCGATCGACGCGTCGACGAGCTCGTCGCGGCGGACCAAGCGCTGCTCGACGAAATCCAAGCCGTGTCCGGTGACCATCAAATCCCCAAGAACGCCCACCTCTTGGAGCTCATCAACGAGGCGTTGCGACGGCACAACGGTGGGGAGGTGATCCCCGCGGAGGCGCTGTCGGCGCCGGTTACCGTGAGCCTTCAGCGAGCGTTGAGCGAGATGCCGGCGACCCTCGATCACGGCGACTCCGGGGGTGCCGCGCAGTTCATGACTCGCGCCCGTAACGACGCGAAGATGGAGATCACGCTCTCACGCGACGTTGCGTACCGCCACGCTCGGACGCAGTTGATCCACGGCACCCACCCGCTGACGCGCTGGGCCGCGGCCGCGCTTGGCGACCCGCGGCGAACGTTTCGTCTCGCGCTAGACGAGAGCGCGCAGCTTGAACCGGGTGGCTACCTCTTTTGCGTTCAGGTCCTGGAGTTTGCGTCGACGACCCGCGCGTTCCGATTGTTTGCAGGCTTCGCTCCGATCGGAGCGCAGGGGCGGCCCATCTGCGATCCCGAGTCCTCGTCCATCGTGATCGGCGAGTTGCTCGCGAGCGCAAGAGACACCGCCGCCCGCCTCCCAGAGCCGGCATCGGTCGACGCCGCTGCGGCGAGGCTGGCAGACGCGATGGAGGTCGCCGTCGCGAAGTGGTCGAAGCGTGAGGAGGATCTACACGACCTTCGCGAGGAGCGACGCATCGCCACGATCCTGGCGGGCGCGCGCCTCGCGCACGAGCGCGCGGAGGCGCGCCTGCGCGCCTTCGAAGCCGAGAACCGAGCGGAGTTCGCCGTACGAATGGCGGCCGCGAAGGCGGCGAAGGCCCTCGAGAGGCTGGAGGAGGCACGGACGACCCACGTCGCGCGTAAATGGATTCAGCCAACGAGCACCGACATCGCCGCCGGCGCGCTGTTCGTCGGCGCAGGGCCGTGACATGGGCGTCGTGTTCGTAGGGATCGACTACGGCACCAGCTCGTCGAAGGTCGTCATCAACGATCAAGACGCGCCTGGCGGCGCCGTAATATTCCCCGTGCTTGGTCCTGACGGATCGGTCCGCATCCCGTCCGGCATCAAGCGTGCGGCGATGAGCATCGAGCTCGGTCACCGCGCGTCGCCCGCGCTCGCCGAGAGCGTGTACGACTCGGTGAAGATGCGACTCGCCGTCGGGGCGGGCCTCGTAGCCGATGGCGACGCGTACTACCCGGGCGGCGTCGACCCGTCAGGATGGACAGACGAAGAACTCGCTGTCGTTTCGGTGGCGTGGCTGCAGCACCGCGCGATGCGTGAGCGCCTCCGCTCAGTCACCCCGCCGAGGTACCAGTTCCTCCTCGGCATCCCGATGTCGTTTCGCGAGGTGCCGAATGTCGTCCGCACGTTCGTGAACGTGGCGCGCGCCGCTGCCGAGGTCCGGAAGCAACTCCCGACGATCGGCTCCCATCTCGCCACCGGCGGCGTCGAGCACTTCGTTGTCAAGCGAGCGATCGAAGCGATCGAGAAAGAACACCGCGGCGCGGTCGACGACGAGGAATTCGAGAGCTGGCTCCGCACCGAGACCGCCGCAGCGTCAACGTGGCTAATCGCGTGCAATCCGTCGATCACCCGCGCGAAGCGTGCGTATGTGCTCACCGACATTGGGGCCGGCACCATCAACCTGAGCGCCCTCCTCTTCCGTCCGCACCATGATGAAGGTGTCGGGACCTCGATCCTGGCGGCCTGCTCTGGCAATACAGCGGTCAATGCTGTCGTGGTCGCCGCATCGCGATGCGGCCACACCTCGATCGACCGCGCCAACACGCTTGACGTGACATTGAGCAAGAGCCCTGGTCTCCGGGATCAACTCCGCAGACCACTTCACGAGCTATTCGGACGAATTCAGCTCAAGACCTCGCTCGCAGGGAGACCCTGGGAGCAGTGGGCACACGAAGCGCGCATCATCGGCATCGGCGGCGGATCGATGATCGCCGGTGGCCGCCTGCTACATCAGTTTCAAGAGGGCGTGCGCTACCGCGGGGTGGTGCACCGCATTGAGCCACTCAGGCAGTTGCGGCCGCCGCAACTTCAACTGCCAACCGCTTTTCGCGCGGAGGAGCTCGTGAACTTGGCGGTAGCTTACGGTCTGGCGCACGAAGGCGGTGATGGTGTGGCGGAATGGACACCCGACCGCATCGCCGCACTCGACGGACCGAGCACGGTTCAGAGTTTGCGCTGCCCCTGCGGTGGCGCGAACGAGTCATGCTCACGCTGCGACGGTGCAGGCTACTTCGCTGCACCCGGCACGCCTGCAGCACCGACGGTTACACGAACCGTCCATCGAACCGCGGAGCGGGCGGAAGAGCGAATTACGACCGACGTTCCCCCAAGGCGGATATCGATCGCCGCAGATCCCTCTCCCCTTCGCAGACCGTTGATCCGGAATCCGCCGGACTTCGAGCAGAACTCGCGCAGGCTCAATGCTGCAAGCCGAACAGTCGCTGAGCCAATGAAGGGCTCGGAGCGTCGCCACTTTGGCAACAACCTCGAGATTGTCTCCCAGTTAGGAGACACGGTGCGGAGTCTATCAGCGGACGGGGTACGAAAACCGGCGGATGTGGCGTTGGCACTCAATCGGCACCGCCTGTTTACAGCCGCACACGAACCATGGACACCTCGCCTCGCTTGGTTGCTGCTCGATCTCACGTTCAACCAGTCCACCGCGTCGCAAGCCGGACCACGCTCCGCCTCAGCCCCAACATCGGTGACTCCAAGTTCGCAGCACTCGACTCGGGGTCAAGGAGTAAGCAAGAATCCGAGTTCGTCACCGAGCGCGTCGGAGCCCGCTGCCGCTCCGCACGCCGTCACTACGGCACGCGACGATTCCGGCGCGCTAAAACCTGCGGGTAAAGCCGCGGACCTGGCTTCGCCATCGAATTCGAGCGGTGCATCGAGGCCGCTAACCCAAGACGAAGTCGACCGCTGGGTGAGATCGCTCACGAATCGCAAGACTTGACCTAGCAGACGCGGGGATACATTGCCTCGCCCAACAATCGGCCGAGGACATTCGTTCACTGTATGATTTCCTTCGGCAAGCGTATCGACGGAAGCGAAGACGGCGAGGTCTGAACTGCATGTTCGGCAATGCGCGGGTTGCCTGTCCGCTGAGGCGAGAGCTGCGTAACTGCCTTCACGAACCAAGCATCGCGCATTGGATCCGTACGATTCCTTTCGCCGTACGAAAGAAGGCGTCACCCTTACCAGCGAGAGTCTCCGCACCGGCCTCGTCCATGATGACGCGGCTGTCGACGGCGCTCCTTACACGCAGTGCGAGCTGCGCAGGGAGATTGGAGCGAATGGTCGTACTGAGGACGGCCGCGGATGGCTTTTGTGTGGCCACGATGACGTGGATTCCGCAGGCTCTCGCTTTTTGAGAGAGTCGCTGGAGCTTTTCCTCGATGACCTTTCGGTCTTCCTTGTCGGCAGTGAGGTCGGCGTACTCATCGAGGACGATGACGCGCCATGGCAAAGGTTGCGCCGCGGTCGCATTATAATCCGGCAAGCTTCGCACGCGCGATTGCCGGAACATCGAATAGCGCCTGTCCATCTCGTCGACCGCGTCGCTCAGGATTGCGATGGCATCGTCCGCGAACATGCCAATGTCGCCGAGCAAGTGAGGGTCGGTCTCGAATCCGACCAGCTCCGTGCCTTTGGGGTCGACCATCGCGAATTGAAGCAACTCGGGCCGATAGGCCCTCGCGAGACCTTGCAGCAACGCCTCAAGCGCCACCGACTTGCCCGAGCCGGTCGTGCCTGCAACCAGCAGGTGAGGGCTCTCCGCCGACGAGAAATCGATGCCAACGACGGCTCCCGAAACGTCCTCGCCGAGCGGCGCGTACAGTTGATTCGTTGGCCATTCGACGCGCGCCCAGAGCTCCTTCGCCATCACGGGATATCGATCTTCGTCCTTCTTGGGCACCTCGAAGACAATTGCCCCCCGATCGATATTCGCACGAATCGCCTGCTCGGACGCCAGGCCTAGCTTCAGCTTTAGCGCCGGGACGCGAGCGAGCACCGTGTCCGGAGACACGCCTCGATCGGGAACGACGCGGAGGACGTAAAAGCCGGGGCCTTCGGTGCATGCATCCTGCTCGGCCCGCCGCACGCGAATGCCGAACTCCGCAAAACCGTCGAGCAGCTCTTGGTATCGGCGCTCCAGGCCGCTCCGACCGAACCCGCGACGACGGTCAGCGACCTCCACGGTTTCGGCATTCGCAAGGTGGTCGCCGGGCGGCGCGACGCCATCCACGGGTTCCTCTCGCACTTCCCGACCTTCGCCGTCGGTCGGGGAGGCCACGGGCGGCACGCAATCAGCGGACGCCTGCGGCTCGCGAGTGACCGCGCCATCGCCTGACCTCGAACTTCGCGCCGGCTCCTCGTTCCGTCCTAGACTCGTAAGAATTCGCGCGAGCTCCGTTCTGGGCACCCGCAACGTTTGGATGTCTCCGTGGACGGTCGCCGAGATCGCTCCACCGCCATCTTGCCCGTAGGCAACACCGCAAATCGTCCCCGTTACACCGACGAGAGTGTAGTCCCCGCTCCGAATGTCCTGTCGGTCATGTGCCTCGATCGCGTCGATCTCACGGTCTGCCCCATCCCAGACACGTAACGCGCCGCGAGCTTCGGCACGTTGCTCGTCGCCGCGGGTGCGGTCCATCCGCTTGCACCCTTGCTCAATCGCCCACAAAACCTCTTGCCGCCAGAATACCCGATCGTCAGCGCCTTCCTCCGACGAAGGCGAAAGCGCACTCTTCACGAGGCGCATCGTTCGTTCGACTTGCTGCTCCGCGCGACCAATGTCGTCCCGCTCTCGAAACTTCGCTTCGAGAACATGCGCATCGATCTCGAGCCGCCCATGCACCCGTCGACCGCGTATGCGCAGCATGTCCGCCCGAACGCTCTGCGGGCCACCAAACCAATCGGCGTGTTCGTCCAAGCTGATCCACGCCTCGAATCCAGCCCCGTCGATCCAAGGCTCGCGCCGTCGCTCTTGTTCCTCGAGGGCTTCACGCGCAACGAGCAAACCAAGAAGTTCAGGAATCGTTTGCCCGAGTCCCAACGCACGCAACAAAACCCCAGGCGCGAAGTAGCGACTTTCGGTGTAAATGCGTTTGGCGATCGCCGAAGCATCTTGCGCGTCATCGACGATGCCTAGTTCCGCAACCAACTTTCGCTCGATGCGGCGTTCGACCAAGGAGCGACCGGCCGAGGAACTGACGATGAGCGTGTAGGCGTCATTCTTGCCGACCGCCGGCCGGACAGTGATGATGTCCGGTTGCGTTTCGAGTGCTTCGATTTGCTCGCGACCAATAAACGGGTCGAGCGTTACGACCCAGTTCGCGATCCGATGCAGTTTGGCGAAGAAGTCCCGACTCTTGTCGAATCTCACCTGTACCGAGACGTAGTCGATACTCGAATCTCCGCTTGCACCAACCGGTTCGTTGCGGAGATTCCGGACGGTGAGCGTCGACCAGCCCTCGAGAACCGGGTCCGGCGCTTCCGGAAGGAGCACTCTCGATACATTTTCGCTCGCCCTCGAAGCGTTCGACCAATCCGAGTGCGCGGTCTTGTCGACCCAAGGGTCGAACTTTCCGCCGCGGGAAATGTCGGGTTTCGTCTTCTCCTGCGCATGCGCGGTGGTTCCGAAAAGGTTCGGGACGAGGGCCAGATCGATCCGGCTCAAGAGCTGTTCGGCGTCGGGCGCTGCATCCACGTCGTTCCACGCGTGAATGACAGACTGAACCCCTGGAAGAAGCGCACCTCCGCGCTCGTCCTCGGAGTCGAATCGAGCGAGAGCACCGGCGATCGCGTGATAATGCGAAGGCGGTGCAAATACGTGGAGCTCAACGCATACCGTAGAGAACTCGCGCTGACGAACACGGGCAACGAGCCGTTCGACCACTCTCGTATCGCCGTCGCGCAGAAACACCACGACGGAAACACCATCGCGCTTGTGCGGGTATGCCTCAAGGTAGGTCCGCACGACCGCTGCCATTTCGTCGACCGAACCGTCGTCGACCGACGAGAGCCAATCCCTGGACGGAGCACGCTCTCGTCGCATCGCCGCGTACTCCTCATGCCATCCAACTTCTCTCGTGGCGACCGCGAGCGTCGACCCGTCTAGACACACGATCGGAGGCTGTTGGTGTGGACTGAGCCGGTCGAGCCGCTCGAAAAAGAAGGATCTGTTCACGGCATTGAGCGACAGACCACCGGCCAAAACCGCGACGATTTTCGACGCGAGCTCCGTCGAGTGGCGCTCGATCCAACGCATTCGGATCGGGTGCGTCGGACACATGGCAAAGCGACCCGACTTCAATGTCACCGTGTCGATGGAAACGAATGCGGCGAGCTCCGCCTCTGGGGCTCCCCGAGGAACGTAATCGGTTCTGATCACGGCGAGCGAACTCGTCCACTCGGCGACGTACTCCGCCATCAGCGCGGGCTCGAGCCCGCGGGAGAGGAACTGCTTGAGAAAGTCTTCACGCCGAGCCACCCATCGCGCCGTCGTGGGCGGCTCGGTTCGGCTAGTCGCACCGCTCGGAAGCGACGACAGAAGAGCCGAGCGCAACCAGTCATCGAGCACCTCGGGCGTCACATACCGATAAATGTCGCGTTGAGCGATTTGACGCGCAAAAGCCACCCAACCCGGCTGCTCGAATGGTCGCCAGTCGAATCGTCCTACCTCTCGTGGTCGTTGATCGGGCTGTGTGATTCGGACGACGACGCGAATCGCCGCCCAGACTTCGCGCGCATCGACGTCCGCGGGCTCGTCGTCGCTTTCGAAGTGCTCATGCGGAAGCGCGAGCTCTGCGCCATCGAGGCCGTCTATCGATAGCCCCCATCCGTCGCCTTCGTTCGCTCGGCGCTCGATGTCCCGGAGCGTAGCCCCGTACAGAAAACGAAAAAGCGCCTTGCTCGTCGTTTCAAGGTCAGGGTCCGCTTCGATCGAAATCCGAATCGTCGCCGACTGGACTTGCCCGTGATCGTCTCGCGCAGTCTGGAGAATTTCGAGAAGCTCCCTCAGCGGGTCATCCGTTGCTTTGCCAACCGGCTTCGCAAGTTTCTCGATACGCCGTTGGACAGCCGCAGGAAGGATCGAAAAGATCGGTGGCTCACCTGACAGCTTCGATAGCGTTTCCGCGGCCTCCGCATCCTCGTTATCCAGCAGCTCCTCGACCTCGAGCGCAACGAATTCGTCGACGCGCTCGGGATTCCGTGTCTCGAGTGCATTCCGAACCGTAGCCCCGAGTCCGGCGCGACGCGTTTCGTTTGCAAAGAGTTGCATCCACTCGCGCAATTGGAGCGCGGCGAGGTCGCGAGAACGAGATGTCGACTCGACCAACGCTCGGGCACCGGCGCGCAGCCGCTCGTTTTCCGCCTTTGGGCAGGCAACTCCATCCTTTTGCTTGAACACGAATTCGTCGATGCGCTGCCCCAGTTCGTCGAGCTTCAGGTCCTTGCCGGCCTCACTCTGCATCCGACTGAAGGCCGAATTCTTCTTCAGCCGACGTACGACATTGCTGCTTCCTCCAGCGAAAAGTTCATCATCCGGAAAGAGCATTAGCGCTGGGAGAGAACGGCCTACCGCCGCTGCGCATGTCAATTCGTCGATGGCTCCCGCGCAATCCGCTAGTTCCTTCGTGGACTGGATCAGGAACTCGGTCCACACGCGAAGTGACGTCGCCAAGCGAACTTCGCGAAACACCGCATTGGTTTGGTCGAGGAGTGAGCGAGGTATGCCAACCTCACCAGCCGTCGGAGATCTTCTACGCCAAACCTCCTCGAGCAACGCCGCAAATCGTGGCAATTGCCCGAGCGAATCCATGACTTCGCGGTCGGAAATCGTCCTCATGTTGCGGAGACTCTGAACGTCGTCCGGTCGCTCGGTTTCGATGACGACGAGGCCGCTCTCGTTCGTGTTCCTGAATCGTGTCAACGTCTCGCCTTCAGCGAGAAGCACATCATCGGGAAGTCCACTCATGCGGTCACGCGTGGCGACGACCACCTTCACCGGTTCACGACGCCCCTTGAGCTTCAGCCCCCGGAGGCCAGCGACGAGCACGACGATTTCGTCGAACTCGAAGTGCCGCAGAAGCAAGTAGGGCACATCCGTCGACTTCAACAGTTCGTCGCGAATGGTTTGGCTAACGAAAGAACCAATGATCGATGCTCGGACATTCATTGCGTGACCTCAGCGCTCACGATTTGGGTCGCGTCGGAGTACGAGTGCAGAAACCCAAGGTCCTTGAGCGCCAGGCCGAGCGCCCGCGAATTCTCCTCGAACTCCGCGAGATTGATTCGAGTCAACGCATTCACACGCCCTGCGGACCTATCGTCGACGACGAGCCGAAGATCGTCGTAGAGAACTTCCTGACAGAACGAGGAAAAAGAGCGCTCCTCGCCCGGACCGAGCAGCGCGAGCACCAGACTTTCCAGCAAGTCCGTTCGCAAACAGAAGTGCCGTTTTCCGGCCATCGCGTTCAGGGCGCCGACGGTCCCGAGTGTGCCTCCAAAGAACCCTTTCGGACTGTCTCGCCACTTCCGCGCCTGAGCGGTGGTCGGACGGACCAACCCGTCCACGTCCATAGCACGCGCGCGTTCCAACAGCGCGTTACCAAGCGTGCCAACGGCCTCTTCGGCCGACAAACGGGCCGCTTCGCGGATAGGGCTCGCCTTGCTCCGGCAGTCGACCGGAATCGCGATGTCGACGTTCATACCCAATTCTATTCGAGCCAAGTCCAACTGATGCCGCGCGATGCAGTACGGAACGAAATGCATGAGGGCTTCGACACGACGAGCACGCGGAAGGTGTTTTCGCGTCACGATGTTCTTGACACCTCGGCGCAGGACCTCAGGCCAACCCGTACCGGCCTTGACCACCGCTTCGTGCTCGCGCTCATCCAAGAAGTCCGTGTCAGGCGGGGTGGCGTCGGCGGCCGTGAGTGCCTTCGCTATCCGAGCGAGCGCTCCGTTCGAGGAAGCCACGATCTCGACGAGTCCGCTCCTAGTTTCCGAGAGCCGGGCAAAATTCGGGTCCGTCCGAAGAATCTTGTGCGCCAGCCCCCCACCTCCGCGAAAGGAGTATCTTTCGATGGAAACGATACTTCCCGGCCGCGGACCTACCGGCCTCAAGGAAGCTTTCGTCGCACGGCGCGACACGGCGTCGTAGTGAATCAACTCGCCGACATACGGGTAGAGGTGTCTCCCGCCCCAGCTCGGAACGACTCGTCGCCCGGGAATTGGGACGATGAGGCTATTCAGAAGTTGCTGAAGTGTCTCGAACGTTCCTTCGCCGTCCAGGGCCGTCGCGAGTTCCGCTTCGACATCGGCCCTGTTCGTGGCGATTCGCCTTGCGAAGTCGTGGCTCCGACGAACGATGGTCAACGCCTTAGACACATCGTCCGGAAGAATCCCGAGGCCAGCCTCCTGCGTCCCCCAAACCAGCGCGAGCAGTTCGAGACACACATAAAATCCGCGCCCTTGATCGTACAACGACGCGCCGAACAGATTCTTCACAACAGTCTCAGCCTCAAGTCGCATCGCCGTCAGCCTTCCCCGCTCCGCAAGAGCCCGTGGTCGATCGTCACGCTTCGAACTCTGCCGTCCACCAGCACGGAGATGTTCGATTCGTCCGCGCGCGTCGTTTCGACGAGTGCTGCGAGTCGCGCCATCAGTCGTCGAATATCCGCACGAAAGAAGCCGCGGCATGTCAAGCCGTCCGACGCTCGCATGACATATTCGAACTGAAAGAGGTCGAGAGAGATCGTCGTGTCGCTATCCACGAACGAAAGCACGAGGCGCCGGTCGATCCAATTGAGTGCGTTGGAGAGCAACGTCGTATTCCCGCGCCCTCGTCGCCGTGTCCAATCGGACGATTCGCTCTCGATGCGCACGGAAGTCGATTGGATGGTTCGCGCGATCACGCATGCGGAGTTTTGCGTACGCCCGAACGCCGGATCGAGCACCAAGAATTCGGTTCGGGAGCGAATCGAATGAATCCCCTGAACGGCGTGAAGTCCGGACAGCACCTTGTCTCGACAAGCCACGAGCCTACGGCGCTGCCCTTCGGGCGAAGCCCCACGCAAGAAGTCGAAGTCTTCGTAGTAACGGAAGCCGAGACGTTCTTCGCGCCGCAAGCGCACGTCGATGACTTGATTCGATGCTTCTTCGAAAAAATCCCGACGCCTCAAGAAAGCCATCAAGGCTCTTTGTCGCTCGGCATCTTCTCGGCCCTCCTTCCTCGTTCGGGGCCCGCGATCGTACGGTGGATCGAGTGGTGGCCGAAACGGCTCGCTGCGTTCGACGGCCCCGGTGGAGAGAGCTTCGTCGACCGCTCGAATGGCTCGCTGGCCCGGGTCGATGCGTTCGAAGTGGTCGAGAACCGATAGGCTTTTCCGCTGATCTTTCGTCGCGCTCGGTTGGAAAAGTGCCTGATGGTAGGCGTATTCCCACTGCCAGTCGTTGGACGCCGTTTCGCTCGCAACGCGGTCGTGGACTTGTTTGCAGGAGAGTCCGCCCGTGATCAAGTAAGCAACGAGGATGAGCAGTTCGCGAATCGTGATCGATTGGCCCGTCTCTTCGACGAGTCGCAACGCGACTCGTAGGCCATCACACCGCCGCTTCGCGAGGGCGTCATCACGTTGTGCACCGCCCAGCTGCTCTCGATTCGAGACGATCGGGCACTGTCCGCGCGCGTCGCATCGGTCACACGTTTTCCACTTTCGCCCGTCCCCGACCCATTGGGTGAGAAGCGAGTCGAGCAGGCTCGGGGTATCGGTTCCGGCTGCCGTCGTGCTCTGGAAGTTGAGGTTCACGACGTGGTGCACGCCATCTTGCGTCGTGACACCGCTGCGGACCCCTTCGTCGAGGGCGGCGCGAATGGGTTTCAGGAGTTCGTTCCCAGCGAGAACGTCGCGCAATTTCCCTTCGTTCGCACAAATGATCACGCGGTCCGTCGATGATGGCGCGACTCGGACGAAACCTTCGAGAAGTTGGACGGCGTCCGAGCGCTCGAACTCGCTAAGGTCCTTGACGATCCGAAGATTCCAACCGTTGGACGTGGGGACAGCGGTGTCCCCCTTTGGGGATTGCTTGATTGCGCTAAGAGCGGCCTCCCCAGTCCAGTTCGACGCCTGTTCGACCAACCGTCGGCAGAGGTGGGTCTTCCCGTGTCCCGCATCACCCGTCAAGATGACGAGGCGAGTTGTTTCGCTGCGAAGGGTTTCAGAGACGAAGTGAAGCGCACGGGTCTCCAAGACGGGAGCGTCTTCGAGCGCTGTCGCCTCCTCGTAGATCTGACCGTGGCCAGGCTGGAACGGCTGGAGTTGCCCCGTCCAGTACGAACAGATCGGTTCAGAAACGTAAGCTAAGCGGCATTAACGGTATTACGGAATTCACGGGGTGACTTCATCCCCAGCCCGCGATGCGGATGGTGCT
>JAIXWM010000106.1 GCA_027491255.1 Rubrivivax sp. | reverse complement strand
TCGCTTTCGGCTTCCACTCCGCTGCCCCGCTCATCGCCCTCGCGATGCTCAAGCTCGGTGGCCTGTGCCCTCCGCTTCCACGGGAAAGGTACCCACGGTTACGTCAATAGCGCCCGAAAAGGCTGCATCGCAATCATGCCGGCGCGAATGCTCGTATCGGTTTTCGTTTGCCGTCGGCACGGAGCGCGCGGATATCCTTCGAAACACTCACCCTTGAACGCCCCGGCGCTTGCTCCGGCTCGGCCGTGGCGGTAGGGCGAATTCGCGAAGCTCCGTCGTGTTGGCGGGGCAATCGGGTCATGAAGCTCTCTTCGTTTTTCGTCGGTTCGGCATCTCGTGGGCCGGCACGGCCTCAACCGGAACCGCACGAATGAAGCGCTACTTCGAGCGTCGTTGGCTTGCCCTGCTGCAGAACGTCATCGACGTTGTCGGCCTCTCCGCGGCGTACTTCGTTGCCTTCCTCCTGCGGTACGAGTTCCGCTTGCCGCCTTTTGGCCGGACGCGCATTGCTCTGACCCTGCCGTACGTTGTCGCGCTCGAGATGGCAGCGCTCTCGCTTACCGGCTTTCTGCTCGTTTCCTGGCGCTTTATTTCGCTCTCCGCGACGCGCCGTGCAGTGCAAGCGATGGTGGCCGCTGGCGCGCTGCTCGTGGCGAGTCGCTTCGCCAGTGGGGTGCTCTCTCGGCACTACGGCACGTTCGCGTTGTTCATGGTGCCGTACGGCGTCATCGTGATGAACGTCGCCTTCGCGTTTCTCTTCGTGCTTGGCGTCCGCGTTCTGCGTCGTGCGTTGGCGGAGCGTGAAGAGAGCGCGCATCGCGTACGGCCCTCGCTTCCTGAGATTTCCGAGAAGCTCACGCTGCTCATCGGCGCGGGTGCAGCCGGCGCGCTCGTGGCCCGAGAACTGCGACACCGCCCCGACCTTGGTGTGACGCCGGTCGGGTTTCTCGATGACGACGTGACGAAGCTTGGGTCGATCATCGAAGATTTGCCGGTGGTCGGCACAACCTCGCAGATTGTCGAGCTCTCGAAGAAGCACGGCATCGACCAAGTGCTCGTGACGATCGCTGGTCCTTCGGCGAGCGCTGTCCGTGCCGTGCTCGAGCGGTGCTCGGAGAACGGGATTGAGGCGAAAATCCTCCCGGGGCTTTACGAAATCGTGACCGGTCAGGTCGCGCTCGACCGTATCCGTCCGGTTGCGATCGAAGACCTCTTGCAGCGCGATCCCATCTCGCTGGACCGCGCCTCGATGGACGCTTCCTATCGTGGCAAGCGTGTGCTGATCACGGGCGCCGGCGGCAGCATCGGGTCCGAGCTTTGTCGCCAGATCGCGGCCTTCGAGCCGGCCACGCTGTTCCTGCTCGAGCAGGCCGAGAACCCGCTCTTTCATATCGAGCGCGAGCTTCGGCAAGCGTTCCCCGCGCTCCGTGTCTTGCCGATCATCGCGGACGTCACGGACTCGAACCGCGTGCGCCGCGTGTTCGAGGAGCTGCGCCCGCACGTGGTCATCCACGCGGCGGCGCACAAGCACGTGCCGCTCATGGAGGCGAACCCGGGCGAGGCGATCAAGAACAACGTCTTTGGCACCAAGGCCGTCGCGGACGCGAGCCATGCGTGTGAGGCCGAGGCGTTCGTGCTCATCAGCACCGATAAGGCCGTCAACCCCACCTCGGTGATGGGCGCATCGAAGCGCGCGGCCGAGCTGTACGTGCAGTCGCTCGCGCAGAGCTCGAAGACCAAGTACGTCGCCGTACGTTTCGGCAACGTGCTGGGCTCCGCGGGGAGCGTGGTGCCGATCTTCCAAGAGCAAATCCGCCGTGGTGGCCCGGTCACGGTGACGCACCCCGAGATGCGCCGCTACTTCATGACGATTCCCGAGGCGACGCAGCTCGTGCTCCAGGCGGGCGCGCTCGGCGCGGGTGGTGAAATCTTCGTTCTCGACATGGGCGAGCCGGTGCGCATCGCGGACCTCGCGCGCGACCTCATTCGCCTCTCGGGCTTTCGCCCCGAGGTCGACATTCGCGTCGAATTCACCGGCATGCGTCCGGGCGAGAAGCTCTTCGAGGAGCTCGCGACGACCGAGGAGCAGGCAGAGAAGACCCGGCACCCGAAGATCTTCATCGGCCGTGTGGCCCAGCGCCCCGCGGAGGTCGTGCACGAGTGGCTCGGCGCCCTCTCGGGCGTGGCGCACGAAGGCCGGCACGGCAACGTCGTCGATGCGCTGCGGGAGTTGATTCCCGAGTTCACGCCGGATCGCCCGTCGAGCTAGTGCCTTAACAAGCAATCCATGCCGGTGACGCACTCCCATGCAGCACGAGCTGCTTGTTTTCCGGCGCGGCACGGTTGGCCGTTCTTGCTCTTGTCGTGGAGGTATATCGACCAAGAGGGCCTGCTGCGTGGTAAGCGCCTGGAACGCTGTCATTCGTGCCTGGTACTGATCGTCGCGCGAGTATGCGGCCTGAGTGTTTCAAGTTTTGTCGGAGGGGCGGCATGCCGCGATCATTGGTTGTTATTGGGGCTGGCGGGTTTGCACGCGAATATCAAGCCCACTGGGCATCGTCGGGCCGGAGCGACTACGCGATAGCGGGCTTCGTGGTTACAGGCCGGACGGCTCCAGATAATGCCAATCGCGCCGCACCGTTCCTCGGCAGCATCGACGAGCAGCAGATTGCTGCGGATGCGTTTGCCATCGGCATCGGGAACGCCCAGATTCGTGCTCGCGTTGGTGGGGATTTGCGAACTCGATTTCCCGCTGCTGCCTTTCCGTCGCTCATTCATCCACGGGCTCAGTTTGACGAAAGCCGCAATCGTCTTGGCGTCGGGTCCGTGATTTGCCCTGGTGCTATCGCGACCACGAATGTGCTGATCGGCGACTTTGTGCTCGTAAACCTCAGCGCAACCATCGGGCACGATGTTACGGTGGGCGACGGGTGTGTGATCAATCCCGCCGCAAATATCTCTGGAGCCGTATCGATCGGATCTGAAACCCTCGTGGGCGTGGGGGCGGTGATTCTCGAAGGGCGGAGGGTCGGATCTCGTTGCGTGATCGGCGCGGGTGCGGTGGTCACGGCGGATGTACCGGATGGCGTAACCGTAGTCGGGGTTCCCGCCCGCCCCATTCGCTCCGTCGCGAACGGTTCCGGTTAGCGCGCTGCTCGACGAACTCGCTCAGCGGTTCGAAACAGTCTCGTACAGGTTCTTCACCAAGGCGATCACTTCGTCCCGCTCGCTGTCCCGGAGGGAAGACCCACTCGGGAGACAAAGCCCGCGCTGGAAGATTGCGTCGGAAACGCCTGCACCGAAGTGACTGCAATCACGGAAGACCGGCTGGAGGTGCATTGGCTTCCAGACGGGGCGGCTCTCGATGCCCTTCGCGTCAAGCGCAAGACGAATGGATTCGCGCGTCAGACCGCAGCGCGTGGGGTCGACTTCGATGCACGTGAGCCAACACGTCGACCGGCCGTAGGCGTCGATGGGAGCGAAGGTTATTCCGTCGAGCGACCGAAACGCCTCGCGGTAGGCCTCATTGTGTTCGCGACGCCTTGCGACTTTCGCATCGAGCTGCGCGAGCTGCCCGCGCCCGACCGCTGCTAGCAAGTTGCTCATGCGGTAGTTGAACCCGATCGTTTCGTGCTCGTAGTGGGGAGCCGGCTCGCGCGCCTGCGAGGCCAAGAAGCGCGAACGGGCTACGAGCGCGGGATCTGCAGAGGTGAGCATTCCCCCGCCGCTCGTCGTGATGATCTTGTTTCCGTTGAACGAGAACGCGGCGAGGCGGCCAAACGAACCCGCCGGGCGCCCTTTGTATTCCGCGCCGAGCGCTTCCGCGGCGTCCTCGATGAGCACGAGGTCCTCCGCTGCACAGATTGCTTCCAATCGATCGTAGTCCGCGCACTGCCCATACAGATCGACCGCGATCAGTGCGCGCGGGTTCCGACCTTCGCGGCGCAATGCACGAATCGATTCCTCGACCAGCTCGGGATCGACGTTCCAACTCGAGCGCTCGCTGTCCACGAACACAGGCCTGGCGCCGACGTAGGTAATGGCATTCGCCGTGGCCGCGAACGTGAACGAAGACACGAGCACATCGTCCCCCGGGCCGACGCCCGCGAGGAGCAAACCAAGGTGAAGGGCAGCGGTGCCGCTCGACAGGGCGGCTGCCGCTGCGCAGCCGGCGCGGTCTGCGAATTCGCGCTCGAAGGCATCGACGTGGGGACCGAGCGGGGCGACCCAGTTCGAGTCGAAGGCATCGAGCAGTAGTTCCCGCTCGACTTGGCCGACATCGGGCGGCGAAAGGTAAATCCGTGGCATAAAGCTACTCGCCAACCGAAGAGTCAGCCTCCGGGCCGCTCCCCATGAACTCCTGCATCGTAGCCTGGCCGCTCTGTGAAATGCCAGTGCGGCGCACCACCTTCGCGGCGGTCAAGGCGAGAATTTTGAAATCCAACAGGAGCGACCAGTTCTCAACGTACCAAACGTCGAGTTCAAACTTCTGCTTCCAGCTGATGGCGTTTCTGCCGTTAATCTGCGCCCAGCCCGTGATTCCGGGCTTAACGTCGTGGCGGCGCGCCTGGCGCGCCGAATAACGGGGAAGATACTGAACCAACAGCGGGCGAGGCCCGACTAAGCTCATATCGCCTCGAAGGACGTTTAGGAGCTGGGGCAGCTCGTCGATCGAAGCTGCGCGCAAGGCCCGACCAACCCGCGTCAGGCGCTCATCGTCGGGCAACGGCGCGCCGTCCGCCCCGACGCTCTCTCTCATGGTGCGGAACTTAAGAATCTCGAAGACACGCCCACCGAGCCCCGGACGTTTCTGCCGAAAAAGCACAGAGCTGCCGCAGCCCAGGAGCGTGAGAGTTGTAAGCACCAGAATTGGAGAAGTCGCCACCAAGGCCGTCGCCGCAAGCGCCACGTCCGCCGCGCGTTTGACCTTGCTTTGCGTCGATGAATGAGGCACCGCACCGGAGTAAGCGGAGGGTGCAGACCTGTCAATCCGCGAAATGAAGGTTCCCGAAGCCGATCTCGCGCGCGCTCGCCCGATTTAGAGGCCGCGTCGGCTCAGTATGCTGCTATCCTCGCCGCGTCGAGCGTGTGCGGCGGCGTCGGGTGTGAGGCTTGTCCCTTCTCTACCCCACCCCCTCCCCCGCGTGAGGAATTGCTACAGATGTGCGGTATTGCTGGCTATATTGCTCAGGACCCAGGAAGCATCGAGGATGCCGTTCTCGACGGGTTTTGCCAAGCGCTCGAGCGTCGAGGTCCCGACGGGGCGGGGCGTTGGGCCAACTCTGACTCGACTGTGGGCTTGGCGCACCGGCGCTTGGCGATCCTCGACCTGTCGGAAGCGGGCGCTCAGCCCATGGCTGCGAAATCCGGACGGTACGTGGTTTCGTTCAACGGAGAAATCTACAATCACCTCTTGCTGAGAGAGGAACTGAGTCGAATTGGACGGGCTCCAAACTGGATAGGGGGTTCGGATACGGAGACCCTGCTCGCTGCAATCGACGCTTGGGGTCTGGTCAAGACGGTCGAGCGCCTGAACGGAATGTTCGCCATCGCCCTCTGGGATGAGTTCGAACGAAAACTTTTCCTGGCGCGAGATCGGATGGGTGAAAAGCCACTCTATTATACCCGTCATCGTCGTCTGTTCGCTTTTGCGTCCGACCTCTCGTGCTTTCGGTGCCTCCCAGGCTTTGATAGGGGCCTTGACGCGGAATCGTTGTCAATGTTTTTTGAGTACGGCAACGTACCTGCGCCGCGAAGCATCTTTCGGGGCGTTCGCAAATTGGAGGCCGGCGCCGTCCTCGCGATTTCGCAGCGCGACTTGGGGGAATCGGCAACAACGTATTGGCAACCACGCCCATTCGCCCGTGGAAGCGCGACACCTGCGCTGTCAACGGACCGTGAAGTTGTCGACGAAGCGGAGAGCCTCATTTCGCAAGCAGTTCAGTCCCAACTGATATCGGACGTCCGAGTCGGAGCTTTTCTATCGGGCGGCGTCGACTCGAGCACTGTTGTTGCCTTGATGCAACGCCACTCGCCCCGCCCCGTTCGCACTTTCAGCGTGGGATTTGTCGAAAACGCGTACGACGAATCCGCGTTTGCGGCGGCCGTCGCACGCCGGCTTCGCACAGACCACACCTCCCTGCGACTCACGGCGGCGGACGCACAAGCGATAATTCCCGAACTTCCCACGGCATTCAGCGAGCCGTTCGCAGACTCCTCGCAACTGCCGATGATGTTAGTGTCGCGATTGGCGCGGGAGACGGTCGCGGTCGCGCTGTCTGGTGACGGTGGCGACGAACTTTTTGGCGGATACAATCGCCATCTCTTCGCCGACCAGTTCGCGGAGAAACTGGTGGGCACCCCTTTCGCTCTCAGGCGCTCCCTGGGGGGCGGACTTCGGCGAATTGCTTCCGAACGGCTGGATCGGATTGGAGCAGGGCTGCAAAACTGGCTGCCAGCTTCGCTGCGAACCACAACGAGCGGCGACAAGTTGCGGAAAGTCGCTTGCGTCGTCGATTGCGGATCAAATCAAGACGTGTACGAAAAGCTCGTGCAAGTTTGGTCCGCCGACGATTCAATCGTGCCTTCGGCGGGTCAACGACCGCCCCGCCAGACTGACCTATCGCAATACCTCTCCGGCGATTTGGTCGAGCAGATGCAGTTCGAAGACCTGCGCTTCTATCTGCCGAACGATATTCTGTGCAAGGTAGACCGATCGGCGATGTACTACGGTCTCGAGACTCGGGTTCCATTCCTGTCGCTTCCGGTCGTCGAATTCGCGCAGCGCCTGGACCGGCGCTACCGCATTAGGGACGGCGTGACCAAATGGGTGTTGCGACAGGTGTTGCACCGCCATGTCGGCAAGGATCTCATCGAGCGTCCAAAAGCTGGATTTGGCATTCCGCTCGACGACTGGCTTCGGGTCGGATTGCGTCCTTGGGTCGAAGACCTTCTTTCGCGGGATTCGTTGCGTCGAAGCGGCGTGCTGAACGCCGAGGTGATCCGAGCGGCGCTCGACGAGCACATGACGATGCGTCGAAATCACGGACACCGACTGTGGGCCGTGCTTTGTTTTCAGTCTTGGTTCTGGGGAAACAAGTGACGAAAGTCGCGGTCATAGGCGCCTTCGCGCCCTCATTAGTGGGCTTTCGCGGACCGTTATTGCGGGGCATGGCTCGACGTGGACTCGAGGTCGATGCACTCGCAGCGTTCGAATCCAACGAAACGGTGAGAGCGATTGAGTCGTTGGGCGCTCGTTTTGTGCCGATCCCGGTTCGCCGCACGGGGCTGAACCCTACCCAAGACTTGCGCACGCTTCTTTTTCTTCGTCAGTATTACAAGGACGCGCGACCCGACATTGTTCTCCCATACACGGTCAAACCGATTGTCTGGGGCTCCCTGGCCGCATTCGGGGAACGTAGAATCAAGCTAGTACCAATCGTTACGGGGCTTGGCTACGCGTTTGACGGCTCGTCGGCGCAGCGGCGAGCATTGCGAGCTCTGGTGTCCGGTCTCTACTCCCTTGCCTTGCGGCGCGCGGATGCTGTGGTGTTTCAAAATACGGACGATTTAGAACATTTTCGAACGGCGGGAATATTCGATCGCTCGGAGGTTGCGCATGTCATTGAGGGGTCGGGGGTCGACGTGGCTCGTTTTGCTCCCCGCCCTATCCCACCCGGCCCTCCCGTTTTCCTGTGTATCGCGAGACTACTTCGAGCGAAAGGGTTGGCAGAGTATGCGCAGGCCGCCGCGGCTGTTCGGGCACGGCGGCCCGACGTGCGGTTCAGACTCGTCGGCCCTGTTGACGAGTCGCCTGATGGACTGTCACCCGCTGATGTTACCTGTAACGGAGCAGTTGAATATGTCGGCCCCGTCTCAGATGTCAGGGGTGAACTTGCGAATTGCCACGTATTCGTTCTGCCGTCCTATCGTGAAGGACTGCCGAGATCGGTGATAGAGGCAATGTCGACCGGTCGCCCGGTGGTCACGACACGCGTGCCTGGGTGCGCCGCCACTGTGGATGACGGCGTGAACGGCTGGCTCGTGGATGCCCGCTCCGCGACTTCGCTTGCGCAAGGGATCTTCCGGGCGCTAGACGCCGAAGCGCATTGGGGGAGCATTGGAGAGGCGAATCGAATCCGGGCGGAACGCCGATTCTCTGACACGATGGTGACCGAACGAATGTTCGATATACTCGGAGTGTAGCAAAGCAACCTTTTCGCAGGCAACCATTCGGGTGATGTGATAGCGCACGAGAGCCCGCTGACCGCCGCCACAATCGAAATGAAACCCGTCGTCCAACATGTAATCACGTCGCTCGCCACCGGCGGCGCAGAGAGGATGCTACAGCGCATAATCCTGGCATCTTCGAATCAGTTCGAGCATCGCGTCATCACGCTGCTCAAAGAAACCGGCCCGATCGAGGAGCGGTTGCGCGGGGCGGGTATTCGTATCGCTAAACTGGGTTATTCCACGAGCGCGCTCGTCGCTGCGCCGGCGGGGATCTCCGCAGCGCTGCGACAACAACGGCCAAACGTGTGTGTCGGATGGCTTCATCACGGAAACGCGGTGGCTGCGCTGCTTTCATTCGCGGTGTGGCGCGTGCCTGCAATCATAAATGTTCGCAATACGTTCGGCACGAACGAATCGAAACGCGGCGTAGTGCGGGCGCTGAAAGCATACTCCCCGCTCGCGTTTCGCGTCCTCGCAAATTCACAAGACGCCGTCATGGAGTTGCGCCGCGAGGGCTTTCGTGGCGTCGACTTTGTGCCGAATGGCTTCGATACGATCGAGTTCGCTTTTCGCCCCTCTGCGCGCGCGGCCGGGCGATTGGCAATGGGGATTGACGATTCCGCAATCCTTATCGGCGCCGTCGGTCGCGCGCACCCGATGAAGAACCATTCCGGATTCATTCGGGCGGTGTCCGCTCTCATGCGCAAGGACTCCCGCATTTACGGTCTCCTTGCGGGCCGAGGCGTGGTTTCGGCTTGCAACCTGGCGGTCCCAGTGGACGTCAAGGATCGCTGGCATCTATTCGACGAGGTCAATGGCGTGGCTGAGCTCATGTCGTCCTTGGACGTTTTCGTACAGAACTCGTCATTCGGAGAGGGATTCCCAAATGTTCTCGCAGAGGCAATGCTTTGCGAGCGCCCGGTCCTCGCGACACGAATCGGCGAGAGCGCGCAACTGGTTGCCTGCGAGAGACGCATGGTGTGTCCCGGGGACGAGTTGGAATTGGAGGAGCGCCTCGCGGAGTTGACCGCATGCGACTCGCAAGAACGATCGAACATTGGAAGACAAAATCGGGAGAGCGTGGCGGCCCGGTTTAGTCTCGACCTGGTCGTGCCTATTTACACGGACTACTACCAGCGCGCGATGGCGGGTTGAAATGTGTGGCATCGCCGGCCGAGTTTCATTGGGTTCGCGCTCCCCTGAAGGTTGGGAATCAGAAGCCTTGCGCCTGCTCGCACCGCGCGGACCTGACGATCGTGGCGTGCATTTGGAGGACGGTGGGGCGGTGCACCTCGTTCACACGCGCCTCAGCATCCTTGACACGTCCTCCGCCGGCCATCAGCCGATGATGTCTGCGTCGGGGGCGTCGGTAATCGTATTCAACGGCGAATTATACAACTTCTCGGAACTGGCAAATCGACTGAAGGGCCGCGGATGGGTTCCAAGGTCAGGCAGCGACACCGAAATTGTCGTCGAGTTCATTGAGCGCTTTGGTCTCTCTGACTTTCTTGAGTGCGCGGATGGAATGTTCGCGCTGGCGCATGTGAATCGGCGCACCAAGGAAGTCGCGCTGGCGCGCGATCCATTCGGGGAGAAACCGCTCTATTGGATGGTCGCAGGTGACGCGATTGCCTTCGCTTCGGACCCGCGTGTTGTTGCAAGAGCCTCTCGGACGCCTCCGGCGCTGGACGCCGAGGCCCTCCGAGCGTATCTGTGGCGTGGGCACATGGTTGGAGATTCGTCTCCCTGGCTCGACGTGAGAAAGCTCAGACCCGGGTCTGCGCTCGTCGCTCGCCGAGGACCATCCGCCTGGGATACATCCTTCCGCGTTTACTTCGACCCAACGTCCGAGTGGCTACGTCTCCGCGCGGAGGGGGGGCCACCGGCTAGCGACGATGAAGTTGAAGACCTGCTTGCCCGAAATATCAAACGTCGCCTCGTGGCCGATGTTCCCGTCGGCTCCTTGCTTAGTGGTGGAATCGACTCGTCGCTCGTCACGGCGCTCGCGGCGAGGCATACAAACTCCCTTGCCACGTTTACGGTCGGCATTGATGATCCGTCGCTAGATGAGTCGACAATCGCTCGTCGCACATCCGCGCAACTTGGAACCCATCATTTTGAACTTCGAATCGCTGAAGCAGACGCCCTCGGAGCTGTGCACGCGGCCCTTCAGTCGTTGGCGGAGCCCCTTGCGGACGCTTCCATCATTCCAACGTATCTAGTCTGTCGTTTTGCAGCTAACCGCGTCAAGGTTGCACTCACCGGTGACGGCGGAGACGAGCTATTTGCGGGGTACACCCGATACTTGCAATTCGAGCAAGCCATGCGGGTGCGGGCGAGCGTTTTTGGCATGGTTGCGCGAGTTGGAGAGGCGACCATGTTGCGTCTTGATCCGACGCGCGACTTTGGCGTGTCAGTCCTCGGGCCCCGAAAAGTTCGTCAGCTCACACGCGTACTTCGGTTTCTCGGTGCAACTGGGATTGACGAAGCTTACTCCGAATTGACGTCTCAAAGCATGCACGGGGTAGTTCGAGCCTCGTATCCAGTGCGCAAACTAGTGCTCCCGAAAGGTGAAAGCCCAATCGAGTACGCTCGGATGTCCGACTTTTCGGACTATCTGCCGGACGACATTTGCACAAAGACAGATCGGGCGTCAATGGCCTGCGGATTAGAGCTTCGGACTCCTTTCTTGGAGCGCTCCCTCTTCCGCGTAGCCGCGCGCTATCGAACGCACAGCCTCGTAGGCGGTCGGCATGGCAAGCTTCCTCTTCGTCGAGCCGCGTCTCGAGCACTTGGGGAGTGGATTTTGGAGCCACCGAAAAGAGGATTCGGTGTCCCGATCGATGCGTGGATGCGGCATCGTCTCGGCGGACTCTACGAGGAATCTCGCGACCTCTTGGCGCGCGAGGGACTCCTCGACTTGCTCGGGTTGGACGACAAGGTGCTTCGTAAACGCTACGACGAACATCGCCGGGGGCGACGGCTTTGGGGCCAAGAACTTTGGGCGCTTTTGACGCTCGGCGCGTGGTATCAGCACGCTGGCGAGTAAGTCGCGAGGGCCGATGACTCATTATCGTGAGAGCGACAATCATCTACGCGACGCGAAGCAGGCCGGTGCCGTCTCCCCCCGTCTTTTGGCTGCTGCGTTCGCCTTCGCGACCCTTTGGGACTTCTACCTACCGGGACTGCGCATTCGGCCCTTCGACTTTCTGTCGTTCGCACTTCTCGCCACGTGGATCGTGTTTGGATTAAAACACCCAGCGTCCGCGGGGGTGATGTTCGCAGTCGGGCTCGGTGCGTTCGGGATGGTTCTCGACTTCGGAACTTCGACACGGAATGGTCGATCCGGGATCGCTGAGGTCATCGTGGTTGCGTTATTCGCGGCGCTTCGCGTGTCTTCGGGCGACGGAAAAGAGGTTGTTCGAGTGGTCCGGCCCCTCTTGTGGACACATGCGGCCGCATTGGTGTTACAGTTTTCGATTTATCATATGGCAGGTCGCTTCGTCGAGTACCATACGCTTTTTGGGCTGGAATCACGCAATTTTTCCAGTATCTTCCGCCCTTCCGGCCTATTTCTTGAACCGAGCAGTTATTCAACGAACGCACTTGCGCTTTATGCGCTTCTCGTTCGTTATCAAGACGATCGGCCGAGCGACTTCTTTGTCACGGCGGTATCAACCGTTCTTTCGTTCAGCGCTTTCGGTTTCGGGCTGCTCGGCATGTACACGTCGTACGTACTAGTCAGGTTCCCGGAATTAAAGAGTCGAATCCTTGGCGCGATGTCCGCGTTCCTTATCGTGATCATTTTTGCGTTCTCCGTCGACGGTGCACGTGAAGCCTTCGAGCAGACGTCGGCAAGATTCGACTTTCAAGATGACAGCGAACTCGATAGTTCGGCACAGGGGCGGTATGGTGCGCTTATTGGTCTGGCGTCCGGAAACGTCGATGTCGAACCTCGAGACGTCTTGGGCGCCGGATTTGGTGGGGATTACCTTCGGTACGGTTCGAGCGGATTTGCCGAGTTGTTTTCCATCTTTGGGTTCCCGATCGGGGGGGCTCTCTTCCTTGCGTTCCTTCGCTCCGTTCCCGGTCGCACGGTTCCATCGCGTTGGTTCTTGCGTGGTGCCGTATTCGCGCTCATGGCGAATGCTCCGCTGTTTAAATATGCATTTCTCCCGCTTTGGGCTCGACTGTTGGTCGCCAGCGACGACGAGCAGCGATAACAAACACGAATCTGCGGCCAGCCCATCGCACCCTTCCGCGTCGTCCAGGCGCTAAATGCCGAATATATCGAGACCTTCTGCAATCGCGTTCGCCTTCACTCCACGGGCGACTAGCTCAGCCCGGTCGCTTACGAACTTAGGTCACGCGCGACTGCTCTGGCCGCATAGCGAACGTGTCCACGAAACGCGGGGAAACCCAACCCGTTGCGGTTGCGATGTTGGACACAGGAAAAGGATGAGATGGAGTCCAAAGCACCGCTTGTGTCCGTGTTGATACCGACGTTTAATCGTAGAGACCTTTGTCAGCGAGCCATTCGCTCAACTGCGGTTCTTCGCGCGCGTGGGTTTTCCGCCGAGGTCGTTGTTGTCGACGATGGCTCAACGGACGGCGGCGCGGCCCAAATCCGCGGTGCGCTCGCCTCGCTCCCAGTTCCGACAAAATTTATTGAGCATGGGACGAACCGAGGCCTCGCGCACGCAAGACGGACTGGCGCGGAAGCGGCGGCGGGTGAGTGGCTCATGCTCCTCGACTCGGACAATGAAATTGATGCCGAAGTGCCGCGGCGGCTTTCCAATGAGTTGATAGACGCGCCGCCTGATGTCGGCGTCTTCTGGCGAGGTATGCGCTTTCCCTCGGGAACGCTGACCGTGCCGCCGTTCAGAGGCGTCCCTTCCTCAACCCGAGAGCTCATCGAGACCCGGTTCCAGGGCGAGTATTTCCCAATTGTGCGACGGCGAGTAGCCACTGAGAATCCATGGCTCACGACCTGTCGCCGACATGCGTGCGAGCCCTTTTTCTGGACGAAACTCGCGCTCAAGTATCGGTTCGATATCGCCCCCGACGTCGTCGGTCGATACGAGACCAGCGGGGATGACCGTTTTTGCGCTCCAGACCTGACGGAGGAGCGAGCGGCCGATCTGTCAAAGTGTTTCGCGTCGGTTGTGCGCGAACTTGGAGACGAGTTGCTTGAAGTTGCTCCCGTGTTCACAATCAAGAAGTGGTTGAAAGCGTGTTCTTACGGGATCGCGAGTGGCGACACTCAGCTGGCGCGGGAGGCGTTTTCGTCGCTTCGCGTTGTGCGTGACGTCATGCCGGCCTCGGTTGTCGCACCCGTGCTCGTCGGATTGGGCTCACGCGCCGCGCTGTCCGCTGTAAACGCTTGGCGAAGGCTTCGGGTCACGGGCTGACGGTTCTCGGCGCGGCACGTTCGCGTCCGCGCTTGCGGCGAAACATGCGACGAGAAAATACGACCGCCACGAGCTGTTGAGAAACGGGAAGGTGCCGAAAACGACCTTGACGGCGCACGGTGCATTGAGGCAGCAACATCGTCGTTGCGGCTGCGATGCGGCTCAACGTAAGTCCTTCTGAGACCTCTCACTCCGCCCTAAGAAAACCAGTGGGGCCCGAGCCTGGTCGACCTTGGGAGCCTGCCTTCGAATGTCTCCACAACCGACTCCGATGCGGCGTTCCTTCAGTCTCTACCTCTTCGCTCGTGGGATCGGATCAGCCGCGTCGCTCGTATTTACTCCCATCTTGTTCCGCGCCGCCGGTGCTGCCGGGTTCGCGTTCGTGAGCGCGTTCGCCACATTGCAATCGATAATTTCGATCGCGGATATTGGAGTGTCCTCGGGCGTTGTTCGTGCGGTCGCGCGCGCGCGCGCGCTCGGCCAGGACCCCACGAGATTAGTCGCCGCAGTTGAGCGGGTCGCCGCCCGGACGATGGCTGGCCTCGTTTTGCTCATCGTCGTGCTTCCGGGAACGCCTCTTTCTCGAGTGATGGGGTTTCCGAGTGATTCAGAAGTTTCACTTCGGATATGTGCCGCCGGCGCGTCAGCCAGGCTTGGGGTCCTGGTTTACGGTGCTGCACTGCAGGGGCTTGAGCGCCCTGGCTACGTGTTGCTAGTGGCGCTCGTGACCGCCGTGACCAAGCTGATGGGCGCTCTCGCTCTCACACTGACCGATCGTCCAGCTCCGCGGTTTATCGCCGTGTTGCTGGCCGCCGCCTCGGCCGTAGAACTACTAGCGGCAGGTCTGTTCGTGCGCTCCGTGAGGCCGGCGGATACGAACGGTGATTTGCCCGAAAGCGGGGCAGGGGAAGAACTTCGGAACATCCTTGGGTTCGCGGGTCCAGTTGGCTTCGTCACGGCGCTCGGCGTTGGGTTTTCTACACTTCCGAGTGTCATCCTCCCGCGACTGAGTGGTCTTGCCACCCTCGGTGCCGTGAGCGCGGCGCAGAGTATGTGCTCTGCGTTCTACGTGGTCGCATATCCGCTCGCTACGGCTCTTTATCCGAGGATCGTTCGCGAGAACGAGTCCGCTCGCGGCGGCGGCGCGGAGCTCGCGGCGACGTGTGTGGCGTTGCTCGGGTCCACCCTCCTCGTGCCGGTCGTGGTAATCCTTCGCAATCCCGGCGATGTTTCACGTCTTGCCGGCGGCGCCCAGCATGGCGCGGAGATTGCGCACGTGATTGCGCCGGTGGCGGTCTATGTCTTTGCGGACGCGCTGATGGCGGTTCCGCACATTACCCTGTTGGCACTCGGGCGAACGAAGACACTCATTTCAATCGGGGCGGCCCGATTCACTGCTGCTGGCGCCGTCGCCTTGTTCGCGTTGTCGACGGGGCGATCTTGGCAATTTTTATGGGGTTATGCGATCGTCGCGAGCGTTGCACTCGTGCTGACATGCCTCGTCGTTTCCGTTGGTGTCTTGACGGAGATTGGGCGGTTGGTCAGTGTCGCATCCGTCGGGTATGGGGTCGCTGCGGCCGCTAACCTGGTGTTGCGCTCGCTCGCTATCGCAGACCGGAGCGCGATGCTGGTCGTCGAAGTCGTGGCGGCAGGAGTCGCTAGCCTGCTAGCGTCGCCGCACCTGCGCAACTTGCTAAAAGACGTGTTGGTTCAAAAGGTTGAGTCGTAACCTAACCCGAGGGGAGACCTGCGATGCCGTCCGATGACCGATGCTCCGTTTACATACCGTCGTGGGATGGCTACGCCGATCTCTGGCCACCGATGATCGCGCTCCTCGACCTTCATTGGAAGGATAGGCCGTTCGAAACGTACATTGGGTCAAACGAACTCTCTGCGTCCGCGTTGGGCGTGCATACCGCGCCTGCCCCGGGCGCCTCGCCGAACTGGAGCGATCGCACCCTGATGCAACTCGGGGCGATAAAGACGCCGTTCGTGCTGATGATGCTCGAGGACTGGTTTCTCCGAGAGAAAGTAGACACCAGTGCCGTTGTCTCCCTTCTCGATAAGCTCGAAAGTCTCGAGGGCGATGCCGTTCGCCTTGTTCCGGAGCCGGCACCGACGAATCCTGTGCCCGGAGCGCTCAACTTCGGCTTCGTTGCGCCGGGAGTAGTCTTGCGCACGAATACGCACGCGACAATCTGGCGCACGGAGAGCCTTCGCAGACTGATTCGGGCAGGCGAGTCCCTGTGGGAGTTCGAAGTGAATGGCAGTGTTCGAAGTAACAAACTTCCAGGGATTTACTCGGTCTACCGGGCAGTCCTGAAGTATGACGGGGTTGTTGACGGCGGAAAGTGGTGGCCCTGGGCTGCTCGCAAGTATGGGAAATTGAATGTGGGATGTGACTTTGACGCTCGCGCAACCAAGACGCCGGCCGAAGTCCTTCGCTGGCGGGTGTTTCGACTTGGTCAAAATCTGCTGTCAACCGTGCTTTCGATGCATAATCGGCAGATGTTGCGCGGCCAGATAAACCGACTGCGTGAGCGCAGGAAGACCGACTGAGCGCGAACGGTGTCAGGGGGACGGTTCGGCCGCTCGTTGGCGAATCGCGAGGATATTCTGACAATCGTTTGCGACCCATCCGGCGGGGATGAGGTCGGCTGGCAACCCCTCCCGATTGAGCGAGCGACATTCGAACCCTGCAATAGCGAGCTCCGCGAGAACATCGGCGGTGGAGTAACCGTTCACCGCGAAGTGTGCCTCCGCGACCTCGATGTAGACGAATGACGTTCGGGCAAGCGTGGCGCGCCCTCCGCGTAGAACGAACAGCTCGAATCCTTCGACATCTATCTTAAGAACACGGACAGTCTCGAGCGCCAGCGAGGACGCGAGGTCGTCGAGGCGAAGGCAGGGAACCGCAATCCCGCCGGTCTTGTCGCGCTCGATGTGGTTCATATCATCGTATGCACCATCCGAGATGAACGCGGCGCCCCCCGACTCTCCAACCGCTGACTGAACAGCGACGACGTTCGTCGCGGCATTGAGCGAGATGTGATCTTGGAGGATCGAAAACGTTCTGGGGTGAGGCTCGATAGCAACCACGCGACCACCCGACTCGACGAGTGCCGACGCGGTGAGGGTCACCAGCCCAATGTTCGCACCCACGTCGACAACCGTGTCGCCCGGGCGAAGGATTGAACGTAGAAACGTCTCTTCCCTTCTATAGTTCGTTGGATCATCCCAAGCGCCGACGCACGCGTTCGCGCGGTGCAGTCGAATCGAGTACGGCCCACGGTCTATCGTGAGCATCGGGCCGAACGGAGTGCGGGACATTAGACGCGGAAACAGCCACCGGAACGGCTCAGGTTGCGTGCCCGCCTTCGCCAACCCGAGGTACGCGGTCTTCATGAGGCTGGGCAGCCGCCGGGTCGCGCGCGACGCTCGACTAGCAAGGTTGGAAAGCGCATAATTCTTCACGGATTACTCGTTCCGGGGCATGAAAGGCTAAAAAACGGCGAGTAGACTCAAGGTGCCTAAGCGCGCCTTGGCGGAGCGGACGTCCGCTCAATCGAAGAGACCGCGTACGACGCTGACTTCGCGTCGGCAAGGTTGCTGTTGCTCCCAGCGGCCGCCGTCACCGCCACTCACTCGGAATTCGGGGGAGAGACCACGAGATATTTATCGTTCTTGGCGCCCGGGACTTTGACAACAACCGTCGTGGCGTCCGTCAACGCCAGGAAGTCTGTGACCTCACCCGGTTCGAGCCGCACAATGTCACCAGCCGTCAAGGTTCGCCCGGCCATCCGAACCGTTCCTGCGATGATCGCGGTGACCTCGGTTGCGAGCTTGTGAAGGTGAGATTCCTCCGAGTCGCCTCGCTGATAATGCTTTACCGCAACTTCGCAAGAGTCCGTGTCAAAAAGTGTGGGCTGGAACGAGCCGACGAACCAGCCTCTTATCATCGAGTCGAGTTTTGCAAACATCATCGGCGAGGCTCCCGCGCGTAGCTGCGCAATTGAATGTCGTCCTTCAGGGGTAGGTACTCCCCGGGGGAGACTGCGGACACTCCGATGCGCATCTGCTGGAGCACGAGTTCGTTGAATGTCGGAGCAACGAAATACGCACCGTCCGTTTGGGCGTCCTTTCGAATCATTGACTTGGCCGCGTCGACGAACAGGGCTGTCCTGGAGAACCAAAAGATGCCCGCGGTGGCGTTGGAACTGATCGGAACGCGTTGAGCGGATTCGACAACATAACCATCGCTGTCCAGCCTGACGTATGAATACCGTGGGTGGACTGATCGGAACACGAACGTGCCTGCATCGAGGGCTCGAAGCCTGAAAGACCGGAGGGCTTCGCTGATATCAACCTCCACCAACTCATTGGCGCTGATGATGAGCAATTCGGCTTCGGCTGCAAGTTGACTCGCTGCAAGAAGTGCAGTGCATGCGGAGCCCTTGGTCGCGGCAGGTACACAGATGGTCCTCGATGACGGGATGAGAAGTCGCGCGATTTTCTCTAAATGAAACCTTCGAGCGTCAGAGTCCACGAACGCGAACACTACCGTCGCGTCTTTCAGTTTTTTCGCGTTGCGTGTAACTCGTTCGAGGATCGATACCCCATCTACTTCGCTGAGACAGGCCGGAAACGAGCGACCGGCGGCGTCGGTTTCTCCTCCGCCAGCCGCGAGAATCAAGACGTTAAGCACGTGGTTCCTCGCTGATTGCTTTCTGCTTTTCGATTTCGACTTCGGCGATGCGGTCCGTGATCGAGTCGAAGGTCACGTCATCGACGCTCTGGACCACGAGCAAGTGGGCTCCGGCCGCTTTTGCCGCGCGGATGCCGTTCTCGTTATCCTCCACAACCAGACACTCCTCCGGACGGATGTTGAAGGTCTCGATAGCTCGCAAGTACATTTCTGGATCGGGTTTGCCATGAGTGACGTCTTCGTTCGACACCATGAGGTCTAGGTACTTAGCGAGCGCTGCCTTCTCCATCATCGTGCGCACGGTGAGCCGAATAGAGTTCGAACAGACCGCAAGGCGGTACCCCCGCGCCTTCAACTTTGCGAGTGCGTATTCATGAACAAAACGAGGTGAGCACCTCGTGTGCACGATTTCCATCGTGTACTTTTGTTTGAGTTCGTTGATGAATTCGTGAAGCTCGCGGGGAAGTCCCCGATCCAATGAGAGGAGCTCGAGTTTCCTTCGCGTCGGCAAGCCGTCAAAACTAGTGAGGTGGTCGAGTCGCGAGATCGGCATGCCGAATAGCTCTAGAGCGCGGTTGAGCGCCTCGTAATGCCAATCCTTCGCGTCAATCAATACCCCGTCCATGTCAAAGAGGATTGCTTTGATCGTCATGGAGCGCTCCGGTTAGCGAAAAACGCACTAGCTTTTCCAGGCCAGTCGGTGCACAAAATTACTTGAGAGTCTTCTGCGAAGCGCCGCAGAGAGTTCCAACGTTCCAATGGTTTGCGACCATGCAATTCAGGCGACACAACACATACTCGTTTTCCTTTGTCGAGGATGGACTCGATCAAGTCGCCATCGAACCAGTCCCCCTCAAAGGAGTCGAGCCAGACGCCCTTGGACTCGGTTAGGTAGGCCGGTGTGGGTTCGACTTCGCTCATGCGGGTAAACACCGGGACGCCCGTCTTGAAGTAGGAGCGCATGTCCGGAACCGACATGTCGAAGACGAAACAGTCGAGTGCGGAATAAGCCGCGAGTGCTTTCGCTACGCTTTCTGCAAGCCCGTCGGACTTGATGTTCAAGGCGAGCGTGAGCGGCGCCCCTCCAACGCGGTCCGCTGAAACGAGAAGGTCGCCGATCGTCTGCTCCCCGCCCCTCGGGGGATCGTGGGAGATTACCAGTGCGCCCGCAAGGTCTCGAATGTCAGTTTCCGTTCCGAACCCTGCGCGGAAACATCTGTGAAAGGCCTCTTCGGTGTTCCGCTCTCCGACGGATTCCCAAATTCCGCGGTGTCCGATGATCTTCAACGCCGTTCCTCGCGCAGCGCACGCCCGACCGGGAGAGTCATGAAGAGCTCCAAGTCGGATGGGGTTCCAAGACCGTACATGCCATCGGCTTCCTTACCGATGTTAAACACGCCGACGGCCGCGTGCCTTTGTATGAGTTCGTTGTAGACGGGAGCGACGTAGTATTCTCCGTTCACGCGTCGCTGGTTTGCGATCATTTGGTCGGCCGCGGTGACGAAGTCGCTGCCCCGCGCGAAGTTATAAATGCCCACAGTCGCTTCATCGGAGATGACTTGCTTCTCTACGACGAGCGTTACGAGGTTGAGGCGGTTGAGTCCGACGAACGACCACTTCGCATCGCTTGCCGTCATCGTCATGATGAGTCCGTCGAGATGCCGCGTGTGCATCGACTCGAGATAGTCGTCGATGGAGCAGTCAACGTACTGGTCGCTGTTCGCGATCATCAGTTCGTCCGAAGAGTCGATTAGGGGCCTTGCCGCAAGCACCGTGCACGCAGCGCCTTCGGTCAGTCCGACGACGGGGACGACCACGCATCCCGGCGCCCACTCCGGAAGTTTCGTGTTAAGCTCGAAAGCGGAGATGTGGCTTTTCTGGCAGATAAAAATGAATCGGTGCGCTCGACGCGGGCGGAGGTTCTCGATCACTCGCCGAATCATTGGCTGTCCGAAGATCGGGATGAGCGGTTTAGGCTCGGTGTAGCCAGCCGCCGAAAAGCGACTCCCAGCGCCGGCCATTGGGATTACGATATTCAGCAACGTTTCCTCCGCCCTAAGACAGTCTTGCGTTCTCCTCGGAGCACGGAATCTTGCAGACTCGCATTGGCTTGACAAGGCGTGATTGAAGTAGCCCCCTCTCTGTGCGGACAGGTCCACTACGCATAGGCTGAAGATATGAGTAAGGATTTCGAAGCCGAGCCCGTGCTCGCGTTCGATCAACGAAAACCTGGAAAACGCCGAGCTTATACGACGGAGCAGAAGCGCCTCGTCCTCGAGGAAGCGGGACAGCCCGGGAACTCGCTCTGGGCCGTCGCGCAAGTACGGAATCTCCCCGAGCCTGGCCTTTGCCTGGAAACGGCAGATGGAGGAGGGCGCGGAGCGCGCTCTCGCTGCGGGCGAGGTCGTGGTGCCGGAGAGCGAGGCGCGCATGCTTCGCGTGAAGGTGCGCGAGCTCGAGCTGGAGTTGCCCCGTCCAGTACGAACAGATCGGTTCAGAAACGTAAGCTAAGCGGCATTAACGGTATTACGGAATTCACGGGGTGACTTCATCCCCAGCCCGCGATGCGGATGGTGCT
>JAIXWM010000039.1 GCA_027491255.1 Rubrivivax sp. | reverse complement strand
TCTTCGGGGCGATCGACTCGATCGCCGCCCACAGCGATGGGTACTCGCCGCGTTGCTCCTGGACCATCCGAACGGCCCGCTCGCGGACCTCAGGTGAGAACTTGTTCGACTTGCTCATGACTCCATCTTCTCAAGAGTTGGAGCCTCCTCAAAACCCGGGGCGGTTCAGATCGGCGAACACTTCAGTCTCCTGCCCGTGCAGCAGGCTGTTGCCTTCGACGACATCATTGACATTGGCTGCCGTGCCGCGCACCGTGTGCACCAGACCGGAATGAACGTCCACGCCGATGTGGGCCTTCATCCCGAAGTACCACTGGTTTCCCTTCTTCGTCTGGTGCATCTCCGGGTCGCGCTCGCCGGTCTTGTTCTTCGTCGAACTGGGCGCGGCGATCAGCGTGGCATCCACCACCGTGCCGGTCTTTAGCAACAGGCCCTTACGCTGCAGCAGGTCGTTGACAGTGGCCAGGATCTGATCGGACAGCTTGTGCTGCTCCAGCAGGTGGCGAAAGCGCAGGATCGTCGTCTCGTCAGGCAGCCGCCGGCCCATCGTCAGCCCAGCGAACTCCCGAAACAGCGGCACATCGTGCAGCGCCTCCTCCATCGCCGGGTCACTCAGCGTGAACCACTGCTGCATGAAGTGAATACGCAGCATGGTCAGCACGTCGAACGGCGGGCGGCCGGTCTTGCGTTGCGGAGCGTACGGCGCTACCAAGTCAACCAAGTCGGTCCACGGCACCACCTGCTCCATCTGAGCCAGGAACTCCCGCTTGCGCGTGCGCTTCGTGCTCAGGCTCAGGCCAAGGTCAGTCTGTTGCATGCCGTTCATCGTCCCTCAACTTCCCTGGGCAGACAAGCACGTTTCCCCGGTGGTTTTGCAGATCTTCCTTAGGTATGACGATTTTTCGTCAAGCCTTAGTCTTGTCCAGCGAGGTGTGAGCCTGGAGCGTGAGGCGTGTTTCAGGCGACATGTGAGCTTGGAGGCGGCTCGAAGGGTGGGCGATCCACGGGCTGATGTGCAGCCCGCATGGCGTGCGCGTCGATCATCTGGCGATGGTGATCGATATGAACGAGGCAAAGGTGCGCACCGTGGAGCGGGTGCGCGAGGGTTCGCGTAGCACGCAGGCGCTGGATTTCCGGGTCGTACCCCCCGTCCCGCTGGCTACATAGTGGCTACACGCCCCGCCGAAAACAACAAAGCCCGCCGGGTGAGGGCGGGCTAAGTCGTTGCTTTTACTGGTGGCCAAGGGCGGAATCGAACCACCGACACGCGGATTTTCAATCCGCTGCTCTACCAACTGAGCTACTTGGCCAAGGTCGATGAGTATAGCCTCAGCAGCGAGCCGGCGTCTGATCGGCGCAAGATGCCTGGCCTTTCAACCGCCTCGGCGCCCGCGGCTGAGATCGACACCCAGCTGCTTGAGCTTGCGGTACAGGTGGGTTCGTTCCAGGCCGGTCTTGTCAGCCACGCGTGTCATCGAGCCGCCCTCCTGAGCGAGGTGGAACTCGAAGTAGCTCTTCTCGAACGCGTCACGTGCCTCGCGCAGTGGCCTGTCGAGGTCGAAGACCTGGCGAGCGGGCGGGTCCTGCGAAGAAACGCCGGGGGCTGCTGCCCACGCTTGCAGGGCGCCCGGCGCTGCTGCCTGGGCTGCGCCGTCGGGCAGGGCCTGCCGTGTCTCGCGCTCGGGCCGCGCCGTGCTCACGGGCGTCGCAGTTGCGGGCTGCGACGCAGGCCCGGGACGGGACAGTGCCTGGTCCACTGCCTTCAGCAGCTTCTGCAGCGTGATCGGCTTTTCGAGGAAGGCCACCGCGCCGTAGCGCGCGGCCTCGGCCGCGGTGTCGAGGGTGCCGTGACCGCTCATCATGACGACGGGCATCGTCATCAGCCCCTGGCCGCCCCATTCCTTCAAAAGTGTGATGCCGTCGACGTCGGGCATCCAGATGTCGAGCAGCACGAGGTCGGGGCGCATGCGGGAGCGTGCCGCACGCGCTTGCGCGGCGTTCTCGGCAAGCTCGACCGTGTGGCCCTCGTCGGTGAGGATCTCCGACAGCAGCGCGCGGATGCCGAGCTCGTCGTCGACCACCAGAATCGTTGACATCGGGGCTGTGTCGAAGGTGGGTGGAGGGGGGATGTGCGCCTTCAGCCAGACGCGGCGGCGGCCGAACGTGAAGCACGAGCCAAGGCGAAAAATGATATCGAAACTCGCGCCCCGGTGATGGGGTTTTCAGGGCGGTCGTCCGCGTGGCGATTTCGCAGCGCCACGCGCGCCCGGTGCTCGTCAGCGATCTTCTTGACCATCGCCAGCCCGAGCCCGGTGCCGCGCGGCTTGGTCGTCATGTAGGGCTCGAATGCGCGCTGCAGCACCCGCTCATCAAAGCCCGGACCATTGTCCTCGACGATCAGGCGCACGGCAGTGGTCTGCCCTGCGTCGTCGCGCGCGGCTTCGGTGCGGAGCATGACACGCCCCCCGGGGCGCTCCGACACGGATTCCAGCGCGTTCTGCACCAGGTTGTGCACTACCTGTCGCAGCTGGGCCGCGTCGCCGAGGATGTCGGGCAGGTTCTCGCCCATCTGGCCGGTCAGCTGCCCTTGCTCCTGCGCTTGCCCGTACAGCGCCAGTACGTCGGCCACGAGTGCGTTCAAGGCCAGCGGCAACGGCTGCGCCGACGGCAGGCGCGCGTAGTCGCGGAACTCGTTGACCAGGCGCTTCATCGCCTCGACCTGGTCGACGATGGTGGCCACGCTGCGCACGAGCATGGCCTGGTCGGCGCCTTCCAGCCGCGGCCCGAGCTTGAGTTGGAGGCGCTCTGCCGAGAGCTGGATGGGTGTCAGCGGGTTCTTGATCTCGTGCGCGAGTCGCCGTGCGACTTCGGCCCAGGCCTGCGCGCGCTGGGCAGACACGACCTCGCTGATGTCGTCGAAGACCAGCAGACGCCCTTCGCCGGGCAGCAGCGCGCCGCGCGCCAGCAGCGTGGCCCCGCCGCTGGGGCCACCTTCCAGCGTGAAGGAGTCCTGCCAGCGCTCGCGCTCGGCGGGCTCGGGGCTGCCGGTCATGGCTTCGAAGCGCTCCAGCACCCCCTGCGCAAAGTCGGGCTGCGGCACCACCTCGGTCAGCAGCCGGCCCGCGAACTGGGTCGCCGGAAGACCCAGGATGCGTGCCGCTCCGGGGTTAGCGGTGTCGACACGGCCCTCGCCGTCGAGCACGATCACGCCTGGGGTCAGGTTGTCGAGGATGGTCTGGAGCCGCGTGCGCGCGGCCTCGAGCTGGACGATGCCGCGCTGGACCTGCGAGCGCGCGTCGGCCACCTGCTGCGTCATCGCGGCGAACGACCGTGTCAGGCCGCCGAGTTCGTCCGTCGACGCAAAGACCGGCCGCGCCTGCAGATTGCCGGCAGCGACCTCGCGCACGCCGTCGGCCAGCAGCAGCAGCGGGCGCGTGATCTGGTTGCCGAGCACGATGGCGAGCAGCACGCCGCCGAAGACTGCGAGCACCAGCGACAGCGTCAGCGTGCCCAGATACATGCGGCGCAGGGCCTCGCGCGCGAGCGCGCGCTGCTGGTACTCGCTGTAGGCGGACTGGACGGCGAGCGCATTGGCTGCCAGCGCCTGCGGCAAAGGTTGCACCAGCCACAGGAAGCGCTCGCCCGCGGTGCGCAGCGCGATCTCATTGCTGGGCACGGCCACCAGCACGCGGATGCGCGCCGTCGAGGGTGTGTCCTCCAGCCCGTCGATCTGCCCGGCAATGCCGCTGTCTCGCGCCTGGCGCAGCATGCCTGGCGGTGGCCGTTCGAAGCCGAGATCCCCACGCCGGGCCACGGCTGTCGTCAGCATCTGTCCGCCCGCATCGATGAGCGACATCTCCTCGACACCCAGTTGCTCGCGCAGGCGCTCCAGCGTGATGGGGCCGGGCACGTTCTCCTGCTCGGCCAGACGGCGCGCGGCCACGCGTGCTTTGGAAGCCAGGTCGGACTTCAGGGTGTCCAGCGTGTCGCGGCCCAGGGCGACGCCGGCGTCCAGCGCTTGGGCCACGCGCACGTCGAACCAGCTCGCTATGCTGCGCTCGGCGAACTGCCAGCTCACGGTGTAGACCACCGCCCCCGGCAGCACACCCACCAGTGTCAGGATCCCGGCGAGCTTGATCAGCAGCCGGCTGCCGAAACGTCCGGCCCGCACGCGGGTGACCAGGCGCGCAACGACGTAGCCCACCACGCCCAGCAGCAGCGCGGCAATGGCCACGTTGATCCAGAACAGCCAGGCGAACTCGCGCTCATAGAAGCTCTCGCCGGTGCTGCCGAAGGACAGCACGAAGGTGATCACCAACACCACGCCCGCCAAGGCGAGGACGCCGACCACCCAGCCCCAGCGGCCGGCGCCGCGGCCGCGCCGGCCGCCGCCTTCGGCGGGCTCGAATGACGCGTTCATTCGACGGGAGCGAGACGCTCCACGCCCAGCACCCAGTCGACCTGGGTGGTCAGGCCGATCTGCATCGGCCCGGGCAGCTGGCTGGTGTCGAGCTGGAAGGTGAACTCGACCCGGTAGCGCTGGTCGGCTTCGGCCTGTGAGGGATCGGCCACTCGCCAGGCCGTCAGCCGGATGGCGGCCAGTGCCTCCTGCAGGCTCGGGAAAGTCTGGCTCAGGCCGCCGGCACCGACTCGCCACGTCGAGGTCAGCGGCTGGAAGGCCAGGCGCCAGGAGCGCTGCGCCCGGGCGATGCGCTCGTCCCGCCAGTACCAGCGGTAGCGCAACAGCGTGGCCTGGGCGACGAAGTACACCGGCACGCCGCGCTCCAGCGCCTCCTGAACCGTGCGCGACAGCACTATGCGCGGGGAGAAGTCCAGCAAGACGCCGCTTTCACTGCGCTGGACCCGCAGCGTCAGCACATCGACGCCCGGGACCTCGTTCGCCCAGGCTCGCCCCAAGGCCACCATGGTGCTGGCCGCAGACCAGGCCAGCAGCCTGCGCCGCGCGGCCTGGCGTGCCGTCAGCGTGGGGCTGCGCGCCTGCCGGGGCAGGCCCGGGCGCAGCGTCGAGGGCGGGCGGCGCATCAGCGGAGCTTGTGGATCAGGGCGTAGTAGAAGCCGTCGCCGGCGGTGCTCGGGCGTCCCGGGGGGCCCAGCGCCGTATTGTGGGCGACGGGCCCGAGGTGTCCGGGCGATGCGCCGTCGAGCGCGGCCTGGCCTGGTGGCAGGCGTTGCAAAAAAGCATCGATGCGGTCCTGCCCCTCGGCTTTGAACACCGAGCAGGTGACGTACAGCAGCCGCCCCCCGGGCGCGAGCAGCGGCCACAGCGCCTGCAGCAGTGCGTCCTGGGCGCGCGCGAGGTGGGTGACGTCCTCGGGTCGGCGCAGCCAGCGCGCGTCGGGGTGACGGCGGACGACGCCCGAGGCGCTGCAGGGTGCATCCAGCAAGATCGCATCGAAAGGCTGCCCGTCCCACCAGGTGGCCGGCTGGCGCGCGTCGGCGCAGACGGTGGTCGCGCGCAGGCGCAGGCGCTCCAGCGTCTCTCGTACCCGCGCCAAGCGGGAGGCGTCGTTGTCGAGCGCGAGCAGGTCCAGGTCGGCGAGCTCCAGCAGGTGCGCGGTCTTGCCGCCCGGGGCGGCACAGGCGTCGAGCACGCGCGCGCCAGGACGCAGCGGCTGTGGCGCCACGCCCGGGGCCGAGGCCGGGCCCAGCAACAGTGGTGCCGCGCGCTGCGCGCTCGCGTCCTGCACCGAGACGTCGCCGTCGGCGAAGCCGGGCAACTGCTGCACCGGGCAGGGCTGCGCCAGCACCACCGCCTTCCCGCCGAGCGCCGGGTCGCCCAGTTCCCAGGCGGGCAGGCCCTGGGCCTCGAGGCGACGCACATAGTCGGCGGCGCTGCCGCGGCGCGCGTTCACGCGCAGCACCATCGGCGGGCGTTCGGCAGCCGCGGCCAGCAGCGCCTGCCATTGCGCCGGCCAGTCCTGGCGCAGGCGCGTGATCCACCAGGCGGGGTGGTTCCAGGCGGCCACCGGGTCGCGCTCGGCCTCGGCCACGCGTGCCTCGCGCTCGCGCAGGAAGCGGCGCAGGACCGCGTTGACGAAGCTGGCAGCAGCCGGCGTGCGCTCGCGCGCCGCCGCCACGGCCTGGTCGACCAGGGTGTGCGCCGGGTAGGGCGGTGAAGGCTGGGGCCACAGCAGCGCGATGGCACTCAACAGCAGGTGGTCCACCCGCGCCGGTGGCGTGCGCGGCGCGAGCTGGCTGCGCACGGCCTGCGCGCCGCCGAGGCGGCGCAGTACCTCGAAACTCAGTGCCTGGACGGCGGGGCGCAGGTCTGCCGCCACCTGCGGCAGTACATCGGACAGCGAGCGCCCGGCCTGGACGCTGCCCACGGCATCGGCGCACAGGGACAGCGTGCGCGACAGGGGGGGCGAGGCGTACACTCGTGACATCCGGGCAGTCTATTGCAGGGCCCCGCCGTCGGCGCAGTACCCGCTGCCGACATGCAGCACAGGCCTGCGTCCCGAGCACATCTGCGCTCGCCCCCATCTCGGCCCGGATTTGGCGGCCCACAGCGGCCCCGCATGGAGGTTTCCGATGAAGAGCACAGCCAGCGCGCTCCAGGATGGCAGCGCCCGCATCTTCCGCACCGACGAAGAGCTCGCCGCGATGAGCGCCTCCGAGCGCATCCGCTACCGTCTGGTCACCGCCGACCGGCGCTTCCACGCCAACGACAACATCGCCGAGTTCGTGCGCGAGGGCGAGCTTGACGAACTCAAGGCCGAGGTCCAGGCCAAGCTGCAGGAGGTGCTGCGCGCGCTCGTCATCGACACCGAAAGCGACCACAACACGAACGAGACTGCCAAGCGCGTGGCCAAGATGTATGTCGAGGAGGTCTTCCGTGGCCGCTACCGGCCCATGCCCTCGGTGACCGAGTTCCCCAACGCCGAGCGCCTGAACGAGCTGCTCATCGTCGGCCCGATCACCGTGCGCAGCGCCTGTTCGCACCACCTCTGCCCGATCGTCGGCCGGGTGTGGATCGGACTGCTGCCCAACGAGCACTCCAACCTGATCGGTCTGTCGAAGTACGCCCGCATCTGCGACTGGATCATGAGCCGGCCGCAGATCCAGGAGGAGGCGGTGACCATGCTCGCCAACGAGCTGCAGGAGCGGGTGAAGCCCGACGGTCTGGGCATCGTGATGGAGGCCGACCACTTCTGCATGCACTGGCGCGGCGTCAAGGACACCCAGTCGGCGATGGTCAACAGCGTGATGCGTGGCGCCTTCCTGAAGGACCCGAACCTGCGGCGCGAGTTTCTCTCGCTGCTGCCCAACCGCAAGGGAAGCTGAAGACCATGCTCGTCCGCCTGTTGTATGCCAGCCGTGCCGTTCCGGCGATCGACCACGAGGAACTGGTCACCATCCTGCGCCAGAGCAAGTCGCACAACCCGACGGTGGGTGTGACCGGTGTGCTGTGCTTTTCCGGCGGGATCTTCCTGCAAGTGCTCGAGGGCGGCCGCAGCGCGGTGAACCGCCTGTACAACCGCATCGCCAGCGATCCGCGGCACACCGACGTCGAGGTGCTGCTGTACGAAGAGATCGGCGAGCGGCGCTTTGCGAGCTGGTCGATGGGGCAGGTCAACATGTCGCGCCTGAACCCTTCGCTGCTGCTGAAGTACTCGGCCACCGCGACGCTGGACCCCTACGCGGTCTCGGGCCGGGTCTCGCTCGCGCTGTTCGAGGAACTGGTGGCCACGGCCTCGGTCATCGGGCAGCCCTGAGCGCGCCCCGCTGCGCGCGGCCCGGGATGCAGCCGCACAGCCCGCGTACGCAGGCGGCCAGCCTGAACTGACGCCAGCCTGGCCGCCGAACCTACAGCGTGTTGGGACTTTCCCTGATAGCGTTGTGTTGTCTTTATATTCATACTTGCTTATATCCAGAACAAACTATGGGCCGGAAGGACCGCCGTGGCCGACCTCGCATCACCGAGCGGGCGCCTGATCAAGGCGCCGGAAAATTTCATCAGCCCGCAGGGCATCAGGACGGTCTTCGGCGAGGCGCGTGGCGGCCGGCGTGACTTCATTCGCGCTGCGTTTGCCGTCGCGGCGGCCGGCGGCGCTGCAGCGGTGCATGCCCAGGCCAACCCGGTTCCCGCCGCCGGGGCTGATCCGAACATCCTGAATTTGCCAGCGCATACCACCGGCCTGGGCCAGCCCGTGGCCACCGATGGCTACGGCAAGCCGTCGAAGTACGAGGCCAACGTCCAGCGTCGCCAGAGCCCCGGCCTGACCCAGACCACGCAGGCCTCGGTCTCCTTCGCGCCGCTGCAGAGCCTGTTCGGCATCGTCACCCCCAGCGGGCTGCACTTCGAGCGTCACCACCAGGGCTGGTGGGATGTCGACCCGTCCAGGCACCGCCTGATGGTCAACGGCTCGGACGAGGCGATGGTGAAGACGCCCAAGGTCTTCACGATGGACGAGCTGATGCGTCTGCCTTCGGTCAGCCGCTTCCACTTCATCGAGTGCGGCGCCAACACCGGCATGGAGTGGGGCAATGTCGCGGTGCCGACCTGCCAGTACACCCACGGCATGATCAGCTGCAGCGAATTCACCGGCGTGCCGCTGAAGACGGTGCTCGACCTGTGCGGCGTCGACTACAAGCGCGGGCGCTACGTGCTGGCCGAGGGCGCGGATGGCTCGTCGATGACGCGCACGATCCCGATGGAGATGGTCGAGCGCGGCGAGGTGCTGCTGGCTTATGGCCAGAACGGCGAGATGCTGCGCCCCGAGAACGGCTACCCGCTGCGCCTGGTGGTGCCCGGCGTGCAGGGGGTCAGCTGGGTCAAGTACCTGCGCCGCATCGAGGTCGGCGACCAGCCCTACGGCGCCAAGGACGAGGTGCTGCACTACGTGGACCTGATGCCCGACGGCCGCCACCGCCAGTACACCAGCATCCAGGAGTGCAAGAGCGTGGTCACCACGCCCTCCGGTGGCCAGGTGCTGCTGGACCGCGGCTACTACAACATCAGCGGCCTGGCCTGGTCGGGCCGCGGCAGGATCCGGCGCGTGGACGTCTCGGTGGATGGCGGGGCCCACTGGCGCACCGCGCGGCTCGAGACGCCGGTGCTGTCGAAGTGCCTGACGCGCTTCAACATCGACTGGGCCTGGGACGGCAAGCCCGCGCTGATCCAGAGCCGCGCCACCGACGACACCGGCCACGTGCAGCCGACCTACCGCCAGTTGCGCGCAGTGCGCGGCACGCGATCGATCTATCACAACAATGCGGTGCAGACTTGGCTGGTGCAGGAAAGCGGGGAGGTGAAGAATGTCCAGCTTTCTTGAGTCGATGCGTCCGGCGCGCGCGATGGCGGCGCTGATGCTGGCCGCGGCCGCGACCACGGGCGTGTGGGCCCAGTCCTCGGGGCCCTTCCCTGGCATCGGCCGGCCGGCCACGCCGCAGGAGATCGCCGCCTGGGACATCGACGTGCGCCCTGATTTCAAGGGCCTGCCCAAGGGCAGCGGCACCGTCGCGCAGGGCATGGACATCTGGGAGGCCAAGTGCGCCTCGTGCCACGGCGTCTTCGGCGAGAGCAACGAGGTGTTCTCGCCGCTGGTGGGCGGCACCACGAAGGAAGACGTCCGCACCGGCCGCGCCCGGCGCCTGACCGACGAGTCCTTCCCGGGCCGCACGACGATGATGAAGCTGTCCAGCGTCGCGACGCTGTGGGACTACATCAACCGTGCGATGCCCTGGAACGCACCGAAGTCGCTGAAGGTCGACGAGGTCTACGCGGTGACGGCCTACCTGCTGAACCTGGGCGAGGTGGTGCCCGAAAACTTCACGCTGAGCGATCGCAACATCGCCGACGTGCAGAAGCTGCTGCCCAACCGCAACGGCATGACCACCGACCACGGCCTGTGGCCGGGTAAGGGCCTGGGCAACGGCGGCAGGCCCGATGTGCGCGGCGTGGCCTGCATGAAGGACTGCGCCACCGAGCCCAAGGTCGCCTCCTTTCTGCCCGACCATGCGCGCAACGCCCACGGCAACCTGGCCGAGCAGAACCGCATGGTCGGCGCGCAGGTCGGCGCCGACACGACGAAGCCGCCGCCGGCCCCTGGCCAGGCGCCGCGCGTGGCCGCCGCCCGCCCTGCCGCGCCGGCGCCTGCGGCCGCTGCCCCGGCTGCTCCCGCGGCCGGCTCGGGTGGTGGTGGCAATGCCGCGGCGCTGGCGCTGTTCACCAAGCACAACTGCACCGCCTGCCACGGCGTGGACCGCAAGGTCCTCGGGCCCGGCATGCAGGAGGTCGCGAAGAAGCACGCCGGCCGGGCCGACCGCGTCGAGTACCTGGCGGGCAAGATCACCGGCGGCGCCGCGGGCACCTGGGGCGCGATCCCGATGCCGGCGCAGAACATCCCGAAGGCCGACGCGCAGGCGCTGGCGCAGTGGATTGCCGCCGGCGCTGCCCGCTGACGTCACGCTGCCCAGTCGAGCCCCCTTCAATCCCATGCCGCACGACGCCAGGCGCAGGCAGGACAGAATCGGGCAATGCCCGCTGCCCGCGCCCGCCGCGTCTGCACGATCATCGACCATCCGATGGAGCCCAAGGAGTAGCCCATGAACACCCCCCGTCGCGAGATGCTCACGCACAGTGCCGCCCTGCTCGGCCTGCTCGCCACCGCAGGCCTGCTGCCTGGCCGCGCTCACGCCGCCTGGAGCCAGGCCGCGTTCGACGCCAAGACCTTGCCCGACGCCGCCAAGGCCCTGGGCGGCGGCGCCCTGTCCGAGAGCAAGGACGTCACCGTGATCGGCCCCGACATCGCCGAGAACGGCGCTGTCGTCCCGGTCGGCTGCTCGACCAGCCTGACCGGCGTCAAGCGGATGGCCATCATGGTCGAGAAGAACCCGAACGCGCTGGCCGCGGTCTTCGACGTCAGCGACGCCGTCGACGCCAGCTTCAACACCCGCGTGAAGATGGGCCAGTCCTCCAACGTGTACGCCGTGGCCATGATGAACGACGGTCGCGTGCTGTATGCCGTCAAGGAGGTCAAGGTCACGCTCGGCGGCTGCGGCGGCTGAGCCCTTCGGCGTCCCACCTCCGCCCTCCACCCGAATCGACAGTCCAAGGAGCATAGACATGGCAGACCCGATGCGTATCCGCGCCCAGTCGGCGCCCGGCGGCAAGGCCACCGTGCGCGTGCTGATGAGCCACGAGATGGAAACCGGCCAGCGCCGCGACTCCACCGGCAAGCTGGTGCCGGCCTGGTTCATCCAGGAAGTGCGCGCCGACCACAACGGCAAGCCCGTGATGCGGGCCGAGTGGGGCCCCGCGGTATCGAAGAACCCCTTCCTGCAGTTCTCGGTGCGCGGCGCGAAGGCCGGTGACAAGATCACCGTCCACTGGATCGACAACAAGGGCGACAAGCGCACCGACGAAGCGACGGTGAGCTGAAGCGTCGCTCCCTGCGGCAGGTCGCGGCCCATGCAGGCCCGGCCGCCGTCCCCCTGCAAACAGGAAGGAGACCCATGAACACGACCTTGCGTGCGGCTGCGGTGGCCGCATTGACCGCCGCGGTGGCCGGCGCGGCCTGGGCCCAGGCCAAGTCGGCCTCGGACGGCATTGCGGAATACCGCAAGATGCTCGAGGACGGCAACCCGGCCGAACTCTTCGAAGCCAAGGGCGAAGACCTCTGGAAGAAGAAGCGCGGTCCGAAGAACGCCTCGCTCGAGCAGTGCGACCTGGGCAAGGGCCCGGGCGTCGTCAAGGGCGCCTTCGTCGAGTTGCCGCGCTTCTTTGCCGACACCGGCCGTGTGCAGGACCTCGAGACCCGGCTCGTGCACTGCATGCAGACGCTGCAGGGCCTCGATGCTGCCGAGATCGCCAAGACGCCCTTCGGCCGCGGCGAGATGGCCAACGTCACGGCGCTGGCGACCTGGGTCGCTTCGATGTCGCGCGGGATGAAGTTCAACCTCTCGCAGGCCCATCCCGAGGAGCGCCGCAGCTACGAGATCGGCAAGCGCGTCTTCTTCTTCCGCGCGGGCACGCACGATTTCTCCTGCGCCGCCTGCCACTCGGTCGAGGGCCAGCGCATCCGGCTGCAGGACCTGCCCAACCTGACGAAGAACCCGGGTGACGGCATCGGCTTCGCCGCCTGGCCGGCCTACCGCGTCAGCAACGGCGAGATGTGGAGCATGCAGCTGCGGCTGAACGACTGCTACCGCCAGCAGCGCTTCCCCTACCCGGGCTTCGGCTCGGAGATCACGGTCGCGCTGGGCACCTACATGGGTGTCAACGCCAAGGGCGCCGAATCGATCGCGCCGGCCATCAAGCGCTGAAGGGGACACCGCATGAAGACCCGATACGCACTCACCGCAGCGGCCGTCGGCGCTGCGCTGCTCGTGGCCGGTTGCGCCACCGGCCCGTCGAAGGCCGAGCTCGACCAGCAGGCCCAGGCCCTGATCAAGGCCTCGTTCCGCGACCAGGGCATCGCCAAGGTCGATCGCCTGAACCAGGATCTCGGCCAGTCGGCCTGCTCCACCGACGCCGAGATCCCCGACGACGTGGCCGAACGCATCCGCGACGAGGCGCTGGCCTCGATCCGCTGGCCTGCCGGCGGGCAGTACTTCGGCAACTGGACAGACGGCGAGCGCATCGCGCAGAGCGGTCGCGGCATGACCTGGACCGACGCCTCGGCCGAGACGCGCAACAACGGCGGCAACTGCTACAACTGCCACCAGATCGACAAGAAGGAGCTGTCCTACGGGACGATCGGCCCTTCGCTGTGGAACTACGGCAAGCTGCGCGGCATCACCGACGTCACGGCGCCCACAGCGGCGCCCATCGTGCAGTACACCTGGGCCAAGCTGTGGAACAGCAAGGCCTACGCGGCCTGCTCGAACATGCCGCGCTTCGGCCACATGAAGGTGCTGGACGAGCAGCAGATCCGGCACATCATGTCGCTGCTGCTGGATCCGCGTTCGCCGGTCAACCAGTGAGGCGGCGCAGCGTCCGATGAGCCCCGAGCCCGGCCGTGCCGGGCTTTTTTGAACGGCAAATATCAGCGAGTACTGATCGTGAGCCTGAGCAAGCGCGAATTCCTGCAGGTCCTGGCCGCGGCCTCCGTGGCCGGCATGGGGCTGTCCCGCCACGCCGAGGCCGATGCGGCCACGGCCGAGGAGGCCCTGTACGACCTGCCGCCCCTGGGCCGTGGCGCAGGCCATGTGAGCTTCCTGCACATGACCGACTGCCATGCGCAGCTGATGCCCATCCACTTCCGCGAGCCGAGCGTCAACCTGGGCGTCGGCTCGATGCGGGGCCAGGTGCCGCACCTGGTCGGCGAGCACCTGCTGAAGGCGGCCGGCGTGGCGCCAGGCACTGCGCTCGCGCATGCCTACACCTACCTGGATTTCGAGGCGGCCGCGCGGCGCTGGGGCGAGGTCGGCGGCTTTGCCCACCTGGCCACCCTGGTCAAGCGCCTGAAGGCCTCGCGCCCCGGCGCGCTGCTGCTGGACGGCGGCGACACCTGGCAGGGCTCGGCCACGTCGCTGTGGACCAACGCGCAGGACATGGTCGACGCCTGCAAGGCGCTGGGCGTGGACGTGATGACGGGCCACTGGGAATTCACCTATGGCATGAAGCGGGTCAAGGAGATCGTCGACCGCGACTTCAAGGGTCGGGTGGACTTCGTCGCGCAGAACGTCAAGACCGCTGATTTCGGCGACCCGGTGTTCGAGCCCTACGTGATGAAGGAGATCAACGGCGTGCCGGTGGCCATCGTCGGCCAGGCCTTCCCGTACACGCCGATCGCCAACCCGCGCTACATGGTCGCCGACTGGGAGTTCGGCATCCGCGACGACGAGATGCAGAAGACCGTGGACGAGGCGCGCGGCAAGGGCGCGCAGCTCGTCGTCGTGATCTCGCACAACGGCATGGATGTGGACCTGAAGATGGCCAGCCGCGTGCGCGGCATCGACGCCATCTTCGGCGGCCACACGCACGACGGCGTGCCGGTGGCGGTGCCGGTGCGCAACCCGGGCGGCACCACGCTCGTGACGAACGCCGGCAGCAACGGCAAGTTCCTCGGCGTGATGGATTTCGAAGTCCGCGGCGGGCGGCTGGTGCAGCACCGCTGGCGCCTGCTGCCTGTGTTCAGCAAGGCCTTGCGGCCCGACCCCGAGATGGCGGCGCTGATCGCGAAGATCCGCGCGCCTTACGAGGCGAAGCTCGGCGAGACCCTGGCCGTGACCGACGGCCTGCTGTGGCGCCGCGGCAACTTCAACGGCAGCTGGGACCAGCTGGTGTGCGACGCGCTGATGGAGACCCAGGGCGCCGAGATCGCCTTCAGCCCGGGCTTCCGCTGGGGCACGAGCCTGCTGCCCGGCCAGGCGATCACGCGCGAGCTGATGATGGACCAGCTCGCGATCACCTACCCCTACGCCACGGTCACGCCGATGAGCGGCGAGACGATCAAGACCATCCTCGAGGACGTGGCCGACAACCTGTTCAACCCCGACCCCTACTACCAGCAAGGTGGTGACATGGTGCGCGTGGGCGGGCTCGAGTACACGATCACGCCCGGCGAGCGCGCCGGTGCCCGCATTTCCGACATGCGTCTGGGTGGCAAGCCGCTGGAGGCCAACAAGGCCTACCGGGTGGCGGGCTGGGCCCCGGTGGCGGAAGAGGCGGCGCGTGCCGGCAACAAGCCGGTGTGGGAGCATGTGGAGGCCTGGCTGCGGGCGCGCCCGGGCGGGCGCGTCACGCCGCGGCAGGTGAACACCCCGCGCATCGTCGGCGTGCAGGGCAACCCAGGGATGGCATGAGAGCCGGAGCCTGCGCCGCATTTGCGAACATGGAGAACACAGGGATGAGGACGTTTCGCCTCGCGTGGTGCTTGCTTGTCTTCCTGCTGGCGAGCACCGTGGTGCAGGCCCAGAACGCCGAGCTCGCGCGTGCCGAGGAACTCGTGCAGGGTCAGTGCTTCATCTGCCACGGCATGGAGGGCGAAAGCTCGAGCCCCCTGTTCCCACGCCTGGCCGGACAGAACGCGGCCTACGTGGCGCGGCAGCTCGCCGACTACAAATCGGGCAAGCGCGTCAGCAGCGCGATGCAGCCGATGGTGCGGGATCTGAACGCTGCGGACTTCAAGGCCCTGGGCGCCTGGTTCGCGTCGCGCAAGCCGCAGGCGCACGCGGTGGAGGACGCCGAGCTCGCGCAGGTCGGCCGTTTCGTCTTCCTGCGCGGAAACCCCTATTCGGGCGTGGCGGCCTGCGCCTCCTGCCATGGCCCGCAGGGGCATGGCACCGAGGTCCTGCCGCGCCTGGCCGGCCAGCATGCCCTGTACACCGAGAACCAGCTCAAGGCCTTCAACAAGCGCCAGCGCACCAACGACAACGCAGTGATGCACCTGATCGCGAGCAGGCTCACCGAGCTCGAGATGAAGGCGGTGTCGTCCTACATCAGCGGGCTGCAATGAAGGACACCCTCCCCCTGGTGCGGGGGAGGGGTGCTGCGCGGGCCGCGCCCCCTGAGGGGCGCTCGCCTCAGACCGCCAGCATGTCGGCCCAGATGTTGTCGGCCCAACTCAGCGCGTAGCGGCCCTCGAGCTGGTTTGCCGCGGCGGACACGCCGCCGGAGCCCGGCACGGCCTTGAAGGTCTTGTCCCTCTCGTCGTAGGCATGCACCGAGGCCACGTGCACGACGTCGCGCGCCGTGACGAAGCTGTAGCAGGTGTTCATCACCACCGGCGTCGGGTTCACGGCCTCGCCCTTGAGCAGCTGGATGATCGCCGCCGCCGCCACCTTGGCATGCTGGTTGGCCATGTGGCCCGACTTGGGCATGGCCGGGGCCGACATCGTGGCATCACCGAGCACGTGCACACCCTTGACGGCCGTGGACTCCAGCGTCAGCCAATCCACGCCGACCCAGCGGTTGTTGACGTTGATCAGGCCCGCGGTGCGGGCGAGGTCGCCCGCGCGCTGCGGCGGGATGACGTTCAGCACGTCGGCCTTGACATCCTCGAACTCGAGCTTGGCCACGTTGGCGTCGACTTCCTTGAGTTCGGCGTTGGGTCGGTACTCGACGATCCCCGCGTAGTGCTGCTGGAAGGCGCGCTCGAACAGCGCCTTCTTGGACTGGATCTCGGGGTTGGCGTCGAGGATCAGCACCTTGGACTTGGGCTTGGCCGTCTTCAGGTAGCTGGCGACCATGCAGGCGCGCTCGTAGGGCCCGGGCGGGCAGCGGTAGGGCACGCGGGGAATGGACATCGCGAACACGCCGCCGTCGGGCATGGCCTCGAGCTGGCGGCGCAGCGCCACGGTCTGCGCACCGGCCTTCCAGCTGTGCGTGACGCGACCGCTGTCCAGGGCGGTCTGCAGGCCGCCGACCTGCTCGACCATGAAGTCGACCCCGGGCGACACGACCAGCCGGTCGTAGAACAGCTCGCCGCCGGCGGCCAGGCGCACCTTGCGCGCCGCAACGTCGATGGCGGTCACCTCGCCCTGGACGACCTTGACGCCCATGGCCTTCAGCCCTTCGTAGCCGCGCGTCACATCGGCGATCTGCTTGTGGCCGCCCAGCACGAGGTTGCTGATCGGGCAGGACACGAAGTTGACATTGCGCTCGACGAGCGTGACGTCGATGTTGCCGCCCCACATCTTGAGGTAGCGCGCGGCGGTGGCGCCACCGAAGCCGCCGCCGACGACGACGACGCGGCCGATCGAGGGACCAGCCGCGGGTACGGTCTCGCAGCCGGCCAAAGCGAGGCCGGACAGCGCGGCGCCGGCGCCGAGCAGGCGGCGGCGCGCCGGGTCCTGGACGATGGAGTGCTTGTGCATGTCGTGCTCCCTCACTTCTTGGGCTGTTGGGCGGCGAAGTAGCCGGCGATCAGCTTGATCTGGTCGTCGGTGTAGCCCTTGGCGATCTGGTGCATGATGGTCGCAGGCAGGTTGCCTGCCTTGTAGTCGGCCATCGTCGCGATCAGCTTGTCGGCTGGCACGCCCGCGAGCGGTTTCATGTCGCCGCGCGCGTTGCCGTTCGTGCCGTGGCAGTTGGCGCAGGTGGCCGCGAGGTTGCGGGCCAGGTGCGGGTGGGGCGCGGGCGGCGTCTGGGCGTGGGCGGCGGTGGCCAGAGCCATCACCCCGGCCAGGGCCGCGAGTCGTGCCGCGGAGCGGACCTCGTCGTGCATCTTGCTTCTCCTCTTGCTGTGAAACCGCCGCCGGGCGCGTGTCACCCGGCTGCAACGTCGCCCCCGATTGGACGCGAAACGGCGCGGCGCGTCACCCCTTCGCGCATAGGCAATTGCCCCAACAAGGGCGCATGGCGCGGCCAATTGCCGCGATACCCGGTCCACCGGCGCCTGCGGGCCGTGGCACGCCGCTGTGACCCTGTGCAGACAAGGAGAAAGATCGTAATATGAACACATGCTGATGTATGGGTTTTTTCGTTCCTCGCTGGCCCTGATGCTCGGGGCGCTGATGGCTGTGGCGGCGCAGGCGCAGCCCGCCGGCGCGCCTGCACCGGGCAGCGTGGCGACCGTCGACCCGGTGCGCGCCGAACGCGTCGCCTACGACACCTGGATCGTCCAGGGCTTGTCGGCGCTGGGGTCGTCGGCCAACCGCAACTTTGTCTCCAACGCTGCCTTCGTCGTCACGCCGGGCGGGGTGGTGGTCATCGACGCTCTGGGCGCGCCGCAACTCGCGCGCGAACTGCGCGCCGAGATCGCGCGCGTGACGGCGCTGCCCGTGACGCACGTCGTCGTCACGCACTACCACGCGGACCACATCTACGGCCTGCAGGTCTTCAAGGACGAAGGCGCGACCATCGTCGCGCACCGACAGGCGCTGCTGTACCTGAACTCCGAGACGGCGCAGCAGCGCCTGGTGGCCAGCCGCGAGAACCTTTTCCCCTGGGTCGACGAGTCGACCCGGCTCGTGCCGGCCGATGTCTGGCTCGACGGCCCGACGACCTTGCGCGTGGGTGGGCAGGTGTTCGAGATCCGTCCCGCCGGCCCTTCCCACACGCCGGAGGACCTGATCGTCTGGGCGCCGGCGCAGCGCGCGCTCTTCGTCGGCGATCTCGTCTTTCGCGGCCGTATCCCCTTCGTCGGGCAGGCCGACAGCGCGCACTGGGTCGAGGCCTTGGACACCTTGCTCGGCTTCGAAGCGCAGGTCATCGTGCCCGGCCACGGGCCGGCCTCGGCCAGCGCGCGCGCCGATCTCGAACTCACGCGCGACTACCTGCAGCACCTTCGGCGTACGATGGGCGAGGCCGCGCGCGAGATGGAGCCCTTCGACGAAGCCTACGCGCGCACCGATTGGTCCCGCTTCGAGAAACTGCCGCTGTTCGGTGTGGCCAACCGCATGAACGCCTACAACACCTACCTGCTGATGGAGCGCAGCGCCAAGTGAAGACGAGGCTGCATGCCGCTGGAGCTGACCGTCGCGACGCGCTGACGCTGCTGGCTGGCGTGCCGCTGCTGGCGTCGCTGCCGGCGGTGGCGGCGCCGGCCGAGCCTGGGCAGTCGGTGGCCTGGCCCGATGTGACCTTGCTCGATGGCAGTCGCTGGGGCGCGGCGCAGGCGCGTGACAAGGCGGTGATCGTGGTCTTCTGGTCCACGACCTGCCCTTTCTGCCTGCGCCACAACGCCCACGTCGAGAAACTGCGCCGCGCAACGGCTGGGCAGGCGCTGGAGATCCTGACCGTGGCGCGCGAGCGCGACCCTGCCGCGGTGCGGGCCTACCTTGCACGCCATGGCTACGGCTTCCAGGTCACGTTGGACCAGGGCCCGATGTCGGCTTCGCTGTCGATGCGCCGGGTGATCCCGCTGACGGCCGTGGTCCACCGCTCGGGGCGGCTGAAGCACGTGATCCCCGGCGAGATGTTCGAGGAAGACGTGATGGAGTTCCGCAGCCTGGCCTGAGAGGCTGAGCGCCGTTTCCGATGCCCACCAGGAAACCAACGATGCCCGTCTGCACCTGGCTCCCGAAGACGCGCCGCAGCCCCGCCGGTGGGCTGGCACAAGCCCTGCTGTGGTGCGTGGCTGCCGTGGCCGCACCCGCCGGCGCCACACCCGAGATCTTTCGCGAGGCCGATGTGGTCCTGGGCGAGCAACTGCTCAAGGAGCACGCCTGCGCCGCCTGCCACATACGCCGGGTCGGCGGTGACGGCTCGGCGATCTACCGCCCGCAGGGCCGCATCGGCACGCCCGCCGCGCTGCGTGGCATGGTCGACCTGTGCAGCGTGGAGCTCAAACTCAGTCTGTTTCCGGAGGAGGTCACCGCCGTGGCTGCCGTGCTCAACCGGGATCATTACCGCTTCGGGATGACCCCGAAGCCACGCCCCCAGCCTTGAGAACCCAATCCACCGTCATGAAGCGTCCCGCCGACGAATCCGACCAGATCTTCGCCAGCGCTGCCGAGCTCTTCGGGGTGCTGGCCACGCCGATCCGCCTGCGCATCATCAGTGCACTGTGCCAGGGCGAGAAGAACGTCTCGCAGCTGCTCGAGGAGATCGAGACCACGCAGCCCAACATGAGCCAGCACCTGGCCACCCTGTACCGCGCCGGGGTGCTGGCCAAGCGGCGCGACTCCACGCAGATCTACTACCGCATCGTCAACGAACAGGCGGCATCGATCTGCCGTACGGTGTGCACGCAGATGGCGCTGGGCCTGGAGGACCGGCCGGCGGCGGTCGTCGCGGACTGAGCGGCGCAGGCTCTTGTCCCCACCCCTGCCCGCCTTGGGCGCCCGGTCACCTCGCCTCGTCGCCGCACATCCTCGCCATCGCCGAGCCGTGGCTGTGGTTTCCCCCTGGGCGCGGGGTGTTCCCGTGTGCCATTCGGGCCGGCGGAGGAACTCTCAGGCGCAGAGCCGCGCGTCGCGCGTTCCGGGTGGAAGGCGCGATCGACGCAGCCTCACGCCTTGCGCGGGTGCTTGTAGCGTTGGTAGCCCCAAAGGTATTGCGCTGGGCACTGCAGCACCATGGCTTCGATGGAGCGGTTGACCGCGCTGGTGGCCTGCAGCGTCCAGGCTTCCTCTTGCCCGGCGTCGGCGCCGGCGGGCGGTGGCGGGGGCAGGGGCTCGGCCAGCGCCTGCACGCGCACGCGGTAGCCTGCGGCGCCCGGCAGGCGCTCGCACCAGATGGCCAAGGGTGTGGCGCCCGTCTGCCGCACCAGGCGCGCCGCCAGCGTCATGGTGTAGGCGGGCCGACCGAAGAAGGGCGTCCAGACCCCCTGGCCTTTCGGCGGCACCTGGTCCGGCAGCAGCCCGATGGTCTGTCCCTGGCGCAGCGCGCGCAGCATCTGCCGCACGCCGGCCAGTGTGGTCGGTGCGGCGCTCAGGCCGGATCGCTCTCTGGCCACGGTCTCGAGCTCGCGCAACCAGCGCTGGCGCGCAGGTCGGTACAGCACCGTCATCGGCTGGCGCGCGCCGAAGCGTTCGGCATAGGCCTGGCCCGCGACCTCGAAGGCGCCCAAGTGGGGCGTCAGCAGCAGCAGCCCGCCGGGGCGGCCCAGCACGGCTTCGATCAGTTCCGCGCCCTCCCAATGCACCGGGTCCTGGAGCCGGGTGTCTGGTGGCCGAAGCCACAGCCGCGGGGTCTCCGCGGTCATGCGCCCGGCTTGCGCGATGCTGGCGCGACGGTCTGCAGCGCCGATGCCGGCCAGCGCCGCGTTGTCGCCGAGCCGGCGTCTGTACACCGGGGAGGCGAGCCAGGCGGCCCAGCCCAGGAGCGCGCCCGCGGCGTGGAGCCATCTCAATGACCGGCGCGACAGCCAGCCGAGCAGGACCATCATCTTCTTATAATGGCGTGATCGCCGAGTTAAGGACAACTTGCGGGGCGATGCGGCCGGGGACCCGGTCGCCAGGATCGGGCGTCCCGCCCGTCGCCTGAATACCGCTAAAGCGTCGCCGCTTTCCAGGGCACCCTGAACGGCAACGCCGATTCAACCCAACCTGGAGCACACAAGTGGCTAGAGATTATCTGTTCACCTCCGAATCGGTCTCCGAGGGGCATCCGGACAAGGTCGCCGACCAGGTCTCGGACGCGATCCTCGACGCGATCTTCACCCAGGACCCGCGCTCGCGCGTGGCCGCCGAGACGCTGTGCAACACCGGCCTGGTGGTGCTGGCCGGCGAGATCACGACCAACGCCCACGTCGACTACATCCAGGTCGCCCGCGACACGATCAAGCGCATCGGCTACGACAACACCGAGTACGGCATCGACTACAAGGGCTGCGCGGTGATGGTCTGCTACGACAAGCAGTCCAACGACATCGCCCAGGGCGTGGACCACGCCAGCGACGACCACCTGAACACCGGCGCCGGCGACCAGGGCCTGATGTTCGGCTACGCCTGCGACGAGACGCCCGAGCTGATGCCCGCGCCGATCTACTACGCGCACCGGCTGGTCGAGCGCCAGGCGCAGCTGCGCAAGGACGGCCGCATGCCCTACCTGCGCCCCGACGCCAAGAGCCAGGTGACGATGCGCTACGTCGACGGCAAGCCGCACTCGATCGACACCGTGGTGCTGTCGAGCCAGCACGCCCCCGAGTGGAGCCTGGGCACGAAGATGAAGCCCGAGTTCGTCGAGGCCGTGGTCGAGGAGATCATCAAGCCGGTGCTGCCGGCCGAGTGGCTGAAGGACACGCGCTACCTCGTCAACCCGACCGGCCGCTTCGTCGTCGGCGGCCCGCAGGGCGACTGCGGCCTGACCGGGCGCAAGATCATCGTCGACACCTACGGCGGGGCCTGCCCGCACGGTGGTGGCGCGTTCTCGGGCAAGGACCCGTCCAAGGTCGACCGCTCGGCCGCCTACGCCGCGCGCTACGTGGCCAAGAACATCGTCGCCGCGGGCCTGGCCCGGCAGTGCCAGATCCAGGTGGCCTACGCCATCGGCGTGGCGCGGCCGATGAACGTGACGGTCTACACCGAAGGCACCGGCGTCATCTCCGACGAGAAGATCGCCGCGCTCGTCAGCGAGCACTTCGACCTGCGCCCGAAGGGCATCATCCAGATGCTGGACCTGCTGCGCCCGATCTACCAGAAGACCGCCGCCTACGGCCACTTCGGCCGCGACGAACCGGAATTCACGTGGGAGAGAACGGACAAGGCCGCGGCGCTGCGCGCCGCGGCGGGCCTGTAAGGCCCCGAGCGCAGCGAGCTGGTCCGTTCTCGGGCTGCGCTCCTATTGCGCCAGCGATGTGAGCGCGGACCAGAACGCGGACCGTACCCTGAGCGCAGCGAGCTTGGCGGTTCTCGGGCTGCGCCCATCCCGAGAGCCCGAGGTGATCCAGACATGACCGTCAGCCAGATCGACGTCCTGCCCGAATCGGCGATGTCGTCGGACCTTCGCCTGCGCCGCGCCGGCATCGCCGCGCGCGCGCTGTTCGCCGCCCTGGGCATGCTGGCGGGCGCCTGGGGCGCGCACGTGCCCTCGGTCAAGGCGGTTTACGGGCTGGATGAGGGCCTGCTTGCGCTGGCGCTGTTCGCGGTCGCGGCCGGGGCCGTGGCCTCCCTGTTCGTGGCCGGGCGCCTGATCGGGCAGCTGGGCACGCGCCGCGCCAGCCTGTGGACGGGCGTGCTGCTCGCGGTGCTGCTGGCCAGCGCGTTGCTGTGGCCCTCGCTGCCCGCGCTGCTGGTGGCGCTGGTGGTGTTCGGCATGGCCATGAGCGTGCACGACGTGGCCATCAACGCCGAGGGCACCGCGCTCGAGCGCCTGGGAGGCCGCCCGCTGATGGGCCAGTTGCACGCGATGTTCAGCGTCGGCGCGATGGCGGGGGCGCTGGTGGCGGGCGCGATGCTGCGCCTGGCCTGGCCTGCGGCGCTGCAACTCGCGCTCGTGGGCGGGGCCCTGGCGCTGGCCATCGGCGTGGCGTGCGCCGGCATGCTGGACGCCCACCCGGCGGCACCGGCAGGTGTGGGCGAGCGGCGCTTCGTCTGGCCGCGCGGACCGCTGCTGTTGATCGGGCTGTTGATCCTGGCCGGGCTGCTGGCCGAGGGTGCGATGTACGACTGGTCGGTGCTGTACCTGCAGCAGGCCCGCGGACTGTCGCAGGACGTGGCCGCGCTCGGCTACGCGGCCTTTGCGGGTGCGATGGCCGTCGGGCGCTTCGCCTGCGACCGGCTGCGCGCGCGGTTCGGTGACCGGGCCTTGTTGCGCGGTGGCGCCTGGCTCGGCACGGCTGCGCTCGCCCTGGCGCTCCTGAGCCCGCACCCTGCGGCCTGCGTGGCAGGCTTCGCGTTGGCGGGCCTGGGCCTGGCGCCGGTGGTGCCGCTGCTGTATTCCGCGGCCAGCCGGGCTCCCGGCAGCACCAGCGCCGCGGCCATCGCTGCGGCCTCGTCGATCGGCTACTCCGGCATGGTGATCGGCCCGCCGCTGATCGGCGCGATCGCCGAGGTGTCGTCCCTCGGGGCGGCGCTGTGGGTCGTCGTGGCGGCCATCGCCTTGCTCGCCCTGGGCGCGGGCAGGCTGCAGGAGGACAGCCCGCCGGGCCGAGGCGCTTGATTCAGGTGCTTGACCCCGGCGCTTGAACCCGGCGCCGGCAGACACGGGCGAGCGCTGCGGGATTTATTGCGGCAGCGCGCCTTTGCCGCCAGCGGCGGGTGTGCTCAGCCGGCGTCGCGGACCACGTCGTCTTCGATCCGCAGTGCGCCGCTGTGAGCCAGCTCGCGCACGAGCAGCGCCGCCCAGTCGCGCGTGCCCGGTGTGCCGGCGCGCCCGTGCCGCTCCCACAGGCCGGCCATCATCGGCGTCGCCTCGGCCCAGTCCAGAAAGGCCTGCCAGGGCTGGGCGCGCTCTTCCATCAGGTGGTACTTGATCAGCACCTTGGCGGCGTGGCGTGCGTGCCGTGCCGGGTCGGCGCGAAAGCCCTGGAGTCGCGCGCGCGCCCGGGCCAGCGCTGCGTTCACGTCGGTGAAGGGGGCGCCGTGCCCGGGCACGACCACCTGCACCGGCAGGCCGGCGATCCGCTCCAGCACCTGCGCCACATCGTCGAAACCGGGCTCGCCGACGACCTCGGGGAAGACGACGCCGAAGCCATGCTCCCAGAGCGCGTCGGCCGAGATCAGCACGCCGTGCTCGCGGTCGAAGAGCATCATCGAATCGGGATCGTGCCCCGGGGCGGGCAGCACCTCCCAGGAACGCCCGCCGGCCTGCAGCGTGGCCCCGGTGGCGAGTTCGGCCTGGGCGCCGAAGCGCGCGATGCGCTGGCCCGTCCCGAGGTAGGTCAGGCGCCGTTCGTCCCAGTCGCGCACCGGCTGCGCCATGCCCGCAGCGACCCAGATCGGCGCGCCGTGCGCGGCCTGCAGCGCGGCGTTGCCGCCGCAGTGGTCGGAGTGCAGGTGGGTGTTGACGATGCGCGTCAACGGCTCCCCGCGCAGCGCGTGCGCGACGAGCGCACAGGTCTGCTCGGCATGGTTCACGTGGCCGGTGTCCACGAGCACGGCGCCATCCTCCCCCGGTGCGGGGTGGATCAGCACATTGTTCGAGGACAGCCAGCCGCGCTCGAGCACGGTCAGGCCCTTCAGGGCAGGGGAGGCCGCGGCAGCAGGGTGTGACATGGACGGGCGGCGCGATGAAGCGGAAGCGGAAACGGGGCCGGTGCGAGGCGTCGTGACGTGGTGCCTGCGGCGCAGGCCCGGATCAGGGTCCGCGCCCCGCTGCGTGGTCCGTGGCGGCGTTGGCGCCGCGCCCGACCGGGCGCTGGAAGGCTGCGAGCACGGCGCCCAGCGCCAGCGCCGCCGCGCTCCACGCGAAGCCGCGCGCCAGCCCGCCCGGGCCGTCGGCCACCCACCCCACGATGCTCGGGCCGACGATCTGCCCGGCCGCGAAGACGACGGTGAAGGCGGCGATGCCGGCCGGCCAGGCCGCCGGTTGAGCATTGTGGCGCACCAGCGCTGTCGTCGAGGCGACGACCGACAGGAAGACCGCACCGAACAGCGCCCCCGAGGCAAAGGCCGTCGCCAGGTGCGTGCCCAGCAGCGGCAGCACCGTGGCCAGCGCCAGCAGGGCGTTCAGCACCGCCAGCGGCACACCGCCGCGGTGGCGCTGGAGCAGTCCTGCCCAGAGCCAGGACGAGGCCACCACGCCCAGGCCGAGCAGGGCGTAGAAGACGCTCAGCGTGCCGGTGGCCAGGCCCTGCTCGCGCAGCAGCGTGATCACGAAGGTCATGTAGCCGATGTAGCCGACGCCGAACAGGCCGTAGCCGGCCAGGCCGAAGGCATAGGGTTGCCAGGCGAAGGCCGCACGCGGTGCGCCGGGTGCGGGCGGTGCCGTCAGCGAGCCGGTGCCGCCGGCCGCACCCAGCGCCAGCACCGCCGACAGCGCGCCGGTGGCGAGCCAGCCGCCGGGCCAGCCCGCCGGGGCCCATTCCAGCAGCGGCGGAAGGCCGAGCGCGGCCGCGACGATGCCCAGGCCGACGCCGCCGTAGTAGATGCCCAGCACGAGCCCGCTGTGCCCGGGCGCGCGTTGCGCCAGCCGCGCCGCCAGCAGCCCGCCGCCCACGAAGCCGGCCGCGCTGCCCATGCCGGTGGCAAAGCGCAGCACGTACAGCAGCGCGTCACTGCGCGCGGCGCCGTGCAGCGCCAGCAGCACAGCCGCCAGCGCGATGCCCGCGAGCATGAAGCGCCGCGCGTCCAGCCGTGCCAGCAGCCGCGGCGCAAGCAGCGCGCCGGCCAGGTAGCCCGCGGCGTTGGCGGTGTTCATCGCCCCCGCGGTGAAGTAGCTCCAGCCGAGGTCGGCCCGCATCGGCGGCAGCAGCAGCGCGTAGGAGAAGCGCGCCAGCCCGAGGGAGATGGCCGCCGCCAGCGACAGCGCCGCGGCGGTGGCGAGCACCTCGCGGGGCGCCTTCACCCGGACCACCTCACCGCGCCTCCAGCAGCGCCTGCGTCAGCTCGGCGAAGCCCGCGCCGCGCTCGGCCTGCGTGAGCCAGGCCGGCCAGTGCCTGAGCTCGGCCGCGAAGCGCATCAGGTTGGCCACGCCCACGCTGGCCGGGAAGCGCTCGAACATGGCCTGGTCGTTGGTCGAATCGCCCACGTAGACCCAGCGCCCGAGCTCGTCGTCGAGTTCGCGTCCGAACAGCCGGCGCAGCATCCACTGCGCCCCGCTCCACTTCGAGTGCGCGCCATACCAGCCGTTGACGTGGATCGAGCTGACCGTGGCCGTCATGCCTTCCTCGCGCATGAGCGCGGCGACGTGGGCGATGGCGGCGGGCTCGAGCGTCGTGAACTCGCTGTGGTCGATGGCGATGTCGGTCAGGCGCCCGGGGCTGTCGCGCGCGAGCGTCGCGCCCGGCACCTCGCGCACGATGCGCGCGGCCGTCGCCTGCAGGCGACGCGCGTTGGCAGTGCGCGTCGGCTCGTCCTGGGCGAACTCGGTGCGCACCTGCGCGCCCTCGCGCAGCAGCGCCACCGCGCCGTTCTCGGCCACGATCGCTGCCACCGGCCAGTCGCGGGCGAAAGGGACGCTCCAGCCGTGCGGGCGGCCGGTGATGGCCACCACCGGCAAGCCCGCATCGTTCAGCGCGTGCAGTGCCGCCAGCGCCACCGGCTCGATCGAGCCGTCGCGCGTGAGCGTGTCGTCGATGTCGGTCATCACGCCGACGATGCGGGCGCGCGCGTGCGCGGGCCAGCCCGCCAGAGGCCGTGCGGGCAGGAGTTCGGTCGGGGAGGGCATGACGGCCCGGATTCTGCGGCATGACTGTGCCCCGTTCCTGCGCAGCAGGCGTGCCATCCCGCGGGTCCGCTGAGCCGGCGCGTTCGTGACCGCCCAAGCTGTGGTGGCAGCGCGCTCGGTCGTTCCGGTCCCTCCCGCCCGCCGGCGCGACAGGGGGCGTGCCGGGCAGCGCAGAATGCCGCCCTATCGGTATCTGCGCCACCTCGGCCTCGTCATGCCTTCGATGCTGCCCCAGGAACTCATCCGCGCCAAGCGCGACGGCGCGGCGCTGACACCGGCGCAGGTCGAGGCCTTCGTGCGCGGGCTCGTGGACGGTGGCTTCAGCGATGCGCAGGTCGGCGCGATGGCCATGGCCATCGTGCTGCGCGGCATGGACACGGCCGAAACGGCGGCGCTGACGGCGGCGATGACGCATTCCGGCGACGTGCTGGACTGGCGCGACGCCGGACTGTCCGCCTCCCATGGCCCCATCGTCGACAAGCATTCCACCGGTGGGGTGGGCGACAAGGTCAGCCTGATGCTCGCGCCGCTGCTGGCGGCCTGCGGCGCCGTCGTGCCGATGATCAGCGGGCGCGGGCTGGGCCACACCGGCGGCACGTTGGACAAGCTCGAGGCCTTGCCCGGCTACGCGGTCACGCCGCCGCACGCGCAACTCGTGGGCGCCTTGCGCTCGGCCGGTTGCGCCATCGTCGGCGCGAGCGAGCGCGTGGCCCCGGCCGACCGGCGGCTCTACGGCATCCGCGACGTCACGGCCACGGTCGAGAGCCTGCCGCTGATCACCGCGAGCATCCTGAGCAAGAAGCTCGCCGCCGGGCTGCAGGCCCTGGTGATGGACGTCAAGGTCGGCAACGGTGCCTTCATGGCCACGCCCCAGTCGGCGCGCGAGCTCGCGCTGAGTCTCGAGCGCGTGGGCCGCGCCGCCGGCCTGCCGACGGTGGCGCTGCTGACGGGCATGGACGAGGTGCTGGGCCACCACGCCGGCAACGCGCTGGAGGTGGCCGAGGCGCTGGCCTTCCTGACCGGGCGCTGGCCCGCGGGCTGGGGCGGCGACGGCGCGGGCCTTGGCGATGGCCTGGGCGGTCGCGCAGGGTCGGCCGGATCATCGACGCGCGAGCCCCGGCTCCTCGAAGTGACGCTGGCGCTGGCGGCGCAGGCCCTGCACCTGTCGGGGCTGAGCGCGACGCTGCCACAGGCGCGCGAGCGCGCGCATCGTGCGCTCGACGACGGCTCGGCGGCCGAGCACTTCGCGCGCATGGTGGCGGCGCTGGGCGGGCCCGCCGACGTGCTGCGCGACGCGCGCCTGCCGCGCGCCCCGGTGTGCCGGGCCGTGCCCGCGCCGCATGCCGGCTGGGTGGCGGCGATGGACACGCGCGCGCTCGGGCTCGCGGTCGTGGAACTGGGCGGTGGCCGGCGCCGTCCGGGCGACACGGTGGACCCGCGGGTCGGCCTGGCGGGTGTGCGCCATGTCGGCCAGCGGGTCGAGGCCGGGGAGCCGCTAGCCTGGGTGCATGCGGCCGACGAGGCGGCGGCGGCCCACGCGGCCGGCGCAGTCGCGGCCGCGTTCAGCCTCGCGCAGGTCGCCAGCGTGTCGACGCCAGCGGTGATCGGCCCGGTCGACCAGGCGGCCTGAAGGTCGCTCGCAAGGTCCGTCCTTCACCGGCGGGCTCCGACCGCGGACTTCGAGCCCCTGCCGCGCCGATGGCTCCGACGACGGAGCGCCCCGCAGCCACCTGGGCAGGATCGCGGGTAGGGCTCACAGCCCTCGCCTGGGGGGAGGCGAGAGGGCCGCTGCGCGGCCCAGCCCATCACCCGCGACCGGAACGCATGGAAGCCCTGCGGTCGCTGCGCCGGCTGGCACACTGTGGCATCGACCCATGTCGTCGAGGACTGCCATGCCGCCCCCGGTTGTCAAGATCTGCTGCATTGCCAGCGTGGACGAAGCTCTGCTCGCGCTGGGCGCGGGTGCCCGTGCCCTGGGTCTGGTCTCGGCCATGCCCAGTGGGCCCGGCGTGATTGCCGACGACGCCATCGCCGAGATCGCCGCGGCAGTGCGCCGTGAGGCACCCCAGGCCGACACCTTCCTGCTGACGGCGCGCACGGGTGCCGAGGCCATCGCCGAGCAGCACGCCGCGGCCGGCACGACGACGCTGCAGCTTGTCGATCACGTGCCGCACGACGAACTGCGGCGGCTGCGCGCGCTGCGCCCGCAGGCACGGCTGGTGCAGGTGGTCCACGTGCGCGACGCCGGCGCGCTGGAGGAAGCACAGGCTGCGGCGCCGCATGTGGACGCGCTGCTGCTGGACAGCGGCAACCCGGCGCTGGCCGTCAAGGAACTCGGCGGCACCGGTCGCACGCACGACTGGGCGCTCAGCCGGCGCATCCGCGACGTCGTGCACCCCTTGCCGCTGTTCCTGGCCGGCGGCCTGCATGCCGGCAATGTGGCCGAGGCCATCGGCACGGTGCAGCCGCATGGGCTGGACCTGTGCAGCAAGGTGCGCACCGACGGTCGGCTCGACGCCGTCAAGCTCGGGGCTTTCATGGCCGCGGTGCGGGCCGGCGGGAGCTGACGCCCGCGCGGCAGCGGCTGCGTGGTGCCGGCGCGCCTTGGGACGACTTGGGGCGCCTTACCCCGCGGCGCGCCCCCGGCGCACGACCTCACCGACGTCGGCCGCGCGGTCCAGCGCCCAGCAGGCCTCGATCAGTGCCTGGCTCGCCGCGGCGCCGATCACGGCGTCGGCCTGGCCGTGGAACTTGGCTTCGAGGGCGGCGTCGCTCATCGGGCGCTGCATCGAGCCGATCGCGTGCTCGACGAAGACGTGCACGCGCCGGCCGTCGCGCAGCACGGCGGTGACGTCGGCCTGGTCCTCCTCGATGCCCTCGGCGACGGTGGCCACGACCTTGCGGCGCAGCTCGACCACGGCCTGGCTCGTGACCACCGCGTCGTCGAACTCGCCTTCGCCGGCGCGCCCGTACAGCAGCCCCACGGCGCAGCCGTGGTAGATGCTGAACTTGGCCGCCAGGCCGTCGGCCGGCTCCTTCTTGCCGCACAGCTCGAGCACGAGCGAGTGCACCTTCAGCTCGATGCGCTCGACGTCCTCGGCGCGCACGCCCTGGGCGCGCAGCTGCGCGCAGGCGTCGATGCCGGGATGGACGACGATGCCGCAGGCGAAGGGCTTGTAGGTGTTGAAGCCGATCTCGAAGCGCTCGCCCAGGTCGTCGGTGGCCTCGTGCCACGCGGCCTTGGTCGACACCACCTGCACGAAGCCGCGCGGCGCCTCCAGCGCGCGCTTGCTCGCGGTGTAGCCGTGCTGCGCCATCAGCGCCGACATCAGCCCGGCGCGCGCTGCCGCGCCGGGGTGCAGCGGCTTGGTCATCGTGCCGAACTGCTCGCGCAGGCCCACCGGCTGCGAAGCGGCGATGCCCAGCGCCATCTGTGTGCGGTCGGCGTCCAGCCCCAGCAGGCGGGCGCAGCCCGCGGCCGCGCCCAGCGTGCCGGTGGAGCCGGTGATGTGCCAGCCGCGGTCGTAGTGCTCGGGGTACATCACGTTGCCGAGCCGGCAGGCGACGTCCACGCCCAGCACCAGCGCGTCCATCAGCGCGCGCCCGCTCGCGCCCGTCACCTCGGCCAGCGCCAGCAGCGCGGGAGCCACCGGCCCGGCGGGGTGGATGATGGTGCGCAGGTGCGTGTCGTCGAAGTCGAAGGTGTGCGAGGCGATGCCGTTGAGCAGCGCCGCGCTGGCCATGTCCACGCGTTCAGCGCGGCCGAGCAGCGTGGCCTGTGCTGCGGGCTGCAGCATCTGCACGGCGGCCAGCGCCGCGTGCACTGACTCGTGCCGCGCCGCGCCGACGGCGCAGCCGGCCCAGTTCAGGAAGGTGCGGTGCGCCTCGTGCTCGACCGCATCGCTCCAGCCCCGCGAGGGGTGCGTGGCCACGAACTCGGCCAGGATGCGGGTGATCGCCGGGGCGTTGGCGTCGGCGTGGACAGTGGTGTTGCGGGCCATGGTCGACAGAGGTGGGGTGGCGGGCGTGCCGCGGGTGGGGAAGGGGAGACGACGCGGGCGCGAGAGGACCCGCTTGCCGGGGGCTCGAACTCAGAGGGGCAGCGCTTATCCACCGTGCCCGAAAGGCACGCCGCAACGGCCCGCACGCCGGTGCGAACCGCAGCCATGGCTCGGGCCATGGCGGGGATGGGCAATGACGAGACGGGGTGTCCTGGCGTGCAAGGCGGGCATGGGGAAAGCCGCTCGCGCCTCAGGCGTCGAGGTCGATCTTGCGGTCGCGCGCGATCCGGGTCCAGCGCGCGATGTCTTCACGGATGAACTGGCTGAACTGGTCGGGCCGCATCGGCCAGGGCTCGACCGCCTCGGCCGCCAGCTTGTCGGCCAGGTCACCGCCGGTCAGCACCGAGGCGAGGGTCTCGTTCAGGCGCGCGACCACCGCCGCCGGCATGCCGGCGGGGCCGACGACTCCGTACCACTGCAGTGCGTCGAAGCCCCGGAAGCCGGCCTCGACCATCGTCGGCACGTCCTTCAGCGCCGGGTGACGCGCGCCGCCGGTGACGGCCAGCGGACGCACCTTGCCCGAGCGGATGTGCGGCAGCGCCGCCGCCAGGCCCGGGAACATGGCCTGGGTCTGCCCGGCCAGCAGGTCGGTGAAGGCCGGGGCGATGCCGCGGTAGGGCGCGTGCACCGGGTTCGTGTTCGTGGCCTGCTTGTACAGCTCCATCGTCAGGTGCGTCAGCGAGCCCTGGCCCGCCGAGCCATAGCTGGCCCGGCTCTCGTTGCGGCGCAGCCATTCGGTGAACTCGGCCACGCTCGTGACCGGCAGGCTGGCATTGACCACCAGCACGTTCGGCGTGGCGCCGATCATGCCGATGGGCGTGAAGTCGCGGACCGGGTCGTAGGGCAGCTTGCTGCGCGTGGCCGGGCTGGTGCCGTGCGTGGCCACATAGCCTTGCAGCAGGGTGTAGCCGTCGGGCGCCGCCTTGGCCGTGGTCTGGCAGGCGATCGCGCCGCCGCCGCCGCCGATGTTCTCGACCACGAAGTTCTGCCCCAGCGCCTTGGCCCAGCGCTCGGTGACGGTGCGGCCCACCAGATCGCTGCCGCCGCCGGCCGCGACCGGGACGATGTAGCGGATCGAGCGCACCGGCCAGGTCTGGGCGCGCACCAGGGGCGCGGCCAGCGTGGCGGCGCCCAGGCCGGCGAGGGTGGCGGTGAAGCGACGGCGCAGCATCAGAGGTTCTCCTGGGATGTCGGGGAGGGTGGGTCGGGCCGCAGGGCCGGGGTGAAGCGCCGGCGGGCGCGAAGTATCCGGCAGCGCTTTGGCAGACTGCTGTCGCGGGTCTTCCAGGACCGGGACCGTTGGCGCAAGCCGTGCCGACGATCGCCGGCCTTGCGCCACCCTCGAGCACGCCCGAGGGCCGGGCATCGCCCGTCCCGGCCCCTCGGTGCGAACGGGCTTGCGAGCCCGCCGGTCAAGAAACGCAGAACCCTGGGCGTTTCTGCTGCTCGTGCGGTGTCAGCGCTCGCCCCTGCGGTAGGGCTTCATCAGTGCCTGCGGGTAGGCCGCACGCCGCGCCACGAGCACGAGCGCGATGATGGCCATCGCATAGGGCAGCATCAGGTAGAGCTGGTAGGGCAGCTCGATGCCCAGCACGCCCTCGCCCGCCTGTTGCAGGCGCAGTTGCAGCGCGTCGAAGAAGCCGAACAGCAGCGCGCCGACCAGTGCCTTGCCCGGCCGCCAGGAGGCGAAGACGACGAGCGCGACGCAGACCCAGCCGCGGCCGTTGACCATGTTGAAGTAGAAGGCGTTGAAGGCCGCCAGGGTCAGGAAGCCGCCGGCCAGGCCCATCAGCGCCGAGCCGGCGGCGATGGCGCCGATGCGCAGGCCGGCCACGCTCAGGCCCTGGCCCTCGGCCGCGGCCGGGTTCTCGCCCACCATGCGCAGCGCCAGCCCGAGCGGCGTGCGGTACAGCACCCAGGCGACCGTCGGCACCAGCGCCAGCGCGAGCAGCGTCAGAGGTGTCTGCGCGTCCAGCACCGGCAGCGGCAGGCCGCTCATGGGCTCGAAAGGCTGGATCTTCGGCGGGCTGTCCACCTTCGGGAAACTCACGCGGTAGGCATAGCTGGCCAGGCTCGTGGCCAGCAGGGTGATGCCCAGGCCCGCCACGTGCTGCGAGAGCGACAGCGTCACCGTCAGCAGCCCGTGCAGCAGGCCGAAGGCCATGCCCACGCCCGCAGCCACGGCCACGCCCGTCCACAGGCCGGCGCCCTGGTACACCGCGAGCCAGCCGGCGAAGGCGCCGGCCACCATGATGCCCTCGATGCCCAGGTTCAGCACCCCGGCGCGCTCGCACAGCAGCACGCCCAGCGTGCCCAGGATCAGCGGCGTGGCGATCCGCAGCACCGCGACCCAGAACGGGGCCGACAGCAGGAGGTCCAGGGTTTCGCTCATCGCCGGGGTCAGGCTCAGCCTGCCGTGCGCATCGCCAGCGCGCGCTGCGCCGCCGGGCGCGCCAGGCAGCGCTGGTGCCAGGCGCTCAGGTGGGGATGGGCTTCGCCGCCGAATTCCTTGAACCGCAGCAGCACCGAGGCCAGGTTCAGATCGGCCACGGTGAAGCGGTCGCCGACGAGCCAGGGCCGGCCCGCGAGCACGCCGTCGGCCACCGCCAGGCGTCGGGCCAGGGCCTGCAGCGCGGCGGCCAGCACGGCCGGGTCGCGCTCGGCCTCGGGCAGGTAGATCATCTGCTGCACCCAGATCCGGGTCTGGCTCTCGATCTCCGTGGCGGTCCACAAGGTCCACTGCAGCATGTGGGCTTCCTCGGCCCAGTCGGCGGCGCCCAGCGTGCCGGCGCCATGACGCCGCGCCAGGTAGAGGTTGATCGCCAGCGACTCGAAGACCACGGTGCCGCCGTCGTCGATGACGGGAATCGCGCCGTTGGGGTTGAGCGCGAGGAAGGCGGGCTCCTTCAGCGCCGGGTCGGTGTACGAGACCTTGATGTGCTCGTAGGGCAGGCCGAGCTCCTCGGCCGTCCAGAGGTTGCGCAGGGCGCGGGAGGCGGCAATGCCGTAGATCTTCAGGGTCATGGTGCGTCAGGGCTGTGGTCAATCAGGCCCGGGTTGCGGGCCGGGAAGGGGCCGTCGGCTCGGTGCAGCGGCGGCCGCTCGCAGGGTATCAGGCGGCGCCTGCGTTCTATTCCGGCTTCGCGCCCGTGGCCTTCACCACCTGGCGCCACTTCTCGACGTCGGCCACGAGGAAGGCGCGGAACTCCTCGGGCGTGCCGGCGACCACGCGCGAGCCGTCGGGCTCGAGGCGGCCGCGCAGCTCGGGCAGCTGCGCGGCCTTGACGGCGGCGGCGTGCAGCCGCGCGAGGATGTCGCGCGGCAGGTTGGCCGGCGCGAGCAGGCCGAAGTAGGCCGTGGACTCGTAGCCCGGCAGCACGTCGGCAATCGGCGGCACGTCGGGCAGGGCCGGGATGCGCGTCGCGCTCGTCACGCCCAGCGCCTTGACCTTGCCGGCCTTGACCTGCGGGACGGCGTTGATGACCGGGGCGAACATGAGCTTGACCTGGCCGCCCAAGACATCCAGCAGGGCCGGGTTGCTGCCCTTGTAGGGGATGTTGACGATGTCCACGCCGGCGCTCATCTTGAACAGCTCACCGGCCATGTGGATGGAGGTGCCCAGGCCGCCGACGGCGAAGTCCAGCTTGCCCGGTTGTGCCTTGGCCAGCGCGATCACGTCGCGCGCGTCCTTGCCGGGGAAGTCCTTCGCCGCCACCAGCACCGCCGGGCCGGTGGAGACCTGCGTGATCGGCGTGAAGTCCTTCACCGCGTCGTAGGGCACGCGCGGGCCGTACAGCCCCATGTTGACCGAGTGGCTGGTGTTGACGAACAGCAGCGTGTGGCCGTCGGCCGGCGCGCGCGCCGCGGCCTCGGCGGCGATGTTGCCGCCGGCGCCGACGCGGTTCTCGACGATCACCGGCTGGCCGAGCTCCTTGCCCATCTCCTGGCCCAGGAAGCGTGCCAGCGTGTCGGTGGTGCCGCCGGTGGTGACGCCGACGATGATGCGGATCGGCTTGGACGGCCAGGCCTGGGCCTGGACCGGGGTCCACGGGGCGGCAAAGGCCAGCGCGAGCGTGGTCAGGGCGGCGAGCTTCTTCATGGTGCGGACGGGTTGTTCGTGTGGAAACGACGGCCCTGCCAAGCCGCCAGGGGCGACCCGCAACGGCGGATTCAAGGCCGGGAGCGCTGGAATTTAGCGCAGCGCCCGCGTGTATGCTCACCCGGGCCCGCCCTGCACACCCCCCTGCACACCCCCCTGCACATCCACCTCGACGCTCGCGCATGACCGAACACGCTTCCACCGCCGCGCCACCGCCGGGCTGCGCACCGGAACCTTCCCCGGCCGGCTCGCCCACCGCTGCCGATACGCGCCTGGACATCGTCGCCTACGGCGAGCCCATGGTCGAGTTCAACCAGACTGGCGAGGGCGGCGGGCGGCTGTACCTCCAGGGTTTCGGCGGCGACAGCTCGAACTTCGCGATCGCGGCGGCGCGCCAGGGCGCGCGCGTGGCCTACCTCAGCGCGGTCGGGGACGACCCCTACGGCCGGCTGCTGCGCGAGCTGTGGACGCGCGAGGGCGTGGACCACAGCGCGGTCGCGGTCGACGCGCGCAGCCCCACGGCGGTGTATTTCGTCACGCACGACGCGGCGGGGCACCACTTCCACTTCTTTCGCAGCGGCAGTGCCGCCAGCTGCCTGGGCCCGGCCACGCTGCCGCTGGACGTGGTGCGCGCCGCGCGCGTGTTCCACCTCTCGGGCATCAGCCTGGCGATCTCGGCGAGCGCCTGCGACGCCGGCTTCGCCGCCATCGAGGCCGCGCGCGCGGCCGGCGTGCGCGTGAGCTTCGACACCAACCTGCGCCTGAAGCTGTGGCCCGCGGCGCGCGCCCGCGCCGTCATGACCGAGGCCATGCGCCTGGCTGACATCTGCCTGCCGAGCCACGACGACGTGGCCGTGTTGACCGGGCTGAGTGACGACGACGCCATCGTCGACCACTGCCTGGAGCTCGGCGCGAAGGTGGTCGCGCTCAAGCTCGGCGAGCGCGGCGCGCTCGTGGCCGACGCGACGCAGCGCCTGCGCATCGCCCCCCACCCCTGCCGCCCGGTGGACGCCACCGGCGCTGGCGACGCCTTCGGCGGTGCCTTCGTCGCCCGTCTGGTGGCGGGCGACGCGCTGGCCGAGGCGGCCCGCTACGCGGCGGCCACGGCGGCGCTGTCCACCCAGGGCTACGGCGCGGTCGAGCCCATCCCGCATGCGGCGCAGGTGCGGCAGGCCCTGGTGCAGCGCGCCGCCCTCGACGCCGGGGAGCGCGCATGACCTCCACCCCTGCCCGCCGCGTGCTCGTGACCGGCGGCACCAGCGGCATCGGCGCCGGCATCGCCCGCGCTTTTGCGGCCAGCGGCGCCGAAGTCATCGCCACCGGCGCCACCGAGGCCGAGGTGGCGCGGGCCCGCGCCGATGGCGCCCATGCGGCGCTGCACGCCCTGCGCGTCGTCGACGTGCGCGACGGCGCGGCCGTGCAGGCCCTCGTCGAGGGCCTGGGCGAGCTCGATGTCGTCGTCAACTGCGCCGGAGTGATCCGCCGCGGCGCCGAGCACGACCCCGCCGTCTTCGCCGACACGCTCGACATCAACCTGACGGGTACGATGCGCGTGTGCGCCGCGGCGCGTGCCGGGCTCAAGGCGCGTGGCGGGTGCATCGTCAACACGGCCTCGATGCTGAGCTTCTTCGGCGGCGGCCTCGTGCCCGGCTACAGCGCCAGCAAGGGCGGCGTGGCCCAGCTCACCAAGAGCCTGGCCATCGCCTACGCGGCCGACGGCATCCGCGTGAACGCGGTCGCGCCGGGCTGGATCGCCACGCCGCTGACGCAGGCGCTGCAGGACGACCCGCAGCGCTCGGCGGCCATCCTCGGGCGTACGCCGCTGGCGCGCTGGGGCACCCCCGAGGACGTGGCCGGCCCGGTGCTCTTCCTCGCCAGCCCCGCGGCCGCCTTCGTCACCGGCGTCGTGCTGCCGGTGGACGGCGGCTACCTCGTTGCCTGATCGTTCACTGGAGGCCCCCTCGATGACCCAGCCCGTGCCGCCCGACGCCCAGAAGTGGCAGCCTTACCGCCACCCGATGCCCAGGGAGTCCCCGCCCGAGCTCGTCGTGCCCGACGCCATCCCGCAGGACGAGCGCGTGTGGGTGCCGGTGGACGACCACGTGTGGTTCCGCCCGCTGTGCCTGGCGGCCAGCCGCGGCTACTGGGTGAACCTGCTGCGCGTGCGCCGCGCGGGCGTGCTCTCGCGCCACCGCCACCCGCAGCCGGTGCATGGCTTCGTGATGAAGGGCCGCTGGCGCTACCTCGAGCACGACTGGGTGGCTACCGAGGGCGCCTACGTCTACGAGGCCCCGGGCGAGACCCACACCCTGGTGGTCGACCCCGATGTCGAGGAGATGATCACGCTGTTCCAGGTCAACGGGGCCATGATCTACGTCGACCCGGACGGCCGCTGCACCGGCTACGACGACGTCTTCACGCGCATCGACAAGTGCCGCCGCCATTACGCCGCCAACGGGCTGGGCGAGGACTACATCGACCGCTTCATTCGCTGAGAGGCTGAGCGGCCGAGAAGCCGAGAGGCCGGAAAGCAGCGCCCAGCCCCTGAGGCCGCCCCGGGCGGCGTTCAGAACGTGCCCGGGAAGGCCCCGCCGTCGAGCAGCACGTTCTGCCCGGTCATGTAGCCGGCATGCACGCTGCACAGGAAGGCGCAGGCGGCGCCGAACTCGGCCGCGGTGCCGTAGCGCTGCGACGGGTTGGCCAGGCGCCGCTGCTCCCAGACCGACTCCACGCTCTTGCCGCTGCGCTGCGCCGCGGCCGCCGTCGTCGCGCGCAGGCGGTCGGTCTCGAAGGGCCCGGGCAGCAGGTTGTTGATCGTCACGTTGCGCCCGGCCATGCGCGGCTGGCGCGCGAGGCCGGCAACGAAGCCGGTGAGCCCGGTGCGCGCGCCGTTGCTCAGCCCCAGGGTCTCCAGCGGCGCCTTGACCGCGCCCGAGGTGATGTTGACCACGCGCCCGAAGCCGCGCTCGGCCATGGCGTCGACGGTGGCCTTCATCAGCTCGATCGGGGTCAGCATGTTGGCGTCCAGCGCGCGGATCCAGGCCTCGCGGTCCCAGTCGCGGAAGTCCCCGGCCGGCGGACCGCCGGCGTTGTTGACGAGGATGTCCACCTGGGGGGCGGCGGCCAGCGCCGCGGCGCGGCCCTCGGCGGTGGTGATGTCGCCGGCGACCGCGCGCACCTGCACCTGCGCGTTGAGCGCGCCCAGCTCGGCCGCCGTGGCCTCGAGCGCCTCGCGGCCGCGCGCGGTGATGACCACGTTCACGCCCTCGCGCACGAGCGCCTGCGCGCAGCCCTTGCCCAGGCCCTTGCTTGCGGCGCATACCAGCGCCCACCTGCCTGCGATGCCCAGATCCATGTCGTGTGGCCTCCTGTTGACGGGGGCGGATTGTCACTCCCCCCGCAACAGCTCGCGCAGGTCCTGCGCGCCCATCGGCCGGGCCTGGTCCTGGCCGGCGAGGATGCCGTCCGCGAGGTCGCGCTTGTGCTGGTGCAGCTCGACGATGCGCTCCTCGATCGATCCGGCGGTGACGAGGCGGTAGACGGTGACCGGCCGCTGCTGGCCGATGCGGTGCGCGCGGCCGCTGGCCTGGTCCTCGGCTGCGGGGTTCCACCAGGGGTCGGCGATGACCACGTAGTCCGCCGCGGTCAGGTTCAGGCCGAAGCCGCCAGCCTTCAGGCTGATCAGGAAGAGGTCGCCCTCGCCCGCCTGGAAGGCGGCCACGCGGCGCGCGCGCTCGGCGGCCGGGGTGGCGCCGGTCAGCAACTGGTGGGCGATGCCGGCGCCGCGCAGGCGCTCGGCCAGCAGGTCGAGGAAGTCGGTGAACTGGCTGAAGACCAGCGCCTTGTGGCGGCCGGCGACGAGCTCGGTGGCCAGGCGCTCGAACTCCTGCGCCTTCGCGCCGACGAGTCCGAGCTCGGGCGCAGCCAGGCGCGGGTCGCAGGCGGCGCGGCGCAGCCGCGTGAGCTCGGCCAGCACGTGGAAGGCGGCCTGCGGGTCGGCGCTGTCGAGCCCGGCCACGCGCTCCAGGGCGCTGCGCCGCGCCGCCTCGAGAAAGGCACGCTCCTCCTGGCCTGGCTCGATCCGGTGCACGATCTCGGTGCGCGGCGGCAGGTCGCCCAGCACCTGGGCTTTCGTGCGACGCAGCAGCAGCGGGCCGACCAGGCGCCGCAGCCGGGCGCGGGCGGTCTCGTCGCGGTGGCGCTCGATCGGGGTGGCGAAGCGCTCGGCGAACTGCTGCGCCGTGCCCAAAAGGCCGGGGTTCAGCAGGTTCATGATGGACCACAGGTCGGCGAGCCGGTTCTCCACCGGCGTGCCGCTGAGGGCGACCCTGAAGCCGGCCTGCAGCGCGCCGATGGCGCGGGCGCGCTGGGTGGCGGCGTTCTTCAGCGCCTGCGCCTCGTCCAGCACGAGCGTGGCCCATTCGCGCGCGGCGAAGGCCTCGCCCTCGATCAGCGTCAGGCCGTAGCTCGCGACGACCAGATCGCCCGGGCCGGCGGACCCGAGCATCGCGCCACGGTCACCCTCGCCGAAGGCCTGCACGCGCAGCCCCGGCGCGAAGCGTGCGGCCTCGGCGACCCAGTTCGCGCACACCGAGGTCGGCGCGATCACGAGCGCCGGACCAAGCGCGGCGCGCTCCAGCAGCAGCGCCAGCGTCTGCACCGTCTTGCCCAGGCCCATGTCGTCGGCGAGCACGACGCCGAGCCCGGCGTGCGCGCTGCGCACGAGCCAGCGGTAGCCCTCGGCCTGGTAGTCGCGCAGCTCGGCCTGCAGTCCGCGCGGCAGCTCGGGCTGCAGCGCCGCGGCCTCGTCCAGGCGTGTGACGCGCGCCGACCAGGCGGCGTCGCCCGCGTTCGCCGTGCCCTCCAGCACATGGCCGAGGAAGGCCGCCGCCGGCAGCGGCACGCGCAGCCCGTCGGCGCCGGGGCGGGCCATGGCCTGCAGGTCGGCCAGCTGCGCCCGCAGCCGCTCCGCCAGGGCCAGGTACTCGCCCTCGCCCAGGGCGACGAAGCGCCCCTGGCGCGAGGCCTGCGCCAGGTCCATCAGGCGCCGCAGGCCGATGACCCGGCCCTCGTCGAGCTTCAGTTCACCATCGATGGCGAACCAGTCGCGTCCGGTGCGCACCTGCAGCGTCAGGGCTTGCGCGGGCGCGGAGACCACGCGCACCGGCTTGCCGCGCGGCCACTCGAGCGCCAGCACGCCGGGCAGGGTGGGCAGCACCTCCAGCGCGTGCAGCGCCTGCTGCGGATCGTCCAGCGTCCAGCTCGCGTCTCCCGCGCCCCCCGACTCGAGGTCCTGCAGGAAGGGCAGCGCCTCGAGCACCTCGCCCAGGTGCCCGAGCTCGGTCGGGAGCGCGCGCTCGGTGGACAGCTGCAGGCCCTCGTGCACGGTCAGCAGCCGGGCGCGCCCATGCCCGGGTGGCAGCATCGGCCCGAAGCCGCCGAAGGGCCGCACCACCAGGCGCAGCTGCAGGGCCTCGCCGCGCGGCACGAGCTGCGCGTGCAGCCGGGCGTCGCTCGGCACGTCCTGCCCGGCGGCGGCATCGCTGTGGAGCTGGAAGTGGCCGGCCAGCACGCGCAGCGCGGCGTCGAGCTCGGCCTTCGCGTCCACCGGCACCGCCCAGCGCTTGCCGACGAGCTCGACCACGCGCTTCTGCGCCGGCGTGACGCGGATCAGGCGCGCGCGGTCGTCGCCGTCGCGCAGCACCCGCAAGGCGTTGCGGCGCTCGCACTCGGCCGCCCACGACGCGCCCACCCACAGCCCGCCGATGTCCGGCGCCTCGTCGGTGCTCATGAGATCGGGCAGGTGGAACTCGAAGGCCTCGACGCCGTCGCCCTGGCGCACGCGCCGCACCTCGAGTTCGGGCAGGGCCTCGCGCAGCTCGACCGGACGGCCCGGATCGTCGGCCAGCGTCACGCCCGGGTGCCCCACGAGCGCCATCGCCGCGGCCACGACGTCCAGGCCGAACGTGTTGCCCGTGCGCCCGGCCTTGTCGATGCAGCGTGCCACGGCGGCGTCGCGCGGGTCCAGCCGCGTGCTCTTGCGGATGCGCGACAGCGGCACCGGCTTGGGTCGGGCGCGCGAGCGCGCGCTGGCGGGGCGCTCAAAGGCCTCGATCTCGAGAACGCGACCGAATCCGTCCAGCGTCAGCTGCCACTGCAGCACGGGCTCGACACCGGGTGCGGCCTCGGCCTTGCCCGACCCGCCGAGCGCGGCGATCGCCGCCAGCGCGTCGCGCCAGGCTTCCTGCCGCCGCCCGAACAGGGCCACGGGCCAGGGCTCGCCCGGCCGGGTGTGGGGTGGCACGGGCCATCCGAAGGCGGCCGCGGCCTGACGCGCCAGGTCGGCCCAGAGCGGGCGCCCGATGGCCTCGAAGTGCTCGACCAGCGCCGTCACCTGGGCCGGCTTCCAGCCCGCGGGCTCCTTCCCCAGCCAGGCGGCGAGCAGCAGGCGGTCGGCGTTCTCGCAGTGCGGCAGGGCGCCCCAACCCTGCGCATGGGCGAAGCTTTCGCGGTCGGCCGGTTCGTCGCCGAGCCGCACCGCGGCGGCGTGTGCCCACAGCCCCCAGCCCTGCGGAGCGGGCTGGCGCTTGCCGGCCTCGGCCACCGCGAGCTTGCGCGCCGCGGTCCAGGCCTCGGGCTGCGGCTGCGCCAGCAGCGACAGCAGGTACAGGCGCAGCACCGTGCTGCCGAGCAGGCCGGAGCGCGCGCGGTGCTCCTCCTGCAGCGCGCGATGCGCCTGCGCGAAGGCCTCGGCCGCCTCGGCCCACCGACCCTGGACGGCCAGCACCCCGGCACGCAGGGCCGCCGCCCGCGGCGTGGCCAGGTCGGCGAGCACCCGCGCGGCCTGGGGAGCGTCACCACGCTCGAGGTGCCAGTCGGCAAGCGCCCAGCGCGCTGTCGGCGGCAGCATCTCGGGCGCGTGCTCGAGCTGTGCGTCGAGCCAGGGCAGCAAGGGTGTCCACAGCGGGTGGTCGAGCCGGAACTGGCGCAGCCACTCGTCCAGCAGGGTGACGCGCAGCACCGGGTCGATGCGCTCGAAGCGCGCGGGCATGAACGGCGTCATGGCGGCGAGCGCGACCGTCGAGGACCTCGTGTCGTGGTTGAAGGCGCGCAGCCGATGCGCCTCGAATGCCTGCTCATCGAGGCCGGCGTACAGCAGCAGCCGCGCATACGCCGTGGCCTCGTCGCTCGAGCGCAGGGTCGGCGCGTGCACGAAGGGCGACAGCGGCGGGCTCGAGTTCGAGGCCCGCGCCCAGGCCGGCAGCGCCCGGGCGGCGAGCGCGGGCTCCAGGCGCTCGACGAACCAGGCCTCGCGCAGTGCGGGCGGCACGTCGTAGCCCTTGCCCTCGGCGCCGCTCGCCCGACCCTGCGCGACGAGCTGCAGCGACGCGGCGACGACGTCTGCGCCCTGGAACCATGGGCCGCTCGTGCGCCGGTGCTGCAGGTGGCGCAGAAAGGCGGCGAGCCAGGTCTGCCCGCGCGCCGTGCCGGCCAGGCACATCGCATCGAACACGGTCTCGACGTCGGTGGTGGAGAGGGTCTCGGCCATGATGAATCGAGGGCGGGGGTGACACCTGCTGCCGCGCTGGCGGGCAGGCGTGCAACTGCGAACGTAGGCCGCGCACGAAGGTCCTGCGCACGCGCCGCGCCCGTGATTGCATCATGCGCCGCGGCGGGTGAGGCCTGGACGCTGTCGCGGCCCTGCCCGAAGCGCAGCCCTGCCGCCGTCACCGCCTGCAGCGCCTGCATCGACAGGCCCTGGCAGCGCTCGACCACGCGCAGGCCTGCGGGGGTGACGTCGATGACCGCGAGGTCGGTGCCGATGCGGCTGACGCAGGCGGGCCCGGTCGGTGCGCAGGTGCAGTGCTCGACGATGCGGGGCTCGCCGGTCTCGGTGCAGTGCTCCCTCATCACCGGGGGCTGGCGCGCGCCGACCGCCAGGTCCATCGTGCCGCCCACGGCCGGAATGGCGTCGGGCGCGCCCGTGTGCTCGTTGGCGAGGTCGCCGTGGGCAGTCATCTGGAAAGCGCCGAGGACGCAGGCGTCGCCGTGGCCGCCGCGCATCATGCCGAGGCCGCCGATCATCACGGTGGTGCCGTCGGCGACGTCGACCAGGGTCCGGGCCGGGGTGGGGACGGTCTGGTCGATCATGGGCGGACCGGCGTGCCGGTGCGGGGCCCCGACCCCGTCAGCCAGGCAAGAGACGCGGCGCCGTCTGGCTCGGCCCGCATGGTCGAGGGCACCTCGCCCGCGCGCCGGATCCAGGCCGAGCTGACGGCTGCCGTCCGGCGCCGGCCGGCGCCTCGCTGCCCCTCGGCCCCTCAGCCGAACAGCTTGCTGGCCGTCTGCGCGACGAGCCGGCCCTGGTGGCGCGCGCCCTCGAGCTCGATCTCGCTGGGCTGGCGCTGGCCCTGCCCGCCGGTGATCGTCGTCGCGCCGTAGGGGCTGCCGCCGACGACCTGGTCCAGCGCCATCTGGCCCTGGTGGCTGTAGGGCAGGCCGACGATGGTCATGCCGAAATGCAGCAGGTTGGTGATGATGGAGAACAGCGTGACTTCCTGCCCGCCGTGCTGGGTGGCGGTGGCCGTGAAGGCCGCGCCGACCTTGCCGTTGAGCGCGCCGCGCGCCCACAGGCCGCCGGCCTGGTCCAGGAAGGCGGCCATCTGCGCCGGCATGCGCCCGAAGCGCGTGGGCGCGCCGATGATGATGGCGTCGTAGTCGGCGAGCTCGGCCACGGTGGCCACGGGCGCGGCCTGGTCGAGCTTGAAGTACGCCGCCCGGGCGACGTCCTCGGGCACCGTCTCGGGCACGCGCTTGACGTCGACGCTGGCGCCGGCGCTGCGGGCGCCTTCGGCGACCGCCTGGGCCATGGTCTCGAGGTGGCCGTAGGTGGAGTAGTAGAGGACGAGGACCTTGGACATGAGGGAGTTCCTGCGGGGTTGATGGAGAACGTGGATGTTCGGCGTCTCACGGGCTCGCGATTTCCGATACTTCCCGGCCTCGCGTTCGACTTCATCGAACGACCTTCCGCCCGCGCGCCGCCGTGCATTGCGCCTCCCCACCGCGCGCTGCCCACCGCCCACACCCCCACCGCCCACACCGTCTGCAACGTCCACCATGCGCCGTCTCACGCTCGAAGGCATCGAACTGCTCGATGCGATCGCCCGCTCGGGGTCCTTCTCGGCCGCGGGTGTGCGGCTGGGCAAGGTCACCTCCACGGTGTCCTATGCCGTGGCCCGTCTCGAGGCCGATCTGGAGGTGGTGCTCTTCCATCGGCGCGGCCCGCGGGTCGAGCTCACGCCCGCGGGGCGTGCGCTGCTGGAGGACGGGCGGGTGCTGCTGCAGGCCGCCGACGAACTGGCCTGCCGCGTCAGGCGCGTGGCCGATGGCTGGGAGAACGAGATCCGCATCGCCGTGGACTCGCTGATTCCGCCGATGATGTTCAGCGCCCTGCTCGAGCGCTTTGCGGCCGAGGCCCCGGCCACGCGCGTCAAGCTGATGAGCGAGGCCCTCACCGGCGCCTGGGAGGCCTTGCTCGACGGCCGTGCCGACCTGGCGCTGGCCGTGGGGCAGGGCCCCGCGGGCAGTGGCCTGCGCACGCGCCAGCTCGCCGACATCGAGTTCTGCTTCTGCGTCGCACCGCAGCACCCGCTGGCCGCCTGGCCCGGGACGGTGCCCAGCGAAGAGCTGCGCCGGCACCGCACCGTCGTCGTCTCGGACTCCGCGCGGCGCCTGCCGCTGCGCACCGTCGGCCTGCTGCCGGGGCAGCAGGTGTTGGCGGTGCCGGACATGCGCACCAAGTACGCACTGCAGGCCGCCGGCCTGGGCGTGGGCTTCCTGCCCCGGCTGTTCGTGGGCTCGGCGCTGGAACGCGGCCTGCTCGTGGCCCTTCCCGTGGAGGAGCCCAAGCCCGACGACCAGGTGCTCCTGGCCTGGCGCGCCGGCCAGCCGGGCAAGGCGCTGAAGTGGTGGCGTGACGTGCTTGCCGAACCCGACACCGTCCCCCAGTTCCTGGCCCGCGCCTCGCGGGCCTGGGTGTCGGAGTACTGAATGGCCGAGGGCATCCCCAAGGGCCGTCCCGGCTTCCCAGGCAGGCGCAAGCAGACGTGGGGTGGCCGGGTGCTTTCTTGAGGGTCTCCCAGGTCCCGCTGCCCCGCAGCTTCGAAGATCTCGAACATCGCGGCCAAGCATGGCCGACGCGGTGGGCCGCGCCAGCCCGAAGAATGCGGACATCCCCCAACTTTTGCAGTGTGCTGCCATGATGATCCTGAGACGTTCCGAGGACCGCGGTCATGCCGACCACGGCTGGCTGCAGTCGGCGCACAGCTTCTCGTTCGCCGGCTACTTCGACCCTGAGCACACCGGCTGGGGCAACCTGCTCGTCATCAACGAGGACCGGGTTGCGCCCGGCGGCGGCTTCGCCACGCACGGCCACCGCGACATGGAGATCATCAGCTACGTGCTCGAGGGCGAGCTCGCGCACCGCGACAGCCTGGGCCATGTCGAGACCATCCCGCCCGGGGACGTGCAGCGCATGTCCGCTGGCACCGGCGTGCGCCACAGCGAGTTCAACCATGCGCGCGACCGCTCCACGCACTTCCTGCAGATCTGGATCCGCCCGCGCGAGGCCGGCATCGAGCCGGGCTACGAGCAGAAGACCGTTGCGCCGCAGGCCAAGCGCGGGCGTCTGGCGCTGGTGGCCTCACCCGAGGGTGGCGCGAATGCGGTGCGCATCCATGCCGATGCCGCGCTGCATGCGGGCTTGTTCGACGGCGCGGAGCAGGCCACGCTCGCCCTCGACCCCGCACGCAAGGCCTACGTGCACCTGGTGGGCGGCGAACTGCGCGTCAACGGGCAGGCACTGCGCGCGGGTGACGCGCTGAAGATCGAAGGCGAGTCGCAGGTGCACCTGTGCGACGGCCGGCAGGCCGAGGTGCTGGTCTTCGACCTGGCGCCTTGAGGGCCCGTGCCTTGCGCGGCAGCCTCGCGTCCGGGCTCAGGGCGCGCGCATGCGCGCCAGCAGGTCGTCACCGGCCGTGAGCGCGTGCTGCTGTGCCAGGTCGGCCGCGCGGGCCGCGTCGCGCGCGGCAATGGCGCTCACGATCCGGGCGTGTTCGTCGACGATCACGGCCGTGCGCAGCGGCCCGTAGCCGAAGCGTTGCCGCAAGGCCTCGGCCAGCAGCCGGCCCTGGGCCAGCATGCGCAGGGCCTCGGGGTTGTCGGCGCCGGCGTTGAGGGTGTCGTGAAAGCGCCGGTTCGCGGCGATCAGCGCCTCGAGCTGCTCACCGGCCGCGGCGGCCTCGAACGCGCTCGCCGCTGAGCGCAAGGCGGCCAGGCCCGCCGCGTCCATGCGCTCGGCGCAACGCCGGGTGAGGATGCCCTCGATCGCCGCACGCACGTCGTAGAAGTTGCGCACGAAGCGCTCGTCGACGCCGCGGATCGTCGCCCCGCGGTGCGGCAGCACCTCGAGCACGCCCTCGCCTTCGAGCTCGCGCAGGGCCTCGCGCACCGGCATGTGGCTGACCCCGCACAGGGCAGCGAGCTCGTCGAGCTTCAGCCGCTGGCCCGGCTGGAGTTCGCCGGCGAGGATGCGCCGGCGCAGGTCGGCGGCCACGCGCGTGGCCGTGGTCGCCGCCAGCCCGAGACGGCCGGGCGGCCGGGTGTCATTCGGGTGGGATGCCGACATCGCGGATCAGCTTGGTCAGCCGAAGTTCCTCGCTGCGCATGTAGGCGGCGGCGTCCTCGGCCGAGCTCGCCGTCACCTCCGCGGACAGCACGGCCATGCGCTCCTTCGTGTCCGGTTCGTTGAGGATGGCGACGATGTCCGCGTTCAGCCGCTCGACGAGGGCCCGTGGCGTGCGCGCCGGCGCGATGACAGCGCCCCAGGACGCGTTCACGTAGCCGGGCACGCCGGCCTCCTGCATGGTCGGCACGTCGGGCAGGAAGGGCGAGCGGCGGGCGCCACCCACGGCCAGCAGGCGCAGCTTTCCGGCCTTGACGTGCGGCATGACCGCGGCAACCGCGTCGAACATGACCTGCGTCTGCCCCGACAGCAGGTCGGGGTGGGCCGCCGAGCTGCCCTTGTAGGGCACGTCCACCATCTGCGTGCCCGTCATCTGCTGGAAGGCCAGCGCCCACAGCTGGGGGTTGCTGCCGCGGCCGGAGGTGGCGACCGACAGCTTGCCCGGGTTCGCCTTCGCATAGGCGATGAGCTCCTGCACATTGCGCACCGGCAGCGCCGGGTTCACGACCAGGCCGAGCTGCACCTGCGCCGTGATCGTCACCGCCACCATGTCGGACAGCTCGTAGGGGACCTTCTTCATCAGCGCGTGGTTCGTCACGTGCGAGCTCGCCACCAGCCCGAGCGTGTGGCCGTCGGGGTCGGCGCGGGCGACGGTCTCGGTGCCGACGACGCCGTTGGCGCCGGCCTTGTTCTCGACGAAGACCGGCCTGCCGCCCCAGCGCCGCGAGAGCTTGTCGGCCAGGATGCGCGCCGTCACGTCCGAGGCGCCGCCGGGTGGGTAGGGCACCATGATGCGCACGGGCTTGCTCGGGTAGGCCGGGGACTGGGCCTGGGCGCTGGCGCCGGCCCCGAGGGCGGCGGCGGCCGCGGCGGCCAGAAGGGTGCGTCGGGTGCTGTGCATGCGGGGAGTCTCCTTGTTTCGGTCTTGGCGTGCCGCGGGGGCTGGCGCCGGTCAGTACGCGGGCTTGAGGGGGAACCAGCCCGGGCGGCGGGGATCGAGGTAGGCGCCCGAGATATCGCTCACCTCGTACTGCTGCACCAGCGCGAGGTCGACATCGACCCCGAGCCCCGGGCGGTCGGGCACCTGCAAGGCACCGCGGTCGACGACGAAGGGCTCGCGGGCGATGTCGCCGCCCAGGTGCTGCAGTTCGTTGTCGATGGCCAGCGCCATGTTCGGGATGCTGGCGGCCAGGTGCAGGTAGGCGGCCTGCGACAGCGCGAGCTCGCCGCCGCTGTGCAGGGTGACGGGGATGCCCACCGACTCGGCCACGGCGGCAGCCTTGACGGTCTGCCACAGGCCGCCGGCCTCGTGCGGGTCCAGCAGGATCACGTCGGCCGCGCCGGCGCGCACGATGTTGCCCACGTCCTGCAGCGTGTAGGCGCTCTCGTCGAGCGCGATCGGGATGCTCTGCGACGAGCGCAGCAGCACGTGGCCGGCGAGGTCGTCGAGCTCCAGCGGCTGCTCCACGTAGACCGGGTCGTAGGGCAGCAGGCGGTGCAGCTGGCGCCGTGCCGTGCCCGGCGTCCACGCCCCGTTGACGTCCAGCCGCAGCGGCCGCTGCGGGCCGATGACCTCGCGCACGATGCGCGTGAGCTCCACGTCGGTGTCCTCGTCGTAGCCGATCTTCAGCTTGAACGTCCGGTAGCCCATCTCGAGGTAGTTCCTCGCGTCGGCAGCGACGACGGTCGGATCGCTCTGCAGCAGGTAGGCCGCGAGCTCGACGCGGTCGCGCCAGCGCCCGCCCCACAGCCGGCACAGCGGCTGGCCGCAGGCCTTGCCCAGGGCGTCCCACATGGCCATCTCGACGGCGCAGGCCGCCATCACCGCAGCGCGCTTGTGGTGGTAGTAGCCGGCGCCGAGCACGTGGCGGTACAGGGCCTCGGCCTCGTCGACGCGGTGGCGCAGCGCGATGGGCGCGACGACGTGGTCCAGCACCGCCGGGATCGCGTCGAGCAGGCAGATGGTTTCGCCCCAGCCGTGGATGCCGTCCTCGGTGACCAGTTCGACCAGCAGGCGGGTGACGCCGGTACGCACGCCCGACCCCCACACGATGGGGGTGCGCGCGGGCACGCGCACGAGGTGGCGGCGGATCGAGCGGATGGCCAGTGGGTGCATCGCGAAGTCCAGCAGAAATGGGCCTGGTGCAGTCTATTTGATCTTTGATCAAAGATGCAAGGGGGCCGTTCCTGCAAGGACCTGCAGCCGATGTGGATCTCTAGACTTTGATGGCTAAGTCGGCTATAAATCTCTCATAACCGACAAGCCGCGCGAACAAGCGGTCGCAACGGAGACAAGCAGTCGTGGCACGCATCGTGTTGGGTCTGGCCAGTTCACACACGCCTTTGCTGGCGTTGTCGGCGGCCGACTGGGCGCACCGGGCGGCGGTGGACCGCGCCAACCCGGCGCTCAACCTCTCCGACGGGCGCCTGTTGAACTACGAGCAGCTGCTGGCCGAGGTCGGGCCGCGCCACGAGGACGTGATCACCGCCGAGGTGCTGGGCCGCAAGAAGCAGGCCTGTGATGCGGCCATCGAGACCCTGGCCGACGCATTGCAGGCCGCCGCGCCGGACGTCGCGATCATCGTCGGCGATGACCAGGCCGAGCTGTTCGGCGCCGCGGTGCAGCCGGCCATCTCGGTGTTCCACGGCGACACGATGGTGATGCTGGACAAATTCGGGCGCGAGGGCACGCCCTCCTGGCTGCGCCAGGTCGGCCACGACTACCTGATGGACGGTGCCCATGCCGTGACCGCGGCGCCGGCATTCGCGCTCGAGCTCATCGGCGGCCTGATCGACCGCGAGGTCGACGTGACGAGCCTGGCGCTCGTGCCCGACCCGTCACGCGCGGCCTTCGGCCATGCGTTCGGCTTCATCGTCAAGCGGCTGTTCCGTGGCCGTGCGATCCCGGTCGTGCCGCTGCTGCTGAACACCTATTTCCCGCCCAACGTGCCCAGCGCCGCGCGCTGCCACCGCGTCGGTCGGGTGCTGGCCGAGGTGGTGGCCGGTATTGCAGGCCCGCAGCGTGTGGCCGTCATCGCCTCCGGGGGGCTCAGCCACTTCGTCGTCGACGAGGCGCTGGACCGGGGGCTGCTGCATGCCATGCAGACGCGCGACGCCCGCTGGCTGAGCAGCCTGCCCCGAGGCGCCTTGAACAGCGGCTCCTCGGAGATCCTGAACTGGGTGCTGGCCGCCGGCGCCCTGGAGAGCCTGGAGCTGACCTGGTCGGATTACCAGCCGCTGTACCGCACCCCGGCCGGTACCGGGGTCGGCGCCGGCTTCGCGATCTGGAGGCCGCCCGAGGCGCCTTGAGCGCACAGGCCGGGAGTACGACGAGCCATCGGCGCGAGCCTTGACAGGCGCCGGACCTTCGACCACTGAGGAGACGACACATGCAGACGATGAACAAGGCAGGCTGGGCAGCGCGCTTCGGGCGCCTGCTCGGCATCGCGGCCCTGGCGGTGGGCGTGGTCGCCGGGCCGGCAGCGGCCCAGGACAACTACCCGAGCAAGCCGGTGCGCGTGGTGGTGCCCTATCCGCCCGGCGGCGGCGCCGACTTTCTGGCCCGGCTGCTCGCCGAGCGCGTGCAGTCCCGGCTCGGCCAGACGGTGATCGTCGAGAACCGCGCCGGCTCGGGTGGCAATGTCGGCACCGAGTTCGTGGCCCGTGCCGAGCCGGATGGTCACACGCTGCTGTTCACGGCCCAGCCGCCGCTGGTGGCCAACAAGGCGCTGTACAGCAAGCTCGCCTTCGACCCTGACGTGCTGGCCCCGGTGGCCGTCATGGCCACCGGCTACAGCGTGCTGCTGGTGCACCCCAAGGTGCCGGCGCGCACGCTCCAGGAGTTCATCGCCTACGCGCGCGCCAACCCGGGCAAGCTCAACTACGCCTCGCAGGGCATCGGCAACGCTGCGCACCTGACGGCCGAGCTCTTCAACTCGATGGCCGGCACACGCATGGTGCACATCCCCTACAAGGGCACGGCGCCGGCGCTGGCGGACCTGCTGTCGGGCCAGGTGGAGGTGATGTTCGGCGAACTCGCCACGGCCGGCGAGCACGTGCGGGCCGGCAAGCTGCGCCTGCTGGGCACCGGCGGCGCGCGGCGCCACCCGGATTACCCGGACATCCCGGCCATCATCGAGGCGCTGCCCGGCTTCCAGGCCATGGTCTGGCAAGGCATGGTCGCCCCGCCGGGGACGCCGGCGGCGGTAGCCAACCGCTGGGCGGGCTTGATCAACGAGGTGCTGCAGCAGCCCGATGTCGTCAAGCGGCTGAACGGCCTGTCGATGATCCCGGCCGGCGGCACGCCGGCGGACATGGCCCGCTTCCTGACCGAGGAGCGGCAGCGCTGGGGCACGGTGATCCGCGCCACCGGCGCGAAGGCCGATTGACGCGCGGGCGGTGCCGCTGCAGGTGTGGCGGCCGCCCGGTGCGGCCGGCTCTTGGATGGAGATGCAGGACCGATGATCACGCACGAAGAAAACCGGATGCTGACCGGAGTCAGCCCCGGGACCCCGCTGCACGAGCCCCTGGCGCGCTACTGGTACCCGATCTGCCGGGGCTCGGAAGTGCAGGACCGCCGCACCCGCAAGGTGCGCCTGCTCGGGCGCACTTTCGTGCTGGCGCGTGCCGGGGCCGAGCTGATCGCGCTGGACGAGATGTGTCCCCACCGTCAGGCGTCGCTGACCCTGGCGCGGGTCGAGGACGGCGGCCTGCGCTGCATCTACCACGGCTGGCTGATGAACCGCGAGGGACGGGTCGTCGAAGCCCCGAACGAGCGCGAGACCGGCGGGCGCCAGCAGGCGCGCATCGAGGCGCCGGCCGTGCGCGAAGCCGGTGGCCTGGTCTGGATGAACATCTGCGCCGACGAGTCGCAGCGCGCGCCCTTCCCCGACCTCAAGTGGTTCCACCTGCCGCCCGAGCAGGTGGTCATCGTCGATGCCTACTGCGCCTCGAACTGGGTGCAGTCGCTGGAGGGCGCGATCGACTCCTCCCACTCCTCGCACCTGCACTCCGACGAGATCGTCGGTGCCCGGGCCGGCTCGGGCAGTACGGCGCGCGGCGCAGGCGCAACGCTGCAGTTCGTGCGGCCCTCGACCGACCGCCACCCGCGCATCAAGGTGCGCGACACCGACTGCGGTTTCATCTACGGCGCCATCCGCACGCCCACGGTCGAGCCCGACAAGCAGGTCTACATCCGCGCCACGGCCTTTGCCTTCCCCGCCTACGTCACCTTCCCGTCGTCGGACGTGCTCGGCGACATGCAGATCTTCGTGCCCATGGACGAGGGCAGCAATCACTTCTTCTACATCCGCTACTCCCTGGCCGGGCCGCTGGACCAGGAGGGCCTGACCGCGTGGTCCGGGCTGGTGCCGGGCCGGGACAAGGACGAGGACGGTTACCTCCACGTCACGCGCCGCCCGGACTGGGGCCAGGACCGCGAGGCCATGGCGGCGGGCCGCTCCTTCACGGGACTGCGGGGCGTGAACCTGCAGGACCTGGTGGTGCAGGAGAGCATGGGGCCTATCGTCGACCGCACGAAGGAGAACCTGGGCGCGGCCGACCTCGCGATCGTGCACTTCCGCCGCCTGCTGCTGGACACCGCGCGCGGCGGCCCTGCGGCCGACCCGCAGTTCGCACACGGGATCTCCTACGCCAGCCTGGTGGCGCGTGACGGCCTGGTGCCCATCGACCAGCCCTGGTTCTCGGTCTACCGCCCGGGCGAGGTCCGGTGGACGGCGGCCTCGTGAACGCGCCCACGGGACCGATCGCGCGGCGCCGCATCGGCAACACCGGCGTCGAAGCCTCGATCCTCGGCTTCGGCACCGGCGACAACGCCGGCCTGATGGTGCTGGGCGGACCGCGCGAGCAACGCAACGCCGTGGCCGAGGCCATCGACGCCGGCATCAACTACTTCGACACGTCCCCCGACTACGGCCGGGGCCGCGCCGAGGAGAACCTCGGCCGGGCGCTGAAGGGGCGGCGCCACGAAGTCCTCGTCACGACCAAGGTGGAGATCATGCCGGCCGATCGCCACCGGCTCGCGGCCAAGGTCGTGGAGTCGGTCGAGCAGTCGCTGCGTCGGCTGGGCACCGACCACGTGGACATCCTGATGATCCACAACCCGCCGTCGCGGGCTCACGTCTGGGAGCGCACGACCTGGGCGCCGCTGGTGCGGGACGACTTCCTGCGCGAAGGCGGAGCGCTGGATGGTCTGGCCCGCGTCATCGCCTCCGGCAAGGTGCGCCTGGGCGGCATCGCCTGCGAGGACGCGCACCCGGAAGTCGTCGCCGACCTGGTGAGCGAGCCCACGGTGCAGATCCTCAACGTCTGGCTGAACATGCTCAATCCGTCCGGGTTGCTCGACCCCGACCCCGCGCCCATCCACGGCCCGGCCGACTACCGCGGCATCGCGCGCGCGGCGGGCGCGCACGGCGTGGGCATTGCCGGCTTTCGGGCGCTGGGCGGCGGCGCGCTGATGTCGGCGGCGGCCCGCACCTACGCGCGCCATCCGATCGCCGGCGGCGGCTTCACGCGCAACGCCGCGGCCTACCGGCGCGAGGTGGAACTCGCCACCCGCCTGGTCGAGCGCCTGGGCATCGCCGGCACCGACGCGATGGCCGCCGTCGCCTACCGCTTCAACATCACCGACCCGCGCGTGTGCACCACCGTGGCCGGCTTCTCGGAGATCGCCCACATGCGCGGCGCGCTCGCGGCGGTGGCGCAGGGCCCGCTGCCGCAGGCCGCCATGGACGACATCGTCGCCGCCTGGTACGAACTGTTCGCCCGCCCGCCCGGCCTGAGAGGCTGAGAGGCCGAGCACCTTTCCCTCCATACCCGCCTTGCACGTCAACAGCCCCCGGCACTGCGCCGCCCATCCTCGCCGTCCCCGCTGCAGAAGAACGAAGGAATCCCCATGCTGAAGGAACCCTCCGCCCCGCCGGCCGGCATGGCCGCGGCCTATGCCGAACTGACGGTGGCTGCCGTGGCCGACGCCCTGGACCGTCTGGGCTATGCGGGGCAGTGCGCCGGGCTGGCGCGGCACGGGGCGATGGCGCGCTTCTGTGGCCGCGTCTTCACCGTGCAGATCATGCCCGTCGGCCCGCCCGACGGCCGTCTGCCCGATGGCGACCTCGGTGAGTACATCGAGGACGTGCCCGAGGGCTACGTCGTGGCCATCGACCACCGCGGCCGCACCGACGCCTGCGTCTGGGACGAGCGCCTGACGGCCCGCGCGCGCGCGCGCGCCATGGCCGGGGTGGTCGTCGACGGCGCCTGCCGGGGCGTGTCGCCCGAGGACGGGCTCGCGGTCTGGGCCCGCGCAGTGCAGCCGCGCCACGGCCGCCGCCGCGTGCGCGTGGAGGCGTGCAACCTGCCGGTCGTCGTCGGCGGCGTGCGTGTGGAGTGCGACGACCTGATGCTGGCCGATGCCGACGGCGTCGTCGTCGTGCCGCGCGACCACCTCGCCGCGGTGCTGGAGATGGCGCGCCAGGGCGCCCCGACGCGCACGGCTTGATCCAAGGGGCGGCGCGCCTGCGCCGCCGCCACCCCGCCCGCGGCGCCGTCACCCACTGGGGTGCGCTGCCCGCCGCCCGCCCGCTCCTTCGGCGCGGGAGCCACCACGTCTTGACCTCGCCGCGGCATGGGCCAGAATGCGGGCGGCTTTCCCCGGCACCGGCGAGCGCACCGCCGGCCAGGGCAGGCCCTGCGCATCGCGGGCGGCAGCCGCCCGACTGCGTGCAGACCGCACAAGTGCGTGCCGGAGCAGGCCATGGCAGTGACGCCTCTTCCAGCGGACGGTTCGTTCTACCCGGCCCCGCCTGCGGCCGCCGGGGTGCCGCAGGCTTTTGAGGGGCGCGCGGCCGGCAGCGCGGCGCTGCTGGCAGCCGCCTTCGATACCAGCCGCATCGGCCTGGCGCAGATCGACCCGGTGACGCGGCGACTGCTCGACGTCAACCCGGCTTTTGGCCGCCTGTGCGGCTACGAGCTGTCCGAGCTGCGCGGCATGGACTTCAGCCGCCTTCACCCGCCCGAGGACCCGCTCGACCAGGCCGTCTTCGACGCGCTGCTCGACGGCCAGGCCGGCTGCGATGTGGAGAAACGCCTGCTGCGCAAGGACGGCACGACCGTGTGGGTGGCCTTGAGCGGCAGCGTCGCGCGCGACGCGCAAGGGGTGCCGCTGCGCGTGCTGTGCATTGCACGGGACATCACCGAGCGCCTGCAGGCGCAGGCGGCGCTGCGCGAGCGCGAGGAGCGGCTCACCTTTCTGGTGCAGCTGAACGACCGGTTGCGTAGAGTCGACGAACCGGCGCGGATCACCAGCGAGGTCGCGCGCCTGCTTGGCGAGTTCACCGGTGTTGACGGTGTGACCTATGCCGAGGACAGCGGCGACGGGCAGACGGTCACGGTGACGCGCCACCGCGCGGCCGGTGGCCCGGGCGTCGAGGTTCACCTGCGCTACGACGACTACGGCCCCGAACTGCTTCAGGCCCTGCGCGCCGGACGTACCGTCGTGCGGCCGGACCTCGCCTGCGACCCCTCGGTCAGCCCCGCGGAGAAGGCGGTGCATGCCGAGCTGCAGGTCGGCGCCACCGTCAGCGTGCCCTTGCTCAAGGGCGGCCGTCTGCACTCGACCCTGGCCGTTCACTCGCGCGCTGCCCGCTCCTGGACGCCGGGCGAGGTGGTCCTGTTCGAGGAGGTCGCCCAGCGCCTGCGCGCCGATCTCGAGCGCGCGCGCGCCGAGGCCGCGCTGCGGTCGGCCCGGTCCTGGCTCGCGGCGGCGCTGGCGAGCATGAACGACGCGGTGTTCATCACCGACACGAAGGGCCGCTTCCTGGAGTTCAACGAGGCCTTCGCTGCCTTCCACCGCTTCGCCGGCAAGATACGTGGCCCGCAGAGCATCGGCGCATGGCGGCGTCGTATCGAGTTCGCCCTGCCCGACGGCACGACCATAGCGCCGCGGCTGCGCCCCGTGCAGCGCGCTTTGCGCGGGGAGTCGTGCGCCAGCGTGGAGTACCTGCTGCGGCGCCGGGACACGGGCGAGTGCTGGCACGGTCTGTACAGCTTCGCGCCGATCCGTGACAGCGCCGGTCGCATCGTGGGCGCGGTGGTCAGCGCCCGTGACATCAGCGAATTCAAGCGCCTGCACGCTGAGCTCGAGGCCGCGCATGCCGAGCTGCAACGCCTCATCTCGGCCCAGGACCAGGCGCGCGAACAGGAGCGGCTGCGCATCGCGCGCGAACTTCACGACGACCTGCAGCAGACGCTGGCCACCGTGCTGCTCGAGGTGGGCGCCGCCCGCGGCGCGAACGCCGAGGCGCCTGAGCGGGCGCAGGGCGCGATCGGGCACATCGAGGCCCTGGCGCGCCACGCCCTGGCCTCGACCCGCCGCATCATCCGTGACCTGCGCCCGCAGGTGCTGGAGGAACTGGGGCTCGTCGCCGCGCTCCAGAGCCTGGCGGCGCAGTTCTCGGGCGGCGGCGGGTGCGTCTGCACGGTCGACACCCAGGGCTTGCGGCCCGCCGACGAGCCGCGTCTCGTGGCCCTGGCCACCCCGCTGTACCGTGTGACGCAGGAGGCGCTGAACAACGTCGCCAAGCACGCTGCGGCGCGCGCGGTGCGCATCGTCCTGGCGAGCGGCCCGCGCGGCACGCTGCGGCTGTCGGTGGCCGACGACGGCGTGGGCCTGTCCAAGTCGCAGATCCGGCGTCCCGACGCCTTCGGCCTGGCCGGCATGCGCGAGCGCGTGCGCGCCGTCGGCGGCACGCTGCGGCTGCACGGCCGCGAGGGCCGGGGAACGACGGTGGAGGTGGAGATTCCGGCCGCCTGAGACATCGCCGGGCCGACTCGACTCCCTTTTTCTCGCGTCCCCTCGGGGGACGGGACAGGCCGAGCCTGGCCCCCGGAGGTGGCGCTCGAGAAACAGAAGCGCCAAGGCCTTGCCATTTGCTCGAACGCCGGGCCTCGCGCGCGGGCTCAGGGAAGCTCACAAGAACCAAGAGCCACGACTCGCCCATGCCCCCCGTTCGCAATGAGGATGTCGGTGTGCCCGCGAGGGCGCCGACAGGCTCAGCCCGAACGGTCATGGGCTCAGACCCCGAAGCACGGTCGATGCTGCGGAGTGTAAAATCCGTCGAACTATTCTGTGAATTATTCTTTGAATTATTCTCTTTTCGCTCCAGTGAATGACGTTCAACGGCATCCAATCTCGAACTCAGCGCAGGAAGTCGAGCGGCTGCTGCGAGTAAAGACGCAGACCGCAGCTCAGCTGATGGCGGCTGCGGGGGCCAGCCAGCCCGTCATCTCGCGAACTATTCGTGGACTGTTTGCGTCGGTGACATCGTTTCGGGTCAAGGGCGACAGAACACCCAGGTACGCGCTGCTGCGCCAGCTTCCGTTCGGGATCAACGCACGACAGCGCGTCTACCGCTTCCTGGCAAGTGGATCCATCGAACCCTTTGCAGACATCGAATTTCTCTCGGGAGGCGCCACCCTCGAGCGCAGCGGATCGGGCACGCGCTTGTATTCGGGCCTGCCCCCGTACATGGCCTTCGCGGCCCCGTCCGGATTCCTGGGTCGGCAGCTGGCTCAAGAAGCTGCGCGTTCGCTGCAGTTCCCGTCCAGCCTCAGGGATTGGGGTGACGAGCACCACGTCGCCTACCTTTTCACGCGCGGCCTGAACCTGCCCGGCAACCTGGTGTTCGGTGACGCTTCGCTGCAGCTCGAAATGGACCTCAGGGGCCTCGATCCGACGCCGGCGACGCAGAAGGCAGCCCACTACCTCGCGATGGCCACAGCACTCAAGGGCGCACCTTTCGGCTGCAGCGCTGGCGGCGAGCAGCCGAAGTTTCTAGGGATCACCGAGGACTCAGGCCATGTCATCGTGAAGTTCGCCAAGCTCGGAAGCCGCATGGCCGAGTTGCTGCCGCTCGAGCACCTCGCCCTGCGGTCGCTGGCGGAGGTCGGCGTGCCGTCGGCGACGACCCAGCTGTTGACCTCGGGTGACTACGTCTTCCTCGAGGTTCAGCGCTTCGACCGCATCGGCAAGTCAGGCCGCGTGGGCATGCTCTCGGCCGGTGCCGTCGACGACGAATTCTTTGTCATGCGGGACTCCTGGCCGGAGTTTGCGGCCCGCTGCGAGCAGGCCAGGCATCTGTCGGCGGTGCATGCACGACGCGTTGACGTCATGGCTGCATTCAGCGAGCTCATCGGCAACAGTGACCGGCACTTCGAGAACATCTCATTGCTCATCGACGAAAGCGGCGAGTACGCCGGCATCGCGCCGGCCTACGACATCCTGCCGATGCGCTATGCATCCATCGGTGGCGGGGTGGATCCCGACCTGACGCCCGTGGCCCCCAAGGTGGGCACGATTGGCGCCAAGCCTGCGGTCTGGGAACTCGCTTGGCAGGGCGCCGAGCGTTTCTGGCTCGCGGTGCAGACTGAAGAGCTGCCGGTGCCGATTTCCGGGGCGATGCGGCGACTGGCGGCAACGAACCTGACGGTGGCCAGGGAGTTTGTGGCGCCGCTTCTGCCGCCCGTCCGGGCTGCGAGGCTGTGAGTCTTTCCCGCATGCCCGCCCAGCACGTCCAAACCCCCTGGCTCATCGCTGCAAATCCTCGCCATGACCCGGGCTGTGGCTGCGGTTTGCGCCTCGGCCCAGGGCGTTTGGACGCGCCTTTCGGGCCCAGCGGCAAAACTCTGCGCCTCTGAATCCGCGTCATGGATGCCGGGGCGGGCGCGGCGGGGATGATCCTGGATCCGCTCAGGGTCTGCCGACAGACCGGCGGGTCCGACGGCAATGGTTTTCATCAGAAGTTGCGTATGCCGGCCCGTCGTGACCGCCGATTTCGGGAGCGTGACCGCGCATTTCGGCTGATCGTGACCGACCGTTTCGGCACCGTGACCGTTCATTTCGGTGATCGTGACCGCGGTGCGGTCCACCCCACCCTGCCAGCCCCGGCCCTTCAGAAAACGCCCTGATCGCGCATCGCCTGTGCCACCTTCACGAAGCCGGCGATGTTGGCGCCGGCGACGTAGTCGACGTGGCCATCGGCACGTCGGCCGTGGCGCACGCAGTGCTCGTGGATGTCGACCATGATCGCGTGCAGGCGCGCGTCGACCTCCTCAGCGCTCCACGAAAGGCGCTGCGCGTTCTGGCTCATCTCCAGGCCCGAGGTGGCCACGCCGCCGGCGTTGCTGGCCTTGCCCGGCGCGTAGAGCGTGCCGGCTTGCAGGAACACGGCGACCGCCTCCAGCGTGGCCGGCATGTTGGCGCCTTCGGCCACACAGCGCACGCCCTGGTCCACCAGGGTCCTCGCGTCGGCCTCGTCAAGCTCGTTCTGGGTCGCGCAGGGCAGGGCGATGTCGGTGGGCACATGCCAGGGCCGGCGTGCCGCGTCGAAGCGCAGGCCGTGCTCTGCGGCGAAGGCCGACAGGCGCCCGCGGCGCTCGTTCTTCCAGGCCATCAGCGCCGCCAGGTGACGCTCGGACAGCCCCTCGGGATGGACGAGCGTGCCGTCGGAGTCCGACAGCGTGATCACCCGGGCGCCGAGGGCGAGCGACTTGCGTGCCGCATGCTGGGCGACGTTGCCGGCCCCGGAGATCGACACGCGCAGACCCTCGAAGCCCAGGCGGTTGCGGCGCAGCATCTCCTGGGCGAAGTACACGAGTCCGTAGCCGGTGGCTTCGGGCCGCATCAGGCTGCCCCCCCAGCCTGGGCCCTTGCCGGTGAAGACGCAGCCCGCGTGGTTGGCGAGCTTCTTCATCATGCCGGCCATGAAGCCGACCTCGCGCGCGCCCACGCCGATGTCGCCCGCGGGCACGTCGGTGTCCGGGCCGAGGTGGCGGTGCAGCTCCAGCATCAGCGCCTGGCAGAAGCGCATCACCTCGCCCTCGCTGCGGCCCTTGGGGTCGAAATCCGCGCCACCCTTGCCACCGCCCAGCGGCAGCGTCGTCAGCGAGTTCTTCAGCGTCTGCTCGAAGGCGAGGAACTTCAGCACCGACAGGTTGACCGTGGGGTGAAAGCGCATCCCGCCCTTGTAGGGGCCGAGGGCGGCGTTGTGCTGGACGCGCCAGGCCCGGTTGACGCGGGTACAGCCTTGATCATCCATCCAGGCCACGCGGAACTGGATCACGCGGTCGGGCTCGACCAGGCGTTCCAGCAGGGCGTGTTCGGCGTGGTGGGGGTTCTTTTCGATGAAGGGCCAAAGGCTGGTCATCACCTCGCGCACCGCCTGCAGGAACTCGGGCTGGTGCGCGTCGCGCGTGGTCACCTGCGCCAGGAAGCGCTCGAGCGAGGGCAGGCTCATGGCGTCTGCGCGGGCACGGGCAGCGCGCGGTCGAGGATGGCGGCGAGGACGCCCTCCCGGACGGGGTCGGGCAGTTCCGCCAGCAGCCGCAGCCGCCCTGCCACCAGCAGGTCGGCCAGGCCGTGCGCCATGGCCCAGGCGGACGCGACATCGGCCAAGGCTGCCGGGTCGTCCGGCGCCGAGGACGCGCGGCCGGTCACCGCCGCCACATGGCGCGCGAGGTCGTCGAACGCCGCCTCGGCGGCGGACTTCAGCGGCGCGCAGCCGAAGTCCGTGCGGTCGGAGCCGAACATCAGCCGGAACAAGGCCGGGTTCTCCAGAGCGAAGGCGATGTAGCCCTGGCCCGAGGCCGTCATCTGCGCCCGGGCGGTGGGCGCCGCGTGGCGGCGGAAGTCCTGCTGCCGCGCGACGAAGCGCTCGAAGCCGCGCGCTGCGATCGCGTTCAACAGGCCGTTGGCGTCGTCGAAGTGGTGCGCCGGCGCCGCGTGGCTGACACCGGCGCGCTTGGCCACGCCGCGCAGCGAGAAGCCTTCGATCCCCTTGTCCACCAGCTCCGCTTCGCCGGCGGTGAGCAGGGCCGCGGCCAGATCGCCATGGTGGTAACGGCGTTCGGAGCGTTCAGAGCGTTCGGCGCCAGGGTCGGGGTCGCGCGCGGGGGCGGGGGTCTTCATCAGCGGTCTCGATGATGCGGTCCGAAAGCCGCGATGGTCGATTTTTACATTGCACAGATTTGCCGATCGGCAGCCGCCGCGCGAGCCCTCGGCGGCCATCAGCTTCGTGCAGCAGTGCCGGGACATCCCCCCGGCTCAGATCGAAGGCGCCCAGGCTTGCCAGGTCGGCAGGGCGTGGATCGCCGGTCAGCATCGTCGTCGACGGCTCTTCCGTAAGCGGTGACTCCGAGCAGGCCTGTCCCACCGCGGTCACCGACGCGCGGGCCCCGCGGTTCACCCGGGCCCGGACCGTTCCAGCGCGGCGTCGAAATCGCAATCTTCCGGCACCCTCGAGGCCGGGCCCGACCCGGTGCCTTGAGCAGCGCAGGGCTCGTCACCCTGGATCCCGTCACTGGCCTGCTCAGGGCCGACTGCAGATGACGCCCTGTGGCTGGCAGCGTGCCGTATGCTCGTGCCGTCATGAAATGCCAGCAAGTTCGGCGCGCAGGCACGCAGGAGCCGCCACGTGGGCCGGGTCGCTGATGTTCACGGTGGCGGCATCGCCGGTACGGGTGCTGCGATACCCTGCAAGGCCCCCCAGCGGCAGACTGAGGACGATCCGGAGAAGACCATGGGCTATCTCGTTGGCGCCTACGCCATCTCACCCGCCTCGCTCGACGGCGAGGACGCCTTGCTCGCCGGCCTGGCCGCCCGGGCCGACGTGCGCGGCCTCGAGCTGCCCTTCACCGGCGCGCTGCACCGCAGCGACGAGCACTGGCTGCTGGCGCGGCTGCGCCCGCAGTGGGAACACGTGGTGACGCTGATCCCCGGCACGATGGGCCGGCTTCAGGCCGACAAGACCTTCGGCTTGGCCTCGGCCGACGAAGCGGGCCGGCAGGCGGCGCTGGCCATGGCACGCGACGCGCGGGCCGCGGTCGCGCGGCTGAACGAGGCCGTCGGGCGCGCGGCGGTCATCGCCGTCGAGGTGCAGTCGGCGCCCAGCCGCGGGTCCGCCGGCGGCGTGGGCAGCGCCGAGGCCTTTGCCCGCTCGCTGGCCGAGATCGCGGCCTGGGACTGGTTCGGCGCGCGCGTCGTCGTCGAGCACTGCGATGCGCACCGGCCAGGCCATCCGCAGCACAAGGGCTTCCTGTCGCTGGAAGACGAGCTGGCCGCGATCGCCCGCGCGAACGACCGCGCGCGCCGGCCCCTCGGCGTCAACGTCAACTGGGGCCGCTCGGTGCTCGAGACGCACGACGCGGGCACCGCGGTGGCACACGTCGAGGCGGCCCGCCGCGCTGGCGCGTTGAGCGGGCTGATGTTCTCGGGCGCCTCGGGCGCCGCCACGCCCTACGGCGCCTGGCAGGACACCCACATGCCCCAGGCGCCGGCCGAGGGCCTGCGCCACGGCGCCGAGGGCTCGCTGATGACCGAGGCCGAGATCGCCCGCACGCTGGCTGCGGCCCGGGGCGCCGCGCTCGACTTCGTCGGCGCCAAGATCGCGATCCGCCCGCCCGAAGCCGCTGTCGAGGCGCGTCTGGGCCTGGTCGGGGATCTGCTGGCGCTGCTGGCGCGGGTGGCGGCCTAGCCCGGCCACTCGCCACTCGCCACTCGCCACTCGCCACTCGCCACTCGCCACTCGCCACTCGCCACTCGCCACTCGCCACTCGACACTCGCCACTCGC
>JAIXWM010000133.1 GCA_027491255.1 Rubrivivax sp. | reverse complement strand
CTCCAGGGCAAGCTGCTGCGCAGCACCTTCCCGCACGGGGGGCGGACTTCGCAGGTGCACGACCCGGCGCAGGTCGACGTCGACGACGATCCAGATGCCTGGACGGTGCAGGGGCGGCTGCGTTTCGGGCGTGCACCGATCTGGGGCGACGGTGTCGTGATGCCGCGCCCTGCCATGGTGCGCGTCTATGCCATCGCCGGGCCGGGCGGGCGCTGGCGCGTGCTGCCGGGCGGGATGACGCGCGTGGCGCAGCGCGAGGACCACAGCGTGTCCATGCAGCGCGGCGGCACCAGCCTGGACACCTGGGTGCTGACCGACGGCCAAGTCGATACCTTTTCGATGCTGCCGAAGCCCTTGCGGGTGGAGGACATCGCCGGTCGGCGCACGCCGGTGGGCAGCCGCACGGGTGAGAACCTGTTCTGGCTCGGCCGCTACACAGAGCGCAGCGAGCAGGCGGTGCGCCTGGCTCAGCGGCTCCTGCCGCTGTGCCGCGCCGCCGTCGAGGCGCCCGCATCCTTGCAGCGCGCCCTCTCGGCGCTCGCCGTGCGCCAGGGCCTGGTGCTCTTCGGCGTGCCGACGCTGGCACAGTCGGCCTTGCTGTTCGAACGCGCCTTGCTGGCTGCCCTGGGTGATGCCGATGGCGCCTTCAGCGTCGCCTTCGACCTGCGCGCGCTGCAGCGCTCGGCACAGGCTCTGCGCGAGCGCTTGTCGCCGGAGCAGTGGGCGCTGGCGCGGGCCCTGGGTGAGGGCTTCGTCCAGACGCTCGGCCCGACAGGCCCAGGCGCGCTGCCGCGCGTGGAGACAGCACTTGCGGCACTGGACCACGCAGGGCTGCAGCTGGCCGCCGTCACGGGCGCACAGACCGACCGCATGACCCGGGACGCCGGCTGGCGGCTGTTGACGGTGGGCCGCCTGCTCGAGCGCCTGCTCGGGCTGACGGCGACGCTGGAGGAACTGCTGGCTGCCGACGCGCTGCGGCACGACCATGGCGTGGACATGCTGCTGGAACTCTTCGACAGCGCGATCACCTTTCGCGCACGCCACCAGCGGCACGGGGACCTGCTGGCCCTGGTGGACGTGCTCGTGCTCGACGATAACAACCCGCGCAGCCTGGCCGGGGTGCTGCGTCGACTGCGTACCGAGATCTCCCGGCTGCCGACGGTGGGCGGCGAGGGCGGCGGGCCGGGGGCGCTGCTGGCCGCGCTGCCGTCGCAGGGAGCAGGGCTGAGCTTGCAGGATCTGGCGGCCGCAGGTGACGCCGGTCTGGCCCAGGCGCTGCTGGCGCAGTGCCGTAACCTGCACCAGGCGGCGCTCGGCCTGGCCGATCGGGTCGGGCAGCGCCATTTCACGCTGGCCGAGGGCCTGGCGCAGGTGCGGGCATGATGCGCGTGTCATCCGTGGGACGCGAGGCCTTGCCTGCAATTCAACGCATCGAGGTCGTGCACGTCACGAGCTACGGCTATGCCGCGCCCGTGTCGCTGTCGCACCACCTGGCGCACCTTCGGCCGCTGGCCGACGCCTTCCAGCAGCTGGAGCGCTTCACGCTCGACGTCGAGCCGGCGCCGGCGCTGCGCAGCACCGGTGCCGACACGTTCGGCAACGCCTGCACGCGCTTCCAACTGGCCCAGCCGCATGACAGCCTGCAGGTGCGAGCGGCCAGCGTCGTTGCCGTACGCCCGCGATTCCAGGGCTTGGAGCCCGCACGCTCGCCCGCGTGGGAGGCGGTGCGGGCGCGGCTGCGCTACCTGGCACGCGGTGACTTCGAGCCGGCGGTGGAGTTCGCCCAGCCCTCGCCCTACGTGCCGCGCCTGGCGCCGCTGCGCGACTGGGCGGCGTCTTCTTTCGCGCCCGGCCGGCCTGTGGCCGAGGTGGCGCTGGAGCTGATGCGCCGCATTCACACCGATTTCGCCTACCGCAGTCGCAGCACCGAGATCGACACCCCGCTGCAGCAGGTGCTGCAGCAGCGTGCCGGCGTCTGCCAGGACTTCGCCCACCTGCTGGCCGCAGCACTGCGCATGGCCGGGCTGGCGGCGCGCTACGTCAGCGGCTATCTGCTCACGCAGCCAGTCGGCGGCGGGCCGGCGCTGGTGGGGGCTGATGCCTCGCATGCCTGGGTGCAACTGTGGTGCCCCGACACGCCCGGCGTGCCCGCTGACGGCTGGCTCGACCTGGACCCGACGAACGACTGCGTTCCCGCGCTCGACCACGTGCGCGTGGCGGTGGGCCGGGACTACGGCGACGTGGTGCCGCTGCGGGGCGTCATCCGCGGGGGCGGACGGCATATGCTGCAGGTGGGCGTCACGACCCGTCGGCTTGGCGCTGCGCCCGCCGCCGCGTGGCCTGCGGCGGCAGCCCCGGCCCGATAGTTGCTTTTTACCGGCAGGAGGCCCGCTCACGATGAAGCACCCCTACGACGAGATGAACCTGGCGGCCGCAGGCGCAGGCATGCATGCGGTGCGTGAGCACTACCGCACCTACGAGCGCTGGCTGCAGGCCCAGCCCGCCGACGTGATGCGGGCCCGGCGCGACGAGGCCGAGATGATCTTCCGCCGCGTCGGCATCACCTTCGCCGTCTACGGCGCCAAGGACGAGGACGGCGCCGGCACCGAGCGCCTGATCCCCTTCGACCTGATCCCGCGCGTGATCCCGCGCCAGGAATGGCGCGAGATGGAAGCCGGCCTGCGCCAGCGCGTCACCGCGCTCAACCGCTTCATCGAGGACGTCTACCACGGGCAGGAAATCCTCAAGGCCGGCGTCGTGCCGGCCGAGGTCATCCTGCGCAACGCCCAGTACCGCCCAGAGATGGCCGGCGTGCAGGTGCCCGGCGGCATCTACTCGCACATCAGCGGCATCGACATCGTGCGCGCCGGCAACGCCGACGGCAGTGGCACCTACTACGTGCTCGAGGACAACCTGCGCGTGCCCAGCGGCGTGAGCTACATGCTCGAGAACCGCAAGATGATGATGCGGCTGTTCCCCGAGCTGTTCAGCATGCACCGCGTGGCCCCGGTGGCGCACTACCCCGACCTGCTGCTCGAGACGCTGCGCGCCGTGGCCCCGGCCGGCGTCAACGAGCCCGCGGTGGTGGTGCTGACGCCCGGCATGTACAACAGCGCCTACTTCGAGCACGCCTTCCTCGCGCAGCAGATGGGGGTGGAACTCGTCGAAGGCCAGGACCTGTTCGTGCGCGACGACTTCGTCTACAAGCGCACCACCCAGGGCCCGAAGCGCGTGGACGTGATCTACCGCCGCGTCGATGACGACTTCCTCGACCCGAAAGCCTTCCGCGCCGATTCCACGCTCGGCTGTGCCGGCCTGCTGGACGTCTACCGCCGTGGCAACGTCACGCTGTGCAACGCCATCGGCACCGGCATCGCCGACGACAAGAGCATCTACCCCTACGTGCCGAAGATGATCGAGTTCTACCTCGGCGAGAAACCGATCCTGCACAACGTGCCCACCTGGCTGTGCCGCGAGCGCGACGACCTGGCCTACGTGCTCGACCATCTGTCCGAGCTCGTCGTCAAGGAGGTGCATGGCGCCGGCGGCTACGGCATGCTCGTCGGCCCGGCGGCGACCAGGGCGGAGGTCGAGGCCTTCCGTGCCGTGCTCAGCGCCAACCCCGCGAACTACATCGCCCAGCCCACGCTGAGCCTGTCCACATGCCCGACCTTCGTCGACACCGGCATCGCGCCGCGCCACATCGACCTGCGGCCCTACGTGCTGTCGTCGGGCAAGGGAGTGCAGACGGTGCCCGGCGGCCTCACGCGCGTGGCCCTGAAGGCTGGTTCGCTGGTCGTCAACTCCTCGCAGGGCGGCGGCACCAAGGACACCTGGGTACTGGAGGACTGACGATGTTGTCTAGAACTGCAGACCATCTCTTCTGGATGTCCCGGTATATGGAACGGGCCGGTCAGGCGCGGAGCGCCTGCGGCGCAGCCAGAGCACGGCGGCGCGCTGCAGCGCGCGGCGGGGTTTTCGGCCTGTTGGAGCACTGCGATGTTGTCTAGAACTGCAGACCATCTCTTCTGGATGGCCCGGTACATGGAGCGGGCCGAAAACACCGCGCGGATGCTGGACGTCAACTACCAGACCTCGCTGCTGCCGCAGTCGGCCGACATGGCCGAGCAGGGGTGGCGCGGGCTGCTGAGCATCTCCGAGCTGAGCGGCTACTTCGCGCAGCGCTATGGCGAGGTCAACGCACACAACGTCATGCGCTTCATGGTGCGCGACGAGGACAACCTCTCCAGCATCTGGAACTGCCTGCGTTCGGCGCGCGAGAACGCGCGGGCGGTGCGCGGCACCCTGACCACCGAGGTCTGGGAGACGCAGAACCAGACCTGGCTCGAGTTCAACCGACTGTTGAAGGAGGACGCCTTCGAGCGCGATCCGGGCGCCTTCTTCGAGTGGGTGAAATTCCGCTCGCACCTGAGCCGCGGCGTGACCGTGGGCACGATGTTGATGGACGAGGCCCTGCACTTCATCCGCATCGGCACCTTCCTCGAGCGCGCCGACAACACGGCGCGCCTGCTGGACGTCAAGTACCACGCACTGACGGGCGGGGAGTTCTTCGGCACCGGTGGGACGAGTCCGGCGCAGGAGGTGGACTTCTACCACTGGAGCGCGATCCTGCGGTCGGTCTCCGGTTTCGAGATCTACCGCAAGGTCTACCGCAACGTCATCCGCCCCGAGCGCGTGGCCGAACTGCTGATCCTGCGCCCGGACATGCCGCGCTCGCTGGCGGCGAGCACGAACGAGCTTGTCGCCAACCTGCAGCTCGTGGCCAACGTGCAGAGCGGCGAGACGCTGCGCCGCGCAGGCCGTCTGAAGGCCGACCTGCAGTACGGACGCATCGACGAGATCCTGGCCACCGGCCTGCACGCCTACCTGACGCAGTTTCTCGACCGCGTCAACGACCTCGGCGTGGGTATCAGCCGCGACTTCCTGGTGCCGATGGCGGCGTGAAGCCCGGTCGTCGCGCTGGTTCTCAGCGCGACGCTTCCAGCGGCATGGCCTTGGCCACCGCGCGGCCGAGTTCGATCACGGCCAGCGCGTAGTAGCTCGACCAGTTGTAGCGCGTGACGGCGTAGAAATTGCTCGTGCCGGCCACGTAGCTCGGGGCGGCGTCGCCGTTCTGCAATTCCACCAGCGCCAGCAGCCCGGCGTGGCGGTTGGCGTCGTCCTTGAGTACGGCGCCGCGTTCGGCGAACTGCGCGGCCGTGAAGGTGGGCACGATGTCGGGGGCCAGCAGCACCGCACGGTCAGCCGTATCCACGGGTGCCGCCACGGCGTAATGGGTCGGCAGGTCGCGCTGCCAGCCGAAGGCGGAAAGGTAGTTCGCGACGCTGCCGATGGCGTCGGCAGGATTGCCCAGCAGATCGATGCGACCGTCTGCGTCGAAGTCCACCGCATAGCGGCGGATGCTGCTCGGCATGAACTGCGGCAGCCCGAGCGCGCCCGCGAAGGAGCCGCGGTACTGGTCGGGCTCGACGCCTTCGCGCCGGGCCAGCAGCAGGAGTTCCTCGAGCTCGTCGCGGAAGAAGGCGCTGCGGTCGCGCCGGCCGGGCGGGAAGTCGAAGGCGAGGGTGGCCAGCGCGTCGATGGCGCGGAAGCCACCCATGTGGCGGCCGTACAGGGTTTCCACACCGATGATGCCGACGACGAGCGAGGCCGGCACCCCCCAGCGCGCCTCGGCCAGGTCCAGCCAGGTGGCGTTCTGCTGCCAGAAGGCCACGCCGGCGGCGATGCGGCGCGACTCGATGAAGCGGTCACGGTAGGCCGCCCAATTGCGTGCGGTGCCGGCCGGTGGCGGCATGATCAGGCGTTGCACCGACGGCAGCAACTGCGCCTGCGTGAGCTGCTTCTCGGCCCAGCCGGGCTCCAACCCGTGACGTTGTGTCAGCAGCGTGGCGAACTGCAGGATGTCGTCGCGCCGTCCGTAGGCGGTGCCTGCGGCCGTGCTCACCGGCGTGGGGCGGGCCTGGGCGGTCTTCTGCGCCCGGGCTTTCTGCGCGCGCTTCGGGGTCTGGCGCGCCTGTGCCTTGCTCTGTCGTGCCTGAGGCGCCCGGGTCGTGCCGGTGGTGCTGCCGGGACGCTCACGCGCCTGTGCCGGACCTTCGCCCTGGGCCCGCGGCGAGCCGGGCAGGGCCGTCAGCGCGACGCCGAGCAGTGCGATCGCCAAGGGGCCTGCGGCGCGTGCGCGCGGCGCTGCCGGGGTGCGGGCGTGGCGAGCGGCATCCCGCGCGGCGTGACGCAGGTCCGCGGCGCTCGCACGCCAGGCCGCGTCGAAGCGGCGCTGCCACAGGCGCGGTCTGGCGGGCTCGCGCCCGGGTGCGTAGCGCGCCTCCTCGATACCCTCCAGCACCGCGGCCAGGGCGGCGCCCGCGTTCCCGTGCACCTCACGCAGGCGCCGCGCACGCTGCCCCGGGCTTTCGTGCGGCGCCACCGTGACGCCGATGGCCCCGAGACGGCGGGCGACATGCTGGTGCAGCGCCGGCCAGTCCCCCGGCGCGGGGCGGCGCCACCACATCAGGCACAGGGCGAAGAAGGCGGCGAGCGCCGCCAGCAGTGCGAGCGCGCGCGTCAGCGTCGCAGCGTCGGTGTCAGGAATGCCGAGCAGGTTCATGAGGCGCGATTGTTGCTCCATCGAGTAGCCCACGGCCCAGATGTTCCAGGTCGCGCGCAGGCTGTCGCCCGCCCGGCGCCAGGCCTCGACCCATGACGGGTCCAGCCCCAGAAGGGCGCGGCCCAGCAGTCCGGGCTCGGGCTCGAGCGCCCGGCTCTGCGCCACACGCTCGGGCGCAACCGCTGCCGTCGGGTCCACGCGCAGCCACCCCACGTCCGGCTGCCAGACCTCGGCCCAGGCGTGGGCGTGGCGGTGGCGCACCGTCCACCAGCCATCCACCGGTTCGGGGTCGGCCCCCTGGTAGCCGGTCACCACGCGCGCCGGCACGTCCAGTGCACGCATCACGACGACGAAGGCGGCGGCGAAGTGCTCGCAGAAGCCGATGCGCCGGTCGAACCAGAACTCGTCGACCGCATGGCGGCCGTAGGGACCGGGGCTGAGCGTGTAGCGGTAGTCGCCGCGCCGCAGATGCTCGAGCACCGCCGGCACCAGCGTCGCTGCATCCGCCTGGGCGTAGCGGGGGTCGCGCCGCAGGGCAGCGGCCCACTCGAGCGTGCGTGGGTTGTAGCCGGGCGGCAGGTCGACGAGGTCACGCAGGGCCACCGCCCCGGCGTGGGTGCCGTGCCGGACCTGCGGGTGAGCGACGGCCAGGATGCGCAGTGGCGACGCGGGCGCCTGCGCGGCGCGCCATTGCAGGTCGCTGCCGCGCTGGACAGCCCCCACCAGGCCTGGGGGCTGCAGTACCAGCGGCCCGACTGTCGCCTCGGGCAGCGGCAGCACCGTCAGCCGTCCAGGCTCGAGCACCAGGGTGTAGGGCAGCGCCCGCCCGAGCGCTTGCGCATCGTCGGGAAGCGCCTGCGCCGGAGTCGTCGTCGACGTCAAGCCGGGGGCGCCTTTGTCCGTCCACTGGCTGCCGTCGAAGCGCGAGAGCACCGGGCCGCGGAAATACAGCGCCGAACGCGAGGGCGGCGCACCCTCGAAGCGCACGCGCAGCGCGACGCCGTCGTCCAGGGCGAGTTCGGCCACCGCCCCCAGGCGCAGGCTGCCAGCCAGCCCGCTGCGGCCGCTGTGGTCGTCAGCCAGAGACCACAGGGGACCGATGCGGGGGAACAGCAGCACCAGCGCGGCGGCGGCGGGCAGGCCCCACAGCAAGGACCGCGCCGCAGCGCCTGCCGCCTGCCGCAGCGGCGGGCGACCCGCCGGCATGTGGGCGAGCGCCAGGCCCGCCAGCAGTCCGGTGCTCGACAGCACGGCCGCCAGCGCGGCCCTCGGCGACTGGTCGTACAGGAAGAGCGACAGCGCCAGGAAGCAGCCCAGGAAGAAGACGACGGCGGCATCGCGCCGGCTGCGCAACTCCAGCGTCTTCAGCGCCATCAGCAAGGTCAGCAAGGTCACACCCGCCTGGCGTCCGAGGAGCGTGCCCTCCTGCGCGGCGGTCAGCGTCACCGTCAGCGCGAGCAGGCCCAACACGGTGCGCCGCCCCGGCAGCGGCCGGTCGGTCCAGGCCAGCCAGGCCCGCCAGCCGACGACGGCCGCGGCGAACGCGCCGCACCACAGCGCCAGGTGCGGCAACAGCGGCCCGACCGCTGCGGCACACATCAGCAGCAGGAACAGGGTGTCGCGCCGCTCGCGTGGCAACGCTGCGAAGCTTGCCGTGCGGCCACCGGTGGTCAGGGCCACAGTGCGAGGGCCTCCAGCAGTTGCCGGCGCTGCGCGTCGCCGGCAGCCGGCGCGATCTGCCGGCCCGGCAGGCGCAGTCCGAAAGCGTGCCCCTGGGCGTGCGCCAGTTCGACCCAAGCCGCCAGCCGGGACAGGCGCGCTTGCGCATCGGCCGACGCCGGGCCGGCGTCGTGCCAGTCGAGCCACAAGGTCTGACCTGCGGCGCCTGCAGCCTCGCGGCTGAGCAGTTCGGTCCCGCCGCTGCGTGCCCAGTGGCGCCAGGCCACGTCGCGCATCGAGTCGCCACTGCGCCAGGGGCGCAGGCCGTTGAAGCCTGGATCGGTGTCGAGTCGGTGCGCGGGCGTGCTGGCCGGGACGTCGCGCCCGAGCAGCAGGGGCAGCGCAGGTGGTGACGGCTCCGGGCGGGGCCAGACCAGCAGCTGCGTGGCCGGCTGCCACACCGTCCATGCGCGCATGAAGCCGAAGGGAAATCGCGTCTCGACGACCAGCGGTGACACGTCCTGCCAACCGCGCGCGGCTGGAACGAAGCGCAGGCCGACGGTCCCGGCGCTGGCAGAGGGCAGCTCGGCCCAGACCGGCGGTGCTGCGTCGCCACGCCAGCGCAGCGCGACACCGTGCCGCGTGCGACCAGGATTTTCCAGACGCAGTTCCAGCGTCGCGGGCGTGCCGGCGAACACCGGGTCCGGTGAGCGCAGCGCCAGCGTCAGCCCGCGCAGGTTGGCGTGCGTCATCCCCACCGAAGCCAGCCCGGCGCCGGCCAGCAGAAAGGTCAGCGCATAGCCCAGGCCGAGGCGGTAGTTGATCGAGGCGAGCAGCAGGACCAGCAGCAGTGCCGCGAACACCAGGCCGGAGATCGTGGGGAGGATGTAGACGTTGCGGTGGCCGAGGCGGTGGGTCGACCCGCGAGGGATGCCCGGCAGGAGACGGCGCCGCAGGCGCTCGCCAAGCCGGGGGGGTGCGGGTGACCGCGCCCCTGCCGACAAGGGCCGGCCTGCGGGGCTCGGGCCTGCGGTGCGCGGCACACCGGCGCCAGGGGCTGCCCGGTTCAGCCGCATCTTGGCGTGCAGGGCCGCTTCACACCGGCGTGGCCTGCAGCAAGGCCAGGGCCTGCGCCCGTGCGCCGAACGCGCTGCCCGGGGCCGGTTCGAGGCGGTGCGCCAGCACCTGCGGGAACACCGATTGCACGTCCTCGGGAACGACGTGTCCGCGTCCGGCCATCAGCGCCCGGGCGCGTGCCACCCGCAACAGCGCCAGTGCGCCGCGCGGGCTCAGCCCGGCGGCGAACCAAGGCCCCTCGCGTGTGGCCGCCACCAGTGCCTGCACGTAGTCCAGCAGCGCCTCCGACACGTGCACCTGCTGAACGGCCTGCTGCGCCGCCTGCAGCGCGTCGGCATCCAGCACCGGCTTCAAGTGCTGCAGGGCAGCGCGGCGATCCTCTCCGGCCAGCAAGGCGCGCTCGGCGGCGCGGTCCGGCAGGCCGAGCGTGATGCACATCAGGAAGCGGTCGAGTTGCCCTTGCGGCAGCGGGTAGGTGCCGTGCTGGTCGCGGGGGTTCTGGGTGGCGATGACGAAGAAGGGGCGTGGCAGCGGCCGCGTTGCGGCGTCCACCGATACCTGCGCCTCCTCCATCGCCTCGAGCAGCGCCCCCTGGGTACGCGGCCCGGCGCGGTTGATCTCGTCGGCCAGCAGTACCTGGGTGAACACCGGGCCGGGGTGGAAGACGAAGGTCTCGTCCTGGCGCCTCCATATGCTCGCGCCAAGCAGGTCCGACGGCATCATGTCAGCGGTGAACTGCACCCGCGCGTACTGCAGGCCGAGCGAGCGCGCGAGCGCTTGCGCCAGCGTGGTCTTGCCCACACCGGGCAGGTCCTCGATCAGCAGGTGCCCGCCGGCCACGAGGCAGGCGACGCAGTCCTCGACCTGGACGCGCTTGCCGACGATGATGGAGCCGACCTGGTCCACCAGCGTGGCGAGCGTGCGCGCGACGTCAACGTGTGGATGCATCCGATGCACCTTACCGCAAAGCGAGTGATCCTGGCCTGGAGGGGGTAGGCGTCAAAGGGGCCGAAGGGGCCGGCCCTCAGCCGCCGCGCTGGCCTGAGCACGTACCGCAGTCGTTGCCGACGCCATGCAAGGATTCGCACAGCCGCCAACCGGGCGGCGCGGATCGGGCGTGCGTCGATCGAGCGCGCAGACGGCAGCATCCTCAACCGGTTGTCGAGATCAGGCCGACGGTCGCCCGGCGTGCCGCGCAGCGTGCCCCGCAAACTCTCGCCAGGCGCGGGCCCAGGCTGGTGAGGCAGGCGACCCCGGGTCCGTCTGTTGCCGGGGGGCGGCCAAGGTCGATGCCAGGGCTCGTGCCAGCGGCATCGGTCGAGCAAACGTGGACGGTGAGGTTGCCGGTGTCCGTGGACAATCTACCGGCACCGCGCCCGAATCCGCCATGACCACTGCCTACTACCACCCGGCCGCCTGCAGCGGCCACGCCATGGGATCGGGCCATCCCGAGTGCCCGCAGCGGCTGGCCGCGATCGCCGACCACCTCATCGCCACCGGCCTGGACCTGGCGCTGGACGCACGTGAGGCCCCCGTGCTGGCCGCGGATGACTTGCGGCGCGCGCTCGCCCGGGCGCACAGCGAGGCCTATGTGGCCGAGATCGGCGAACTCTTGGGCGCTGCGGCCCGCAGTGGCCAGCGCCGCCAGGTCGACCCCGACACCGCCATCGGCCCCGGCACGCAGGCGGCCGCGGGGGCCGCTGCCTGCGCCGCGCTGGCCGCCACCGACGCGGTGATCGATGGCACGGCTGGCAATGCCTTCTGTGCCGTGCGCCCCCCTGGCCACCACGCCACGCGCGACGCGGCGATGGGTTTCTGCTTCTACAACAACGTCGCCGTCGCCGCGCGCCATGCGTTGGATGCGCGCGGGCTGGAGCGCGTGGCCATCATCGACTTCGACGTCCACCACGGCAACGGCACCGAGGACATCGTCGCCGGCGACGAGCGCATCCTGATGTGCAGCTTCTTCCAGAGCCCGCTCTACCCCTACTGCGGTGAGGAACCTCGGGGCGAGAACATGGTCAACGTGCCCGTGCCGCCCTACACCCGCGGCGGCGCGATCCGAGAGCTGGTCGAGCGCCAGTGGATTCCGGCGCTGGACGCCTTCGCGCCGCAGATGGTCTTCGTCTCGGCAGGTTTCGACGCGCACCGTGAAGACGAACTCGGCCAGCTTGGCCTGGTGGAGGCCGACTTCGCCTGGATCACGCAGCAGCTGGTGGCCGTGACCGAGCGTCATGCAAAGGGGCGGCTTGTGTCCTGCCTGGAGGGCGGCTACCACCTTGGCGCGCTCGCGCGCAGCGTGGCCGCGCACCTGCGCGTGCTGGCCGGGGTGCAGCCATGACGCCCGTCAGCGGCGTGGATTGGAGCGGCCTGCTGGGCTGGTTGCAATCGCTCTCGACGCCGGCCACCCTGGTGGAACTGGCGGTCATCGCCGGCTGCCTGGGGTTGTCGGCGCTGTTGGTGCGGCTCGCCCGCGGACCGCAGGCGCGGCCGGGCATCTGGTTCGGCGAGCGAATCTTCGACGGCGTGCTGTTCCCGGCGCTGGCGCTGGCGACCGTGCTCGTGGCGCGCTGGATCCTGCACGCCGCGGCGGGGCAGGGCGCCTTCCGCATCGCGGTCCCCGTGCTGACCAGCCTGGTGGCCATACGCATCGGCGTGCGGGTTCTGGACGCTGCCTTCCCGCGTTCGCGGCTGGTCAAGGTCGCCGAACGCTCCATCTCATGGATCGCCTGGGGCGCGGTGGTGCTGTGGATCACCGGGCTGATGCCGGTCCTGATGGCCGCGCTCGAGGGCGTGCGCTGGAAGATGGGTGGCGCCGATGTCTCGGTCTGGAGCCTGATCGAGGGGACGTTCACGGCCGGCGCCGTGCTGCTGGTGGTGCTGTGGCTGTCGTCGGCGATCGAGACCCGCTTGCTGGCCGGCGCACCCGGCGGTGGTGCCGACCTGTCTCTGCGCAAGATCGCCGCCAACGCCACGCGCGCACTGCTGGTCTTCGTCGGCCTGTTGCTGGCGTTGTCGGCCGCGGGCATCCCGCTGGGCGCGCTCGGCGTGCTGGGCGGCGCCGTGGGCGTGGGCATCGGTTTCGGCCTGCAGAAGCTCGCGGCCAACTACGTCAGCGGCTTCGTCATTCTGGCCGAGCGTTCGCTGCGCATCGGTGACACGGTGCTGGTGGACGACTTCGAAGGCCGCATCACCGACATCCACACCCGCTACACGGTGATCCGAGCGCTGAACGGGCGCGAATCCATCGTGCCGAACGAGCAGTTGATCACGCAGCGGATCGAGAACGCCTCGCTGTCCGATCCGCGCATCGTGCTGCGCACGACGGTGCAGGTCGCCTACGGCACCGATCTCGACGCGCTGATGCCGCGCCTGCGCGCGACGGTGGCGCAGGTGCCGCGCGTGCTGTCGGACCCCATGCCTGGCGTGTTGCTGAGCAGCTTTGCCGCCGACGGCCTTGAATTGGCGGTGATGTTCTGGATCAGCGACCCCGAAAACGGCGAGGGCAACGTGCGCAGCGACGTCAACCTGACGATCCTGCGCACCTTGAACGAGGCCGGCGTGCAGATTCCCTTCCCGCAGCGGGTGGTGCGGCAGGTCAGTGAGTAGCCGGCGCCCGGCACCGGCTGGCGGTCGTATCGTGAGGGGATGGCGCGGGTTGCGGCTCGGCAGGGTCAGTCTGACATCGCTGCCTGCCCGGCGCGCCGCCACTGGCGAACCAGCGCGCGCGCAGGGTCGATCGCGTCCAGCAGATCGGACTCCAGCGGCATCGGCGTGCCGTCGATCCAGGCCGCGAGAACCTCGGCGGCCAGTGGAGCCCAGGTCAAGCCGCGCGACCCGAAGCCGCCAGCCAGGAACAGGCCTGGATGCCGGGCGATGAACCGCGCCTGGTCGCGGCGCCCTGACGCCGCAGCGCGCGCGTTCGGCCATGCGCCGATCACCGGCAGCCGGTCCGCTGTGCCCAGGCGCCAGCCGACCCGGCCGCCACAGGCCCCGCCGGGTGCGGGCTCGAGCCCGGTCAATTCGTTCAGGCGAGCGAGGTTGAAGGCGGTGTCAGCCGCTCGCAGGGCGGGCTCGGCGTCGCCGCGGTGCGCGGTGGCGCCGCACAGCAGTCGTCCGTCGGGCAGGCTCAGGGCGTAACCCTGTCCCGTGAGCGGACGCCGCAGCGGCGCCGGTCCCTCGAACCAGGTGATCTGGCCACGTACGGCTTCCCAACCGAGGAGGGGATCGGGCGGGCCATCGGGACCGTCGATCGACGGCAGACCCGTGCCCCCGGCGACGACGACGACTTCTGCGGTCTCGACAATGCGGCCAGCGGCATCCATCACCTGCCACCCGGGTGGACGGCTGACCATGGTCGCACCGGCGTCGGCCGAGCGGTCGGTTGCAGGCGCTTCCGGGGATGACGGGCGCAGGGCTGCGATCTCGACGCCGCCCTTGAAGGTGACTCCCGGGGCAGACAGCCAGGCGCGGACCACCGCGCCCGGGTCCACCCAGCCTGCCTGCTGGTAGAGCGTGGTCGGCCCGGGCAAGTCCAGGCCCGTCCAGGCAGCCGTGGCGGCGGCGTCGCCGTGGCGGGCATAGTCAGGCGGGCACGGGACCGGTTGCCGTTCGCGCTGCCAGGCGACCAGGCCGTCGGCCGCCCCTGGCACCCCGCGCGCGATGAGTTGGGCGTAAACGGGCGCGGCCAGCAGCGCGCCAGCGCGCAGCAGGCGCGCATGGGGTCCGTCGACCTCGTGCAGCGTGCCGTGGAACAGGCCCGCCGGGTTGCCCGAGGCGCCACAGGCCGGCGCGTCGGCCCGGTCGAGCACGGTGCAGGACCAGCCGCGCGCCGCCAGCGCCTGGGCCACCGCGGCACCGGCCAGCCCTGCGCCCACGACCACGGCCCGGCCTGGCCGAGATGCCGTGGCGGCAGCAAGCCCGGCGCGGCCGGGCAGGCGGCGTGGCGTGTGCCTGGGCACATGGCGCGCCACGGTCATCTCGCGCTTGCGGTCGTAGCCCCGCTGGCGTCCGACCTCGAAGCCGGCTTGCACCAGCCCATCGCGCACGACCGCGGCCACGCTCCAGGTTGCGGCTGTGGCGCCGGGCGCGGCCAGCCGTCCCACCGCGGCGAGCAGGCGCCGATCCCACATCTCGGGGTTGCGCGCCGGCGCGAACCCGTCAAGGTAGAACGCGTCGAAGCGGCCGGCCAACGCGGGCAGCAGGTCCCGCGCGTCGCCGAGCGCCAGCCAGAGCACGACGTTGCCACCTTCAAAAGCCAGCCGGTGCAGCCCAGGCATCGGCGGCGGCCAGCCGGCGGCGAGTTCTGCCGCCAGGGCGGACGGCGCATCCCCGCCGGCGAGCGCGCGCAAAAGATCGGCCCGGCCGGGCGGGTGCAGTTCCGCCGACACGTAATCCAGCCGCTCGCAACGCTTGGGGTCGTCGCGCCACGCCTGCCAGGTGGCCAGGAAGTTGTGGCCGAGCCCGAACCCGGTCTCGAGGATGGCGAATCGTCGTTGGCCCTGCCAGGCGCCCGGCAGGCCGTTGCCGCCAAGGAAGACGTGGCGCGCCTGACCCATGGCGCCGGCGCGCGCGTGGTAGACATCCCCGTAGTCGGGTGCATGGGGCACGCCAGACGCGAAGTCGATGCGCGCCGGCGTGGGCGCACGGCGCGTCATGGTTCGGTGGCGGGCGGCGCCGTCCCCGGCGTGAACGCTGCGGGCGGCGAGGGGCGGTGCCGCCCGGCGTCGGCCTGGCGCTCGAGCCACGCCAACAAGGCTGCGCGCACGGGCACCAGTCCGCGGTAGCCGAGGACCTCGTCGTTCATCGTCTCGACCGCATCGCGCAGCGCCCCCGCTTGCCCGGGGTCGTCGATGGCGCTTGCGAGCGCCTGCACGTCCACCGCAATCGTGAACACGGCCTGCCCGGTCGCCGGCACGGGCAGGAAGGTCTGACGCTCGGTGCGCCACCAAGCCTGGCCCGGCAGTTCGGTGGCTGCGCCGGCGGGCCAGCGTTGCCGATCCATGCGCTGCGGGTGCGCGTGCAGGCGAGGGTGGTCGGTGACCGTCCAGACGAAGCGTTCCCAGCGCTGCCCGCCGCAGACCACCCGCATGAGGGCAGGGCCGGCGTCGAGCAGCAGTCGGTTGTCCGCCACCGGGCCGTGGATCGCACCGAAGTGCAGCCCGACCTTGTCCTCGGGTGCCCAGTGCGAGGGCAGGGTGACCGCCATCCAGGGCACTGTCCCGCTGGCGCCGTCCACGATGGCCAGGTCTTCGAGGAAGGTGAGCGCGAACAGTCCCGCCAGCCGCCAGGGCTCGGGCAGGCCGCGCAGGCAACGACCGATCTCGTCGCCCAGACCGAAGGCGCCACGCCCGAGGTCCACGACCGCGCCGTCGGCCACGGCTACGCCCAGCCGGGGCGCGGCCCCACGCGTGCCGTCCCACTGCCAGTGCTGGGGATGCTCGGCAGCCGCGTGGGCAGCCACGGCAGCCCAGGCCGGCGCCGCGTCGAAGCCCGGTGTCTGCACCAGCGCCTGGCGCCAGAAGGCGCACAGGACGGCGAGCTTCTCGCGTTGCGCACGGCAACCGGGTGCGAGTGGTGTCAACTGCGTGGCGCCAGCCTGCAGGCGGCGCAGGCCGGGTTGCATGCGGAACGGTGCAACGACGGCAGCCTCGAAGTCGAAGCCGTTGGGCAAGCGAGCCCGGCCCTGCGAGGGGGCGCGAGGAAACTCGGGGCGGACCGGCGATTCATCATGAGGGCGCGTGGCTGGCGCAGGGCCCTCGCTCGGCGTGCGATCCCGGGCGTGCTCCACACTCATCCGATGTCGTCCTCCCCCCTGCATGGCCTCGGTGAGGGCCGACGGTGCAGGAACGGCGTCGCGCCCGTGTCCACCAAAGACAAGGGCGCCCGTGGGGCGCCCTGCGAGGTGGGCTGCGGGGCCGGTCAGACCCGCTTGCGGTACTCGTGCGTGCGGGTGTCGATCTCGACGCGGTCGCCGTCTTCGACGAACAGCGGCACGCTGATCTCGAAACCGGTACCCACCAGCCGGGCGGGCTTGGTCACCTTGCCCGAGGTGTCACCCTTGACCGCGGGCTCGGTGTTGATCTGGCGCACGACGGTCGTGGGCATCTCCACCGAGATGGCCTTGCCGTCGTAGAAGGTCACCTCCACGGGCATCGAATCTTCCAGGTACTGGATCGCGTCGCCCATGTTCTCGGCCTCGACCTCGTACTGGTTGTAGTCGACGTCCATGAACACGTACATCGGGTCGGCAAAGTAGGAGTAGGTGCACTCCCGCTTGTCGAGGATGATCTGGTCCATCTTGTCGTCGGCCTTGAAGACGACTTCCGCCCCGCTGCCGTTGAGCAGGTTCTTCATCTTCATGCGCACGGTGGCTGCGCCGCGGCCACCGCGGCTGTACTCGGTCTTGAGCACGACCATCGGGTCCTTGCCCTGCATGATCACGTTGCCGGCACGGATTTCTTGAGCGAGTTTCATGGGGCTGGTCGCTGGTGGTGTGCCGCGCGCTCGCGGCTCATGGAAAACCCGCCATTCTAGCGTGCAGACCCTCGTTGTGCTGCGGCTCTTTGCGCGACGAAGCGCAGCAGGCGTGTGCTGAGGTCGGGATGGGCGGCCTGGCGCTGCGCGAAGGCGCGGGTGGCGGATGGCCAGGGCGCAGGGTGGGGGCGCTCGTCGTGCATCGGGGCCGGGCCGCCCAGCGTCTGCAAGGCGGCGCGCAAGGCGTCCTCGCTTGCCGGCGCGAGGCCGTTCCAGGCCCGGTACAGATTGCGCACCTCCGTTGGCAGCGGTGCCTGGGGGGAGGCCTCGGCGTGCCAGCGCACCATGAAGGCCTCGGCCTTCGGCCTGTGCGCGCCGTCGTGTTGCGGGTAAAGCTGCCAGACAAAAGGCACACCGGCCCACAGCGCGCGCACCAGGGAGTCCTCGCCGCGGACGAAGTTCAGGTCGGCGCTCCACAGCAGGCGGTCGTAGGCCGGCTGCGCGAGCCAGGGCAGCTCGACGACGCGCAGCCCTGGCGGCAGCGAACCTGCCAGCGCGCGCACCTGCGCCGCCGCCGGCCCGGGCGTGAGTGCCAGCAGCGTCGGTTGCGCCGCCAGCGCCTGCACCAGCGCCGGCACAGCCGGGTTGGCGTAGCAGAACAGGGTGACGAGCCGCTCGCCTGGCGCCGTGGTCAGCCCGAGCCTGTGGCGCCCGCTTGCGACGTCGAAGGCGGCGCGTTGCTGAAGCAGCGTGGGCTCGCGCAGCAGGCCGCCGGTGGCGGGCGTGAAGCCGGGGTGGAAGAACCATTTGGTCAGGCCGGCGGCGGGGCCGCTCCATTGGGGGGAGGGCAGCCCGTGACAACGCTCGACCCAGCTCTCGGCACTCAGGTATTCCAGGTTGATCCAGACCGGCGCCGGCCGGCGCCGCGCCATCGCCGCGACAAAGCCCGGCGGCGGATCGCAAGCGAAGGCTTCGACGACCACGTCGCCGGGCACGACCTCGGGCAGGGGCTCGCGCCAATCCAGTACCTCGACGCCATCGGCCCCGTGCGGCGCCATCCAGGCGAGGGCGCTGCGGTCGTCCACCCACAGTCGCACGCTGTGACCGCGTGCGCCCAGGTCGGCAGCCAGCCGCCAGCACACGCCGATGTCGCCGTAGTTGTCGACGACGCGGCAAAAAACATCCCAGCGTCGAACTTCGTGCAGCCCGGTGGCGTCAGCCGCGGCTTGGGGGGCGGTGGCGATGGCCGACGTCATGCGCCGATGATAAGCAGCCGGCCCCGCTGGCCGTCACGGGCTGCGCCGCCTGCGCTGCACGCGGGCCACCGCGCCGACAATGCGGGCTGTGAGCTCGCGCAAGACCACCCCACCCCCAGCAGCCGCTCCCGACGCCCACCCCGAAGGGGCCGGCCTCGACCAGGCTGCCGCATCAGCCCGGACCGTGTCGGCGCCCATGCCTTTGGCCCACACTGCCGATGAGGCGCAAGCCGCCGCCACCGAAGGCGCGCAGGCCATTCGCGCGCACTTGCTGGCCGAGGTGGCTGCCTTGCCGAGCCTGCCGGGGGTGTATCGCTACTTCGACGCCCGGGGTGGCGTGCTGTACGTCGGCAAGGCGCGCAACCTGCGCAAGCGCGTGTCCAGCTATTTCCAGAAGGACCACGGCGGCACGCGCATCGGCGCCATGGTGGCCCGGATTGAACGCCTGGAGACCACGGTCGTGCGCACCGAGGCCGAGGCGCTGCTGCTCGAGAACAACCTGATCAAGACGCTGAACCCGCGGTTCAACATCCTGTTCCGGGACGACAAGAGCTACCCCTACCTCAAGCTCACCGGCACGGCCGCCGGCGGTGCAGCCCAAGGGCCTTCGCAGCGCTTTCCGCGCGTGGCCTATTACCGCGGCGCGGTCGACCGCCGCCATCGCTACTTCGGGCCCTACCCGGGCGCCTGGGCGGTGAAGGAGACGATACAGCTGATCCAGAAGGTCTTTCGTCTGCGTACCTGCGAGGACACGGTCTTCGCCAACCGGTCGCGCCCCTGCCTGCTCTACCAGATTCAGCGCTGCTCGGGCCCCTGCGTGGGCCTGGTGCCGGCAGCCGACTACGCGCGCGACGTGCGCGAGGCCGAGGCCTTCCTGCTCGGGCGCTCGCAGGAGGTGCTGGACAAGCTTCAGCAGCGCATGATGACGCATGCCGAGGTGCTGGAGTACGAGCGTGCGGCGCAGGTGCGCAACCAGATCGCGGCGCTGTCGCGAGTGCTGCATCAGCAGTCGGTCGAGCACAGCAGCCTTTCAGGCGAGGAGCAGGACGTCGACATCCTGGCGGTGAAGGTGCAGGGCGGGCGCGCCTGCGTGAACCTGGCGATGGTGCGCGGAGGCCGTCACCTCGGCGACCGGGCGCACTTCCCGGCCCACGTGGACGACGCGACGGCGCTGCGCGCCGAGGACGCGGCCGATGAGTCCGACGAGCCCGCGTTGCCGGCCACCCCCGAAGTGCAGGTGTTGCAGGCCTTCGTGCTGCAGCACTACGCCGGGCAGACGGTGCCGCCGCTGCTGGTGCTCAGCGAGGCGCTGGAAGAGCCGGTTGTCGAGGCGCTGGGCGCTGCTGCAGGGCACCGCGTGCGCGTGCTGCACCAGCCGCGCGGCCAGCGCAAGGTCTGGCTCGAGATGGCCGCCAAGGGCGCCGGCCTGGCCCTGGCCCGGCTGCTGGCAGAGGAGGGCTCGCAGCGTGAGCGCACCCGCGCCTTGGCCGAGGCGCTGGATCTGGACGCCGAGGACCTGGAGCACCTGCGCATCGAGTGCTTCGACGTCAGCCACACCGCCGGCGAGGCGACGCAGGCGTCCTGCGTCGTCTACGAGGGCCACGCGATGCGGCCGGACCAGTACCGCCGCTACAACGTCGAGGGGATCACCGGCGGTGACGACTACGCGGCGATGCGTCAGGTGCTGATGCGCCGTTATTCGAAGCTGACCGAAGCCATCGAAGCGGCAAACGCGCCCGCCGAGGCCGACGGCGACGCCGTGGCTGACGCGGGCGACGCAGCCGACGCAGCCGATGTAGCCGATGCAGCCGACACCGCGGCCCGGCCGACGCGAGGGCGCGGCACGGGACGCGCCCGCCTGCCCGACCTCGTGCTCGTTGACGGCGGTCGCGGCCAGGTCGCGATGGCGCGTGAGGTCTTCGAGGAACTCGGCCTGGACCTTTCGCTGATCGTCGGTGTGGAAAAGGGTGACAAGCGCAAGGTCGGGCTGGAGGAACTGGTGTTTGCCGACGGCCGGGCGAAGGTGGCGCTCGGCCACGACTCGGCAGCCCTGATGCTGGTGGCGCAGATCCGGGACGAGGCCCACCGCTTCGCCATCACCGGCATGCGTGCCCGGCGCGCCAGCGTACGCACCGGCGGCAGTCGGCTCGAGGACGTCCCCGGCGTGGGGCCGCGAAAGCGCGCGCGCCTGCTGCAGCGCTTCGGCGGCTTGCGCGGCGTTGCCCAGGCCAGCGTCGAGGAACTGGCCTCGGTCGACGGCATCTCACGTGACCTGGCCGAGGAGATCTATCGGGCCCTGCATTGACTGCAGCCGCGCGGGTTCCAGCGGCCCGGGCACAATCCCGGCATGTTCCTCACGTTGCCAACGCTGCTGACCTGGGCGCGCATCATCTCCATCCCGCTGATCGTCGGGGTGTTCTATCTGCCGCTGGATGCGCCCACGCGCAATCTGACCGCCACGGTGCTGTTCGTCGCCGTGGCCCTGACCGACTGGCTGGACGGCTATCTGGCGCGCAAGCTGAACCAGACCTCGTCCTTCGGCGCCTTCCTCGACCCGGTGGCCGACAAGTTCCTGGTTTGCGCCGCGCTGCTGATCCTGCTGCAACTCGACCGTGTCGGCGCTTTCGTCGCACTCGTCATCGTCGGGCGCGAGATCGCGATCTCGGCATTGCGTGAGTGGATGGCGCAGATCGGCGCGTCGCGCAGTGTCGCGGTGCACATGCTGGGCAAGCTCAAGACCACGGTTCAAATGGTGGCCATCCCCTTTCTGCTGTACGACGGAGCATTGTTCGGTGTCATCGACACCCGGATCTGGGGCACCGTGCTGATCTACATCGCCGCGGTGCTGACGATCTGGTCGATGGTCTACTACCTGCGCAAGGCATTGCCCGAGATCCGCGCGAAAGTGCGCTGAATCCCGATGACCACCGCCCCGGTGCCCGACAGCGCCGCGCTGCGCGCCGTGCCCTGGGTCTTCGTGCTGATCTGGAGCACGGGCTTCGTGGTCGCGCGTCTGGCCATGCCGCACGCGCCGCCCATGGGTTTCCTGGCCTGGCGCTTCGGCCTGTCGGTGCTTGCCTTCCTCGCCTGGATCCGCTGGTCGGGCGCCCCCTGGCCACGGGGCCGCTCGCAATGGCTGCACCTCGGCGTGGTCGGGCTGCTGATGCACGCGGGCTATCTGGGCGGTGTCTGGGTGGCGGTCAAGGCCGGCATGTCGGCGGGCACGGCGGCGCTGATCGTCGGCCTGCAGCCCTTGCTGACGGCGCTGTGGCTGTCGTCCACCGGTGCCAGTGAGCGCGCCAGCCGGCGCCAGTGGCTGGGTCTGGCGCTCGGGATGGCCGGGCTCGTGCTTGTCGTGTGGCGCAAGCTCGGGCTCGGCGAAGCCTCGGCGCCGACGCTGGCGCTCGCGGTCCTGGCGCTGTTGTGCATCACTGCCGGCACGCTGTGGCAAAAGCGCTGGGTGCGCCCCGTGGATGTGCGCACCTCGAGCTGCGTCCAGTTGCTCGCGGCGCTGGCGGTCACGCTGCCGCTGGCCCTGTTCGAAGACGAACCCATACGCTGGACGGCGCAGACGATGTGGGCCCTGGGCTGGTCGGTGCTCGGCCTCACGCTGGGGGCCGGCTCGCTGCTGGTGCTGCTGATCCAGCGTGGCGCGGCCACCCGGGTCACGAGCCTCATGTACCTCGTGCCGCCCTGCGCTGCGGTGCAGGCCTGGCTTCTGTTCGACGAGGCGCTGACGCCGCTGGTGCTGACCGGCATGGCGCTGACGGCCGCGGGCGTGGCCATGGTCGTGCGCGAGCGCGGCTGATCGGCGGGAGCCGGACCGGCCCGCGCCAGCGCCGCCACAATGCAGGCTTTCCAGGAGGAGACTCATGACGACCCCGCACCGTATTGCCGTGCTTGCCGGCGACGGCATCGGCCAGGAAGTGATGCCGGAGGGCCTGCGCGTGCTCGACGCCGCGGCGCGCCGCTTCGGCATCGCGCTGCAGGTCGACGAGTTCGACTTCGCGCACTGCGGCTACTTCGAGCGCCACGGCAAGATGATGCCCGACGACTGGAAGGACCGCATCGGCGGGCACGAGGCCATCTTCTTCGGTGCCGTGGGCTGGCCGGCCACCGTGCCCGACCACGTCTCGCTGTGGGGTTCGCTGCTGAAGTTCCGGCGCGAATTCGACCAGTACGTCAACCTGCGCCCGGCGCGGCTGATGCCGGGCATCCGCTCGCCGCTGGTGGACCGCCAGGGCCGCCCGCTCGGGCCGGGCGAGATCGACATGCTGATCGTGCGCGAGAACACCGAGGGCGAGTACTCGGCCGTGGGCGGCCGCATGTACGAGGGCACCGAGCGCGAGATCGTGATGCAGCAGACCATCCTGTCGCGCCAGGGTGTGGACCGGGTGCTGAAATTCGCCTTCGAGGCGGCGATGCGGCGCCCGCGGCGGCGCCTGACCTCGGCCACCAAGAGCAACGGCATCGCCATCACCATGCCCTACTGGGATGATCGCGTCGAGGCCATGGCGCGCGCCTACCCCGAGGTGCAGGTCGACCGCTTCCACATCGACATCCTGACCGCCCACTTCGTGCAGCGGCCGCAGCACTTCGACGTCGTCGTCGCGAGCAATTTGTTCGGCGACATCCTGTCCGACTTGGGGCCGGCCTGCACGGGCACCATCGGCATTGCGCCGTCGGCGAACCTCAACCCCTCGCGTGCCTGGCCCAGCCTGTTCGAGCCCGTGCACGGCTCGGCGCCCGACATCGCCGGGCGCGGCATCGCCAACCCGATCGGCCAGATCTGGTCGGCGGCCCTGATGCTCGATTTCCTGGGCTACCGTGAGGCCCACGATGCGGTCTTGGCCGCGATCGAATCCTTGCTTGCCGACCCTGACGCACCGCGCACGGCCGACTTGGGCGGCCGTGCCGGCACTCGCGATGTCGGGGTTGCTGTCGCGGCGGCCGTCGGCCGGGGGGGCAAGGCATAGAATTCGAGGCTCCGCGCGCGGTCGACCGTCGCGCAAGCAAACGCAGGGGTGGCCCTTGAACAGGAGCGGCTTGATCGAACACATGGCCCACCAGGCTGACATCTGCAAGGCAGCGGCCAAGCGTGCGCTGGATGCGTTCGTGGGCGGCAGCCAGGTTGTGCCGAAGCAGGAGGGCGGTGTCACGGGGACCGGGTTTGGCACCTTCTCGGTCACACAGCGTCGGGCGGGTGCCTGGCGCAACCCGCACATCAGCGTCGAGGTCCGCATCAAGGGCGCGAAGGTGCGTCGTTTTCGCCCTGGAAAGGGCTTGAAGGACTTTCTCAAATGAATCCCGCGCCCCGGCCGTCTGGCCGGGGCAGGCGGGTGCTTAGCTCAGCTGGCAGAGCGGCGCCCTTACAAGGCGTAGGTCGGCGGTTCGAACCCGTCAGCACCCACCATATCGGCAGGCGGCCGCCCACAATCGCGGCCGCCCGAGTCCCGCGGCGCCCGGCGCCCCGGCCCAGAATCCCCACGTCACGCGGTCGTCGTCCATGTTCGAGTTCTTCCGGTCGCACAAGCGGGTCCTTCAGTTCATCCTCGTGGTGCTGATCTTCCCGTCCTTCGTCTTTTTCGGTGTGCAGGGCTACTCGCGTTTCACAGACGAGTCTTTCGCGCCGGTCGCCGAGGTCGACGGTGCCAAGATCTCACGCGTCGAGTGGGACCAGGCGCACCAGCGCAGCGTCGAGAACCTGCGGCGTCAGGTGCCGGGCCTGGACGTCAAGCTGCTCGACACGCCGGAGGCCAAGCGCCGCACGCTGGACGAACTGGTGCGTGAGCGTGTCCTGCTGGCGGCTGCGGCCAAGGACCAGTTGCTGCCCACCGACGAGCGTCTGGCGCGCCTGTTCCGCAGCGATGCGCAGTTCGCCGCCTTCCGCAACCCCGACGGCAGCGTCAACCGGGACATCCTCAGCGCCCAGGGCTTGACGTCCGAGGGCTTTGCACAACGCCTGCGCACGGACCTGGGGCTGCGCCAGGTGCTCGGCGGTGTCGAAGGCACGGCCTTCGTGCCCAAAGCCACCGTCACGCAGGCGCTGGACGCCCTGCTGCAACAGCGCGAGGTCCAGTGGCAGGTCTTTGACGCCCCCTCGCAGGCAGCCAAGGTGCAGGTCGCCGACGCCGACCTCGAGGCCTACTTCAAGGCCAACGAGGCCGAGTTCAAGCTGCCCGAGCAGGCGCGGATCGACTATGTCGTGCTCGATCTGGAGACGGTGAAGAAGACGCTCAGCGCGAGCGAGGAGGACCTGCGCAAGTACTACGCAGAAAACGAGAGCCGTTACACCCGGGCCGAGGAGCGACGTGCGAGCCACATCCTCATCAATGCCCCGAAGGATGCGCCCGCTGCTGACCGCAAGAAGGCGCGCGAGCAGGCCGAAGCTCTGCTGGCCGAGGTTCGCCGCGTGCCGACCAAGTTCGGCGAGGTGGCAAAGAAGAGCTCTCAGGACCCTGGCTCGGCACCGCGCGGCGGGGACCTGGACTATTTCGGCCGTGGCGCCATGGTCAAGCCCTTCGAGGACGCGGTCTTCGCCATGAAGGCCGGGGAGATCGGCAACATCGTCGAGACCGATTTCGGCTACCACATCATCCAGCTCACCGGCGTGCGCGGCGGCGAGAAGCAAGCCTTCGAGAGCGTGCGCGTCGAGGTCGAGGCTGAAGTTCGCAAGCAACTGGCCCAGCGCAAGTATGCCGAGCTGGCCGAGCAGTTCACCAACACCGTCTACGAACAGGCCGACAGCCTGCAGCCGGCGGTCGACAAGTTCAAGCTCGAGAAGCGAAGCGCCACCGTCATGCGCACTGCGCCGCCGGGCGCCACCGGCCCCTTGGCCTCTCCCAAGCTGCTGGGCGCGGTTTTCGCCGAGGACGCGGTGCGCAACAAGCGCAATACCGACGCAGTGGACCTGGGCAACAGCACGCTGGTCTCGGCGCGTGTGGTCGAGCACATGCCTTCACGCACCCCGCCCCTGGCCGATGTGAAGGACCGCGTCCGCTTGGCGGTCATCGCGCAGAAGGCGGCGGAACTGGCGCGCAAGGACGGTCAGGCGCGGCTCGAGGCGGTCAAGGCGGACCCAGCCGCTGCGCTGCCGCAGAAGGGCGTGGTTTCGCGTGGGCAGGCCCAGGGGTTGCCACGTTCCGTGGTCGATGCCGTGCTTGCGGCGTCGGCCGACAAGCTCCCTGCGGCGCTGGGGGTGGATCTGGGCCGCCAGGGTTACGTCGTGGTGCGCGTGCTCAAGGTGCTGCCGCGCGAGGGCGCGGAAGCTGTCGATGCGCTCATCGCGCCCCAGCTCGCCCAGGCTTGGGGCGCTGCGGAATCCCAGGCGTACTACGAGGCCCTCAAGCGCCGGTTCAAGGTGGAGATCCGCGTGCCGGACGCGGCGAAGGCCGATAAGCCGGCCGACGCGGCGTCGCGCTGAGGAAACCCTCGGCGGGCCTATAATCCAAGGCTTTTCTGCGGTGGCTGTAGCTCAGTTGGTAGAGTCCCAGATTGTGATTCTGGTCGTCGTGGGTTCGAGTCCCATCAGCCACCCCACCTTTTACCTTTATAAATCAACAGCTTAGAGCGAAAGACCCCTCTCCGCGGGCCAAATTTAGGCCAAAATCGTAGAAGAAGGGGTGGCGAAAGCAGCTCGCTGTGCTGTGTTTTTTGAGGCCGTCAAGCATCTCGTCGGCCCTGTCCGGCGATGTTTCCCAGGCCGGTCCAAGGTCTGCAATCGGCGGCGCTTGCATCAAGGTGGTCGAGGCCTGAGGCTGCAGTTTCACCCCCCGTGTGCCGAAGATTGTCGGGCGCTTCGAGTCTGGGTGGTCATGGCTGCGCTCAGCCGCGCATTCCAGGACGGCAGGGCGATGGCGGCTCACATGACCAGCTGGCCACGGCACGGCAGCCCGGTTGGCTCGTGATGCCAGTTCCTCGAAGGCCGTCATGAGATCCGCGAAGGGCAGGGCGTCTCCCGCCATCACCTGGCCTTCGAGCATGCTGGCGTAGTCCGCCGCGAGAGCTTCGCCCGCAGTTCCCGACGGCACCACCTGAGGGGAACCGGTGACCTGAAGTCCGACATGAAGCCCGGGGACGATCTATCGTCGTTCAGCGCCTGGTGGGAGGAAGATTGGGGCAGACCCCAGTCCGCGAGGGCTACGTCGTTTGGCGCAACGGTAGGCCGAGGGCCCACATGCTGAGCTTTTTCTGTCCGCTGACCGACGGGGCCGCTCCTTCCAATTCAGCTCACCGGGTCGAGAATTCGGGTCAGGACGAGATCGAACTGCCTGGCTTTCTTCGACGGGAGGCGGATTGACGAGGCGATCTGCGCCCTTGAGCGTCCCCCTCTGGGTCGGCCCCCAACGATGAGGGCTTGAAACCAGGCGTTCACATCCTGTAGCGCATCGGCGCAGCCGTCTTCTCGCCGATCATGTTGGCGATGAGCTGGCGTTTGACGTCGTCCCCGTTGCCGTCGATGCTCGCCATCAGGGACGCTGCCTCCTCGAAGCGACCTTGCTCCCGGTACAACTCTGCGAGTTCCGGGGCGTATCCCGGTGGCGATGCCGCGTGCCGGGCCGCCAGCAGTTCGCTCAGCCGCTCCATGTTGCGCAACTGCCTGTCGCTGGGTTCGAACGCCGGGTACGTGAAGGGGCTCGCGGGCGGCCGGTCGTAGCGGGGCTCGGGGCGACGCAGCAGTCGGTCCCACCAGGTCCGGCGGTCTGGGTGGGCGGCTTTCCAGGCCGCCTGGGCGGCGGCCTCCTCGGCGCCCCGGTGCTTGCGGTAGCGCTGCCTGTAGGGGTGGTTCAGGAAGCGCCAGTATGTCAGCCTGGCCGCTACCTCCGCATCCTCATGGTCGGTTTCTGCGATGCAGGTCGGCAGCATCTCGTCGGCCACGTCCTCGATACGGGGCAGGTCACTGGCCTCCGCTGTGCCGATCTCGACCAGTTCCCGCATCAGCACGAATCGCCCGCACTTGCAGCGTCGCAGGCCTTCGTCGTTCGGCATCGGCGATTGCTCCCGCCAGCCGTCTGTCCAGTATTCGAACGCGCTGAAGTTCATGGAGACGTACCGGGGGCTCGCGTAGCGCGCGCCGCAGCAGCGGGCTGCCAGGATACTCACGCCTCTGACGATGGTCACCGTCGGCCCTCCGCTCGTCTGTCTGCTGTTGTCCTTCGCCTCGGCCCACTGCGCCGGCCAAAGTTCACAGCCAGCCAGCGCCTGTAACAACGATCCAGTCCAGCACGCATTTCGAGGTGTTGACGGGCTGATGATCCTGGCCAGGGGACATCGTCGTCAGCCCGCTCAGCTCAGGTCCCAGAACGACCCCTGCCATTTCGAGATCTGGCCCTGGGTGCCGCAGGCGACGCAGTGCCAGATGACCAGATCGTCTTCGGTGACCGCGGTCGCCACGAAGTGCTGGTCGCGCTTTCGGCACTTGAAGCACAGTGGCCCAGGCGTTTCTTCGGGCCTGTCGAAGTTGGTGGCGTCGGCGACGACGGTGGTGACGAAGTCGGCGAACTTGCGCGCGGGGCCACGCTGCGGCGCGATTGCGCCCCGTTCGTCGAGGTAATGGGTGAGGTCGATGACGTACACGAGGGGGCGGCTTCGGTCAGGCCACTGCGGCGGCGCGCATCATGCCGGAAACACTCACCGCAACAGGATCAACTGCGGCACCGCGTCGGCGCCGCTCCAGACAAGGCCGTTCTGTTCCAACCGCGTGCCGAGCGCCTTGGCGGCTTCGAGGGTGAGGCCGAACACGAGGAAGCTGTCCTCGCCCGGCCAGCCGTTGGAAGGGTGCTGGCCGACGCCGGGCAGAAATGCCAGGCTGCGGCCTGAAAGCTCCTTGGCCAGCGCGGCCTGCCGGGCCGCGTTGGCGGCGGCGTCGAGCGGCTGGCTGAAGGGGTTGCAGGCGGTCAGGAAGGCACTGCAGTCCGTCCGCCGCCGCTTGTGTGCCGCGAGCAGTTCAGCACTGGCCAGCCCCACCCGAAGCGTGAAGCCCGGCTCCCCATGCACGCAGTAGTCCGTCTCCAGGTAGGCCTGGAGGGTGGGCGGAGCGATGGCCGATGCTGGGAGCAAGAAGTCCTCCGTTTGGCGGGGTTGGGCCGGTACCTGCCACGCTGGATTGCCAAGTGCACATCATGTTGTGCAAACGAACATGTTTGCAGGACGTGTTAACCCGAGTTTGTCATCCTCTCAGCGCAACCCAAATAAAATCAACAGCTTAGCTCGTCACGGAGGCGCGTATGGCACTACGCTTGCTTTGCCCGCCGCCTTCTTGATTTGACTGCT
>JAIXWM010000183.1 GCA_027491255.1 Rubrivivax sp. | reverse complement strand
TTCTATTTCCATGAGCATTTGACGTCCAAAGATTTCTCCTCAGACTAAGGCTTCCGCCTTCAAACGCCCACGCTTATCGGCTGTATGTTGTTAAAGAACTTGCCTTGCGGCGTCGCTGAATTCCTTCAGCGAAAACAAAGATTATGTTTTAACCAACAAATCCCTGTCAACTGCTAGGTCTTTAGACCTTCGCGTCTCGCGAACTGCTCAAAGCATTTCGCCTGACTGCGCCCCTCAGACCAACCGCCCCAGCCTTTCAACTTGGTCAGTCGACTCAACGAGTGAGTCATCGTCAGCGAAGCCCTCCAGTATAGGCGAATTTCAAACTTGTGCAAGTGCCCTCCACAACCTCGCGCCTGCAAGACTCGTCAATGCCCCGCGCTTCGCAGGCGCCGGGCGGCCTCAACGGCCGGCTCTGCAGCGCTGAGCACGGGCTCGAGTTGCTGCGCCAGACGCCGCGTGTCGCACCGCAACAGGCGCTGCTTGACACTGGGCACCTGAGACGGGTGCATCGAGAAGCTGCGCAAGCCCATGGCCAGCAGCAGCTCGGTGAAGGCGACATCTCCGGCCATCTCGCCGCAGACGCTGACTCCGCGCCCCACCTCGCGCGCTCGGCGTATCGTCTGCGCCACAAGATGCAGCACCGCTGGGTGCCAGGGGTCGAACAGGTGCGCCACCGCCTCGTCAGCGCGGTCGATCGCAAGGGTGTACTGGATCAGGTCATTGGTCCCCAGGGACACGAAGTCGAAGTGGCGCAGGAACAAGTCGATGCCGATGGCTGCTGCCGGCACCTCGATCATGGCGCCCACCTCCACCGGGGCGTAGGCGCTGCCAGCTTCGTCGAGCTGCATGCGCGCTCGCGCGATCGCGGCATGGCAGGCCGCGATTTCGCCGGCATGGGCGAGCATCGGAATCAGGATGCGAACCTTGCCGTAGGCACTGGCACGCAGGATCGCTCGCAACTGCTCGAGGAACATGGCCGGTTCAGACAGGCTCCAGCGGATCGCGCGCAAGCCCAACGCGGGATTGAGCAGATGCTCATGGCGCAACTCCTGCGCGCTCATGACATCCAGCGGCTTGTCCGCGCCGATGTCGACCGTGCGGATCGTCACTGGCAGACCCTGCATCGCCTGCACTGCGCTGCGGTAGGCCTCGAACTGCTCGTCTTCACCGGGCAAGGCGCCATTGCGGTTCATGAACAGGAACTCGCTGCGGAACAGCCCGACCCCGACGGCCCCCGCCGCCAGCGCCGCAGGTGCATCGTCGGGCAACTCGATGTTCGCCAGGAGTTCCACCGCCTGGCCATCCAGGGTCACCGCGGGCGTGTGGCGCAGGCGATCAAGGCGGGCGCGCTCGAGTTCACTCTGGCGCTGGCGGAAACGGTACTCCTCGAGGACGATGGGTGACGGGTTGACCACCGCCACACCGGCGTCGCCGTCGATGATCACCCAGTCGTCCTGACGGATCAGCCTGCTGGCCTCGCGCGCGCCGACCACCGCGGGAATATCCATGCTGCGGGCGACGATCGCCGTGTGCGAGGTCCGACCTCCCACGTCGGTGATGAAACCGGTGAACACACTGCGCTTGAACTGCAGCATGTCCGCCGGCGCGATGTCGCTGGCCACAAGAACCAGCGGATCCTCCGTCGCCGGCCCCGGCCCCGCAGCAGATGGTTGCGACCCGACACGCGAGCGCGCCATCGTGCGCAGCAGTCGCTCGACCACCTGCTCCACGTCGGCCTTGCGCTCGCGCAGGTACGGGTCCTCCATGTCGTCGAACTGCCGAGCCAGCACCTCCAACTGCGCGGACAGCGCCCATTCGGCGTTGTAGTGACGCTCGGAGATCCACGCTTTGGTGGCCTCGGCGAGCGCGTCGTCGTGCAGCACCATCAGGTGCACATCCAGCAGCGCGGACAGCTCACTGGGCGCGTCCTCGGGGAGGTCGCGCTGCAAAGCCTCGAGTTCGCGGGCGACCTCGTCTCGCGCTTTGCGCAGCCGCGCCACCTCCTGCGCAACCTCGGCCGGGCCGATGAAATAGTGCGCAACATCAACCCGGCTGGAAGCCACGAGCACAGCCCGCCCGATGGCCACGCCGCGCGAGACCGCGACCCCGAAGACCTGGATGCCCATGCGGGGAATGTAGCGCAGCGCGGCGGTAAGGGCACAGACCGCAAACGCCGTCGCTGCGCCGGGCGAAACTGCCTATCCGCCCTCGCCAAACTTGTCGTCGATGAGCGCGCGCAGCGCCGTCATCGCAGCCTGCTCGTCGGGCCCGTCGATCTCGATCCCGATTTCGCTGCCCAACCCGGCAGCCAGCATCATGACCCCCATGATGCTCTTGGCGTTGACACGCCGATCGTTGCGAGTGAGGAACACCTCGCTGCGGAACGTGCCCGCGAGCTTGGTGAGCTTGGCCGAGGCACGCGCGTGCAGGCCCAGCCTATTGCTGATGACGATGGTCTCTCTGATCATGGCTCGGCGGGCTCTGGAGGGACTGATTCTGCGGCCGCGGGGTGGACACCTGCATCACACACTGCGCGCCGCCCTCGACTGCGCGGGCCACGAGCAGGTCCAGCGGTTCGTGCGCGTAGCACAGCGAACGCCACAGCATGGGCACGTTCAGGCCGGCAACCACCCGCACGCGACTGCCGTCGGCCACACGAAGGGCGGCATTGCAGGGTGTCGCGCCGAACACATCGGCCAGGATGAGCGTCTCCCCATCAGGCAGGGTATTGCGCAGGCGGGCGACGACGGCGTCCATGTCCTCCTGCGGCGCCACGTCGACCCAGCGCAGGCGTGAAGCGGCCTCCGGAAAGGCGTGCGCGGCGACCGCCGCGCAGGCACTGGCCAACGGAGCATGAGCAAGCAGGAGCAGATCGACCATCTTGAAGCGTGGTGTCGCAGGGATCGCAGGGGCGAGGAAGGTGGGCCTGCGCTCAGCGGATGAACATTCTTCCGTCGCGCCCGAAAGCCACGTCACCGCCAACTGGATCGAGACACGAGCCGCAGCCATGACTCAGGCTACGGCGAGGACTTGCAACGACGAGGCGGGGTGTTTGGTAGTGCGAAGCGGGCATGGACGGAAAGACTCTCAGGTGCTCGACCGCATCAGGCATTATTGGAACGACGCGGCCAGCGGCACCCGCCAGCGCTGCGGCGGCCGAACGAAAAAGGCCACCGACAACAGGCAGCACAGTCCGAACAGGCCAAACGCCAGGCGGAAGGCTGCATCCGCCGACCATCCCCAGCCACGCGCGGCGTCCACCATCAGACCGATACCCCACTGCATGCAGAAGACGCCGGCGAAGATCACGAGGTTGTACGCCGACAGCGCACGGCCGGCCCACTGCGGCGCGAACGACTGCCCGACCGCTGGCTGGCTGAGGGAGACAAAGGAGCAGACCACGCACCACAGGGCCCAAGTGGCGGCGCCCGCGGGCTGTGGGTCAAACACGATCCACGCGAGCACCAGCAGGTTCAAGGGCAGCCCCCAGGTCATCAGGCGTTGCGCGCCATAGCCGCGCTGCACCAGGCGCGGCATCAGCGCCCCCCAGCCCATGAAGGCCAGCAGCATGCACAGATTGATGACGAACAACCCGCCTGCGGCCTGCGCCGCAGACCAACCCGCCACCTGCGTCAACCAGGGACCCGCCCACAATGACTGCACGGCAAGCATGCCGCCGTAAAGGAAGAAACCGATCGGCGCGCTGCGCACGAAGACCGGGTGCAGCAACACCTGCCGGTATCCCTGCGACGGGCCACGCGCCTCACCTGCCGAGGCCGGCGCTGGCGCCGGATCGGCGGGCGTCCAGCGCCCGATCAGGAGCATCGCGAGCACAAGACCGCCAGCCAAGGCCCAGAACAGCCCGCGCCAGCCCCACAGCGGCAGCAGCCACTGGACCGGCAGCGTGGAGGCGACCATGCCCAGCGAGCCCGTCATCAGCATCCAGGAGTTCGCACGCAACTGGGCCGCGGCACTGAAGCGCAGGCGAAAGCAGGTCAAGGGTGCCATGAGGCAGGCCGCCAGGCCCATGCCGATCAACACCCGGGCCAGGGTCAGGCCCCACAGCGTCTGTGCGAGCGCGAAGGCGCCGCAGCCCAACACGGCCAGCGCCATCAGGCCCAGCAGCACGCGCTTCGGTCCGAAGCGGTCCAGCGCGCTTCCCAGGGGCAGTTGCAGCGCTGCGAAGCCCAGGAAGTAAGCTCCCGCCAGCAAGCCCAGATCACCGGCCTTGAGGCCAAGTTCAGCGCTGAAGGACGGCGCCAGCGTCGCCGTGACCGCGCGCAGCAGCGCCGAAAGGAAATAGCCCGCCGCAAAGGCGAAGAAGATGCGCACCACCGAGAACCCTGCGGTCGATGCGGGCGAGCCTGCGCCTGTGCGTATCGGCGCAGAGACCGAGCCTGAGAGGTCGTGTTCCTTCATGCTGCCAGGGCTGCGCTCATCCACCGCGATCTCCACTGCCCAGCCTCAAGGAACTGAAAAAAGTGTCGACCGCCTCGGTCGACAGGCGCTCGCCGAGCACGGTGGCCTGGTAGACCACCGTGCCCCGTGAGAACACGGCCACCTGCGCCTGCAAGGGCTGCCCGTCAGGGCGGCGGCCGGCGTAAGCGGCGCGCCCGCTTTGGGGCTGCGGGGTGGCGCCGGTCACCCGCAGGGGCAGCGCCTCGCCTGGCGACGTCCCCAGGTTGCCTGCAGACGCTTCGCGCAAGGCATGCAGCGCAGCGCCTACGCGTCCTGGATCGGTGACGTCGGACGAGGCCACGCCCCAGGTCATGCCCGCGGCCTGGCAGGCCTGCAGCGTGAGCTTGACGTCGCCCTCGGCCAGCCGCACCTGCCGCGCATGGGCCGCAGGCTTGCAGGGCAGCAGCACGAACGCGTCACGTCCTTCGACACGCACCTCGCGCCAGTCCAGGGCCGGCGAGCAACCGACCAGCAGCGCTGCAAACACCAGAAATGCGCTCGCCAGCCGCCCGGCACGACCGTCGTCCGTCAGCGCGCAGGTCGCGCACGCCATGGCGCGTCGCTCCGCACCAGAGGCTGCTGCAGGCACAGGCAGCCGCTCTCAGGCCAGCACGTCGGCCACACCGGCCGCATGGGCCTGCTGGTCGGCGTGGTAGCTCGACCGCACGAGCGCACCCACGGCAGCGTGCGTGAAGCCCATCGCGACAGCCTCGCGCTCGAACATGCGGAAGGTATCAGGATGGACATAGCGACGCACCGGCAGGTGGTGGCTGCTGGGGGCGAGGTACTGCCCGATCGTCAGCATGTCGATGCCATGCGCACGCATGTCGCGCATCACCTGCAGGATCTCCTCGTCGGTCTCGCCCAGGCCCAGCATCAGGCCGCTCTTGGTCGGCACGCCGGGCACCGCCTGCTTGAAGCGACGCAACAGGTCCAGGCTGAAGGCATAGTCCGATCCCGGACGCGCTTCCTTGTACAGGCGCGGCACGGTCTCGAGGTTGTGATTCATCACGTCCGGCGGCGCCGCCTTCAGGATGTCGAGCGCGCGGTCCAGGCGGCCGCGAAAGTCGGGCGTCAGAACCTCGATGCGGGTCTGCGGCGACTGCGCCCGCACCTGGCGGATGCACTCCACGAAATGCGCCGCGCCGCCGTCGCGAAGGTCGTCACGGTCGACGCTGGTGATGACGACGTACTTCAGTTGCAGGGCTGCAATCGTGCGCGCCAGGTTGGCGGGCTCTTCGCTGTCCAGCGGATCGGGGCGCCCGTGGCCGACGTCGCAGAAGGGGCATCGGCGGGTGCACTTGTCACCCATGATCATGAAGGTCGCCGTGCCCTTGCCGAAGCACTCGCCGATGTTCGGGCACGAGGCCTCCTCGCATACGGTGTTCAGCCTGTTCTCGCGCAGGATCTTCTTGATCTCGTAGAAGCGCGTGCCCGGCGAACCGGCCTTGACGCGGATCCACTCCGGCTTCTTCAGCACCTCGGCGGGCACCACCTTGATGGGGATGCGTGCGGTCTTGGCCTGCGCCTTCTGCTTGGCGGTGGGGTCGTAGGCGGGTTGGTCGGTGACGCTCATGGCTGTGGTGGGTAGGCGGGGCGCCGTCCGCAGTGTCGGCTGGAGGGCGATGGTAGCGGCTGCGCGGCGCGCAGGCACAGCCCGGACATGCCCCCGCTCATCAAGGGGCGAGTTGCGCGCGCAGGCGCGCGGCCAGGAGATCGGCAACCTCGGACCATTCCGGCGCCAGGCCCAGGCTGCGCAAGTCCACCGTGCGCAGCCCGGCATGGCCGCAGGGGTCGATGCGCAGGAAGGGCTCCAGATCCATCGCCACGTTCAGCGCCACGCCGTGGTAGCTGCAATGCCGCGTGATCTTGACCCCGAGCGCTGCGATCTTGCCCAGCCCCGAGAACGGGTCGGCTCCAGGGGCTACCGGTGGCAGCGCAGCGTGGTCGCCGGGGTCGTCCAGCCGCACGTAGATGCCCGGCGCGCTGCGCACGCGGTGACCGGTCACGCCGAGGAACTGCAGCGTCTGCAGCACCGCGGCCTCCAGCCGGAAGACGTACTCCCGGGCGTAGATGCCCAGGCGCCGCAGGTCCACCAGCGGATACGCGACGATCTGCCCGGGCCCGTGGTAAGTGACCTGCCCTCCCCGGTTCGTCTGCACCACGGGAACATCGCCGGGAGCGAGCAGATGCTGCCTGCGACCGGCCACGCCCAGGGTGTAGACAGGATCGTGCTCGACGAGCCAGAGCTCGTCCTCGGTGCCCGGCGCACGCGCCTCGGTGAAGACACGCATCTCGTCCTCGATGCCCGCGTAGGGCCTGCGACCGAGCCAACGCAAGTGCATCGCCGGGCTCTAGAGGACGACCTTGACCATCGGGTGCGTCGACAGCGTGCGGTACAGCTCGTCGAGCTGCTCGCGGCTGGTCGCGGTCACCGTGATCGTGAGCCCGAGGTAGTTGCCGCCGCGGCTGGTGCGCTGCTCCACCGTGGCTGCATCGAAACCCGGGTCGAAGCGCTGCGCGACCGCGACGATGGCTTCGACGAAGCCCTCCACGCGGGCGCCCATCACCTTGATGGGGAAGGCGCTCGGGTACTCGATGAGGCTGGGCGGAGCGGAGTCAGGGTTCATCGCGCGGCAGCGTCCCGGGGGGGGACGCGGATTCAGATGCTCTGGGTGACCTTGGCGCGCTGGTAGGCCTCGTGCAGGCGCGCGTACACGGGCCCCGGGCGGCCGCGCATGGCGCCATGGCCCACGGCCTGGCCATCGATGCGGGTGACCGGCAGGACCTCCTTCGTGGCCGAACTCAGCAGCACCTCGTCGGCGCTGAGCACGTCGCTCTCGGGAATGGGGCGCAGGTGGTAGGCGATGCCGCACTCCTCGCACAGTTCGCGCAGCAGGTCGAAGCGTATGCCCTCCAGCACATGCTCGCTCTTGGGCACGCCCAGCAACGCGCCGTCTCGCACGATCCAGGCATTGCTGGCCGCGGCCTCGGTGAGGAAACCATCGCGAAACATCAGGGTCTCGGCCGCGCCGGCGTCGGCCGAGATCTGGCGCGCAAACACGTTGCCCAGCAGCGAGGTGCTCTTGATGTCGCCGTGCTCCCAGCGGAAGTCGCGCGCGGTCACGCAGGCCACGCCGTGGTGGCGCTGCTCGGCGCTGGGCGGCTTCATCGGGTTGACCATGATGAACACCGTGGGTTGCACCCCCGAAGGCATCACGTGGTCGCGCGCAGCCACACCCCTCGTGACCTGGATGTAGACCAGCTGATCCTGCGCGCCGGTGCGCTCGGCCAGTGCCGCCACCAGCGGACGGATGAGCGCGAGCCAGTCCGCTGGCGGGTGCGGGCTCGGTATGCGGGTCTTGTGCAGGCTGCGCGCCAGGCGTGCCATGTGCGCGTCGAAGCGAAACAGGCGACGGCCGTAGACGGGCACGACCTCGTAGATGCCGTCACCGAAGATGAAGCCACGGTCGAGGACGCTGACGCGGGCCTGCGACAGCGGCAGGACCTCTCCGTTCAGATGGCACAGGTTGTCGTTCATCTTCGGGTCTCCAGCAGGTTGCGGGCAAGCCAAGCGGACGGCGGGCTCACTGGATCCACAGGCGCAGCGCGTCCCAGGCACGACCCAGCATGCCGGCCAGCGGCACCGGCTCCAGCACCTGCAGCGGCAGCGTGGCCAGCGGGGCGCCCGCCGCGTTGACGACCTTGATCGTACCCACACGCTGACCCTGCGCCAGCGGCGCAACGAGCGGGTCCGTGCGCTCGATGAGCGTGCGCAGTTTCGCGCCCTCGCCGCGCGGCACGGTGACGAAGACCGCGCCGGCGCCCACGCCGAGCGACGCCTGCGCGACCGTACCCTTCCAAACCGGGACCGTGGCCACGGACTTTCCCGCGTCGAACAGGCGCACCGCGTCCCAGGCTTGCCAGCCCCAGTTCAACAGCTTCTGGCTCTCGGCCGCGCGTGCGTCGCGCGAGGCCGCCCCCATCACCACCGACAGCAGCCGCCGCTTGCCGTTGGGCAGGTCGCGCACCGCACTGGCGACGAGGCAATACCCCGCCGAATCGGTATAGCCGGTCTTCATGCCGTCCACCGCCGGGTCCCGGCCCAGCAGCATGTTGCGGTTGTCCTGGCGGATGTTGTTGTAGCTGTACTGGCGCAGCGAGTAGTAGGCGTAGAAGTCGGGGTGGTCGGCGATGACGCGCGCAGCCAAGGTGGCGATGTCGCGCGCCGTGCTCTGGTGGCCGGCCTCGGTGAGCCCGGTGACGTTGCGAAAGCGCGTGTTCTTCAGGCCCCAGGCCTGGGCCTGACGGTTCATCAGCGCAACGAAGGCGTCCAAAGATCCCGCCACGGCCTCGGCCAGTGCAACCGAGGCGTCGTTGCCGCTTTGCACGATCATGCCCTTGAGCAATTCGTCCACCTTGGGCCGCATCGTGGTGTCGATGAACATCAGCGAGCCGCCACCCTTGCGCTCGGCCCAGGCACGCGTCGACACCGGCACTTCCTGCTCGAGGCTGAGCTTCTTTGCCTTGATGGCGTCGAAGACGAGATAGGCCGTCATGAGCTTGGTCAGGCTGGCCGGGTCGGCCGCAACGTCAGCCTCGCGCTCGGCCAGCACCTGGCCGCTGGCAAGGTCGAGCAGCAGGTACTGGCGCGCGGCGATCTCGGGCGGCTGCGGCACCTGCGCACGGGCCAGTGCCGTCATCAGCAGCAGGGCGCAGGCCCAGAAAAGTCGTTTCATGAGGTGTGGAGGTTCATTCAGGTTGAGCCGCCAGCGCACCGAGTACCAGGCTCTTCAGCAGCGCGAGCTGGCCATGGAAAAAATGCCCCGTGGCGGGGACGACGACCACCGGCTGGACTTGCGGACGCGCCCAGTCCAGCACGGCGGACAAGGGCACCACCTCGTCGACTTCGCCATGCACCACCAGGCTGGCCGGCGGCAGCGGGGCGACCGCGAAGCTCTGCACCGCCGGGCCGACGAGGATCACGCGCTCGGCCGGTGTCTGGTCGGCCAGACGCGCGGCCACCTGCGAAGCGACATAGGCCCCGAAGGAAAAGCCTGCCAGCGCCAACGGCTGGCCGGGCGCCCGGAACGCGCGCACGACGGCCAACGCGTCATCGATCTCGCCAACGCCGCCATCCCAGTGCCCTGCAGACGCGCCGACGCCTCGGAAGTCGAAGCGCACGCTGCGCCAACCGCGCTGGACGAAGGCCCGGGCCAAGGTCTGCACGACCTTGTTGTTCATCGTGCCGCCGTGCAAGGGATGCGGATGGCACACGACGGCCAGCCCGCGCAGCGCGACTTCATCGACCGGCGCGTCGAGCGCACAGGCCAACTCGCCGACGGGCCCGGCGACCGTGGTCAGCTCGGTGCGCGGGTTCATCAACGCCCGACGTCGGGCGGCAGCAGCAGGCGCTCTACCGGCCGGCCCTGCTTCAGGTGCGACTCGACGATCTCGTCGATATCGTCACGGTCGACGAAGGTGTACCAGACCCCCTCGGGGTAGACCACGGCCACCGGCCCGCCAGCGCAACGGTCGAGGCAGCCGGCCTTGTTGACGCGCACGCCGCCCGGGCCGGCCAGGCCGGCGTCCTTGACGCGCTTCTTGCAATGGTCGAACGCCACCTGCGCCTCGTGCTGGGCGCAACAGGCCTCGCCGTTGCTGCGCTGGTTCAGGCAGAAGAAGACGTGGTGGCGGTAGTAGCTCATCCGGTGTCCAGGGTGTGCTCGCGCGGGCGTGCCGGGCGCGGGGCCTGCATGCAGGCGCAAGGCAAGGCCTCCATTCTAGGAGCGGCGTGTCGCCCAGGCGCGGGTACGGGCGGGCCGAATCGACCTCAGCGTGGAGCCGCCGCGCGACGCAGCAACCAGACCAGGGCTGCGTAGGGCCAGATCCACCCGACCCATTGCGCCATGCCATGGAACCGTATGAACTGCCCCTGCTCCCACAATTGCAGACTGGCGGCGAAGTACGGATCCTGCGGCGCCTGGGCCACCAATGTCACCGCCGCGGTGACCGTCACGAGTCCCAGCGCAGCCACCATGCGCGGCGGCAGGCGCCACAGCAGCAGCGCCGCCAGGCCGCCGACGCCCAGCGCCGCAGCCGCGCGGGGAGTCATCCAGGCCAAGGCATGCGCCGGGCCGAAATTGAGAGCTGTCGACAAGGTGGTCGCCAGAACGCCCAGGGCGCACAGGACCAGGACCGCGGGCACCCGCCGCCAGCCCGGCGCGATCGAGACCAGGGCCACTGCGCAGGGTGAAAGCAGTCCGAGCGCGATCGCCATCGACTCGGCCACCACACCCATCGGTACGGCAGCCGCATCGGACGACCAGTCGGCTTCATCGAGCAGGCCCGCCCAAGCGGTGCCGCGCAGGAGCCCGACCGCCGCCTCGCGCAGCGGCACGAAAAGTTGCCCCAAGCCCAGCGGAACCGGCGACGGGAACAGCAGGGCCACCGGCCACAGGAGCAGGAGCGCCAGGCCGCCGCCTGAGGGAGCGCCGAGCCAGCGCCGCCGCCACCCGTGCCAGCGCGCCAGCCCACCACCCGTGTCGAACAGCAAGGCGAACAGCGCGCCACAGCTCGCCCCCACGGCGTTGAGCGTCCAATCCCGGGCCGACGGCACCCGCGAGGGGACGAAGCCCTGCAGCACCTCGAGCGAGAAGGACACGGCCGCGGGGACCACTGCAGCGATCAGCAAACTGGAAAGCCGCCCTGCCCCTCCGCGCACGCCAGACACCAGCAGCAATGCGCCGAAGGGCAGGTATCCGAACAGGTTGGACCAATCGTCGAACCGGCTGCGCCAAGGCGGCCACGGCAGCAGAAGAAGCTCGCTCCACTGCACTCCGGGAGGCCAGCGCCAGCCCGCGAAGGGGTGCAAGGTGGCATAGACGATCAGGGCGGCGTAAACCGCGGCCAGCGATCGCGCCGAGCTGCGGTCCGTATTCATCGGCGGGTACCGGCAGCCCGCGAGCCAGCCCGTCAGAAGGGCTTGACCACGACGAGCACGACGATGGCCGCAAAGGCGAGCACCGAAACCTCGTTGAAGACGCGGAACCAGCGGTGGCTGCGCCGGTTCTCGAACTGCTCGAAGGAGCGCAACAACCGGCGGCAGCCGTGGTGGTAGCCGATGACGACCAGCACCAGCGCGAGCTTGGCATGCATCCAGCCGCTGCCGGGACCGCGGCCCACGCCATAACCCAGCCACAGCCACAGCCCCAGCAGCAGCGCCGGCCACATCAGCAGCGTGGAGAAGCGCTGGAGCTTGCGCGCCATCAGCAGCAGTCGCTCGCGCTCCGCATGACTGTCGGCAGGCACCATCGCCAGATTGACGAACAGGCGCGGCAGGTAGAACAGGCCGGCGAACCAGCTCGCCACGAAGACGATGTGGAAGGCCTTGACCCAGAGGTAGCCAGAGCTCATGACGGGATTATGAAAGCGCGGGGCGAAAAAAAGCCCCGGTCTGAGCCGGGGCTCGGAAAAGCCTCATCGCCGTCAAGGCGCTGAAGCTCCTGCTCAGGGAGGAAAAGCAGGGGACGACAGCCTGGCGGCTATCATCCGGCAACCAATCTAGCATAGGGAGGAGAGGCCGTGAACCGCGTGTTTGCCCCATATCCGGCCAACCGGCCGCGTCGCCTGCGGCGTGACGCCGCCACCCGCGCGCTGGTGCGCGAGCACCGCCTGGCCCCCGAGGACTTGATCCTGCCAGTGTTCGTGCTCGACGGCACCGACCGCGTGCAGGATGTGCCAAGCATGCCCGGCGTGCGGCGCATGAGTGTGGACCGCCTGTTCGCCGTGGCCGAGGAATGCCTGCGCCTGGGTGTTCCCGTGCTGGCGCTCTTCCCGGTGATCGACGCCTCGCTGAAGACGCCCGATGGCGCCGAGGCGACCAACCCCGAGGGTCTGGTGCCGCGCGCGGTGCGGGCGCTGAAGACGCGCTTTCCCGAACTCGCGCTGCTCACCGACGTGGCCCTCGACCCGTTCACCAGCCATGGCCAGGACGGGCTGCTGGACGCCACGGGCTACATCCTCAACGACGAGACGGTGGACGTGCTGCGGCGCCAGGCGCTCGTACAGGCGCAGGCCGGCGTGGACATCGTCGCGCCCAGCGACATGATGGACGGGCGCATCGGCGCCGTCCGCGCCGCGCTCGAAGGCGCAGGCCTGATCCACACCCGCATCATGGCCTACAGCGCGAAGTACGCGAGCGCCTTCTACGGGCCCTTCCGCGACGCCGTGGGTTCGGCCGGCAACCTCGGCAAGGCCGACAAGAAGGTCTACCAGATGGACCCCGGCAACACCGACGAGGCGCTGCGCGAGGTCGCGCTCGACCTGGCCGAGGGCGCCGACATGGTGATGGTCAAGCCCGGCATGCCCTACCTGGACATCGTGCGCCGGGTCAAGACCGAGTTCGGCGTACCCACCTTTGCCTACCAGGTCAGCGGCGAGTACGCGATGCTCAAGGCGGCGGCCGAGCGCGGCTGGCTCGACCACGATGCGGTGATGATGGAGTCGCTGCTGGCCTTCAAGCGCGCCGGCGCCGACGGTGTGCTGAGCTACTTCGCGCTCGAAGCCGCGCGCCTGCTGCGCCCACGCTGAGCGACGGCGGCGCGCGCCGGCTGAGCAGCAACCGCCCAGGGGTCGGGCAGCCCCAGGGCGACGAGGATGGCGCTTTCCAGCGCCTCCATCGCGCGAGCCTGCCGGGGCTGCTCGTGGTCATGGCCCTGGGCATGAAGCGTGCCATGCACCAGCAGGTGCGCGTAGTGCGCCTGCAGGGAGATGCCGGCGGCCATCGCCTCGCGTTCGACGACCGGCGCGCACAGCACGAGGTCGGCGCTGACCACCGGCTCGCGCGCGTAGTCGAAGGTCAGGACGTTCGTGGCGTAATCCTTGGCGCGGAACTCACGGTTCAGGCGCCGGCCCTCGTCCTCGTCGACGATGCGCACCGCGATCTCGCCCGGGCCCTGCAGCGCGGCACGAATCCAGCGCGCGACGCGATGCCGCGGCAGGTGCGCGCGGTGACGTCCGTCGGGCATCTGCAGCGACAGTTGCAGCGGCGGCACAGCCGGCCTCACCCCACCCTGGCCCGCGGCCTGCGGCCACCTGCCGCGGCAGGCGCCGCAACGCGCGCGGACTCCTGCACCGCGTCGTAGGCCTCGACGATGCGCGCCACCAGCGGGTGGCGCACCACGTCGGCGGCCGTGAAACGGGTGAAGGCAATGCCGCGCACCGACTGCAGCACCGCCGCCGCGTCGACCAGGCCGCTGGGCACGCCGGCAGGCAGGTCGATCTGGCTCACGTCGCCGGTGACGACGCACCGAGAGCCGAAACCCATGCGCGTCAGGAACATCTTCATCTGTTCGCGCGTGGTGTTCTGCGCCTCGTCGAGGATCACGAAGGCGTGGTTCAAGGTGCGCCCGCGCATGAAGGCCAGCGGCGCGATCTCGAGCTGGCCGCGCTCGAAGGCGCGCGTCACTCGGTCGTAGCCCATCAGGTCGTACAGCGCGTCGTACAACGGCCGCAGATAGGGGTCGACCTTCTGTGCCAGATCCCCAGGCAGGAAACCCAGGCGCTCGCCGGCCTCGACGGCCGGGCGCGTCAGCACGATGCGCTGCACGCCCTGACGCTCCAGCGCGTCGACCGCGCAGGCCACGGCCAGGAAGGTCTTGCCGGTGCCCGCCGGACCGATGCCGAAAGTGATGTCGCTGGCCAGGATCTGCCTCAGGTACTGCACCTGGTTGGGCGTGCGCCCGCGCAGGTCGGCCCGCCGCGTGTTCAGCATCACGTCGGCCGCTGCGGCTGGCACGTCCGCGACCGTTCCAGGGTCCGGGGCCTCCCTGCCGCCCACCGATGGATCGGCCTTCGCGTCCCTCCCAGGTTCGGCGGCGCCACGCAACGCGGAACGCGCCTCGGCCAAGGCGAGCTGCAATGGTTCACCTCCGATAGGCGCCTGCGCGCGCTCGTGCAGCCAGACGAGCAGGGCCAGCGCGCGCTCGGCCGGCTGGCGCGGCCCTTCGACGCCGAACACCCCGCCGCGGCGCTGGATGCGCACGGCCAGCGCAGCCTCGATGTCACGCAGGTTCGCGTCGAGGGGCCCACACAGGTGGGCCAGACGCTGGTTGTCGGCAGGTTCGAAGCGGTGGCGCAGGATCAAGGTCGCGGGTCTCGCCGGGCTGGGCTGCAGATGCAACGAAAGCCCCGATTGTGCGCCGCGGCCGCGCGGCGGCGGGCAGGCCACAATCGCGCACCATGATCGGACGCATCAGTGGCCTGCTGGCGGAGAAGGCCCCGCCCCTCGTGCTCGTCGACGTGCAGGGTGTGGGCTACGAACTCGACGTGCCGATGAGCACCTTCTGCAACCTGCCCGCGCTCGGCGAGCGCGTGACGCTGCTGGCGCACTTCGTCGTGCGCGAAGACGCGCAGCAGCTGTTCGGCTTCCTCACCCCGGCCGAGCGCGGCGCCTTCCGCGAGTTGCTGCGCATCAGTGGCGTGGGCCCGCGCACCGCGCTGGGCATCCTGTCGGGGCTGAGCGTGGCCGAGCTGGCGCAGGCCGTCAGCCGGCAGGACGGCGCGCGCCTGGTCAAGGTGCCGGGCATCGGCAAGAAGACGGCCGAGCGCTTGCTGCTCGAGCTCAAGGGCCGTCTCGGCCCCGATATCGGCGCGCCCGCGTCCAGCGTGGTGAGCGACGCGCAGGCCGACATCGTGCAGGCCCTGCTGGCCCTGGGCTATCATGAACGCGAAGCTCAGGCCGCACTCAAGGCGCTGCCTGCGGGCGTGACGGTCAGCGAGGGCATCAAGCTCGCGCTCAAGGCGCTCAGCCGCTGAGCAGCGCCGTCGAGGCCCGTCCGGATCCGGCCGTCGGGCGCGCCCGAGCGCGGTGTCAGCACCCGCGTGGCGCAGCGCGTGAGTCGCACCCACGGCCCGTTCCATGACGAGGAAGCACAACGCCGTCGGCGCAGTCGTGGGCGGCCCGATCGGGTGCGCAGCGCTGTCACCCTTCAGGTGAAGGCGGTCGTCGCTGCAGGCGCCCGACCTGTCGAGCACCTGCCCACAGCGGCAACTGCCGGATGCAGGTTCAGTGCTTGTGGGTCCCGTGGGCCGGCGCGGTGGCCAGCGGACGCACGGGCGCGCTGAGCTGCACCGTCTCGCGCCGGCCGCCCGGGGCCTCGACGACCAGGGTCAGCGGCACCGTCTGGCCCGGCTGCAGGGTCTGTCGCAGTTCCATCAGCATCACGTGATAGCCGCCGGGCTTGAGCTCGACGGCCTTGCCCGCGGGCAGATCCAGCGCAGGGACGGCACGCATCTTCATCACGTTGCCGTCCATCGCCATTTCGTGGATCTCGACCACGCCCGCCATCGGCGAGGCGACCGACACCAGCCTGCCACCAGCGGCCGCAGTGATCAGCATGAAGGCCCCTGTCGCCTTCTGCTGCGCGACGGTGCCACGCACCCAGGGGTCCTTCACGGTGACCTGGGCCTGGGCGCCTGCGGCCAGGAGGCAGAAAGAAAAGACGGCCAGATGCTGGCGCACGCGCGGCGCCGCCGGGGGCAGGAAGTGCTTGGAAACCATGCTTTCAGTCTAGCCCAGGGTCTGCGCCACACGGCCGCCGTGGCAATCGCGGCGCCTGCACCACTGGGCATTCGCGCGCCGATAATCACTGGATGGCCATCCAGACCGACGACTTCCAGCCCCCCCGCGCCGAGCCCGCGCGCGTGGTCAGCGCGGCACGGGCTTCGCCGAACGAGGAGGCGCTGGAGCGCGCGCTGCGGCCCAAGGGCCTGGCGGAATACGTCGGCCAGGCCAAGGCGCGCGAGCAGCTCGAGATCTTCATCGGCGCGGCGCGCCTGCGCGCCGAGGCGCTGGACCACGTGCTGCTGTTCGGCCCGCCGGGGCTGGGCAAGACGACGCTGAGCCACATCATCGCCGCCGAGCTGGGCGTGAACCTGCGCCAGACCTCGGGCCCGGTGCTCGAGAAGCCCAAGGACCTGGCCGCGATCCTGACCAACCTCGAGCGCAACGACGTGCTCTTCATCGACGAGATCCACCGCCTGTCGCCAGTGGTCGAAGAGATCCTGTACCCGGCGCTCGAGGACTACCAGATCGACATCATGATCGGCGAGGGCCCGGCGGCGCGCTCGATCAAGCTCGACCTGCAGCCCTTCACGCTCGTGGGCGCGACCACGCGCGCGGGCATGCTGACGAACCCGCTGCGCGACCGTTTCGGCATCGTCGCGCGGCTCGAGTTCTACACCGACGAGGAGCTGACGCGCATCGTCACGCGCTCGGCCGCGCTGCTGCAGGTACCGGTGGAGCCGGCCGGCGCGCTGGAGATCGCGCGCCGCTCGCGCGGCACGCCGCGCATCGCCAACCGCCTGCTGCGCCGCGTGCGCGACTACGCGCAGGTCAAGGGGCGCGGCCTGATCGACGCCGCCACGGCCGACCGCGCGCTGGCCATGCTCGACGTCGACCCGCGCGGCTTCGACCTGATGGACCGCAAGCTGCTCGAAGCCGTGATCCACCGCTTCGACGGTGGACCGGTAGGGCTGGACAACGTCGCGGCGGCCATCGGCGAGGAGCCGGGCACGATCGAGGACGTGATCGAGCCCTACCTGATACAGCAGGGCTACCTGCAGCGCACGCCGCGCGGGCGCATCGCCACCCAGGCCGCGTGGCGCCACCTCGGGCTCGCGCCGCCGGCGCGCGGCGGCGACCTGTTCGAGGCTCAGATCCTGCCGGCCGGACCGAACCGGTAAAGCCCGACCAGCAGCCGCGTCGGAGATTCGGCCAAGGCCTTGTTGTAGTGGGCCACGGCGGCGTTGTAGAGCTCGCGCCCGAAAGCCAGCCCGACGCGCGCATCGCGCAAGGCCGCGAGGGAATCCTTGACCTCTACAAGCTCGTGCAGCGCGCTCGCGTGCTCGCACAGTGCAACCAGGCGCGCCAATCCCGCCTCGAGCGCCGCCATCGCCACCGAGAACTCCGCCGCGGCATCGGCCGAGACCGGGCTGGCCTTCAGGGCGCGCGTGGCCTGCTCCAGTTGCGCCTGCGCCACGGCCACCGCCTGCAGCGTGGGCGCCTCGGCTGCGAGCGGCTCGCGCAAGGCCTCCAGCAGGGAGGCGGTGGCGCCGGCGCGCTGCTGCAGCGGGGGCTCACAGGCGGCCCAGGCGCGTCCGATCGCGTTGCGCAAGCGCACGAGCCGGTTGTAGGCGCCCAGCATCCAGAACACCAGCACCGCAGCCAGCGCCAGCGAGACGATCTGTCCGCTGCTCATCGCTGTCCCTTCGCTCGTGCGGGCCAGGCGCTCGCCGGCGCGCTCAGACCCGCACCTCGCCCTGACCGAGCACGATCCACTTCAGTGACGTCAGCCCTTCCAGGCCGACGGGACCGCGGGCGTGGAACTTGTCGGTGCTGATGCCGATCTCGGCGCCCAGGCCGTACTCGAAGCCATCGGCAAAGCGCGTGCTGGCGTTGACCATCACGCTCGAAGAGTCCACTTCGCGCAGGAATCGCATCGCGTTCGGGTGGTTCGTCGTCAGGATGGCGTCGGTGTGGTGCGAGCCATGGCGGTTGACGTGCGCGATCGCCTCGTCCAGACCAGCCACCACCTTGATGCTGATGATGGGGGCCAGGTATTCCTCGGCCCAGTCGGCCTCGGTGGCGGCCGTGACGTCGGCACCGGGCACGGCGGCGAGGATCGCGCGCGCCGCGGCATCACAGCGCATCTGCACCCCCTTGGCGGCGAAGAGCGCGCCGATGCGCGGCAGGAAGGCCTGCGCCTGGGCCGCGTGCACGAGCAGCGACTCGGCCGCGTTGCAGGGGCTGTATTTCTGCGTCTTCGCGTTGTCGGTGACCCGCACGGCCAGGTCCAGGTCGACCTCTGCGTCGACGTAGACGTGGCAGTTGCCGTCCAGGTGCTTGATCACCGGCACGCGCGCCTCGGCGCTGATGCGCTCGATCAGGCTCTTGCCGCCACGGGGGATGATCACGTCCACCGACTCGGGCATCGCGATCAGGCGCCCGACCGCGGCGCGGTCGGTGGTTTCGACCAGTTGCACCGCGTCGGGCGGCAGGCTGGCCTCGGCCAACGCCGACTGCACGCGACGCCACAGCGCGAGATTGGAGTGCAGGGCCTCGGAGCCGCCGCGAAGGATGCAGGCGTTGCCGCTCTTGATGGCCAGCGACGCGGCTTCGATCGTGACGTTGGGGCGGCTCTCGTAGATCATGCCGAAGACGCCCAGCGGCACACGCATGCGGCCCACGCTGATGCCGCTGGGGCGGCGGCGCACGTCCAGGATCTCGCCCACCGGGTCGGGCATCGCAGCGAGCTGCTCGCAGCCCTCGGCCACCGTCTCGATGACCTTGGGCGTGAGCTTCAGCCGGTCGACCATCGGCGCAGCCAGACCGGCGGCCTGCGCCGCAGCGATGTCGTGCGCATTGGCCGCCTGCAGCGCGGCCGCATCCGCGCGCAGCCGACGGGCGAGCGCGCGCAGCGCTGCGTCCTTCGCAGCGCTCGGCGCGGCGGCCATCGCGGTGGCGGCCGCACGCGCCCGCGCGCCGAGGTGGGCCATGTAGGCGGGGATGTCGGTCGGGGTCACGCTCTGGGCTCCTGCTGGCCGGCGGGGAAGGTCAAAGCCGGTCGACCAGCGCGAGGACGGCAATCCAAAGCGAACTGGTCAGCGCGAAGGCGGTCGTCGACACGACGATGGCCGCCGTCGCCTCGGCCTGATGGGTATCGTAGCGCTGCGCGAAGATCAGCGCGTTGCTGCCCGTGGGCAGCGCGGCGAGCATCACGACCACGCCCAGCGGCATGCCCTCGAGGCCGAAGCCCAGATGGGCCACCAGCAGCACCAGGGCGGGCAGCAAGAGCAACTTCAGCGCGCTCAAGCCCAGGGCACCGCGCACGCGGCCGCGCAGGCCGTACTGGGCCAGGTTCAGCCCGATCAGCACCAGGCACACCGGGACCACCGCAGAACCGAGCACACGCAGCGCCTCGTCGACCGGCGGCGGAAGCGGCAGACCGGTCAGGTTCCATGCCAGGCCCAGCAGCACCGGCAGCATCACCGGGTGCAGCACCGCGCTGCGCACCGTGCTGCGCACCGTCATCCACAGCGTGGCCTGGCGGTCGGCGCGTGCCAGGTCGAGCTCGGCGAACACCGTCATCAAGGTCAGCAGGATGAGTCCGTGCACGCTGACCAAAGCGACGTGCAAGGCGAGGCCAGGCTCTCCGAAGAGCGCCGCCGCCATCGGGATGCCCAACTGCAGGCCGTTGCCGTAGCTCGCAGCGGCCGTGCGCGTGGCCGGCGCCGCGGGGCTCGCCCCACCGGCGTGGCGACGATAGCCGAGGTAGACACCCACCACGAAGACCAGCGCCGGCATGAAGAAGGCCGTCAGGTGCGCCCAGGGCACCGCGGCAAGGTCCTGCCGCGCCATGGTGCGGAACAGCAACGCCGGCACAAACAGGTGGAAAGCCACGTCGGACAGCGTGCGCGTGGCCGCCGGCAGTCCGGCGCCCGCCCCGGGACGGCCACCGACCCAGCCGGCGCGCGCCGCCACCCAGCCCAGCGACACCGTGGCGAAGATGGCGAGCAGCTTCCAGGCGACTGCCAGCGTCATGCCGCCGCCCCCGCGACCGGCAGCTTCAGACAGGCGCTCACGCGGTCTTCTTCGCTGCGGCCTTCTTGGCGGCCGGCCGGGCCGGGCGCGGCTCGAACGCGAAGCCGACCTTGCCCTCCTTGCCGTCCCAGGTGAGGAAGGCCTTGAACTTGCGCCGCGTCTTGTTCGAGACGAAGTTCTCCAGCAGCGCCGTCTTGCCCGTGGTGAGCAGGCGCGTCATCTCCTCGCGCGGCACCGGCTGCTGCAGGATGATCTTGCCGCTCTTGAAGTCGCAGGTCACCGGCGCGCCGACGCTGTGCTCGCAGACGTAGTTCGTGCCGTGCTCGTAGACGCGGCCCTTGCACTTCGGGCAGGCCCCGAGGGCGGACTGGCCGGAGAAGTCCACCGGCTCGCCTGCACCCTCGACCTGCCGCGCCTCGTCGCCGAAGTCGAACTCGAGCTTCCAGTTTCCAAGTTCGGCGTCGTGCACGAGCTTCATCTCGGCCGTGAAGGGCCAGCCGGCCTTGGAGCGGAAGCCCTCGAGCGGGCCGATGCGCTTGTCGCGCAGGAAGGCCTCGGCCTCGGCGATCTCGAAGGCGCGCCCGGCCGGGATCTTGGTGATCGAGAAGCCACAGCCCTCGCTGGCGCCGTCGGCCCCGGCGCAGGCGAAACGGCGGTAGTTCTCCTTGACGACACCGCCGCAGTTCGGGCAAGGCATGGACAGCGTGGCGTAGTCGCCCGGGATGGTGTCGCGGTCGTACTCCTTGGCCTTGCGCACGATGCGCTCGGCCATCTTCGCGATCTCGGCCATGAAGGCGTCGCGCTGCAGGCGCCCGTGCTCCATCTGCGCGAGCTGGTACTCCCACTGCCCCGTCAGCTCGGGCTTGGTCAGGTCCTCGACGCCCAGGCCGCGCAGCAATGTCATCAGCTGGAAGGCCTTGGCCGTGGGCGCGAGGTCGCGACCGTCGCGCAGCATGTACTTCTCGGCGATCAGGCCCTCGATGATGGCAGCGCGTGTGGCCGGGGTACCCAGGCCCTTCTCGGCCATGGCCTCGCGCAACTCGTCATCATCGATCAGCTTGCCCGCACCCTCCATCGCCGCCAGCAGCGTGGCCTCGGTGTAGCGTGCCGGGGGGCGGGTCTGCAGCGCCTTGACGTCGAGCGACTCGGTGCGCACGGTCTCGCCGGGCTGAACCGCCACCAGGTTGGCGTCCTCACCCTGGGCTTCCTTGCCGTAGACGGCAAGCCAGCCGGGGTTCACGAGCACCTTGCCGTTGGTCTGGAAACGGTGCTCGGCTGTGGCGGTGGCCACCGTCGAGATGCGTGTGGTGACCAGGTATTCCGCGGCCGGGTAGAAGACGGCCAGGAAGCGCTTGACCACCATGTCGTACAGGCGGGCCTCGATCTCGGTCAGCGACTTCGGCGTCTCCAGCGTCGGGATGATGGCGAAGTGGTCCGACACCTTGGTGTTGTCGAAGACACGCCGGGTGGGCTTGACGTAGCCGTCGTTCAGCGCCTTGCGCGCGTGCATCGACAACTCGCGCAGCGGCCCCGGCAACGCCGTGTCCGCGAGCATCGTGAAGGTGTTGCGTACCGTCCCGAGGTAGTCCTCGGGCAGCGCGCGCGAGTCGGTGCGCGGGTAGGTCAGCACCTTGTGCTTCTCGTACAGCGCCTGCGCGATCGACAGCGTGGTCTTGGCCGAGAAACCGAAGCGCGAGTTGGCCTCGCGCTGCAGCGTCGTCAGGTCGTACAGCAGCGGGCTGGCCTGGCTGCTGGGCTTGGACTCCTCGGTCACCGTGGCCGGCCTGCCGCGGCAGGCCTGGGCGACGGCCTGGGCGTCGGCGGCACTCCACAGCCGGTCGGCGCGCAGCTCGGGGTCGTCGGCATTCTTCTTCCACTTCGGGTCGAACCACTTGCCTTCGTACTGCCCGGCCACCGCGTCGAAGGTGGCGCGCACCTCCCAGTAGTCGCGCGCGACGTGCTTGCGGATCTTCTCCTCGCGCTCGACGACGATGGAAAGCGTGGGCGTCTGCACGCGGCCGACGGTGGTCAGGAAGAAGCCGCCGTCGCGCGAGTTGAAGGCGGTGAAGGCGCGCGTGCCGTTGATGCCCACCAGCCAGTCGGCCTCGGAGCGGCTGCGCGCGGCGTCGGCAAGGCCGCGCATCTGCGCGTCGCTGCGCAGCTTCTCGAAGCCCTCGCGGATGGCCTGCGGCGTCATGCTCTGCAGCCACAGCCGGCGCACCGGCTTGTTCAGGCTGCCCTTGGCGCCGGCGGCGTACTGCTCGATCAGGCGGAAGATCAGCTCGCCCTCGCGCCCGGCGTCGCAGGCGTTGATGAGCTCGGTCACATCCTTGCGCCGGCACAGCTTGACCACCGCGTTCAGGCGCGACTTCGTCTTGTCGATCGGGGCGAGCTCGAAGTGCGGCGGCACCACCGGCAGGTGGGCGAAGCTCCACTTGCCGCGCTTGACGTCGTACTCCTCGGGCGCCTGGATCTCCACCAGGTGACCCACGGCCGAGGTCACGACGTAGCGCTCGTTCTCGAAGTGCTCGGCGAGCTTCTCGAACCTCCCGGACACGGGCGTGAGCGCACGCACGATGTCCTGCGCCACGCTCGGCTTTTCCGCAATGATGATGGACTTGCTCATCGTCTTGTCTTCCTGTCGGCCACAAGGGGACCCGGCTGCCGACCCGTCCCTACAATCTTCGATTACACGCGAGCGCAGGCACGCCCATGTACACGCGCGCGCCTGCGCACCCACGATTCAATGTACCGAATGACAAAGACTATACGCAGCGCCGGGGCGGCGCGGGCCGACGCAGCCACCGACCGCTCACGCCGCACCCAGGTGCGACGCAGCGGCGTCCATGGCCGTGGCGTGTTCGCCATGCGGCCGATCGCTGCCGGCGAGACGGTACTGGAATACAAGGGTGAGCTCATCAGCTGGAAGGAAGCCCTGCGGCGACATCCGCATGACCCGGACAACCCCTTCCATACCTTCTACTTCCACATCGACGACAAGCGCGTCATCGACGGCAAGTACCAGGGCAATTCGGCGCGCTGGATCAACCATTCCTGCGATCCGAACTGCGAGACCGAGGTCGTGGGTGAGCGCGTCTTCGTGAAAGCGCTGCGCCGCATCAAGACGGGCACCGAGTTGTTCTTCGACTACCACCTCGTGATCGACGAGCGCTACACGCCCACCTTGAAGAAGCAGTACCAATGCCTGTGCGGCAGCACCCGCTGCCGCGGCACCATGCTGGCTCCGAAGCGGTGACCACGCTGGCGGCCGGGCGTGCGCACGGAACCGACGGTGCCGCGGTTGCAGCCGCCACTGTCGACGCGGCGTCGCACGCATCGGCGCCGATGACCAGTGCCACCTGGGACACCGCTGCCCTGGAGCGCGTCCTGGGCGGGATCGAGCCCGCGCTCCAGGTCCGCGTCATCGCCGAAACCGGATCGACGAACACCGACCTCCTTGATCTCGCCCGCGCCGACGCTCCGGGGCTTGCGCGGCCGCGACTGCTGGTTGCCGAGCAGCAGGTCCAAGGCCGCGGGCGCCAGGGCCGGGTCTGGCAGTCTGCGCGCGGCGCCTCACTGACCTTTTCCCTTGCGCTGCCCCTGGCGCCTCGTGACTGGTCAGGCCTGTCGCTGGCGGTGGGCGTGGCCCTGGCCGAGGCGCTGGAGCCGGCCGACCCTGCGCGCCCGGCGCGCGTCGGCCTGAAGTGGCCCAACGACCTCTGGCTGCGCGACGCAGCACCGGCGACCGCGCCGGGGCGCAAGCTCGGCGGGATCCTGATCGAGACCGTGGCTTGTGCAGGCGAGCGCGTGTGCGTCGTCGGCGTCGGGCTGAATCTGCTGCCGCAACCGGTGACACAACTGGGAAGCGGCTTCGCCTGCCTGCACGAGCTGGAACCCGGCATCGCCAGCGGGCCCTTGGCGCTGGCCCGCATGGCGCCGGCGCTGCTGCGAGCGCTGCGACATTTCGAACGCGACGGTCTCGAGCCCTTTGCGGCGCGCTACGCGGCGCGTGACGTCCTGCGCGGCCGTCCGGTGCGCACCACGCTCGCCGCGCTCCCCGGCGGACGCGCCGAGGGTGTGGATGCCAGCGGCGCCCTGCGCGTGCGGGACGCCCAGGATGCCCTGCATCTCGTGCACGCTGGCGACGTCAGCATCCGGCTCGAAACAGACCTGGCGGGCCGGGAAGGCTGACCGATGCTGCGCGCGCTGGCCCTGTCGCTGCTCGGCGCCAATGCGCTCCTGTGGGCCTGGACCCAGGGCTGGCTTGGGGCGCTCGCGCCCGCACCGCCTGCGCTCCAGGGCCGCGAGCCTGAACGCTTGCAGCAGCAGGTCAGGCCGGAAGCGCTGACGGTCCTGCGGCCCCGAGCCGTGGCTGCAGCCCTGGGCGAGCAGCCCGCCAGCATGCCGGCGGCAGGCGCTGCACCGAACAAACCCGGCGACTCAGGCGCCGCTGCGGCGACGGCTGCGCCGCAGCGGTAGCGCTGACATCAGCGCCGAAGCCGCCGCGAACCCGGCCAGCCAGCCCCAGCCCAGCGCGCCGCCGCCGGACGATCCACCCGGCGCCGGAGGCGGACTGGCGGCGGTCAGCGCGAGCGCCGCGTCGACATCCAGCATCCCCGCGCCGCACAGCGCGGTCGTGCAATGGCACTCGTCGTCCGAACTCGGGGCCGGGCATCGGGCCACGCCGGACCCTGTGGCCGGCTCGGGAAAGGCGCGCGCGCTGTCTTGCAGCACCCGCAGGACATCGCCCCGGCCCCAGTCCGGGCGCATCGACAGAATCATCGCCACAGCCCCGGAGACGAGCGGCGCAGAGAAGCTCGTGCCCACCGAGATGCGGAAGCTGTCCGTGAAGCCCGAGGCACCAGGCTGGGTCAAGCCGAGGTTGGTCGTCGTCAGCAGCGGGTACAGACAGGGTTGACCCGCCAGGATGTTCACGCAATTCCCGCCCGGCGCAGCGATGGCGATCTGTGAGCCCAGGGCGGAAAAGCCGACCTTGGTGCCCGCATGGCGCAGACCGGTCACCGCGATCACGCGCTGGCAATTGGCCGGCGTGCCGACCGAGTCGCTCGCGCTGTTGCCGGCCGCGGCCACGACGACGACGCCCCGCGCCGTCGCTTCGTCGATGGCGTCCTGATAGGCCTGGGAGCAGGCGCCGCCGCCACCCAGGCTGAGGTTGATGACGCGGGCGGGGGTCGGGTTGGGCGGCAATCCGGGCTGGTCGATGCCGGCCGCCCAATAGATGCCCGCCTGGATATCGGAGTCATAGCCGCCGCACTTGCCCAGCACACGCACGGGCAGGATCTGGGCTCCATGCGCCACCCCTGCGATACCGGAACCGTTGTTCGCGGCCGCGGCCAGGATCCCGGCCACCTCGGTGCCATGCCACGAGCTGTCGACCGCCTCGTACTTCCCGGTGAAGGGGTTGCGCGTTGCGCAGCCACGGTCCGAACCGCCGAAGAAGGCACCCGCAGGGTCGTTGACCTCCTGCTCGGTCAGGCCGTCCCCGGGATCGGTCGCGTTCGCGTCGCGGCCGTCACCGTCGGCTGCGGTAGCTGCAAGGTGCACCATGTCATAGCCAGGGAGCAGTTGCCCCTGCAAGTCCGGGTGGTCGAAGCGCACCCCGGTGTCCAGCACCGCCACCACGATCCCCTGCCCTGTGGATCGCGCCCAGGCGGCTTCGGCGTTGATCGCCGAGACGAATGTCGCGTCGGGCTTGCGCAGGTACCACTGACCGACCTCAGGGCCGCCGCTGCCGTTCACCACCGCGGGCCCCGCCGAAAAGTAGGGATCATTCGGGGCGGAAAGCGCTCGGCGCCAACCGTCGACGGTCACCCAGGCCACATCCGGATGCGCGGCCAGGCGCCGGGCCAGCACCTCCGAGGAGACGCCGGTGGCGAGCACGACCTGGGCACGACGGCCGACAGCGCGCCCGCTCACGAGCCCCCTGCCCGCGTGCGCCGCCAGCGCATCGGCACGTCGCTGCAGTACGCCGGCGGACTCGCGCCGCGGCGTCCCCGGCAACCAGGGATGCTGACGCGTCACCTGCGCGTCGCGTCGGTAGCCGACGATCACTCGGGCCATCTGACCGGGGGCAGCCGCAACGACTGCGGTCCCGGGGGCGGCGCCGGCCCACACGAGGTTGGCCATTCCGAGGGCCTGGAGCGCCCACAAGCCCATGGCAGCCACGCGCGCGAGGGCGCGTGAACGCCACCCACCTCCCGGGACCGCAACAGTCGACACGACGGGGGCGCGGGTGACAGGCACAGCCATGCGCGAGTCTAGGGCCGCAACGCGGGCCGCGCGCGCCATGGCTGCAACAGAACGTGCATCGCCACGTTCACCCGGCAGCGTCGCGCGCGCGGTCCGGCGTTCTCAACCCGCGATCACCCGCGCCAGTTCGAGCACCTTGTTCGAGTAGCCCCACTCGTTGTCGTACCAGGCCACGACCTTGACGAAGGTGCGGTCCAGCGCGATGCCGGCCTCGGCGTCGAAGACGCTGGTGCAGGACTCGCCGCGGAAGTCGGTGGCCACCACCTTGTCCTCGGTGTAGGCGAGCACACCCTTCATCGGGCCCTCGGCCGCAGCCTTCATGGCGCGGCAGATCTCGTCGTAGCCGGCCTCGCGCACCAGTTCCACCGTCAGGTCGACGACCGACACATCGGACGTGGGCACACGGAAGGACATGCCGGTGAGCTTCTTGTTCAGTTCCGGGATGACCACGCCCACGGCCTTGGCCGCGCCGGTGCTCGACGGGATGATGTTCTCGAGGATGCCCCGGCCGCCGCGCCAGTCCTTGTTGCTCGGCCCGTCCACCGTCTTCTGCGTCGCCGTGGCTGCGTGCACCGTGGTCATCAGGCCACGCTTGATGCCCCAGTGGTCGTTCAGCACCTTGGCCACGGGCGCCAGGCAGTTCGTCGTGCAGCTGGCATTGCTGACGATGGCCTGCCCGGCGTAGGTCTGGTGGTTCACCCCGTAGACGAACATCGGCGTGTCGTCCTTCGACGGCGCGCTCATGATGACCTTCTTCGCACCGGCGTCCAGGTGCTTCTGTGCCGTCTCCTTGGTCAGGAACAGGCCGGTGGCCTCGACGACGATGTCGGCGCCGATCTCGCCCCAGGCCAACGCCGCCGGGTCCTTGTGCGCCGTCAGCCGGATGCGCCGGCCATTGACGACCAGCGTCGAGCCGTCGACCGCGATCTCGCCCTTGAAGCGGCCGTGCACGCTGTCGTACTTCAGCATGTAGGCCAGGTAGTCGGGCTCGAGCAGATCGTTGATGCCGACGACCTCGATGTCGGGAAAGTTCTGCACGGCGGCGCGGAACACCATGCGCCCGATGCGGCCGAAGCCGTTGATGCCAACCTTGATGGTCATGGGAGAGCTCTCCTTACTTCGATGACAGGACCTTGCGCACGACCGCCGCGACGTTCTCCGCCGTGAAGCCGAAGTGCTTGAACAGCACGCCCGCCGGGGCGCTCTCGCCGTAGGTGTCGATGCCGACGACGGCGGCGCAGCCGTACTTCCACCAGCCGTCAGTCACGCCCGCCTCGACGGCGATGCGCGGCAGCCCGGCGGGGAGCACGCTTTTCTTGTAGGCCACGGACTGACGATCGAACACGGTCGTGCTGGGCATGCTGACCACGCGCACCGCGATGCGATCGCGCGCGAGCAGCGCCTGCGCGTGCAGCGCGAGCTGGACCTCGCTGCCGGTGGCGACGAGCACGGCCTGCGCCTTCTTCTTCAAGCCCACCTCGCCGGGCTCGGCCAGCACGTAGGCCCCCTTGCCGATCTCGGCGAGCCCGGCCTTCGGCGCGTAGGGCAGGTTCTGCCGGCTCAGCAGCAGCGCCGTCGGGCGGGTGGCGTTGCCGATCGCCAGGGTCCAGGCCACCACGGTCTCGGCCGTGTCGGCCGGGCGCCAGACGTCCAGGTTCGGAATCAGGCGCAGGCTGGCCGCGTGCTCCACGCTCTGGTGCGTCGGACCGTCCTCGCCCAGGCCGATGGAGTCGTGCGTGAAGACATGGATCACGCGCTGCTTCATCAGCGCGGCCATGCGGATGGCATTGCGGCTGTAGTCGCTGAAGGTCAGGAAGGTCCCGCCGTAAGGGATGTAGCCACCGTGCAGCGCGACGCCGTTCATGATGGCGGCCATGCCGAACTCGCGCACGCCGTAGTTGATGTGGCGCCCGCCGTTGGGCGCGCCGTCGGCGCCGAAACGCAGCGCCGGTGTCGACGAGGTGTTGGTCAGGTTCGAGCCCGTGAGGTCGGCCGAGCCGCCCAGCAACTCGGGCAGCGCCTTCGTGAAGGCCTCGAGCGCGAGCTGGCTGGCCTTGCGCGAGGCCACGGTCTCGGCCTTGGTGTGGGCGGCGACGACGGCGTCGACCGCGGTCTGGGCGAAATTCGCCGGCAGCCGGCCCTGCATGCGGCGCTCGAACTCGGCCGCGAGTTCAGGGTGCTCGCCCCGGTAGGCGGCGAAGCGGCTGTTCCACGCCGCCTCGGCCTGGGCGCCACGCTCGCGCGCATCCCACATCGCCGCGATCTCCGCGGGCACGACGAAAGGCGCGTGCGACCAGCCCAGGGCCTCGCGCGTAAGGCGGATCTCCTCGGCGCCGAGCGCCTCGCCGTGCGCCTTGGCGGTGCCGCCGCGGTTGGGAGAGCCCTTGCCGATGGTGGTGCGGCAGACCACGAGCGTGGGCTTGTCCGCGGCACGGGCCTGCGCAAGCGCCGCATCCACCGCATCGACCTCATGCCCGTCCACCGGTCCCACGACGTTCCAGCCGCAAGCCTCGAAGCGCTTGGCAGCGTCGTCGACATACCAGGGCTTGACCGGACCGTCGATGCTGATGCCGTTGTCGTCGTACACCGCCACGAGCTTGTTCAGCTTCCAGGCTCCGGCCAGCGACGCGGCCTCGTGGCTGATGCCTTCCATCAGGCAGCCGTCACCGAGGAAGACCCAGGTCCGGTGGTCGACGATGGCGTGGCCGGGCCGGTTGAACTCGGCGGCGAGCAGCTTCTCGGCCAGCGCCATGCCCACCGCATTGGTCAGACCCTGGCCGAGCGGACCGGTGGTCGTCTCGACCCCGGGGGTCACACCGACCTCGGGATGGCCGGGCGTCTTGCTGTGCAATTGGCGGAAGCGCCGCAACTCATCCATCGGCAGGTCGTAGCCGGTGAGGTGCAGCAGCGCGTAGATCAGCATCGAGCCATGGCCGTTGGACAGCACGAAGCGGTCGCGATCGGCCCAGTGCGGGCTGCCGGGATGGTGCTTCAGGTGCCGGTCCCACAGCGCAACTGCGATCTCCGCCATGCCCATCGGGGCGCCGGGGTGACCGGAGTTGGCCTGCTGGACGGCGTCCATCGCAAGCGCGCGGATGGCATGGGCCATCGCGGCCGGGTCTTTGATGCTCATGGGGGAAGGCGAGGCTGGGGTGAAAGGAACGGCGCCACCCGGAACTCGCGCCCGGAGCGGAACCTGGGGAAACCCCGAAGTTTATCCGGCGCCTTTTGCGGGCGACAGACGTCCCAGGCCAGCCAGGGTGCGTCAGGGCCGCCCGCAGAGCGTCGTCATGCGCAGGCAGGTCGATACCCTTGATCTGCCACGAGAGCGGGCCTGCAGCCTTGCGCGAAGCGCATGCCGTCCAGATCACGGATCCCCCCGGAACCCCGACCGGATGCGAAGGGCCCCGCCCATGAACTCCACCAGCGCGCGCGTCATGCATGACGAACACCAGGCTCCGGCTGCGGCGCTGCGCTCGATGTAGATGATGCGGGCCGAAGCCCGGCGCCTGCAAGCGCTGCCCGACTTCGCGGTGCTGCGCGCGATGCTCCTCTACATCGACGGGTTCCCGCAGCAGTTGCACCACGCCAGGGAGAGCGAACTGCTGCTCCCGCGCCTGCGCGAGAAGGCGCCCGAGCTCGCCCCGGTGCTCGACCGCCTGGACCGAAAGCACTCCGCCGGCGAGACCATGATCCGCGAACTGGGGCCACGCGCTGCTGGCCTTCGAGATGATGGGCCACAGCCGCCGGGCCGCGTTCGTGGACCGACTCGAGCGCTGCGTGCGCTTCTGCCAGACGCACATGAGCACCGAGGAGGGCGAGGTGCTGCCCGCCGCCCGGGCTCGGTTGAGCGCACAGGACTGGGGCGAACTCGACGCCGCATGCACCGCCTACAGCCACCCACTGACCGGCCACGAGCCCGAGGAAGACTACCGCGAGGTCTTCCGGCGCATCGTCGACGACGCGCCGGCGCAGATCGGCTTGGGACCGGCGATACGCAAGGCCGCGTAGCGGCGGCACCTGGCGCGCCCACGGTGGCCCCGGAGCCCGCCGGTGCGCGGGCCACACGCCTGCGCGCGCCGGACATCGCCCCCTACACTGTCGGGCGTGACCCTGCACGCTATCATCCTGGCTGCCGGCCGCGGCGAGCGCATGCGGCCGCTGACCGACCACACCCCCAAGCCTCTGCTGGCCGTGCGCGGGCGGCCGCTGATCGAGTGGCACCTGCTGGCGCTGCAACGCGCCGGGGTGCGCGAGGTCGTCGTCAACACCGCCTGGCTCGAGGAGCAGTTTCCCGCCACGCTCGGCGATGGGAGTCGCTTCGGGCTGCGACTGCATTACTCGATGGAAGGGCGCAACCACGGCGGCGCCCTCGAGACCGCTGGCGGCATCGCCACGGCCCTGCCGCTGCTGGGCGAGGTCTTCTGGGTCGTCTCGGGGGATGTCTTCCTGCCTGGGTTCGGCTTCGACGCGGCGCCGGCTGCGGCGGTGTTCGACGGCCGGCACGACGCCCACCTGTGGATGGTGCGCAATGCCCCCCACCACCCGCGCGGCGACTTCGCGCTCGGCTCCGAAGGGCTGCTCACCACCGGTGACGAGGTCGACGAGCGTCTGACCTGGGCCAGCGTGGGCCTGTTTGGCGCCGCGCTGTTCCGCGGCGTCGCCCCCGGCACGCGCCTGCCGCTGCGACCGCTGCTGGAGCGCTCGATCGACCAGCGGCGCCTGGCCGGCACGCGCTGGGACGGTGCCTGGACCGACGTCGGCACGCCCGAGCGCCTGGCAGCGCTGCAGCACGCCTGAAGCTGCGTTACCCCGACAGCTGCGCGGACCCTCGCGGCCCGGTGGCCGAGGATGGCCCCAAAGCCGCCAACGCATCGCGCACCAAGGCCCAGGCCAGCGCGTCCTGAGTCTGCAGCACGACCCGAGCGCCAGCAGCGCGCAGGGTCTGCGCCTCCTCAGGCCCCGGCGCGCAGGCCACGATCGGCAAGCCCGGGTTCAGCGCAAGAGCGGTCTCGATCGCGCGCAGCACTTCGGCGCTGTCCTCGATGGTCACGACCATCAGGTCAGCCCCAGCCACGTGCGCCTGAACCAGCGTCATCGGGTCGCCGGCCTCGCCCAGCACCGCGGGAATCTCCTGCCCGCGCAGGGCCTCGACGCGCTCGCGCAGGTGCTCGACGACGACGAAGGGGACGCCCCGGTGGCTCAGGTCCCGCGCCACACGTCGGCCTAGCCCGAGTTTGTCATCCTCTCAGCGCAACCCAAATAAAATCAACAGCTTAGCTCGTCACGGAGGCGCGTATGGCACTACGCTTGCTTTGCCCGCCGCCTTCTTGATTTGACTG
>JAIXWM010000137.1 GCA_027491255.1 Rubrivivax sp. | reverse complement strand
TGGCTATGAACCAGACGGTAAGTGACGTAGGGCTCGCCAGAGATGCGACTGCGGGTCTGCGTGCGGCGAATGAACATGCACGCGATGTTGCACCAAAAAAGGGGATTTGGATCGGAAGGAGTAGATTATTATGGCACTACATTATGGATCTGCGAGTGGGGTTCAATCCAGACAAGGGCTTACGGCTGGCCAAAGACAGATAAGGGGGAAAAGTTGACAAAGTCGGGCTAGCATCAACGCATGCAAACCCCAGTCCTGCGCCCCTACGAACTCACCGACAACCTGCGCGCCAGCACCGGCACGGTGTGGCTCACCGGCACCCAGGCCCTGGTGCGGCTGGTGCTGATGCAGCGCGAGCGCGACGAGGCGGCCGGCTGGCGCACGGCCGGCTTTGTCAGCGGCTACCGCGGCAGCCCGCTAGGCATGGTCGACCAGCAGATGTGGAAGGCCCTGCCGCTGCTGCAGGCCGCGGGCGTGGAGTTCCTGCCCGCCATCAACGAGGACCTGGCCGCCACCGCCTGCCTGGGCACACAGCGCGTGGCGCTGGACGCGGCGCGGCGCGTGGACGGCGTGCTTGCCCTCTGGTACGGCAAGGGCCCCGGGGTGGACCGGTCGGGTGACGCGCTCAAGCATGGGCACGTCTACGGCTCCAGCTCCAAGGGCGGCGTGCTTGTGGTGTGCGGTGACGACCACGGCTGCGTGTCTTCCTCCATGCCGCACCAGAGCGATCTGGCCCTCGCGCACTTCGGCATGCCGGTGCTGCACCCGGCCAACGTGGCGGAGTACCTGGAGTTCGGGCTCTACGGGTGGGCCCTGTCACGCTACTCGGGCGCCTGGGTGGGCTTCAAGGCGATCAGCGAGGTGGTGGAGTCAGGGATGACGGTGGACCTGGACGCCGTGCCTATCGACTTCGCCCTACCCGTACCGCCCGAGGTCTTCACACCCACGCAAGACCTGCACGTGCGCAGCGCGGACCTGCCCTCTCTGGCGCTGGAAGCACGTGCGGCCGAGAAGCTGGACGCGGTGCGCGCCTTTGCCCGGGTCAACGCGGTGGACAAACACGTGGTCAGCAGCCCACGGGCCACGCTGGGCATCGTGACCGTGGGCAAGGCCCACTTCGACTTCATGGAGGTGCTGCGCCGTCTCGACCTGGAGCCGAACGCCCTGGCCGCGGCCGGCGTACGCGTCTACAAGGTCGGCCTGGTGTGGCCGCTGGAGCCCACGCGCATCAATGAGTTCGCCCACGGGCTGCAGGAAGTCCTCGTGATCGAGGAAAAGGCGCCGGTGGTAGAGCGGCAGATGAAGGAGCTGCTCTACGCGCTGCCCGACGGCCAGCGCCCGCGCATTGCCGGCAAGACCACGCCTGAAGGCGCGCCGCTGCTCTCAGCCCTGGGTGAGCTGCGGCCCTCGCGCATCATGTCGGTGGTGGCTCAGTGGCTGGCGCGGCTGAACCCGGCGCTGGACCGGCGCGACCGGGTGGTGGAGTTCACCATGCCGGCACTGCTGTCCAACGAGGCCGACGTCGTGCGCCGCCAGCCCTACTTCTGCTCAGGCTGCCCGCACAACACCAGCACCCGCGTGCCGGAGGGCTCCAAAGCGCTGGCGGGCATCGGCTGCCACTTCATGGCCAGCTGGATGGAGCGCGACACCGAGGGCCTGATCCAGATGGGCGCCGAAGGCGTGGACTGGGTGGCCGCCTCGCGCTTCACCGACGCGCCGCACGTCTTCCAGAACCTGGGCGACGGCACCTACTTCCATAGCGGACTGCTGGCCATACGCCAGGCCATCGCAGCAGGCCCGCGCATGACCTACAAGGTGCTCTACAACGACGCCGTGGCCATGACCGGCGGGCAGCCCGTGGACGGCAAGCTCTCGGTGGCCGAGATCGCGCGCCAGGTGCAGGCCGAGGGCGCGAAGCGCGTGGCCATCGTGTCCGACGACATCACGTCGCACGCGGCCCGGGCGCAGGACTTTCCGCCCGGCACCACGTTCCACGACCGCGGCGAACTGGACACCGTGCAGCGCGAGCTGCGCGAGTGCGACGGCGTCACCCTGCTGATCTACGACCAGACCTGCGCCGCGGAGAAGCGCCGCAGGCGCAAGAAGGGCGAGATACCCGAGCCGCGCAAGCGGGTCTTCATCAACCCGGCGGTGTGCGAGGGCTGCGGCGACTGCGGCGTGCAGAGCAACTGCCTGTCCATCACGCCGCTGGACACCGATTGGGGCCGCAAGCGCCAGGTCGAGCAGAGCAGCTGCAACAAGGACTACAGCTGCGTGCAGGGCTTCTGCCCCAGCTTCGTCACGCTCGAGGGTGCGGTGCTGGCCCAGCCCGGGGCTCAGCGCTGGAACGATGAAGATCTGGCCAGAGATGTGGCAGCCCTGCCCGCGCCCGCACCGTGGCGGTGGACCGGTCCGTTTGACATGCTTGTCACTGGCGTGGGCGGCACGGGGGTGGTCACCGTGGGCGCCTTGGTGACCATGGCAGCGCACCTGGAAGGGCGCCAGGCCTCGGTGCTGGACTTCATGGGTCTTGCGCAGAAGGGCGGCTCGGTGCTGTCCTTCGTGCGCATCGCGCCCACGCCGGACCTGCTCAACCAGGTGCGCATCGACACCCAGCAGGCCGATCTGCTGCTGGCCTGTGACCTGGTGGTGGGGGCCAGCGCCGAGGCCTTGGGTACCGTCAAGCACGGACGCACGCTGATCGTGGCCAACCGGCATGAGCTGGTGACCGCCGCCTTCGTGCGCGACCCCGATGCCCCGCTGCACGCTGATGCACTGCTCGCCAAGATGCGGCACGCTGCAGGCGCGGAGCGCCTGCGCACGCTGGATGCTCAGGCAGTGGCTCAGGCGCTGCTGGGCGACACCTTGCCGGCCAACATCGTGATGCTGGGTGCGGCCTGGCAAGCTGGGCTGGTGCCCGTGAGCCTGCCGGCCCTGGAGCGCGCCATCACCCTGAACGGCGTGGCCGTGGTGCAGAACCTGCGCGCCTTTGCGCTGGGGCGGCTGGCTCTGGCTGCACCTGAGGCGCTGCGGCGTCTGGCGGCGGCTGGCGAGGCCGCCTCTGACCCCGAGGCGCTGGATGGCCCGGACGGGCTGCTGCAGCGGCGTCGGCGGTTCCTCACGGCCTACCAGGATGCTGCCCTGGCCGACCGGCATGCAGCCCTGGTCGCTCAGGTGCGCCAGGCCGAGGCGGAGCTGGGCGGACAGGCGGCTCAACGGCTGGCGCTCACCCGCGCGGTGGCGCATCAGTACGCGCGACTGCTGGCCGTGAAGGATGAGTACGAAGTGGCGCGACTGCATCTGGACAGCGGCTTCGATGCGCTGCTGAGGCAGCAGTTCGCGCACTGGGACCGGATCGTTCACCACCTCGCACCGCCACTGCTGTCCCGGCCAGGCCCCGACGGGCGGCCGCGCAAGCAAGCCTTCAGCCCTTGGGTGCGAGTGGCCTTCCGCCTGCTGGCGGGCATGAAGGGCCTGCGCGGCACCGTCCTTGACCCCTTCGGCCACACGCAGGAGCGCCGCCTGGAGCGACAACTTGCCCGCGACTACGAGGCCCTGGTGCGCGAGGAACTGCTGCCTGCGTTACGCCCCGACAACCTGGCCCTGGCCGTGCGCCTGGCCGAGGTGGTGCAACCCGTGCGTGGATTCGGCCCGGTCAAACTGGCCAGCCTGGCCGCCGCGCGCGCGCAGTGGCAGGCGTTGCTGGACGGCTGGCACGGCCGTGTGTCCGTGCCTCCGCCGCTGGAGACGTCAACGTCTCGGCGGGTGATCCCGGTACGCGCGAGGTGAGCAGCAGTATCGACTCGGCGTTCGAGCCGACCTACTGCGGCGTCTGCACCCACCCACCGAAACGCGCGCCCCGCCCCAGCCGGAGCCGCTTCACGCCTGCCCCGGCTCGAACCGCCGGATGCGGCCGATCACGTCAGCCATCGATTCGCGCGCCCGCTCGGTGTCGTAATGCGCCTGCAGGTTGATCCAGCTCTGTGCGTCGGTGCCGAAGAAGGCGCCCAGGCGCAGCGCCGTGTCCACCGTGATGCCGCGCAGACCCTTGACGATCTCGTTGATGCGCCGCGGTGGCACGCCGATCGCGCGCGCCAGCGCGTACTGGCTCAGGCCCAGCGGCTCCAGCCAGTCCTTCAGCAAGATTTCGCCGGGGTGCGCCAGGGGGACTTCACGGGCCATGGGGATCTCCTTCAGTGGTAGTCAACGATCTCGACGCGCTGCGCATGTCCGCCGGCCCAGACGAAGCAAAGCCGCCACTGCCCGCTGATGCGGATGCTGTACTGCCCGGCACGGTCGTGCTTCAGCGCCTCGAGATGATTGCCGGGCGGCACGCGCAGGAACTCCAGCGTCGTGGCCGCATGAAGCTGTTGCAGCTTGCGTAACGCCACCACCTCGATGTTGGCGAAGCGCTTGACGCGCCGCCCCTCGAACAGCGCCTGCGTGTCGCTGCAGTGGAAGCTCTGGATCATGCCGAGATGATAACGATCGACGTTATCACGCGCAAACACCGATGTCGTGTGCAAGGTGACCCGAACAGCCGGGCTGGACGCCAAGCTCCATCCCCGCTATCGTCCCCCCATGAACACCCCCGCCCCCATCGACTTCTGGTTCGACTTCTCGTCGCCCTATTCCTACATCGCCAATGCCTGGGTCGACGCGCTGGCGGCGCGGCACGGGCGCGGGGTGCGGCGGCATGCCATCCTGCTGGGCGCCACCTTCCAGGCGGCGGAGCTGAAGAGCCCGGTGTCCTACCCGCTCAAGCGCGAGTACTCGATCGCCGACTTCGCGCGCTCGGCGCGCTTCGAGGGCCTGCCCTATGCCGTGCCGCCGAGCTTTCCGATCCCGACGCAGAACGCCGCGCGGGTGTTCTGGTGGCTGCGCGACACCCAGGGCGAGGACGCGGCCGCGCGCTGGACGCACGCGGCCTTCGGCGCCTACTTCACGCGCGGCGTGCTGCTGAACGATGCCGCGGCGCTGAAGGCGCTGTGCGCCGAGGCCGGGCTGGACGCGGCAGCGGCCGAGACGGCGTGGAACGAACCCGCCTGGAAGGCCCGGCTGAAGGCCGAGTGCGACGCGGCGATCGCCGCGGGCGTCTTCGGCGCGCCCTTCTTCCAGGTCGACGGCGAGCCCTTCTGGGGCAACGACCGCAAGCCGCAACTCGAGCGCTGGCTGGCGCAAGGCGGGTTCTGACCGGGCGCAAGCGCGGCGGCCTGCCCGGGCCGGAACCGGCCCGGTCGCTCCCTACAATTGACGTTAACGTCAACTGAGGCGCGCGCGCTGCCCACCCCCGCAGACCGTCGCGCCGCCCGCCGGAGGCCCGCGCATGCCCGCCCTGAGCTCGAAGATCAACCCCCGCGGCGAGGACTTCAAGGCCAGCGCCGCGGCGATGCGCGCGATGGTGCAGGACCTGCGCGCGCAGCTCGACCGCATGGCCGAAGGCGGCGGCGAGGCGGCGCGCCAGAAGCACACCGCGCGCGGCAAGCTGCTGCCGCGCGACCGCGTCGAGGGCCTGCTGGACCCCGGCACGCCCTTCCTCGAGGTGGGGGCGCTGGCCGGGCTGGGCCTGTACGACGGCGCGGCGCCGGGCGGTGGGCTGATCACCGGCATCGGCCGCGTCAGCGGCGTCGAGTGCGCCATCGTCTGCAACGACGCCACGGTCAAGGGCGGCACCTACTACCCGGTCACGGTGAAGAAGCACCTGCGGATGCAGGAGATCGCGCAGCAGAACCGGCTGCCCTGCATCTACCTGGTCGATTCCGGCGGCGCCAACCTGCCGAACCAGGACGAGGTCTTCCCCGACCGCGACCACTTCGGCCGCATCTTCTACAACCAGGCGCAGATGAGCGCCCTGGGCATCCCGCAGATCGCGGTGGTGATGGGCTCGTGCACGGCCGGCGGGGCCTACGTGCCGGCGATGAGCGACGAGACCGTGATCGTGCGCAACCAGGGCACCATCTTCCTCGGCGGTCCGCCGCTGGTGAAGGCGGCCATCGGCGAGGTCGTCAGCGCCGAGGACCTGGGCGGCGGCGACGTGCACACGCGGCTGTCGGGCGTGGCCGACCACCTGGCCGAGAACGACACGCATGCGCTGGCGATCGCGCGCAGCATCGTCGCCAACCTCAACTGGCGCAAGCCGCAGCAGGTGCTGCTGGCGCCGCCGCGAGCGCCGCTGTTCGACGCGCAGGAGCTGCACGGCATCGTGCCCGTGGACCCGCGCAAACCCTACGACGTGCGCGAGGTCATCGCCCGCCTCGTCGACGGCAGCGACTTCGACGAGTTCAAGGCGCGCTACGGCACCACGCTGGTCACCGGTTTCGCCCACATCGAGGGCCTGCCGGTGGGCATCGTGGCCAACAACGGCGTGCTGTTCAGCGAATCGGCGCAGAAGGGCGCGCACTTCATCGAGCTGTGCTGCCAGCGCCGGGTACCGCTGGTCTTCCTGCAGAACATCACCGGCTTCATGGTCGGGCGCAAGCACGAGGCCGACGGCATCGCCAAGCACGGCGCGAAGATGGTCACCGCGGTGGCCACGGCCACGGTGCCCAAGTTCACCGTCATCATCGGCGGCAGCTTCGGCGCCGGCAACTACGGCATGTGCGGCCGCGCCTACAGCCCGCGGCTGCTGTGGATGTGGCCGAACGCGCGCATCTCGGTGATGGGCGGCGAGCAGGCGGCCAGCGTGCTGGCCACGGTGCGGCGCGACGGCATCGAGGCCAAGGGCGGCAGCTGGAGCGCCGACGAGGAGGCCGCCTTCAAGCGCCCGATCCTGCAGCAGTTCGAGCACCAGGCCCACCCCTACTACGCGAGCGCGCGGCTGTGGGACGACGGCGTCATAGACCCCGCCGACACGCGCCGCGTGCTGGCGCTGGCACTGAGCGCCAGCCTGAACGCGACCATCCCGGAGAGCCCGCGCTTCGGGGTCTTCAGGATGTGAATCGGTTTGTGTATAGTGTGCGTATTGGATCCATTCTTTACACATCATGCGCACGAATATCGACATCGATGACGACTTGCTCGCCCGCGCGATGCAGGCCGGGCCCTACAAGACCAAGCGTGAGGCGGTGGAGGCCGGCCTGAAGTTGCTCGCCCGCCAGGCAGCCTACAAGGAGATCCTGAAGTGGCGCGGCAAGCTCAAGTGGGAGGGCGACGAGTCCATCGACTGGACCAAGCCGTCACCGGAAACGTCGGCCGGCGCGGCTGCAGACGACGTCGCGGCACCGGCGGTCCACGAACCTGCGCCGCCGTCGCGTGTGACAGCGGGCGTATCGGCCTCGAGCCTCGGGGCGGCTTCCCGCGAAGACACCCCGTCCACCGGACCCGAGCGCCATGCTGGTGGTTGACTCCAGCGTCTGGATCGATTTCTTCAACGACGTCGATCACCCCGCGGTCGATCACCTGGCTGGGCTGTTGGCATCCGGGGATCTCCCGATCGTCGTGCCCGACCTGGTGCTGTTCGAGGTGCTGCGCGGCTTCCGCCACGAACGCGACCACCGCCACGCCAAGACCCTGCTCGAGAGCCTGCGCATCGAGGACTCAGGCGGCGCCCATCTCGCGCTCGAAGCCGCGCGCCACTACCGCAGCCTGCGCGCGGCCGGCGTCACGGTGCGCAGCGCGCTGGACGTGCTGATCGCCACCTTCTGCATCGAGCGCGACTACGTGCTGCTTCACCGCGACCGCGACTTCCACTTCTTCGAACAAATGCGGGGGCTGCGGGGTTGGCAGCATTGAACGCTCCGCGAGTCACTTCCATGCCTGAGGTCTGTCGTACCTTTTCCACCGACAAGGTGTTGCCGATGCGAACCGGAGGATCGTCCGCTGCCTCGCGGATCAGGGCACGCCGGGGCTGTGCTGCGCTCATGTCCTCCGGCGACTGCCTGCGGCAGCCGCCTCCCCCTTTACTTCGCTCCGCACAGCCCCGGCGTGCCCTGATCTGCCAGCGTTCCGGCGCGCGTAGGTTCGAGTTCTCAGTTGCCGGCAGCGCGAGGGTGGGGGGCATCCCCCGCAGCGAAGTAAAGGAGGAGGACCGGGCGCAGCCCGGTCCGGGGGACATGAGCGGAGGGGGATGCCCCCCGCCCTCGCGCCGCGAAGCCAGGGAGCGAAACAAGTGACCACCCTCGACATCCAGACCCAAGACCGCGTCGCCCGCGTCTACCTCAACCGCCCAGAGGTCCGCAACGCCTTCAACGACGGCGTTGTCGCCGAACTGGCCGAAGCCTTCACCCGACTGGGGCAGGATCCGGGCCTGCGCGCCATCGTCCTCGGCGGCCACGGCAAGGCCTTCTGCGCCGGGGGCGACCTGGTGTGGATGCGCTCGATCGCCGACTACGACTGGGACCAGAACCGGGCCGACGCTCACCGCCTGGCCGAGATGCTGTGGGCGATCCACGACTGCCCGCTGCCCGTGGTCGGCCGCATCCACGGCGACTGCTACGCCGGCGGCATGGGACTGGCCGCGGCCTGCGACGTGCTGGTGGCTGCCGACGGCATGCACTTCTGCCTGAGCGAGGCCCGGCTGGGCCTGCTGCCGGCCACCATCAGCCCCTACGTGCTGCGCGCGATGGGCGAGCAGGCCGCGCGGCGCTACTTCCTCACCGCCGAGCGCTTCAGCGCCGCGCAGGCGCATTCGATGGGCTTCGTGCACGAGGTCGTCGCGCCGCAAGCCCTGGACGCCAAGGTCGACGAGATCGTTGCGCTGCTGGTGGCCAACGGACCGGCGGCAGTCAAGGCCTGCAAGCGCCTCGTGCGCGATTTCGCCGGACGCGAGATCACCGCGGAGCTGCGCGCCGAGACGGCGCGCCGCATCGCCGACATCCGCGCCAGCGCGGAAGGCCGCGAAGGCGTCCAGGCCTTCCTGGACAAGCGCGAGCCGGGCTGGCGCTGAAGACGCTGACCGGCTGCCGCACCCGCTCCGCACCCGCCGCACCGCGCCACCCGACCCGCCAGACCGACCGTACCCGCCCGAGCCCTGGAGAGCCCATGTTCCGCAAGATCCTGATCGCCAACCGCGGCGAGATCGCCTGCCGCGTCGCCGCCACGGCGCGCCGGCTGGGCATCCGCACCGTGGCCGTGCACTCCGACGCCGATGCGCACGCGCGCCACGTGCGGGCCTGCGACGAGGCGGTGTACATCGGCGCCAGCGCGCCACGCGAGAGCTATCTGCGCTGGGAGCGCATCGTCGAGGCCGCGCGCGCCACCGGCGCCCAGGCGGTGCACCCGGGCTACGGCTTCCTGTCGGAGAACGAGGACTTTGCCCAGGCTTGCGCCGACGCCGGGCTGGTCTTCGTCGGGCCGCCGCCCTCGGCCATCCGCGACATGGGCAGCAAGGCCGCCGCCAAGGCGCTGATGGAGAAGGCCGGCGTGCCGCTCGTGCCCGGCTACCACGGCCGCGACAACGACCCGGCGCTGCTGCAGCAGGAAGCCGACCGCATCGGCTACCCGGTGCTGATCAAGGCCAGCGCCGGCGGCGGCGGCAAGGGCATGCGGCGCGTCGAGCGGGCCGAGGACTTTGCCGCCGCACTGGCCAGTTGCCAGCGCGAGGCCCGCGCCAGCTTCGGCGACGACCACGTGCTGGTCGAGCGCTACGTGCTGCGCCCGCGGCACATCGAGATCCAGGTCTTCTGTGACGCCCAAGGCCACGGCCTGCACCTGTTCGAGCGCGACTGCTCGGTGCAGCGCCGGCACCAGAAGGTGCTGGAAGAAGCGCCCGCCCCGGGCATGACGCCCGAGCGGCGCGCGCAGATGGGTGCGGCCGCGGTCGCCGCCGCACAGGCCGTGGGCTACGTCGGCGCCGGCACGGTGGAATTCATCGCCGAGCAGGACGGGCGTTTCTATTTCATGGAGATGAACACGCGCCTGCAGGTCGAACACCCGGTCACCGAGGCCGTCACCGGGCTGGACCTGGTGGAGTGGCAGCTGCGCGTGGCGGCGGGCGAGCCGCTGCCGCTGCGCCAGGAGCAGCTCGCGCTGCGCGGTCACGCGATCGAGGCCCGCATCTGTGCCGAGAACCCGGACGCGAACTTCCTGCCCGCCACCGGCACGCTGCAGGTGGCGCGCTGGCCGGTGCACGCGAGCTTCACGCGCGACGAGGTCCTGCCGCGCGTGGACACGGGCTTCGTCGAGGGCGACAGCGTCAGCCCCTGGTACGACTCGATGATCGCCAAGCTCATCGTCTGGGGCGAGGACCGCGCGCAGGCACTCGCGCGGCTGGATGCGGCGCTGCGCGACACCCACCTCGTGGGCCTGCACACCAACGTCGCCTTCCTGCGCCGAGTCATCACCAGCCGATCGTTCAGCAGCGCCGACCTCGACACCGCGCTGATCGAACGCGAGCACGAGGTGCTGTTCAAGGTGCCGGGCCTGCCGCTGCCGCTGGCCGTGGCAGGCGCGATGGCACACCTGCTGGCCGGCGAGGCCGCGCGCGCCGGGCCCGACCCCTGGAGCCGCAGCGACAGCTGGCGCCTGCACGGGCTGTCGCGCCGCCGTCTCGAGGTCGAGCACGATGGCACCACGCACCCCGTGCTGCTCGAGCGCACGCACGACGGCCTGCCGGTGATGACGCTGGACGGCGAGCGCCAGGCGCTCGGCCTGCAAGCGCTCGGCGGCGCGCGCCACGAGGTCGCGCTCGGCGGGCACCGGCATGTGCTGACCGTCCACGCTGTCGGCTCGCGGCTCACGGTGTTCGGCGAGACCGGCTCGGCCGTCCTGGCGCTCATTGACCCTTTGGAGCGTGCGGCTGCCGGCGCCGGCGAGGGCGGGCGCCTGTCGGCACCGATGCCGGGCAAGCTGATCGCCCTGCACGCGCGCGCCGGCGAGACCGTGCGCCGCGGCCAGGCGCTGGCGGTGATGGAGGCAATGAAGATGGAACACACCATCAGCGCCCCTGGCGACGGCATCGTCGCCGAGCTGCTGTTCGCCGTGGGCGACCAGGTGCCCGAGGGGGCCGAGCTGCTGCGGCTGGAGGCCGCGAAATGAGCCCGCTGCCCAACCGTGTCACGCTGGTCGAGGTCGGCCCGCGCGACGGCCTGCAGAACGAGTCCCGGCCGATCCCGGCGGCAACCAAGATCGAGCTCGTGGAGCGGCTGCAGCGCGCCGGACTGCGCGAGATCGAGGCCACGAGCTACGTCAGCCCCAAGTGGGTGCCGCAGATGGCCGACGCGGCCGAGGTCATGGCCGGCGTGACCCGCCACTCCGGCGTGCGTTACTCGGTGCTGACGCCCAACCTCAAGGGGTTCGAGGCGGCGCTCGCCGGCCGGCCCGACGAGATCGTCGTCTTCGGCGCCGCGAGCGAGGCCTTCAGCCAGCGCAACATCAACTGTGGCATCGAAGAGAGCATCGAGCGTTTCCGCCCGGTCGTCGAGGCCGCGCGGACGCAGGGCATCAAGGTGCGCTGCGCCGTCTCCTGCGCGCTCGGCTGCCCCTACCAGGGCGAGGTGACTGCCGACCAGGTCGAGCGCGTCGTGCGCCTGATGAAGGGCATCGGCGTGCAGCACTGCGGCATCGCCGACACCATCGGCGTGGGCACACCGCGGCACGCGCAGGCGGCGCTTGAGCGCGCGCTGAAGCACTTCCCGCTGAACGAGGTGAGCGGGCACTTCCACGACACCTACGGCCAGGCCCTGGCCAACATCTACGCCTGCCTGGAGATGGGCGTGCACATCTTCGACACCAGCGTGGCCGGCCTGGGGGGCTGCCCCTATGCCCGCGGCGCCACCGGCAACGTCGCCACCGAGGACGTGGTCTTCATGCTCGACGGCCTGGGCGTCGCCACCGGCATCGACATCGATGCGCTGGTCGATGCCGGCGCCTGGATCTCGGGCGAACTCGGTCGCCCCCCGGTCTCCAGGGTCGGGCGCGCGCTGCTGGCGCGGCGCGCCAGCCTCTGAGTACCATGCCAACCATGACCGTTCCCAGCCCCTGCATCAGCGTCTGCCGCGTCGACCCGGTCACCGGCTGGTGCCTGGGCTGCGCACGCACGCTCGACGAGATCGCGGCCTGGAGCGCGCTCGACGACACCGGCAAGCGCGCCGTCTGGGCGCTGCTGCCGGCGCGGCACGAGCAGCTCGGGCCCGCATCCCTGGCGGCTGTGCCGGCGCGCCGCGAGCAGACCAGGGGTTGAGGCCCTGCGGGCGCCGAAGCCCGCCGGCCGCGCCGGGCTTGCGCCAGCGCTCAGCGCGCGAACAATTCCCGGTGCTGCTCGCGCAGCAGGTTCTTCTGCACCTTGCCCATCGCGTTGCGCGGCAGCTCGTCGACGACGAAGACCTGCTTGGGCACCTTGAAGGCGGCGATGCGGCCCTTCAGCGTGGCGGCGATCGCAGCGCCGTCGAGCGCCGCGCCGCCCTGGCGCACGACCACCGCGACCACGCCCTCGCCGAAGTCGGGGTGCGGCACGCCGACGACCGCGCTCTCGGCCACGCCGGGCAGCTCGTTGATCAGGCCCTCGATCTCGGCCGGGTAGACGTTGTAGCCGCCGGTGATGATCAGGTCCTTGCTGCGGCCGACGATGGTCAGACGCCCGTCGGCGTCCATGCGGCCGACGTCGCCGGTCCTGAACCAGCCGTCGGCGGTGAACTCCTCCTTCGTCTTCTCGGGCATGCGCCAGTAGCCGGCGAAGACGTTGGGGCCGCGCACCTCGATGCCGCCGATCTCGCCCGTGGCCAGCGGCTGGCCCTGGTCGCCGTGCACGCGCACGCCCACGCCCGGCAGCGCGTAGCCCACCGTGCCGCCCACGCGCGCGCCGTCCTGCGGCCGGCAGGGGTTGGAGGTCAGCATGACGGTCTCGCTCATGCCGTAGCGCTCGAGGATGGTGTGCCCGGTACGCTGCGTCCAGGCGTCGAAGGTCTCCTTCAGCAGCGGCGCCGAGCCGCTGATGAACAGGCGCATGCGCGCGCAGGCCGCAGCATCCAGCGCCGGCTCGGCCAGCATGCGCGTGTACAGCGTGGGCACGCCCATGAAGACGGTCACGTCGGGCAGGCGCGCGATCGCGGCCTTCGCGTCGAAGCGGTTGAACCACAGCATCTTGCTGCCGTTGAGCAGCGCGCCGTGGATGGCGACGAACAGGCCGTGCACATGGAAGATCGGCAGCGCGTGCAGCAGCACGTCGCCGGCGCGCCAGTCCCAGTAGTCCTTCAGCGTGCGCGCATTGCTGAGCAGGTTGCCGTGCGTCAGCATCGCGCCCTTGCTGCGCCCGGTGGTGCCGCTGGTGTAGATGATCGAGGCCAGGTCACCCGGCTCGCGCGGCGCCACAGTGTGCTCATCGGGCTGGACGGCGGCGCGCTCGAGCAACGTGCCGCTGCGGTCGTCGCCGAGCGTGAAGACGTTCTTCGTGCCGGCGCGGAAGGCGATCTTGCTGATCCAGGCGAAGTTCTTCGGCGCGCAGACGAAGACCGCGGGCTCGGCGTTGCCGACGAAGTACTCGATCTCGGCGGCCTGGTAGGCGCTGTTCAGCGGCAGGTAGACGTGCCCGGAGCGCAGCACCGCCAGGTACAGCAGCAGCGCCTCGACGCTCTTGTCGGTCTGCACCGCGATGCGGCTGGCAGCCGGCAAGTCCAGCGACGCAAGCAGGTTGGCGATGCGCGCGCTGGCGCGGTCCAGGTCGCGCCAGGTGAAGAACGCCGGCGCGCCCGGACCGTCGGCCGTCTCGACCGCAGTGGCGTCGAGGTCCCGGGGAAAGGCTGCGCGCAGGGCGGTGAAGAGATTGGCGTCGGGCATGGACGGAAATCAGCAGATCGGATCGGCCCCCCTCGGGCAACCGGGAGGGCGGCAGGATGGTGGAGCCCTCTGTGCGCGTCTCAGCCTCTCAGTCGAGCTTGGCGCCCGAGGCCTTGACCACCTCGGCCCAGCGGCGGATCTCGGCGCTGACGAAACGACCGAAATCGTCTCCCCACAGATTGGGCGTGTCGGTGCCCAGGCCGAGCCAGAGGCCCTTCAGGTCGTCGCCGGTCAAGGCCTTGCGCATCTCGGCCTGCATCGCCGCCACGGCCTCGCGCGGCGTACCCTTGGGCGCCCAGATGCCGTACCAGGTGGCGACCTGGTAGGTCGGCACGCCCCCCTCGGCGCTGGTGGGCAGGTCGGGGAAGCCGGGCGAGCGCCGCTCCGACGCCACCGCCAGACCGCGGATGCGGCCGCCCTTGATGTGCGCCGCCGACGAGCCCAGGCCGTCGAACATCATGTCGATCTGACCGCCCACGAGGTCGCGCAGCGCCGGGCCGGCGCCGCTGTAGGGGATGTGCGCGATCTGCGTCTTCGTCTGCAGCTTGAACAACTCGCCCGCCAGGTGGTGCGAGGTGCCGTTGCCGGCCGAGCCGTAGTTCAGCTTGCCTGGGTTGGCGCGCGCGTACTCCAGGAACTGCGCCAGCGTCGTCGCCTGCACCCGCGACGGGTTCACCACCACGACCTGCGGCACGCTCGACACCAGGCCCACCGGGATGAAGTCCGTCTCGATGTTGTATTCGAGCTTCGGGTACATGGCCGGTGCGATCGCATGGTGCACCGCGCCCATGAAGAAGTTGTGCCCGTCGGCTGCCGCACGCGCGGCGACGCCCGCGCCCAGCGTGCCGCCGGCGCCGCCCTTGTTGTCGATGACGAACTGGCGCCCGGTGTTCTTGCTCATCGCGGCAAACAGCGGCCGCGCGAAGGCGTCGGTGCCGCCGCCCGGCGGAAAGGGCACGACGATGTTCACCGGCTTGGCCGGCCAGGCCTGGGCGCGCGCGAGCAGCGGGGCACCGAGGGCGGCGGCAGCAGCACCGGCCGCCAGCACGCGGCGGCGGGAAAAGGCGGGGGTGGGGTTCATCGCGGGTCTCCTGAGATAGGCCAAGGCGCAGCGCGCCACCAGAGCAGTCATCTTGCCACGGGGCCTATTGTCCGGTGCCGCGCTCCAGGAAGTCCCACAGCGCCTGCGCCGTGGGCTTGCGCTGGCGCGCCGTCTCGGGGCGCTCGCGGTAGATGCGCACCTCCATCGTCAGCTCGTAGCGCCCGGGCGGCGCGGCGGCGACGAGCCGGCCCTCGGCCAGGTCCTTGCGCACCAGGCTCGTGGGCAGGAAGGCCAGGCCGTGGCCCTCCAGCGCCATCGCCTTCAGCACCTCGGCCATGTCGGTCTCGTGCAGGGTTTCCAGACTCGCCGCATCGCCCGTCTGGCGCAGGATCAACTCCACCATGCGCGCCATGTAGGCACTCTGCGCGAAGCCCAGCAGCGGCTGGCGCTCTTGCGCCCCGGCTGCAGCCGGCAGCGCGAACAGCGGCCGACCCTGCGCGTCGGCGCGCGCGTAGGGGGCGAGCGTCTCCTGGCCGAGGCTGAGCATCTGGTAGCGACCGGGCGCCAGCTGCAGCGGCTGGCTCGCGTGGTGGTAGGCGATCAGCAAGTCGCACCCGCCTTCGGTCAGGCGCATCGCCGCATCGTGCACATTCAGCGCCGTCAGGCGCGTCTTCAGCGCCCCGAAGCGCGCTCGCAGGTCCATCAGCCAGTGCGGGAAGAAGGTGAAGGCCAGCGTGTGCGGCACGGCGAAATCGATCACGTCCTGGCGCGCTGCCTGCTGGCTGCGCAGCGTCTGCCGCGCACCGTGCACCCCGGCCAGGATCTCCAGCGCCTGGGCGTGGAAGGCCTCGCCGGCCAGCGTCAACCGGGTCGGGTAGGACGAGCGGTCCACCAGGTCCGTGCCGGCCCAGGCCTCCAACGCCTGGATCCGGCGCGAGAACGCGGGCTGCGTCACGTGCCGCAATTGCGCCGAACGCGAGAAGCTGCGGGTCTCGGCCAGGCTGACGAAGTCTTCGAGCCAGCGGGTTTCCATCGGACGGTGCGGCGGCGGAGCGGGCGGGATCGAGGATTGTGCCCACCCGCAGTAGCATCCCGGCCGTTCGAACAACCCGCCCGCGCAAGGCTGCGCGCCACGCGCAGGACTTGCGTTGCCCGCCGCGCCACCGACCCATGACCATCGAACTCAGCAAGGAAGATCGCCAGCAGGCCATCGCCTCGATCGAGCGCTATTTCCGCGAGCACCTGCAGGAGAAGATCGGCAACGTCACCGCGGGCGGTCTGCTCGGGTTCATCCTCGAGGAGATCGGGCCGACGCTCTACAACCGAGGGGTCGCCGATGCCCAGGCGCACCTGCAGGCGCGCGTGTCGGACCTGGACTTCGAGGTCCACGAGGAGGAGTTCTCCTACTGGCGCAAATTCGACAAGGTCGGCAAGCCACGCACCCGCTGAGCCGGTGACACGTTCCATCGGCCTGACTTCAACCCAACCCGGACCCGCCGTGCAACACATGCTGACAGGCCAGCGCGTCCTGATCACCCAGGCTTCTGACTTCATGGGCCCGGCCCTGTGCGATGTCTTTTCCGAGCAGGGTGCGCAGGTCATCGCCAGCACGCAATGCATGGCGGAGGTCGGTGCTGCCCAGGGGGTGGTGGCGGCGGCCGGGCACATCGACGTGCTGGTCGTCAATCTGGCCTGGCAGGCGCCGACGACGGCGGCCACCCAGGTGGATGACGACGAATGGCGCGCCGTGTTCGCGGCCTTGGTCGACCCCTTGCCGCGCCTGGTCCGCGCGGCGGCCCCGGCCATGATCGCGCGCCGCGCCGGCAAGATCCTCGTCATCGGCAGCGCCTCGGCCCTGCGCGGCATGAAGCGGGCCTCGACCTACAGCGCCGCCCGGGGCGCGCAGTTGTCGTACGTGCAGGCGGTCGGCGTCGAGCTCGCGCCGCACAGCATCCAGGTCAACGCCATCGCCCAGAACTTCGTCGAAAACCCGACCTACTTTCCACCGCAGGTGCAGGCGAACCCGCGCTTTCAGGAGCGCCTGGCGCGCGAGGTGCCGCTGGGCCGCCTGGTGGGTGCCCGCGAGGATGCACAGTTCGCGGCCTACCTCTGCAGCCCCGCCGCCGACTGCTTCGTGGGCCAGATCTTCCCGGTGTGCGGCGGCTGGGTCGCGCGGTGACCTGGGAGCGCCGCGAAAGCGACGCAAGGAAACTTGGGGCGGCCCGGCGTTTCCTTCAGGACCCCCCAGGGCCGGGCTCGCCCGGCCCGGCCCCCCGTGGGGGCGCAAGGAAACTTGGGGCGGCCCGGCGTTTCCTTGAACGCCCCGCTCACCCCAGCCGGTAGAAGCGCCGCGCGTTGCCGCCCAGCACGGCCGAGCGCGCTGCCGGCGCAAGCGCCGCCTCGTCCAGCAAGGCCTGCACCTCAGCCCACCAGGTGGTGTAGTTGTGGGCCAGTTCGAGCAGGGGCCAGTCGCTGCCCCAGATGACGCGTTCGGCGCCGAAGCTGTCGAGCAGGTGACGGGCCCAGCGGCGGGCCGCCTCGGGCCGGGGCGCCGGTCCTGCCTCGGTGAGCAAGCCCGAAAGCTTGCAGCACACCGCCGTCTCGCGCGCCAGCGCAGCCATCTCCGCCGCCCAGGGCTGCCACTGGCCGGCGGCGATGTCGGGCTTGGCGCCGTGATCGACCACGATGCGCAGCCCCGGGTGCCGGTCGACCAGGCGCCGCACTCGCGGCAGGTGCACGGGCTTGACCAGGGCGTCGAAGGCCAGGCCGCAGGCGGCCATGGCATCGAGCACCGGGGCGAGTGCCGGCTGCAGGATCCAGTCGGGGTCGGGCAGGTCCTGCAGCATCGGGCGCAGGCCGGCGAGCCGGGGCTGCCGTGCCAGCGCCTCCACGCGCCGGGGCGCGTCCGGGGCGAGCCAGTCGGTGCTGCCGACGACACCGAGCACGCTGGCGTGCGCCTTCGCCTGCTCGAGCAGGAAGGCGGTTTCCGCCTCGGTGGGTGCCGCCTGCACGAGCACGCCGCCGACCACTCCGTGCGGGCGGGAGACGGCTTCCCAGTGCGCGACCGTGACATCGCGGTGGATGGGCCGCAAGGCTGGCGTGAGCCAGCCGTAGTCGCCACGCGCCAGGCGCCAGCAGTGAAAGTGGGCGTCGACGATGCCTACCGGCTCTTGCGCAGGCGTGATGGCGCTCATGCGTCGGTGACCGAGGCGAAGGCGTGGCGAGCAGGCGCCTGGGGTGTGGGCGCTTCCTCGGGAATCAGGCCGCGGGTGCGCAACGCGCGCCAGAAGTCCTCGGGAATCGGGTGCGCCAGCATGGCCAGGTTGTCGCGCCACTCCGCCACGCTGCGCGCGCCCAGCAGCAGCTCGCCCACCGCCGGGTGCGCCAGCGGGAACTGCAGCGCCGCTGCACGCAGCGGCACCGCATGCTCGGCGCACACGGCCTCGATGCGGGCCGTGCGCTCGAGCCACTCGCGCGCCGCCGGGGCGTAGTTGAAGGTCGCCGGCCCGCCGCGCGTGCCAAGCGCCAGCAGTCCGGAGTTGAAGACGCCGCCGAGCGCCACGCGCACGCCACGCGCCGCGCAGGCCGGCAGCATCTGCGCAAGTGCGGCATGGTCCAGCAGGGTGTAGCGCCCTGCCACCAGCACCGCGTCCAGGTCGGCGTGGCGCAAGACGTCCCGCACGGCCTGTTCGTCGTTCACGCCCAGGCCGATGGCGCCCACCAGCCCCTCGCGCCGCAGGTCTGCAAGGGCCGGCAGCGTCTCGTCGAGCACCTGTCGCAGCACCGCGTCGGCGTGCGCGCCATGGGTGTGGCGGTCCATGTCGTGCACGTAGGCGATGTCCAGCCGCGCCAGACCCAGACGCTGCAGGCTGTCCTCGACACTGCGCCGGGTGCCGGCGGCGCTGAAGTCCCAGTGCTGCACGAAGGGCAGTCCGTCGACGTAGGCGTGCTGCTCGCGCGGTACCGACTGTGCCGGTGTGAGCAGGCGCCCCACCTTGCTCGAAAGCACGAAACCGTCGCGCGCCCGGCGGCGCAGCGCGTCGCCGAAACGGCGTTCCGACAGCCCGTGTCCGTAGTGGGGCGCCGTGTCGAAGCGGCGGCAGCCGTCGGTCCAGGCCGCATCCAGGAGCCGCCGCACCTCGGCGTCGTCCACCACCTCGAACAGGTTGCCCAGCGCCGCACCGCCCAGGCCGATGCGGGCCATCGCGCCGGCCGCGGACGCCGGGTCTGCCGGCACGGCGCTGCTCACGCCACCTCCCCGGCCGCGGTCGACGAGGGATCGGCGGCGTCGCCACCGCTCTGCTGCAACTGCCACATCCGCGCATAGCGCCCGCCCAGCGCGAGCAGTTGCGCGTGCGGGCCGCGCTCGACAACGCGGCCCTGGTCCAGGACGACGATCTCGTGCGCGTCGACCACGGTGCTGAGCCGGTGCGCGATCACGAGCGCCGTCTTGCCCTGGGCCGCGCTCTTGAGTTCGGACTGGATCGCGCGCTCGTTGGCCGAGTCCAGCGCCGAGGTCGCCTCGTCGAAGATCACGATCGGCGGGTCCTTCAGCAGGGTGCGCGCGATGGCCACGCGCTGCTTCTCGCCCCCGGAGAGCTTGAGCCCGCGCTCGCCGACCATGGTGTCGTAGCCCTTGGGCGTGGCGCTGACGAAGTCGTGGATGTGGGCCGCGCGCGCGGCGGCCTCGACCTGATCGCGCGTGGCGCCAGGACGACCGTAGGCGATGTTGTATTCGACCGTGTCGTTGAACAGCACGGTGTCCTGCGGCACGATGCCGATCGCCGCGCGCAGGCTGGCCTGGGTGACCTGGCGAATGTCCTGCCCGTCGATCGTGATGCGCCCGCCGGTGACGTCGTAGAAGCGGAACATCAGGCGCGCCAGCGTGGACTTGCCCGCGCCCGAGGCGCCGACCACGGCCACCGTGCGCCCGGCCGGGATCTCGAAGCTCAGGTCGTGCAGGATCGGCCGGTCCGGGTCGTAGGCGAAGTCGACATGCTCGAAGCGCACCGTACCCTGGCGCACTTGCAGCGGCGCGGCTCCGGGCACGTCGTCGACCTCGCGGTGGCGGCCGAGCAGGCCGAACATCTTGTCCAGGTCGGTCAGCGCCTGCTTGATCTCGCGGTACATCACGCCCAGGAAGTTCAGCGGGATGTAGAGCTGGATCATGAAGGCGTTGATCATCACCAGGTCGCCCAGCGTCATGCGCCCGGCGACCACGCCCTCGGTGGCGCGCCACAGCATGGCCACCAGCGCCACGGCGATGATGAGCTGCTGGCCGGTGTTCAGGATGCTCAGCGTGGTCTGGCTCTTCAGCGCGGCGCGGCGCAACTGCTCCAGGCTCTGGTCGTAGCGTCGGGCCTCGAAGTCCTCGTTGCCGAAATACTTGACGGTCTCGTAGTTCAGCAGCGAATCCACGGCCTTGGTATGCGCCGTCGAGTCGAGCTCGTTCATGCGGCGGCGGAACTGGGTGCGCCACTCGGTCACGGTCACGGTGAAGGCGATGTACAGCGCCAGGGCCGACAGCGTGATCAGCGCGAAGGCAGCGTCGAACTTGATGCCCAGCAGCGCCAGCACCAGCAGCACCTCCACCAGGGTGGGCAGGATGCTGTAGAGCGAGTACGAGATCAGCGACTGCACCGCGCGCGTGCCGCGCTCGATGTCGCGCGTCATGCCGCCGGTCTGGCGCTCGAGGTGGAAGCGCAGGCTCAGCGCGTGCAGGTGGCGGAAGGTCTCGAGCGCGATGCTGCGCGTCGTACCCTCGGTGGCCTTGGCGAAGACGAGTTCGCGCAACTCCGTGAACAGCGAGGTCGACAGGCGCAGCGCGCCGTAGGCGATCAGCAGGCCCACGGGCACGACCAGCAGCGCCGCCGCGGACCCGGGAGCGATGCTCAGGCTGTCGACCAGTTCCTTCAGCAGCAGCGGCACACCGACGTTGGCGACCTTGGCCGCGAGCAGGAATCCGAGCGCAATGCCCACGCGCCAGCGATAGCGCCAGAGGTAAGGCAACAGGCGCCTCAGCGTCGCCCAATCCGACCGCGGGGCCGCGGGGGCACCCGAGTCAGGGACCGGCGGCATGGTGCTGGCGTGCGGACGCATGGGCAGTCAGCGGCGGAACAGGTCGAGGATGCCGCTGCGCTCCTCGGCGCCAGGAGGCCTGGGTACCTTGTCCTCCAGGCCGACGCTGGCGACCCCGCGGCCGCGGCTGTATTCGTCGAAGGCCCAGTCGTTGCCGCTGTAGACCAGGCCGTCAGGCTGCTCGTACTGGCGCACCGGCACGCCGCGCAGCGCCACCTTCATGAAGTCGATCCACACCGGCAGCGCCAGACCGCCGCCGGTCTCGTTGCTGCCGAGCTTGCGCGGGTTGTCGTAGCCGATCCAGACCACGGCCACCAGTTCGGGCTGGAAACCGGCGAACCAGGCGTCCATCGAGTCGTTCGTGGTGCCGGTCTTGCCGAAGAGGTCGCTGCGCTGCAACTGCGCCTGGGCCTTGGCGGCCGTGCCCGAGCGCGTGATCTCCTGCAACAGCGAGTTCGTCACGAAGGCGTTGCGCTCGTCGAGCACACGCAAGGCCTCGTCCAGCGCCGGCGGCGGGCTCTCGCGCAGCACGCGGCCGGTGTGGTCGGTCACCTTGGTGACGAGCATCGGGTCCAGCCGGTAGCCGCCGTTGGCAAAGACCGCATAAGCCGTGGCCATCTGCAGCGGCGTCACCGAGCCCGCGCCCAGCGCCATGGTGAGGTAGGGCGGATGGCGCTCCGCATCGAAGCCGAAGCGAGTGAGCCAGTTCTGCGTGAACGGGGCGCCGGTGGACTGCAGCACCCGGATCGACACCATGTTCTTCGACTTCGCCAGGGCCGTGCGCAGCGTCATCGGGCCATCGAACTTGCCGTCGTAGTTCTTGGGCTCCCACGGCTGGCTGCCGGTGGCGGCGGCGTCGAAGAACAGCGGCGCGTCGTTGACGACCGTGGCCGGCGTGAAGCCTTTTTCGAGGGCGGCGGAATACACGAAGGGCTTCAGGCTCGAGCCGGGCTGGCGCCAGGCCTGCGTGACGCGGTTGAACTTGTTGCGCCCATGATCGAAACCACCCACCAGGGCCTTGATGCCGCCGGTGCGCGGGTCGAGCGCGACGAAGGCGCCCTCGACCTCGGGCATCTGCGTCAGCACCCAGGCGCCCTGCGCGTCCTTCATCGCGCGCACGACCGCGCCACGCCGGATCTGCACCTTCGGGCCTGCCTTGTCGGACAGGCCGGAGGCCACCGGCTTCAGGCCTTCGCCACTGACGGTGATCGTCTCGCCCGACTGCAGCATCGCCGTGACGCGGCGCGCGCTGACCTGCAGCACGACCGCCGCCTTGAGCTCGTCGTTGTCGGGGTGGTCGGCCAGCGCCTCGGCCACCCGCGTGTCGACCGCCGCCGCGTCGGCAGGCAGTTCGACGTAGGCCTCGGGACCACGGTAGACCTGGCGCAGCTCGTAGTCCATGACGCCGCTGCGCAGCGCCGCATAGGCCGTCTTCTGGGCCACCGAGTCCACCGTCAGGTGCACGTGCAGGCCGCGCGAATAGGTCTGCTCGCCGTACTGCGCGAAGACGAGTTGGCGCGCCATCTCGGTCACGTAGTCGGCGTGGCCGCCCGCCTGGTTGGCGTTGCGGTAGGTCAGCTTCTGGCGCAGCGCCTCGTCGCGCTCGCGCTCGGTGATGAAGCCGTTGTCGAGCATGCGCTCGATGATGTGGCGCTGGCGGATGCTCGCGCGGCGCGGATTGACGATCGGGTTGTAGGCCGATGGCGCCTTGGGCAGGCCGGCCAGCATCGCTGCCTCGGCGATCGTCACCTTGGCCAGAGGCTTGCCGAAGTAGACCTCGGCCGCGGCGCCGAAGCCGTAGGCGCGCTGACCGAGGAATATCTGGTTCATGTAGATCTCGAGGATCTGGTCCTTGGTGAGCATGGCCTCGATCTTGAACGCGAGCAGGATCTCGTAGATCTTGCGCGTGAAGGTCTTCTCGGTGCTCAGGTAGAAGTTGCGCGCCACCTGCATCGTGATCGTCGAGGCGCCCTGGCTCTTGGCCTCGGACAACTGGGCCAGCGCGGCACGCGCCACGCCCTTGAAGTCCACACCGCCATGACGGTAGAAGTTGGCGTCCTCGATCGCCAGCACGGCCTCCTTCATCGCCCGCGGGATCTGGGCGATCGGCACGTAGACGCGTTTTTCCTCGCCGAACTCTCCCAGCAACGCCGCGTCGGCGGAGAACACGCGCAGCGGCAGCTTGGGTCGGTAGTCCGTCAAGCTGTCGATCTCGGGCACGTTGGGATAGGCCACGGCCAGCGCGATGCAAGCCACCATGACCAGGCTCAGCACACCAGCCAGTCCCAAGCCGGCCAGCCCCAGCAGGGCGCGCACGAGCCGGCGGCGCCAGGACGGCGTCTTGTTGTCGGGAGTAGCAGCCATGGGCCGCGAGCATAAGGGTTTTCGATGGTCGGGACCGGTTCCAACCCGCCCGAAGAAATGTCCCTTGCATTCAAAATAACGTCACTTCATCGGTATGCGGGAAGGATGGACCTTGCAGTTCTTGGCGCGGCTTGTGGGCCGCCAGCGCGCGCCCCTGGTGGGGCTGGACATCGGCACCAGCGGCGTGTGCCTGGTGGAACTTGGCACGTCCGCCAGGGGCGGCTGGACGCTGGAGCGGTTCGGCACGGAACCGCTGGGCCGGGGCTGCATCAGCGAGGGGCAGATCGAGGATTTCGACGCTGTCGTCGCAGCGGTTCGTCGCCTCTTGAGCCATACGGCCCCGCGCCAGCGGCGCGTGGCGCTGGCCCTGCCCGCATCGGCCGTGATGACCCGCCGCATGGTGATGCCGGCCGGGCTGCGTGACGACGAACTGGAACAGTTGGTGCGGCTGGAAATCGAGCAGCACATCCCCTTTCCGCTGGACGAGGTCAGCCTGGACTTCTCCGTCACCGGGCCGCTGGCTGGAGCGGGCAACCAGGTGGAAGTCCTCGTTGCGGCCTCGCGCCTGGAGCGCGTCCAGGACCGCCAGGGTGTGGCCGAGGCGGCGGGGCTGGTTCCCGTCGTGATGGACATCGAGACCCACGCCTCGCTGCGCGCCATGCAGCGTTGGCTCGTCGCCCGGTCCCTGGCGACTCCAGGGGCGCTTCTCGCCTGGTTCGACGTCGGCCAGACGGCGATGCGGCTTCAGGTGCTGCAGGACGGCTCGACGGTTCACGAACAGGAGCAGGGCTCGGAGCCGCAGGCCAGCGCCGGCGAGCGCGGGAACATGCTCGCCGCGCGCCGGATCGCGCAGGCGCTGCAGCAGTTCTTCGCCAGCGCCCCACACCACGCCGTCGACCACGTGCTGCTCAGCGGTCCGGTCGCGGCCGCGCAGGGTCTGGCCCGCCAGGTGGCCGAAGTCACCGGCTTCGACACGGTCCGGGTGGACCCTTTCGAAGGCATGGTCATCGGGGCCGCGATCGATCGCGAGAGGCAGCAGCGCGACGCGAGCGCCTGCCTGCTGGCGTGCGGGCTGGCGATGCGGGCGGACGTTGCATGATCCTCGTCAACCTCCTGCCGCACCGGGAGGCGCGCCGCCGCCGGCTGCGCCGCCGCTTCCTCGCCGGTATGGCGTTCAGTTCGATGCTCGGGGTGGTCGTGGTGGCGGGGTTGTGGAGCGCCCTGTCGCAGCAGATCGCCGCGCAGGCATCGCGCAATGCCTACCTGGAGGCCGGCATTGCACGGCTGGATGTCCAGATCAAGGACATTTCTGGCCTGCGCGCAGAGATGGCAGAGCTCGAGGCCCGCGGCCGCGTGGTGCAGTCGCTGCAAGCTCGGCGCAACGTCTCCGTCCAGCTGCTGACCGCGCTGGCAGACCAGGCCCCTGCCGGTCTGCAGTTCGTGTCGGTGCGCCAGACCGGGCAGGTGGTCGCCGTCAGCGGCCTGGCCTTGAGCAGCGAGCATGTGGCCGTGCTGATGCGTGACGCCACGGCTGCGGGCTCGCCTTTCGAACGCGCCGAGCTCGTCGAAGTGCGCGCCACCCAGGCGGGCAGCGCCGCCACGCGCAGCCCGGACCGTCGCCTGGTGGAGTTCACCCTGCGCCTGACCCTGCGGCCCGAGATCGACACCGCGACCGCTGCCCCTGCAGCCGCGCCACGGCGCTGAAATGAAGCGCTCCTCACCCTCGCTGCGCTCACCTCCCCTCGAGGGGGTCGCTGCGCGCCATCGCCATGCCCGGGTGGTGCTGAGATGAGCGGCGCCGAGCGTCCCCCCACCCCCAAGCCGTCGCGCCGCGAGGCGCTGGCCGCGCAATTCCGGGGCCTGGACCCGCGCGAGCCCGGGACCTGGCCCGCGCTTGCGCGTCTGGCAGCCTGTGCCGGCGCCTTCTTGCTCGTGCTGGTTGTCGGGGCGCTGGCGGTGCTCTCGCAGGAGGCCTCGCGTCTTCAGCGCGAGCGGGAACGAGAGCCCGTCCTGCAGCAGACCTACAAAGACAAGCTCGCCCAGGCCGTCCATCTGACGCCGCTGCGGCAGCGCAAGCAGACCGTGCAGCAGCAAGTGCAGGCGCAGGAGCAGCAACTGCCGGGACGCTCCGAGATGGATGCGCTGCTGGCCGACGTGGCCGAAGCGGCGCGGCGGCGCAATCTCGTCGTCGAGGGCTTTCGCCCGGGCACCCTGCAACTGCGCGAGCACCATGCCGAGTTGCCGATCGCGCTGCGACTGACGGGGCAGTTCCACGACATCGGTGGCTTTGCCGCCGACGTCGCGCGGCTGCCGCGCATCGTCGCGCTGCACGACCTGCAGCTCACGGCTGTGGCCTCGCCGGCGCGCGACAGCGCACGCGCGTCGCTGCCAGCGGCCACGGGCAGCGCCGCCCTGCCGTCGACCCACCCGCCGGTGCAGCTGACCTTCGAAGCCGTCGCCCTGACCTACCGGACCCTGGAGCCCGCAGAACGCGCCGACTCGCAGCGCCGGCGCCAGACCGAGAAGGCTGCGCCACGCTCCGCCCCGGGAGCACGACCGTGAACGCCGGCGCCCGAAGCCGCTTCCTCGGCAGCCGGCCTGCGCCCGTGCTCGCGCTGCTGGCCGTGCTGAGCGGCTGCGCGCCCGTGGCCGAGGACCTCGATGCCTGGACTCAGCAGCAGCGGGCCGCGGTGAAGCCCGCCCTGGCGCCGCTGGCCGAGCCGCCTCGCTTCGACCCCGTGGCCTACACCAGCGCGCAGCGCGAAGATCCCTTTGATCCGCGCCGGATCGCCCCACCCGAGTCCCCCCGACCCGCGGCGACGGAGCGCTCGGCAGCGACGCCGCAGGCGCTCCTGACCCGCCCGCTCGAGGAAATGACCCTGGTCGGCACCCTGCGCAGCGGCGCTGCGGCGCGGGCCCTGGTGCGCATCGAGGGCCAGGTCTACACCGTGGCGCCCGGCGACGGGGTCGGCCCGAACGGCGGACGCGTCGTCCGCATCGACGAACGGCGCATCGAGGTGCGCGAGACCGTCCGCGCCGCTTCAGGGCAGTGGACCGAGCGCGCGACCACGCTGCTCTTGCAGGGAGACCCGAAATGAGCTTGCCTGCCTGCAGGCGGCGCCCGACGCCGTCGTCGTCCACCGCGCCGGCGGTCCGCAGCAAAGCCGCGCTGCTGCTGGCCTTCGCCGTCTGCGCCGGCGTCACATCGCCGGCGTGGCCGCAGGTGCCGCGTGAGCAGGCACCGTCGTCCTCCGCTTCGCCCTCGCCATCAGGCAGCGGTGCGGTGGCCAGCCGGCCGGCACTGCAATCGATCGCCGCCGTGCCAGCCCCGGCCGGCGGCGCCGCCCTGCAGCTCGAACTCGAGCGGCCACCGAGCGGTGTGCCCACGGGGTTCGTCCAGGCCCAGCCGCCGCGGGTGGTCATCGATCTGCCGGGCGTGCGCAACGGACTCGGCCGCGAACGCCTGACTCTGGAACAGGGGCTCGTGGCGGGCGTGACCATCGCCGAGGCGGGCGACCGGACCCGCCTGGTGCTCACGTTGCGTCAGCCGGCGCAGTGGCGCGCGCGGGTCCAGGGAAGCACCGTCACCGTGGAGCTGTCGCCCCCCGAGACCGGCAGCGCCGGGCCAGCGCCTGCCGCAACGTCCGCCACCCCCGCAGCACCGTCACCAGCGCCTGCCCGCGCGCGCAGCGCGTCCGCGGGCCCTGCGACGCCGGCACCGGCGTACGTCGCGGCGCCTGCGCCGGGCCCCTCCGCTGCGCCTCTTGCGAGCGAGTCCGCGGGAGCGGGCGAGCGCATCTCGCTGAACTTCCAGAACATCGAGGTGCGGGCGCTGCTGCAGATCATGGCCGAGTTCACGCGCATCAACATCGTGGCCAGTGACAGCGTGGCCGGCAGCCTCACGCTGAGGCTGAACAACGTACCCTGGGAGCAGGCGCTGGACCTGATCCTGCAAAGCCGCGGCCTCGGCCAACGCCGCAACGCCAACGTGATCCGCGTCGCGCCACTGGCCGAGCTGAACGCGCAGGACCAGGCGGAACTCGAGGCCCAGCGCAAGCTGGCCGAACTCGAGCCGGTGCGCACGCAGGCCTTCGCCTTGAACTACGCAAAGGCCGACGATGTCGCCCGCGCGATCACGGGGGGACAGGGCGGGGGAGCCGGGGCGCCGGTTCCGCCCACGGGCGCGGCCACGGGCCTGGGAGCGCCGAGCCGCGAAGGCGCGGCCGGCCGCCTGCTCAGCCCCCGCGGCAGCCTGCTGGCCGAGCCGCGCACGAACCAGCTCTTCGTCACCGACATCCCTTCCCGCCTCGAGCAGATGCGCGCGCTCATCAGCCGCGTGGACGTGCCCGTGCGCCAGGTGCTGATCGAAGCCCGGATCGTCGAGGCCGACGACTCGTTCGGGCGCGCCCTCGGCGTCAAGCTCGGCTTCAACGACCTTCGCGCGCCGCCGGGCGTCAGCCTGGGGGGCGGCAACCGGGCGGCCATAGGCAGCAACTACGCCTCCGTGGGCAGCATCACGGGTCAGGGAGCGACCGCGCCGGCCTTCAACGACGGCGCCTTCGTCAACCTGCCGGCGTCCACCGGCACGATGGGCGGCGCCAACGCCGCGACCTTTGCGCTGTCGCTGTTCGGCGCCGGCGCGAACCGCTTCCTCAATCTGGAGCTGTCCGCGCTGGAAGCCGAAGGCCGCGGGCGGATCGTCTCCGCGCCGCGCGTGATCACCGCCGACAAGGTCAAGGCGCTGATCGAGCAGGGTGACGAACTGCCCTTCCAGGTGGCCACGTCCAGCGGCGCCACCAGCGTGCAGTTCAAGAAAGCGAGTCTGCGCCTGGAGGTGGTGCCTCAGATCACACCCGACGGGCAGGTCATCCTGGAGGTGGACGTGAACAAGGACAGCCCGGGCATCGAGACCAAGGCGGGCTATTCGATCAACACGAAACACGTCAAGACCCAGGTGCTGGTGGAGGACGGCGGCACGGTCGTCATCGGCGGCATCTACACCGAAAGCGAGAGCGAAACCACGAACAAGGTGCCCGGGCTGGGCGACGTGCCAGGCCTGGGCAACCTGTTGCGCAACCGCACGCGCTCGCTCAGGAAGACCGAGCTGATGGTCTTCCTGACGCCCCGCCTCGTCGGCAAATCCGACGCAGCCCGCTGAAGGGCGCCGCCGCATCGGGCCGGCCTCGCTTACAGTGGGCGCCCGTTGGCCGCTCTGGCCGTTCTGGCCGCGCGGGCCACGTCCCGCCGGCCGCGCGACGGCCCGGCACCCGAGCCCACTCACAGACATCGCCGTGCTTTCCTCTCGTCGCCTCATCGTGCCTTGGCACCACTGCCCGAGGCCTGCATGACCGTGGACCTGAACCTCGCCCTCGTCGGTATGCCCGGCTGCGGCAAGTCCACGGTCGGCCGCACGCTCGCGCGCCACCTCGGCCTGCACTTCATCGATGCCGACACCGAGATCGAGGCTCGGATCGGCATGACGATCCGCAGCTTCTTCGAGACCCAGGGCGAGGCGGCGTTCCGCGACGTCGAGCAGCAGGTGCTGGCCGATCTGGCGCTGGGCCGGCAACAGGTGATCGCCACCGGCGGCGGCGCGGTGCTGCGCACGGCCAATCGCGAGACCCTGCACGCGCACTGCCAGGTCATCTATCTGCGCGCGACGCCGGAGGAACTGTACCGGCGCCTGCGCCACGACACCCACCGCCCGCTGCTGCAGGTCAGCGACCCCCAGAAGCGCATGCGCGAGCTCTACCGCGACCGTGACCCGCTGTACCGGCAGGCTGCGCACTTCACGGTCGAGGCGCCTCGTCCCTCGGTGCCGGCGCTGCTGAACATGATCCTGATGCAGCTCGAACTCGCCGGTCTCGTGCAGGCCGATCAGGTGCCCTCGCCGGTGGACGCCGCGCCGAGATCCACCTGACCCGCCGCCGACCTCACCGCCTGCCACACACCCATGAGTCCCTGCCCAGACACCCTGGCCCCCTCCGAGGCGGCCGTCTCGCATGGCGCTGCGCCCTGCGTCATCGTCGACACGGGACACGAGCGATACGACATCCGCATCGGCCGCGGCCTGCTCGACGACCCGGCGAGCTGGTCGGGCCTGCCACGCGCCGCCCAGGCCGTGATCGTGACCAACACGACGATCGCCCCGCTGTGGGCCGCCCGCCTGCACGCGGCCCTGGCCGGGATCTACGCACGCGTCACCACCGTGGAACTGCCCGACGGCGAGGAGCACAAGGACTGGCCGGCGCTGAACCAGATCTTCGACCACCTGCTGCGCGGCGGCTGCGACCGCAAGACCGTGCTGTTCGCGCTCGGCGGCGGCGTCGTCGGCGACATGGCCGGTTTCGCCGCCGGCTGCTACATGCGCGGCGTGCCCTTCGTGCAGGTGCCCACGACGCTGCTCGCGCAGGTGGACTCCTCGGTGGGCGGCAAGACGGCGATCAACCACGCGCTCGGCAAGAACATGATCGGCCTGTTCTACCAGCCCGCGCGCGTGATCTGCGACCTCGCCACGCTGGACACCCTGCCGCAGCGCGAGCTCGTCGCCGGGCTGGCCGAGGTGATCAAGTACGGGCCGATCGCCGACGCCGTCTTCCTCGGCTGGATCGAGGAGCACCTGGACGCCCTGCTCGCGCGCGACGCCGGCGCGCTCGCGCACGCCGTGCGGCGCTCTTGCGAGATCAAGGCCGAGGTCGTCGGCCAGGACGAGCGCGAGGGCGGGCTGCGCGCGATCCTGAACTTCGGCCACACCTTCGGCCACGCCATCGAGGCCGGCATGGGCTATGGCGCCTGGCTGCACGGCGAGGCCGTGGGCTGCGGCATGCGCATGGCCACCGACCTCTCGGCCCGGCTCGGGCTCGTCCCCGCGGCGACCGTGGACCGGATGCACCGCCTGCTGGAGCGCGCGGGGCTGCCGGTGCGCGCGCCGGCGCTCGGCGCGGCACGCTACCTCGAACTGATGGGCCGCGACAAGAAGGCGGAAGCGGGGCAGGTGCGCTTCGTCGTGCTCGAGGCGCTCGGCCGAGCCGTCGTTCGAGCCGCTCCCGACGAGCTGATCGCCGGCGTCGTCGAAGACGCGGCCCGGGTCTGAGCAGCTGAGAGGCCGAGGCCCTCGGAACCGGCCCGCGCATGGCGCGTCTGCCCCGCATCGTCATTGCCGGCCATGCGCACCACGTGCTGCAGCGCGGCCACGACGGCGGCCCCATCGTCCGCGACGACGAGGACCGGCGGCGGTGGCTGGCGCTGCTGCGCGACGCGGTGGCCTCGCAGCGGGTCAGCCTGCACGCGTGGGCGCTGCTGGACGACCACTTCCACCTCGTCGCCACGCCGCCCGAAGCCCAGGCGCTGGGCCGGATGGTGCAGTCGCTGACGCGCCGGCATGCCGCGGCCTTCAACCGCCGGCACGTGCGGCGCGGCACGCTGTGGGAGGGACGCTACCGTGCCAGCCTCGTCCAACCCGGGGCCTGGCTGGCCGACGCGCTCGTGTATGTCGAACAACACCCGGCGCGCGCCGGTCTGGTCAGCGCGGCCGCAGAATGGCAGTGGTCCAGCGCGCAGCACCATCTCGGCATGGTCCGCGACCCGGCCCTCGGCGAGGCCGCGGCCTGGTGGGCGCTGGGCAATACGCCCTTCGAGCGCGAGGCCAGCTGGCAGAGGCGCCTGACCGAAGGTCTGGACGAACGGACCGTGCTGCGCATCACGAACGCCACGCGACGCGGCTGGCCCATCGGCGAGCCCGACTTCCTGGGCGCCCTGCAGGCCACGGTGCCGCAGCGTCTGGCGCCTCGGCCGCGCGGCAGGCCGCCTCGGTCTGCCGCCTGAGCCGCGCCGCGCCGATCAGGGGCCGAGCAGGCGCGCCACATTCTGCGCGACCAGTTCGGGGTGCTCGTGCACGATCCAATGGCTGGCCCCAGGCACGCGAACCAGGTCCAGCGCAGGCACCCAGCGCTCCAGCCCGTCGAGCAGCGCCGGCAACAGCGCATGGTCTTCCAGGCCCCACATCACCGTGGTCGGCACCCGCACCGTGACTGCTTCGTCGGGCAACTCGATGCCTTGCAGCGTGTCGCTGCCGTCAGGGGCCGGCGGCCGCAGCGGCGAGGCGCGGTAGTAGTTCAGGCCGCCGGTCAGGCCCATCGACCAGACGGCCTCGTACTGCGCGCGCAGCGCGGGGGTCAGCCAGGCCGCCCCGCCGATGCGCTCGAAGAAGAGCCACAGACGCGCATGGCTCTGCGCTGCCAGCAGGGTCTCGGCGTCGGGCCGGCAGAGGAAGTTCATGTAGGCGCTCGCCTGCTGCTGCGCCGGGTTGGCGCGCAGCTCGCGCAGAAAGCAGGCCGGGTGCGGCGAGTTCAGGATCAGCAGCCGGCGCATCAGCACGGGCTTCTGCGCGGCGAGGTTCCAGGCGAGGGCGCCACCCCAGTCGTGGGCCACCAGCAGGTCCAGCGGGCCGCCGAGCGCCTCGATCAGCGCCTCGAGATCGGCCACCAGGTGGCGGGCGCGGTAGGCCTCGACCCCCGACGGCGCGCTCGAGCGCTCGAAGCCGCGCAGGTTGGGCGCCACGCAGCGTGCCCGCCCCGCCAGACGCTTCATCACGCCGTCCCAGGCGAAGGCCGCCTCGGGAAAGCCGTGCAGCAGCAGCACCCGCGGCCAGCCTGCGTCCGGCGCGCCGACGGCTCGGCAGGACAGCGTGATGCCGTGCGGCAGCGCGACGTCGAAGGTCTCGATCGTCATGTCCCCACATCGGGGCTGGCGGCTGGGCCCGACTCCGCATCGGTCGCCCGGGATGCGGGTGCCGCCGTGGCGGCACCGTGCGCGGCCGCCCAGGTGTGCAAGGTCTGCGCCACGTCATCGACACCGGCGCGCGACAAGGCCGAGAACAGCGTCACCGACACATCGGCAGGCTCCGCAGCGTAAGGCCCGAGCACCTCCTGCGCACCGGCGAGCGCCGTCTGCGCCTCGCGCCGGTTCAGCTTGTCGGCCTTGGTCAGCAGCACGATCAGCCGCACCTCGCCCGTGCGCACGCGTGGCGCCACGAAGTCCAACAGCTGCTGGTCGAGCGGCGTGAACCCCAGGCGCGAGTCGATCATCAGCACCAGGCCCGCCAGCTGCGCGCGGGTGGCCAGGTACTGCGCCATCACCTCCTGCCAGCGCAGTCGCGCGCCGCGCTCGACCGCGGCGTAGCCGTAGCCAGGCAGGTCTGCCCAGAGCACGGAGGGCGCGTCCTTCGGCCCGACTGCGAAGAGGTTGATGTGCTGCGTGCGGCCCGGCGTGCGCGACGCAAAGGCCAGACGCCGCTGCTGCGCCAGCCTGTTCACCGCGGTGGATTTGCCGGCATTGGAGCGGCCGACGAAGGCGATTTCAGGAAGCACGGACGCGGGCAACTGCTCGAGCTGGCTCGCCGTGACAAGGAAGCGCGCCGAATGACACCAGGCCAGCGCGGTGCGGGCTGGGGTCTGGGCAACGGGTGAAGATGCGGGAGCAGACATGGGCCATTGTAAAATCTTGCAGTTTGTTCGTCCGGCTCGCCGGCCCACCCCAGACACACCGCCTGAGCGCGTCGCGCCGGGCCCCCGTACATGAAGCCGTTCCACGCCCTGACGCTTTCGGTCCTGCTCGCCGGTTCGGCCATCGCAGCCGAGACCAAGCCCGCCGCCAAGCCGGACCTTGCCAAGGGTCAGGCCCTGGTCACCCAGGTCTGCGGCGCCTGCCACACCGCTGACGGCAGCCGCGGCAGCCCGGCCAACCCCATCCTGCAGGGTCAGCACCCGGAATACCTCGTCAAGCAGTTGCAGGAGTTCAAGTCCGGCAAGCGCAAGAACGCGATCATGATGGGGTTCGCGAGCACGCTCAGCGACGAGGACATGCGCAACGTCGCAGCCTACTACGGCAGCAAGGCGGCCAAGCCGGGCGCCGCCAAGAACAAGGACACCATCCGCCTGGGCGAGAAGATCTACCGCGGCGGCATCCTCGAAAAGGCCGTCCCGGCCTGTGCCGGCTGTCATGGCCCGACGGGCGCCGGCATCCCGGCGCAGTACCCCCGCCTGGGCGGCCAGCATGCGGACTACACCGAAGCCCAGATGAACGGTTTCCGCAGCGGGGCACGCGGCAACAACGCACAGATGATGGCCATCGCCGCCCGACTGAGCGATACCGAGATCAAGGCGGTTTCGGACTACATCGCCGGTCTGCGCTGAGAAGCCGGGGCTCCGAGGGGATTTCGACGGACCGCGTGGAGGGCAACAGCCACGCTGACCGCTGCGGGTCCGGGACCGTGGACAGGGCCGGACGTCGTCCCGCCCCGGGATTGCGCACCATCGCTTGGCCGAGCACGTCCAGCGAGGCCGCAATTTCGATTAGATTCCTTACGAATTTAATCAAATTAGCTGACTAAACTCTTTGTTGCAGGCCGTGGTCGGGGCATAGTCCGCCGCGCCATGAATCACATCCAAAGTTTTGCGCAGCGCCTCAAGCAGGCCATGGAGCGGGCCGGTTACGAGGCCCGTCCTTCTGTGTTGGAGCGTGAGTTCAACACGCGTTACTGGGGCAAGCCCATGACGCTGCACGGCGTTCGACGATGGTTGCTCGGCGAGACGATGCCGCGCAACGACAAGATTCTCGTGCTGGCCGAATGGCTGGGGGAGACGCCGCAGAACCTTGGTTTCGGTATCGAAGGGGCGGCATCTGCCGGGCAACCGCGCCGCGGTCCGCGTGCAGGCGCCTACCGCGACGAGGAACTGATGAATGCGCTGATGAGCCTGCCGGTGACGCAACGGCGCGTGGTGCGCGAGGTCATCCTGACCTTCGCACGCGATGCGGCGCACTCGCGCGAGCGCGAGCGGGCTTCTGCCAAGAGCGAACGCGCGCAGGCCTGAGGCTTCACGCCCGTCATCAGGGATACCCCCTGATCTGCAGACGGGGTGGTGCTGGCGTAACGTTCCCCCTTCGCCATCGTAAGCAACGGGGAACCTCATGCACCATCTGCGCGACCGCGGTCACTGCCACGGCGTTCCATCGGAAATCACGCCGCGGGCCGCCTACGAAAGTCGGCGAGACTGGCTCAAGCTGCTGACGACCAGCGCGGCAGGCTCTGCGCTTGCTACCTGGGCTTCGCGAGATGCGCTCGCCCAACCCGCCCGGCCCGGCAAACTGGCGCCGCTGCCCGGCGCGCGCAGCACGGTGCCGGGCGCGGCGACGATGGAACGGCTGACGTCCTACCAGGACGCGTCCACGTACAACAACTTCTATGAGTTCGGCACCGACAAGGACGACCCGGCGAAGACCGCCCAGCGGCTGAAGACCCGCCCCTGGACCGTGGCGGTCGAGGGCGAGGTGCGCAAGCCCGGCACATTCGACATCGAAGCGCTGCTGAAGCTCGCGCCGATGGAGGAACGCGTCTACCGCCTGCGCTGCGTCGAGGGCTGGTCCATGGTCATCCCCTGGGTGGGCTGGTCGCTGGCCGAACTGATCCGCCGCGTCGAGCCGACCGGCAACGCGAAGTTCGTGCAGTTCGTCACGCTCGCCGACCCGGCGCAGATGCCGGGCCTGCGGTCGTCGGTGCTGAAGTGGCCCTATGTCGAGGCCCTGCGCCTGGATGAGGCCATGCACCCGCTGACGCTGCTGGCGTTCGGCATGTATGGCGAGATCCTTCCCAACCAGAACGGCGCGCCGGTGCGGCTGGTCGTGCCCTGGAAGTACGGCTTCAAGTCGGGCAAGTCGCTGGTGGCGATCCGTTTCCTCGAGAAGCAGCCGAAGACGAGCTGGGAGCTCGCCAACCCCGAGGAATACGGTTTCTACTCGAACGTCAACCACACCGTGGATCACCCGCGGTGGAGCCAGGCCACGGAACGCCGCATTGGCGAGGATGGGCTGTTTGCGAAGAAGCGCGCAACGCTGATGTTCAACGGCTACGAGGCCCAGGTGGGGCAGCTCTACGCCGGCATGGACCTGCGGCGGTTCTTCTGAGAGGCCCGGGCAGGCCCCGCGTCCGACATCGCGTCCCCTCGCAAGCCACCTGCGCTCGCGACCGTGAACCGCCTGCTGCTGCATCCGGCAACAAGACCGGGTGTCTTCGTCATCGCGGCCCTGCCCTTCTCCTGGCTCGCCTTCGCCGCCCTGACCGACCCCTCGGCACACCTCGGCGCCAACCCGGCCGAGCGGCTGATCCGCGACAGCGGTGAATGGGCCTTGCGCTTCCTGTGCCTGGCGCTGGCCGTCACGCCGCTGCGCCGCTGGACGGGCTGGCATGCGCTGGCGCGACTGCGGCGCATGCTGGGCCTGTACGCCTTCTTCTATGCCGGCGTGCATTTCCTGTGCTACGCCGCGCTGGACATGGGGCTGGACATCGCCACCATCGTGAAGGACATCGCCAAGCGCCCCTTCATCCTGGTCGGCACGGCCGCGCTGCTGCTCATGCTGCCGCTGGCCGCCACCTCGCTCGACCGCGCGGTGCGCGCGCTGGGCGCGCGCCGCTGGCAAGCCCTGCACCGCTCGGTCTACGCGGTCGCCCTGCTGGCCCTGCTGCACTTCTACTGGATGCGCACAGGCAAGAACGACCTCGCCGAGGTCGGTGTCTACGGCGCTCTCATCGTCGCGCTGCTGGGCTGGCGTGCAGGCCAGCGGCTCGCCAAAGGGGCTCAGGGTAAGTGACAGGCTCCCAGAGCGCGCTACAGCGTTAGCATTTCGCAGCGCTCCAGCGCGAGCAGAACGCCTGCCGGCCTGCGCACCAGCGTTATCCACTGTTCCCCCTACCTCGAGGATGTCATGTTGAAGATCAAGACCCTTGCCGCCCTCGTCGCGATGGGCGCCTCGGCCGCGGCCTCCGCCCAGGTCGTGCTGGCGGCGTCGAGCTGGCTGCCGCCAGCCCACCTGCTTTCACGCGCCCAGGCCGACTGGTGCGCCGACGTGTCCAAGGCCACTGCCGACCGCGTGAAGTGCAACATCCTGCCCAAGCCCGTGTCGCCGCCGCCGGCCACCTTCGACGCCATTCGCGACGGCCAGGCCGACCTGTCCTTCAGCGTCCACGGGTATACGCCTGGCCGCTACCTGATGACCGGCATCGCCGAGTTCCCCTTCCTCGGTGACGACTCGGTGGCCACGAGCGTGGCCTACCAGCGCATCTACGAACGCCACCTGGCCCGCTTCAACGAACACCGCGGCCTGAAGGTCATCACTGTGTTCACCCATGGCCCTGGCGTCATCTTCAACAACAAGAAGCCGATCCGCACCTTGGCCGACTTCGAAGGCGTGAAGTTCCGCGTCGGCGGCGGCTTCGTCAACGACGTGGGCAAGGCCCTGGGCGTGAACATGACGCTGCGCCCGGCCAGCCAAGCCTATGAGATGCTGTCCTCGGGCGTGATGGACGGCAACTGGTTCCCCGATGAGTCCGTCGTCTCGTTCAAGCTCGAGAAGTTCACGAAGTACCGCACGGCCATCCCGGGCGGCGCCTACAACACGAGCTTCGCCTTCGTCATGAACGAGGGCACTTGGAACAAGATCTCCAAGGCCGACCAGGCGGCGATCGAGAAGCTGTCCGGCGAGCACGCGGCACGCCGCTTCGGCAAGTACTGGGACGAGGAAGACGACAAGAGCCTGCAGGCGCAGAAGGCCGCCGGCATCGAGTCGATCACCGCCGACGCGAAGTTCGTCGCCGACTACAAGGCCAGGACCGCACCGCTGGAGGCCGAATGGGTCAAGAAGGCCGAGGAGAAGGGCCTGCGCAACGCGGCGGCTGTGCTGGCCGAGTTCCGGGCCGAGATCGCGAAGGCCAAGTGAGTACCGTCGGGGCCCGCTGCGGGCCCCGACCTCCTGCGGCAGTCGGCCATCCGTTCGGGCGGGCGGCTCATCCGCGAGACCACGGGCCGGGCACTCCGGCCTTTTTCATTGGGTCGAGATGAAGCGCTTCGAATCTCTCCTGGCCTACGTGGCAGCCGTCGCGCTGTTCGCGATGATGCTGCTGACCTGCGTCGACGTCGTCGGTCGCAAGCTGCTGGGCAACTCGCTGCCCGGCGCGGTCGAGCTGACCGAGTTGTGCATGCTGGTCATGATCTTCCTGGCGCTGCCTCTGGCGTCGATGGCCAGCGAGCACATCGTCTTCGACCTGCTGGACCGCATCATGCCGCCGCGCCTGCTGACGCTGCAGCAGTCCCTGGCCAACCTGCTGACGGGACTGGTCTTCGGCGCGGCCTCCTGGCTCGTGTGGCGGCGCTCGGCGCGCACCTATGAGATGGGCGACATCACGGCCCGGCTGGAGATTCCTCTGGGTCCCTTCCACCGCATGGTGGCGGCCATGCTGCTGTTGACCGCGCTGGTGCACCTCGTGCTTGCAGCACGCGAGGCGATGCGCGCTGCCTCCGGCCAGCCGAGCCGCCCCGTCGCACCGGTCACCGGGAGCGGGTCATGATCGAAGGCTTGCTCGGTTTCGCGGCCATGTTCGCGCTGATGGCGCTGCGCGTCCCCATCGCCGTGGCGATGGGCATCGTAGGCTTCGTCGGCTTCGCGCTGATGCGCTCCTGGCCGGCAGCGATGTCCTCCGCGGCCGGCGAGTTCACCGACATCGGCGCCTACACGCTGTCGGTGGTGCCGCTGTTCGTGCTGATGGGCAACTTCGTCACACGCGCCGGCATGTCGCGCGACCTGTACCAGGCCGCCTATGCCTTCATTGGCCACCGGCGCGGCGGCTTGGCGCTGTCGACCATCGCCGCCTGCGCCGGCTTCGGCGCGATCTGCGGCTCCTCGCTGGCCACCACGGCAACGATGGCGCGCGTGGCGATGCCGGAGATGCAGCGCTTCAACTACTCGACGGCCTTCGCCGCGGGCACGGTGTGCGCCGGGGCGACCTTGGGCATCCTGATACCGCCGTCGGTCATCATGGTCATCTACGGCATCATGACCGAACAGAGCATCGGCGCGCTGTTCGCCGCCGGCGTGATCCCGGGCCTGGTCGCGATGGGCTTCTACATGCTGGCCTCGGTCTGGGTGACGAGCCGCCATCCCGAGTACGGCCCTCCGGGCGAGCGCGCGAGCTGGGCCGATCGGCTGAAGGCCATGCGCAGCATCTGGGGCGTGGTGCTCCTGTTCGCCATCGTCATGGGCGGCATGTACGGCGGCTTCTTCACCCCCACCGAGGCCGCCGGCGTCGGCGCGATGGGCGGCTTCCTGTTCGCGCTGGCGCGGCGCTCGCTCACGCTGCCCGTGCTGCGCGACGTGCTGGTGGAGTCCGCCCGCACCTCGGCGATGCTCTTCCTCATCGTCATCGGCGCCTCGCTGTTCGCGAACTTCCTGAACTTCACCGAACTGCCCAACGCACTGAAGGACTTCGTCACCCAGTTCCAGATCCACCCCATCGTCGTCATCGTCGCGATCTGCGCCATCTACGTCGTGCTCGGCACGGCCATGGAGAGCCTGTCGATGATGCTGTTGACGGTGCCGATCTTCTTCCCGCTCGTCACCTCGCTCGGCTTCGACCCGGTGTGGTTCGGCATCCTGGTGGTGTGCGTGATCGAAATCAGTCTGATCACGCCACCCGTGGGCATGAACATCTTCGTGCTGTCCAGCGTGATGCCGCAGGTGCCGACGACGACCATCTGGCGCGGCGTCGTGCCCTTCATCTACGCCGACATCCTGCGCATGTCGGTGCTGATCGCCTTCCCGTCGATCACGCTGTTCCTGCCCAAGTGGCTGGGGTTGTAGACCGGGGCCGCGCGCGGCCGTAAACTCGTGGTTCCGTGGTGACTGAACTGATCCACCAGCGGCCCAGAGATGTCCACCGTCGTCATTGAAGAACTCGAAGCCGAAATTGCCGCGCGCGCCTACGAGCCGGCCGCGCTCAAGCTGCTGCGGGCGCTGCAGTTGATCGACACCCACCACGGCCACGTGGGCGCCCTGACGCTGGCGCACACGCCCCCCGGCCTGAGCCCCGAAGAGATCGAACTTCTGGTGGCCGCGCGCCTGGCCCAGGCCATCGGCACTCTGTTCGCAGACCCCGGCTTCACGCTCAGCGACGGCGGCTTCTTCGACTTCATCACGCGCCAGCGCTGGATCGGGACGCTGTTCGCCGCCACCCCGCTGCGCAACGCCGACCACGTGATCCGCGCGCTGGGCGGCGTGCGCGCGCCTGAGGGCACCCACCTCGACCTGCAGCACCCGGCGCTGTTGAAGCTGTGCGTGCTGTACGTGCTGGACAGCGACCTCAGCCTCGACGTCGACGAACTGTGGTACCGCAGCCCGCGTTTGTGCGCTTCGCTGCTGATGGCGCTGCTGTCACCGCGCATGAACATCACCGCCAACGGCCACAACAAGCGCGAACTCATCCTGGGCTGGCTGCCGCAGCGCCTGGACCAGCTGCAGACCATCGCCGCCGTGCCCGAAGGCTTCATCCACGACGTCTGGATGCACTGCAGCTACGCCATCCGTGACGACAAGCACGCGGTGAAGGCGCCGCTGAACCGGTTGATACGGCGCAGGATGCTGGCCGAAGGCATCACCGACGTGGTGACCGCCTACGAACCACCGGCCGAGCTGCCCGAGAAGCAGACTTTGATGGTGGTGCTGGAGTGGTTTCATGGCACGCACTCCATCTACCGCACGCACTCGCTTTCGATGCTGGCGCTGAAGGAGCGTTATCGCTTGGTCGGTGTGGGCCTGCAGGACTGCACTGACGACACCACGCGCGCGATGTTCGACGAGTTCGTGCTCATGTCCAGGGCCGATCCCGTCATCGAGAACGTGCGAAAGACGCTCGAAGTTGCCGCGCGGGTGCGGCCGCAGTTGGTGTACTACCCCAGCCTGGGCATGTTTCCGTACACCATCTACACGGCCAACCTGCGGCTGGCGCCGATGCAGCTGGCAGCGCTGGGCCACCCAGCCACCACGCTGGCACCGACGATGGACTACGTCGTGGTCGAGGAGGACTACATCGGCGATCCAGCCTGCTTCACCGAGCGGCTGATCGCGGTGCCCAAGCAAGCCATCCCCTACCGGCCGCCGGCGCATTGGCCTGAACGCTGTCAGAGCCACCTACCCGATACCGGCGCGGTACGAGTGGCTGTGATCGGGGCGACGATGAAGATGAACGTGCCCTTCCTGCAGACCTGCCGCCAGATCCAGCAGCAGGCCCGCGCCCGGGTGGAGTTTCACTTCATCCCGGCTTTTGCAAACGGCCTGACCTGGCTCGTCGCGCGTGCCGAGATCACCCGGCAGGTGCCCGGCGCCGTGGTGCACCGCCACATGCCCTTTGCCGAATACCTGCAATGCATCAGCGGGTGTGATCTGTTCCTCAACCCCTTCCCCTTCGGCAACACCAACAGCATCGTCGATGCCGTCAGCCAAGGCCTGCCGGGTGTGTGCCGCAGCCACCGCGAGGTTCACTCCAACATCGACCGCGGCCTGTTCGGCCGACTGGGGCTGCCCATGGATCTGGCACCCGACAGCGAGCAGGGCATGATCGAAGCCACCGTCCGCCTGATCGACGACCCAGGCTGGCGCAAGAGTCTTTCCGAGCAACTCGAGCGCCAAGGTCTGGCCCGCCCGTTGTTCGGCGAGCAGCATGCCGATTTCTGCCGCTACGTCGTCGATACCCACGCCCGGCATCCGATGCGGCTGGTGAACGAGCCGGTGGTGAGTTCGCTGCCTTAGGGCGGCGACGGCCGGAGCGGCCTAATTGTCATAGGGTGAGCCTTGCTGAGGCAGGTTTTCAATCAAGTTGGTAATTGATGGGGCCTTAATGCCCAAACAGCCGTGATCACCATCATCACGCCCACAACGGGTAAAGCTTCCTTACTGAAGCTGATCGCATCCATCGATCGGCAGACTGTCACTGGTCAAACATTCCACCTGTTGCTATGGGACGACTACCGTGACTCTGATCTTGACCCCTTCAGCTTTAACGGACCCACGCGCTTCAGCATTGTTGCGCCGTCAGGGTCAGGCCGGAATGATCAAGCTCCCGGCTCATTGCTGCGGTCCATTGGCCTGATGGTCGCCCGTACCCCGTGGGTGACCTTTGCCGATGATGATGTGTGGTGGGACCCGGATTATGTGGAGACCGTCCTGCCCGCAATGGGCTATGCCCAATGGATCACTGTGCTGCGCAAGATTTACACCTCTTGCGGTTTGTATCTGGGCGTAGACCGCTTTGAATCAGTTGGTGATTCACCTACACGAAGAGTGCCGTACGAGATGTGTGACAACAATACAATGCTTTTCAAGCGCGAATACGGCGTGAGGGCGGCGCACATTTACAAAGAGACTGATCAGTATAACGACGATCGATTGATGTATTCATTTCTAAAAAACGCGATAAAGACTAGGTATAGTATCGAACTAGCAAGAATAAATCATGTTTGCCCAGCAAAGTTAGAATTCTTTTTTCGAACGAACTGTGACGTGTAGGATTCAGTAATATCTAGATCTATTCAACCTTTGGAGTTGGATTGGCCGGAATGCCGACGAGGGTTAGTCCCATTTCTTGTGTGGAATTTGTCAATACAGCGGCCGAACCCAACGTGGCGCGATCGCCCAATTTAATCCCTTTAATATACCAGCGCGCGCTCCTACTAGACACGCATTTGCAATAGACACATCATCAGATACCCTGGATTCTGGATTAATCACGCTCCATGAACCAATGCTTCCAATAAAGCCTCATTATGGCTATCCTTATGCTTCTGGAAGTTTTCCGATGAAACCAGAATAGACTTTTTGCCAGCGAGAGGGAAAAAATACCAAGTCAAGATAGTATATTCTTGGTTCGCCAAAAGATTCGACTGGTAGTGATGCGTGATGATGTGTATACTTTAGTAAATCCAAAATAGTCGTTGCCTTGATGTTGAGGCGACCATGGGTAACTAAGAAGCCAAAATTGTCAAATACGCATACCCATTCGAACACACTAAGCATGTCCTTCAGGAGATTATCCCAATCCGCATGCTGCTTCATGGACCTTATTTCGGCTTCAGTCCATACTATCGGAAGCGTGCGAGTAAGGTAAGAAAACTCACTCTGTAGGATTGATGCATCGTAGCCATCAGTGTCTATTTTAACAATAGAGATATCTTGTAATCCGAGATAATATAGAGGAATTGTCGGTGCTTGAATGTGTACGCCGGCTGTTCGTTCTGGCTGAATCTGTTGGGTGCTCGCAGTTCCTGTTCTCTCTTCTAACCTGAGTGAATGAGTCGGATCGCCGGCGAAAGCATTTAGAGCTTGCACTTGACCAAAAAAAGAAGGCTGGGTGGCGATATTCGATTTTAGAACGGTAAAGAATCTCGGAGATGGTTCTAGTGCCACTATCGGGGCCTGCACGCCGGCAAGCCTGAGAAGCGCAATGGTATCACCTATGTTTGCCCCGATATCAATTATGCAGCCTTCGTGGTTCTCTTCTTGTACCAGCTGTGCAAGCAGAGGCAATCGATGATCGTAGAGCGGGTGGCTCTGACGATACACATCCAAAGGATGCTCATGCGGCGCCCAAATCTCACATTGAGAGCTGTTTTGCTCAATGCGCATCTTCCGAACCACTACTTCTATCGGTTTCTGATGTTCCAGCGGGGCCCAATTACGTAGACGCGGGAAGATGTAAAGCAGGCGCCTACTATTGGCGGTCATTGCCGTGCTGAAACTTACATGCTCACAAATGTCCTCACCTTGAGACGTTTTTCCTACATAATTGGAAGTAAGTGCATCTGCCAATCTGTAGATTCCCAGACCCCCGAATGCTGATATGACAGGAATAGGCAATTCCCATTTTTGATTAGAAAGCTGCCTCAGCATGCCCCCGCCTGACCACTTTTTCGGGCGCCGGCTTGCTCCGCGCCACATCGGCGATGAGGGTCGCCACCAAGCCGCGCAGATCGAAGCGCCGGTTGAACCGGTAGGCGAAGGCTGCCAGGTAGGTCTGGCCGTACTTGCGGTACTTCAGCGCGTGAAACGCGCCGGACAGCGTGGTCTTGAGGTTGCCCAGCACGGTGTTGATCCACTTGAACTCGGGCAGGTCCTTCGGCTT
>JAIXWM010000011.1 GCA_027491255.1 Rubrivivax sp. | reverse complement strand
TGCCCTCGACCACGCTGGCGGCGTTGCGAATCCTCGCCATGGCACAGGCCATGGCTGCGGTTCGCGCCTTGCCATCGCGGCCGATGACAGCCCGCTCGGGCGCGCCCAACTGCCGAATCTAGGTTGAACCAGCTCCCCCCGGCTGAGCACCGTCAGGCGGTGGGCCGCTCGCACCGCGCAAGCCTCGCCCGCCACTCATCAGCCGGCTGCCAGCCAGCGGGCGAGAATGCATGCGCCATGCGCCGAGCCCACACTCCGCCCGCCCCGCCCGCGTTGCCTCCTGCAGAACGGGCCACGCTGTCCAATGGCGTGCGCGTGGTGGTGCTGCCCATGCCCCACCTGGCCACCTGCTGCGCCAGCGTGTTCGTGCGCAGCGGCAGCGCGCACGAACCGCGCACGCTCGCCGGCATCGGCCACTTCATCGAGCACATGGCCTTCAAGGGCACGGCCACGCGTGACGCGCAGCGCATCAACCTGGACGCCGAGCGCCTGGGCGCCGAGGTCCTGGCCCACACCGACAAGGACCACACCGCCTTCCAGATGCGCGGCCTGGCTGCGCACGCCGCCGAGTTCGTGGGCATGCTTGGCGACATCGTCCTGAACCCCATCTTCCCGACCGACGAGCTCGAGCGTGAACGGCAGGTGGTGCTGCACGAGTTCGCCGAGGTCGAGGACGACCCGATGGACGCCGCCTACCGGCTCTTCGACCATGCCTGCTTCGGCCTGCACCCGGCGGCGCAGCCCGTGATCGGCATGCGCGCGCACATCGAACGGCTGACCTGCACCGACCTGCTGCACTACGTCCAGCGCCAGTACACGGGCGCCAACATCGTCGTCGGCGTGGCGGGTGGGGTGGACGCCGATGCGGTGCTGCGCGCTGCAGATGCAGCCTTTGCGGCCACGCCCGCCGGGCAAGCGCACTTCGTCGACGCAGCGGCATACCGCGGCGGCCTGCGCGCCAAGGCCTTTGCGGGCAGCAGCCAGGCGCACGTGCTGATCGGCGGCAGGCTGCCGGCGCTGGCGGCAGGCCACGAGGTCGGCACCTTGGCCGCCGCCGTGCTGGGCGAAGGCGTCAGTTCGCCGCTGCTGCAACGCGTTCGCGAGCAGCGCCCGCTGGCTTACCACGCCACCTGCGCCGCCGACATCCTGCCCTTCTGCGGTCAGTTCGTCGTCGAGGGCTCGACCTCGCCAGACCTGTTGGAGGACTTCGTTCGCGAGGTCGCCAGCCTGCTGCGTCGACACTGCGACATCGTCGCGCCCATCGACCTCGAACGCGCTCGCCAGCAGTTGCGGGTCAGGCGCCTTCGCGCGCTGGAGTCACCGACGCAGCGCCTGGAGGAAGCGGCGCTGGACCTCTTCACCTTCGGCCGCGTGCGCAGCATCGAAGAACTGCTGCAAGGCCTGGACGACGTCGATGCCGAATCCGTGCGCGCCACCTTCGAGCGGCTGCAAGTCGACGGCCTGTCCGCCGTGGCGGTCGGCAGCGTCGGGCGTGCCGCGGGCGAGCGGCTGCGCCGCGCACTGGGCTGATTCTGCAGCCTGCAGCCTGCAGTGCAGGGATGGGCGACGGTGAAGCGCCTGGCCGCGCCAGGCTACTTCGCAAGCACCGACAGAGTCTTGACCGTCAACAGGGCCGCGGTCTTGTGGTGGGCAGTGTGAGCTTCGAAGAGGTCACCCGTGACGGACACGATGTCGCCCGGAGCAGCGCGGTAGCTGTCGTAGTCCTTGGCGTCGGGGAACACGAGCCGGAAGTCCTGGGCGTCGCAGGGGATCAATAAAAGACACGGGCCAGCTCCTTGCGAGAGCCGGCCCGTTGATTTCTATGGTCGGGGTGGCGGGATTCGAACTCGCTACCCCTTGCACCGGACGCAAGGATGGCGGTCAGTACGTCTTCGAGCAGTTCGGGCGGCACGTCCTTCCGACGATCGGCGAGATCGCACTGGAGAACCTGCGCAAGACCGAACTGCTCAGCGTGCTGGACGCGCAGGTCTCCGCCGGCAAGCTGCGCACGGCCAACGTACTGCTGGCCGACCTGAAGCAGATGCTGGACTTCGCGCTGGAGCGCGAGCTCATCGTCGCGAACCCGCTCGCCACAGTCAAGAAGGGCAAGGTTGGAGGCCCCGCTGTCGAGCGCGAGCGAGCGCTTTCCGAGGACGAGATCAAGAAGCTGGCGACGCAACTGCCTTCAGCCAAGCTGCACCTCAGGGCTGAAACGGCCATCTGGCTGATCCTGGCGACGGCAGTGCGGGTGGGCGAACTGATGGGCGCCGTCTGGGGCGACGAGCTGCCCACCGATGCCCGCAAACGCACTGCTCGGCTGGATGACCTCTCCAAGCAAGCCGAGGCCGCGGGCGTGAAGCTGGGTGTCGTCGACCTTGGCAGCCGGCAGTGGTTCCTGCCGCAGACCAAGAACCAACGCGACCACACGGTCCACCTCAGCGACTTCGCGCTGGGCCGACTGCGGACGCTCGCCGAAATGCGAGAGACGCTGCCGGGGGACGATGATGGTGCGATGAGCCCGTGGGTATTCCCGGCCACCGATGCCCGCAACCCGGTCTGCGTCAAATCCTTCGGCAAGCAACTCGCCGACCGACAGAGAGGGACGGAGCAGCGCCTGAAGAACCGCACGAAGGCCACCACCACGCTTGCCCTGCCCGGCGGCAAGTGGACGGCCCACGACCTGCGCCGAACGGCCGCCACCATCATGGCCAGGCTTGGCTTCGGCACGGACGTCATCAACGAGTGCCTCAACCACATGCAGCAGGACCGCAGGGCCAAGGTCTACATCCGTGACCGCCGCGAAGACGCCCAGGCGCGGGCGTTCGATGCCCTTGGAGAGCGCCTTGGCATGCTGCTCGGCAGTGCGGAGGATTCAGGCTCGCAGGCTTGACCTGATGCTGCACACAGCAGACGCCCTAGTCCTTGCACATGCCCTCCTCTCTCAGCGCTGGCGGGCCGCTTGATTTGCGTTCCCCGGCCAGGTCCTGCCGCGCTCATATACACATAAAACTATACGAACTGAGGACACAAAACCCCTCATGTTCACTATAATTCTGTGCAAATGCCTGATACTTGTACCTTGGAGCTTTACGCCGCTGGCGCTTGGCATGCCGCGGCGAGCGTGAGCCTGCTCGGGTCGGAAGCCGACGGCTGGAAGGCCAAGACGTACTCCGGCTACGCCGTTGAATGGGCGTTCGCGCACGCAGGCGCGACCGACGCACATGCCATGTGCGCACGCTGGCCTGTCGGCCTGCAGCCTTACCAGGAGGAGCACTGGCCCGTGCACCTCATCGACATGCTCCCGCAAGGTCATGGCCGGCAGGAGTTGCTTCGCCGAATCGGAGCGCCTGCCGCGGCGGGTGTCGCAGCCGATTGGAAACTGTTGCTCGCAGGCGCGGGCAATCCCATCGGCAACCTGCGCGTCAAGGAGGCGGCGGACTGGCTGGCCGCCAACGCCGGCTCGCTGCGGGGGTTCACGGACGACGAGGTGGCTCAGCGAGGTGACAAGTTCGCGGAGTACCTGGCCTCGCACGGGCTCTTCGTGGCGGGCTCTTCCGGCGTGCAAGGCGAGTGGCCCAAGATTCTTCTGACACGCGCCGACGATGGGCTGCTCTACCTGGACCACACGCTGCCCGACGAACGCGCCGTGCAGCACTACATCGTCAAGTTCGGCCGAGGCACCGACCCGCAGCTGGCCAGCATCCTCCGGCACGAAGCCCCGTACATGGACATCGCCCGGCTCCTGGGCCTCAGGGTGCATGCGCCGTTGATCCTTCGCCAACGCGCCCTCTTCATCCCCAGATTCGACCGGGTCGCTCAGGGTGGCGCGGTGACCAGGCTCGCCCAGGAGAGCATCGCCACCCTGACTGGCATGCCCGGCTTCGAATCGGTGCCGAGTCACGACCAGGTGTGCGAGGCCCTCATCCGGCATAGCTCGGACCCGCAGTCTGACGTCTTGGAGTACATCAAACGCGACATCGCCAACCTGGCCTTGCTGAACAAGGACAACCACGCGCGCAACACCGCCGTGCAGCGTGACTTTCATGGCCGCATCGCACTGACGCCGCTGTACGACTTCGTGCCCATGTATCTCCATCCCGACGGCATCGCGCGCCGAATCCGCTGGGAGGGCAAGGACAATGGACAGCCCGACTGGGCGCGGGTGGTGGACCGCGTGTGCGAACTGGCAGCCCAGGTGCTGCAAACGAAGCCGGGTGCCAAGAAGAAGCGCAAACCCACGATAGCCCGCGAGGCCCTCGTTGCCGGGTTGAAGGCGATGGAGCCAGCGCTCAGGCAGGTAGTCGCTGACGGCAACGCCTTGGGCGTGGAGCCCGACGTGCTGAATCACATTCGGCCGCACCTTCTGGCCAGGGCCGATGAACTGGCGACCCTGGCCTGACGACCATGGACAAGCGATTCAACACGCTGTCGGTCCCGGAACAGCTGCTGCTGCGCAAGCAGGCGGTTGACGACGTTTTGGCCCACCCCGAGTGGTCGCTCGCGCAGGCCGTGCGCCACCTGAAGAAGACGATGCGGCTCACCACGGCGGAGATGGCCAAGCTCTCGGGCGTGTCCTACAGGACGATGCAGGACATCGAACAGGAACGCAGCGAGGGGACCGTGCAAACGATGAACCGCATCTTCGGCATGCTCGGCCTGAAGCTCACCGTGGCGCAAGCGATTCGCGACTCATCGCCGGCTGCCATCCAGACCCGCGTCCGCGGCGGCGACGGCGACGGAGAGGACAGCAGCCCCTGAGGAGCGAGACCCTACGGCGGCGCCCCGCTACCGGCACGTTCCGTGCGGTCGAGGCCCCCCAGCGACACCACCACTCCGAACGGAAACAACTCCTCCTTCAGCCCCCTGCCAGTGCGCAGCCAGATCACCGGGCAGCCCGGTGGCGCTGATGGGAAGGTCCCGTAGCCGTCAGTGGCGAAGACGAGCGGGCTGTGCGCTGCGTCGGCGGCCTGCCCGTGCTCCTCCAGCCAGTCGAAGACGGGCCGGAAGTCGGTGCCGCCGCGGCCGATGACCTGCACGCGCGGCGGGACCTCGCTGCCGTCCATCTCGCCGTACTCCTGCACGGAGTGCACGCGCGCGTCGGCCTGCAGCACCGCCAGGCGGCACGGAAAGGTCTCGCGGAAGGCGCGAATCTCGCCGTAGATGTGGGCGATCTGCGCGTCGCTCATCGAGCCCGAGGTGTCCACGGCAAACACCAGGCGCCCCGGGGACGGCGTGCCCACCGAGGGCAGCACCAGCCCGCGGTGCAGGTGCTTGCGTGACGGTGGCCACAGGCTCCAGTCGCTGCGCAGGCGGTCGTGCAGCCAGGTGCGCAGCAGTGCCTGCCAGTCCACCTGCGCGCCGTCGGCGGCGTCGCACTCGGTGCGAAACCACGCCGCCCCCCTGCCCTGCAAGCGCGACATCGCGTCGTTGCGCAACTGCGCCACCACGCCGCGCAGTTGTTCCTCGTCCGGGTGGTCGGGGGGCCTGAGCGCGAGCGCCCAGGGGTCGTTCGGGTCCTTCAGGTCCAGGCCCGGCTCGACCAGCACGCCGCTGCCGTCGCTGCCGTCGTCATCCGGGGTGTCGTCGTCGTCGAAGATGCTGCGCCTGCCGGCTGCGGACAGGGTAACGGTATCGTCGCCCTCGCCCTCGCCCTCGCCATCGACTTCCTGCAGCCGCGCGTAGATCTGCTCCGCACTCAGGCCGGCGTAGGCCCGGTCCATCAGCCCGCCCGCGGGCAGCCTGAAGCCCTGCTCCAGCAGCAGCAGGTTGATGGCCAGGTCACACGCCTGGTTCCAGCCCTGCGCGCCGCGCGCTTCGCGCCGCTGCGCGTGGCTGAAAACCACGTGCAGCAGTTCGTGCGCCAGCACACCGCGCAGCGCGGCGTCGTCCAGCCTATCCACCCACGCCACGTTGTAGTAGATCGTGTAGCCGTCGGTGGCCATCGTCGGGCACCAGGCCTGCCAGGGCACCGACACCACCGGCAGCCGCATCAGCGCACTGGCCAGGAAGGGCTGCCGCAGCGCCAGCCGGATGCGGGCGCGCGTCACCCGCTCTTCGACCTCAGCGGGCGATGAGGGCCGCATGGCGCTTCATGAAGTCGCGGTAGGCCGCGTCGCGCGCAAAGGCCGGCCGCGCGCGCAGCATGTCGCGCGCCAGCACCACCGCGAACTCCGGCGGCAGCCGCCCCAGCAGCACCGCGGCCGCCCGCGCCACCTCTTCCTTCGTGGCGTTGTGCGCGAGCCAGGACGTCAGCACGTAGATGCCGTCCAGCGACTGCGGCAGGCTGCGGCCCTCGGGATCGGCGACGATAGCCTCGATCTGCGCCATGTTCGCCGCCTGCTTGACGAAGCTCGCGAACTCCCGCGCCGGGCCCTCGCCCACGATCCCAGGCACCAGATCGGCACAGCCCTTGGGGCCGCCGAAGCTGCGCAGCACATCAGACAGCATCTCCCAGGACCGTGGCGTGGCGTAGGCCGCCTCCTGGCCAGGCTCCTGGCGCAGCAGTGCCGGCCTGAAGCCGACAAAAGACACGACCAGCGGGTCCAGCCCCGCGGCGATTGCCCAGGTACGCCAGTCGTCCACGTCGGCTTCCAGCGTGATGTGGACGAAGCGGTTGGCCAGCGCGCTGGACATGCGGAAGGTCACTGCGCGATCCTGCTGCCGGTTGCCGGCCGCCACGATCCACCATCCCGGCGGCAGCACGTACTCCCCCACCCGCCGGTCCAGCACCAGCTGGTACAGGCTGGCCTGCACCAGCGGCGGCGCGGCGTTGATCTCGTCCAGGAAGAGCACGCCCGGCGCGTCCGCCGGCCGCGGGAGGAAGGACGGCGGGCACCATTCGGCGCGTCCGGACTTCACCACCGGGATGCCGCGCAGGTCCGTCGGGTCCAGCAGCGAGGCGCGCAGGTCGATCACCGGCAGCCCGGCTGCCGCCGCCACGCTGCGCACGATCGCGCTCTTGCCGATGCCCGGTGGCCCCCAGACGAAGGCAGGCCAGCGCTGCGTCAGCAGAGATTCAAGGACGCTCTTCAGTCGCGAGGGCTTCATCGGGGCCTTTCTTTGGCGTCGTCAACATCGTCAGCCAGGTAGCCGCGTCCACCGGCGCCACCCACCAGTACTGCGCCACCAGCCGGGCCGCCAGTTCCACGGGCACGTCCAGCCACCGGTCACCACCGGGCAGGCTGTCCAAGCCCCACAGCGGCAGGTCGGTCCGGCACGGCGCGGGCGGGGCCTGAGGGTCGAGGTCGGGCACCGGCGCCAGCGCGCGCAGTCCGTCTTCGCCCAGCAGCATCCACCAGCCGTCGAAGAAGGCCGCATGCAGTTCCATCTGCTGCGCCCCGCTCAGGCTCACGACCAGCGTGCGCCCGTTGCCGCCCTGGCCCTTCACCGCCACCGGCCCCAACTCGCGCCGGGCCACGCGCCCTGCAGCGCCGGCCTTCAACAACACCAGCCGTACCCGGCTGCGCCCGGCAAGCCAGCGCGGGGCCTCGTGCGGCGTCAACTTGAAGTGCAAGGTGTCTCCGGCCCCCGGCGCCAGCAGCACCTGCACGGGTTCTGCCTTGCTGGCGCACAGCGCGTCCAACCAGTCGTCAGGCAGGCCCAGCCCGGGCAGGTCGATCGCCTCCCTGGGCTTGTCCTTGCGCGGGGTCGGCCTCGCCGCGGCAGGTCTGCCCAGTGCGCTGTCCGCGTACCACGCCACATCGAACGCGCACACCATGCAGCCCAGGTCCGTCACGGAGGAGGTGGAGTACAAGCGCAGGTCAGCATCGCGCTCCAGCTTCGGGTAGGCCAGCGAGGCGAAGTCCAGCGTCAGAGGGTCTGCGGCGAACGGAAGCACCGTGGCTGCCCCACCCCCCTGCTGCGCCAGCGCCCGAAAGGCCTGAACCACCACGCGCTGCGAAGCCGCTGCTTGTGCCGCCCGCGCGATGACCCCCGCCACCTCGGCCGCCAGTGCGGCCTTCCCCTGCATAGCTGCCACACGCGCCGCCGCCAGCACTGCCGTCAGGCGCAGCGCGTGCGGCGCTTCCCCGTCCTTCGTGACGGCCGTCATAGCCCACCCCGCGGTGCCAGGTTGCCATGCATCGCAGCCACCGCCTGTGCATCGATCTCGTAGCCCACGGCACGCCGGCCCAGTTGTGCTGCAACGCGCAGCACCGTGCCTGCGCCCGCGAAGGGGTCCACCACCAGGTCGCCCGGCCGGCTGTAGGCGCGCACGAAGGCCTGTATCACCGGCACGGGCGATTGGTGCCGGTGCCGCGCCGGCTGGCGGCCCACCACGGTGCGAAGGCTGTCGCCCGACAGCAGTTCGGCGTTCTGAGGAGTGGGCTCGCCCGGCCGCGCAGGCCCGGGTTTCAGGAAAGCCATGAACACCTCCGGGTCGAATGGCAGCGGCGCGTGGCTGCGCGCCAGCGCGTCCAGCACGCGCCGGCGGCCCAGCGGCGTGTGCACCGGCCGCCAGAAGTGGCGTGCTTAGAGGTGGAAGCCCACCGCCTCCAGCAGCTCGCGGTGGGTGGCCTCCACCGGCACCAGGCGCGCGCCCAGGCGCACGTCGCGCGTCTGCGCCACCATCCAGCCGCCGGGCGGCAGGATGCGCCAGCACTCCTCGAACACCGGGCGCAGGCCCCAGGCGAACTGCAGCGTCTCGCGCGCAAGCGCCTCCACGTCGGCGCCGGCCAGCACGCTCGCGCCCGCGCGCTCGCTCGTCAGCACCGCCTCCACCACCGCCGGAAAGTACGGCGGTCCGGTCAGCACCAGCTGTGCCTGTGCGTCCCCCACCTCGGCCATGCGCGCGCTCGAGGCATGTACGACGAGCGGGCGCCCGGTTGGCGCGCCGTCGCTCCGCTCGGGTGCCACGCCGATCACGCCTCGTCCCCCGGCCCGTGATCTTCGGCGAACGCCTGGCCGGCATCCTTGGCCTCTCGCAGGCGGCGCGCCAGGCGGTCGGCCTCCTCGGGGTGGACCATGCCCAGGAAGGCGAGCCGCCCTTTCAGCGAGCCCGAAGACTGCGGCTGCCCGTGCCAGTGCGAGCCCCGGCCCTGACTGGCCTGGTGCACGGCCGCGCGCAGCCGGCGGCGCACCCGCCGGGGCACGCTGACCTGCTCGTTGACGACGAGGCCGGTGCACATCTGCCGCCGCCCTTGACGGAAGATGTTGGTCTTGCGCGGGTCAAGGCTCAGGCCGATGCGCGACAGCACGCCGCGCGCCACACCCAGCATCTCCACCGCCCGGTGGTCGCCGGAGAAGGTCAGGTCGTCGGCGTAGCGCGAGTACAGGCACTCACGGCGCCGTGCCTGCTCTTGCAGGATCTCGTCGGTACGCAGCAGCACGCGGTTCAACAGCGCGGGCGAGGTGGGCGCGCCGGTAGGCAGCCCTCCCTCGGCGGTGCACAGGTCCACCAGCAGGCTGATGGCGCCGGCGGACAGCTCGCCGCCCAGGTCACGGCGCAGGGCGCCCAGCACCAGCGGCCAGCGCACGCTGGGAAAGCAGTTCGACACATCGCCATTGACGACGATCTCGCGCCCGACGTGCACACGCGCATTGCCCAGGATGGAGCGTCCCTTCGCGAACCCATGCGCGCAGGGGTGGGCGCCCAGCGGGTCCAGCAGGTGCCGCAGGATGGCGCGCTGAACGCGCTTCAGCGAGGGAGAGGGCGCCGAGATCGTTCGTACCCCGCCCGACCGCTTGGGCAGGGCCCAGCGCGTGTAGGCCTCGTCCACACGCCGACCCGCAGGCGCGTCGTGCCTGCACGCTGCCAGAGCAGCCGCCAGCATGGGCATCTCGGCCAGGCCCAGGCGAGCTGCCAGCTCGAGGAAGGCGCTGTCCCGGCCCGGGGTGCCGCGCAGCAGCCTGGCCGCATGGGTCAGCGCCGTGCGCGCGCGCAGCGGGTCCACGTCGCCGGCCAGCCGGCGCAGGCGCTTGGCATCGCGCCTCAGGGCCAGCACCAGCACGGTCAGGTGAAGGTGCCCATCTGCGTCGTCGGCGGCGCGGGGCTCGCGGACTTCGGCCAGCCACTCCTCGCGCCACGGTGTCGGCAGCCGCGCCCGGGCCATCTCCACCAGCAGGTCCAGCCGGTCCTGCGGGCTGCGCGCAAGGCGGGCTCGGGCCTGCAGCAGCGTCGGCGCCAGGCTGGCCGGACCCAGCCGCTGCAGCGCCGCGAGCGCCCGCAGGCTATCCACCTCGGGGATGAGCTCCTCCAGCCATCCGGCCGGCACCTTCGGGACCAGGCGCTCCAGCACCTCCGGGAAGCGGGCCGCCAGCGCAGCCGCGGTTGCGAAGTGCTCCTTGCGGGCGGCCGCCGCCTTGGGCCCCAAGCGCCGGCCGCGGCCCTCTGGCAGCGCCGTGGCCGCGACGAGCCACGCCGCCACTGCTGCCGCAAACCCCGGCGGGTCCACAGGCGCGTTGCGCTCGTTGCACACGAAACCGCGCATCAGCGCGCCTGCCATGTGGCCGTGCAGGTCCCAGCCACCCGCCTGCTGCCACACCGGCGTGCCGACATGGCGGAACACCTGCGCCGAGAAGCTCGTGGGGGCCTGCGGCTCACCCGCCACGCGGCAGATGCGCGCCAGCAGCCAGGGGCTGGGTTGCCGGGCCAGCAATTGCAGCATGTCGTCGGCCGTCATGCCGGCGGCCATGCGCCGCTGCAGCAGCTCGCCGGCGTCGTCGCGCCGATGGCGGTAGGCGCAGATCTGCTCCGGCAGCAAGCGCACCCATACGCCGGCGGCGGCGGGTACCAGCTCGGGCAGGTCGCCGTCGATCAGCGCCCGGTGATCGGCTTCGTCCCACGCAAGGCCCAGCAGCCGCCGCTCCAGCGGCGCCAGCGCCTTGGCCGGCAACGACCGCTCGATCAAGGCCCGGGCGACGGCCTTCGCGTCGAGTTGCCAAAGCGGGGGCAAGGCGACCGCTGGCAACAGGGCCCGCAGCTGCCGGCGCGCGCCCTCGCCCAGGGGCTGCCAGGTGCGGCGCCCGAGGTTGCCACGGGCCGCCTGGGCCGGTACGGCGATCTGCCCGGTACCCGCGGCGGCAGGGTCGGCCAGCTCGGCAGTCTCTTCGGGTGGCGCCGCGGCCAGCGCGTCACCGCTCTCGGCCACCACCTGCCGGCACACCAGCCGCGTCAGCCCGTTGACGGGCACTTCGCGCAGCGCCTCCTCGGCACGCGGGAAGTCCCGGGCCGCCAGGGCCTTCAAGGCCTGCGTTGCGGCTGAGCGCGCGTGGTCCCGCTCGCGCGTGCGCGCTTCCACCCAGTCGGCCAACGCCGGGTGCCGGGCCAGCGCCCGCGGCAGCAGGGCCTGCGCCAACGCGTCCGACGACAGCACCAGCGCCTGCTCCGGTACGGGCCGCAGCAGAAAGGCCCGGGGCCGCCACGCCCGCAGCGGCAGGCCGAGCGCGGCCGCCGCGCGCACCATTCGCTGCAACTCGCGGCGGCGCACGTAGACCGTGGCACCCGGGGCCTGCTGTGCGGCGAGCACCATCTCGGGCACATCGTCTCCGCCCAGAAGGCGGTGCGCCAGCGCGTAGCGCAGCCGCATGCCCGGCATCAAGGCCTGGGCGTGCAGCAGGTCGGGCGGCAGGGTCTCGGGCTGGGCGATGGCGCACGCCAGAGGGTCCGCGGCCACGAAGACCCAGTTCATCTTCAGCAGCTGGTCGGCCAGCGTATGCAGCGGTGCACGCGCCGCCACCTGCACCGAGCGATAAAGCACCGCCGTCCAAAGGGGCCGCGCCAAGGCCACGGCCCAGGCGTTGCGAAGCGCCAGCTCCTCGTCCAACTCGGGCAACAGGGCCCGCAACGCGGGCCAGTAGGCAGCCGTCTCGCGCGCCAGCATGGCCGCCTGCCCGGCCGCAAAGTCTGGGGCGTAAGGGTCCAGCTCGGAGAAGGCGGCGCGCAGGTCTGGCAGCGCGGTCAGCGCAGCCTCCAGCCCGGCCCGCCTGGTAGCCCGGGTTTCGCCCTGGCGGGCCACAACAGCCTTGACCGTCTTGCTCATGTAAGGAGGTCCCCTTCCCCGTCACTTTCCCCACGTGGGCCGAGCGCGGCGCGCGCAAGCGGCGCGTCGCACCCCGCAGAGGAGCGCACCCTGCGCGACGACGCGGGGTGAGAAGCGCCGCTTGCGCGTGTCGTGCGAGACGCGGGCGGCTTGCGCAATCCTGGCGAAACACCAGGTGAACCTGAATCACCAGGGAAGGGAACCGAAAACATTATGGGACGACGTCAATCAGTTTCCCCACCGATAGCCACGCGCGCTGCTGGGAATTGCTCGCTTCCGGCCTCCCGCCGCGGTGTCGGGCTCGCCGGCCTGTACCAGGCCACGTAGCCCCGGCTCTGCGCGCGATGGAACTGCTGTACTACCTTCAGCGGCGGCTTGCGCCAGCCCGCGGCGTGGAACAGCCCTGTCACACGCTCGCCGCTGGCGTGGCGGTAAGCCACCGTGATGAACTGGTCATCGCGCTCCCAGGCCATCACCTTGGGCCGACGAACGGACACCTTGATCCGGGCAGGCCCAGGCTCGGTTTCACGTGACTGAGGGCTTCCGCCGGGATGGTGCAGCCAGAGCTCAGGGCTTTCGGGCGGTGGCTCAGGCGGCAGGCCCAAAAGTGCCCGTCGCCGCGCATCGAACTGGGGGTTGACCGGCGAGAAGATGCTGCGGTAGCCGGTACGCTGCTGCACGGCGAAAGGTCTGAGCGGCCGAAGCGGTGCCACCAGCCAACCGACGTGGGCGAACCAGGCCTCGACGCGCTCGCCATTGGCCTGCATGTACGCCACGCCGATCATCAGGTCATCTGGCTGCCGCTCGACGATGCGTGGTTTGCGGCGACTGACCTGAACCATGTCAGGCTCCTGCAGCGCCGGTGGCGCCCGGTATCGCGGGGTCGGCGGTGACCACGGCGCCCCGCTCTGCGGCCTGAAGCGCCAGCCAGATGGCGCGTTGCAGTTCGGCCAACTCGGCCACGGACAGCACGGTCTGCAGGCGCACCTGCTGCCGCGGCTCGCGGGCGGTGGGCACGAAGCTCGAGAACTCGAGACAGTGGCCCAGGTCCACACGCCTGACCGACAAGCTCAACTCATAAGCGGGTCCCCGGTGAAAGACGGTCGTCGTCATCGACAGAACTCCTGTTTAGCCGCTTCGGCAATACGCCAGGGGCGGCAAGCTGGATCAAATCCCCCTGGTCCGACAGCCCGGCCGTGGGGCCGAGCCGGGTGGACCAAACCCTTGGTGATCACTTCAGCATGACGAGCCGCGGCACGGCGTCGGTGCCGGCCCAGACGATGGCGTTCTGCCCGAAGCGCCTGCCCAGCACCTTGGCCGCCTCGAGGTCCAGGCCGTAGGCCAGGAAGCTCGGCTCGCCTTGGCCGCCTTCCCAGCCGTTGCCGGGGTGCTGCCCCGCGCCCTCGTCGAAGCGGAGCCCGCGTGCACGCAGCTCGCGCGCCAGTTCCTGCTGCCGGTTCGCGTTGTCAGCCAGGCTCAGCGCCTGGCTGTTCGGGTTGCACGCGGTGATGTAGGCGCTGCAGTCCACGCCGCGCAGGCGGTGCGCGGCCCTCAAACCGGCGCAGGAGTGGCCGATGAGCAGCGTGAACGCCGCCTCGGCCGAACCGGGTCTGGCGAAGACCTTGTAGTGCGTCTCGCGGTAGGCCTGGATCAAGGCCGGCGGGACGGCAGAGTCGATGTCGTCGGCGTCAGAAAACACAAAGCCCTCCGTGTGACGGGAGGGCCGACGCTGCACCCGCTTGATTGCTGCCCCTGGCAGCCCCATCCGCTTGCGCGATCCACCTTGCCCGGGCGGGCAGGTTGGCGTGGGCGTCGGCCCAACTTCTTGATGACGACGAAAGCATATCACGCACCCGAACGAGCTTGCGACAGATCCCCTGCTGTACTAACGTTTCTACCTTTGTCGGTCCAGACCAGGATCCCCGCTATGCAGACCACCATCGATTCGAGCCGACAGCTCAACCAGGACGCCAGCGGCGCCAAGCGTGCCGCCAGCAAGGGCACGGTCATCATCACGGACCGCGGCCGCCCGGCGCATGTGTTGCTGACTATCGAGGCCTACGAGAAGCTCATGCGCAAGCCCGCTTCGATCGTCGAACTGCTGGCCATGCCCGGGGCGGACGACATCGAGTTCGAGCCCCCGCGCCTGGGCCACGTCGCCCGCCCTGCGGACCTGCATTGATGTTCGCACTCGACACCGACGCCGTCTCTGGACTGCGCAGGGCCAAGACCGGCAAGGCCGATCGAAATGTCCAGGCCTGGGCGACCAGCGTACGCGCCGACGACCTGTTTGTCTCGGCCATCACCATCCTGGACGCCCTCATCGCAACCACCGCCCTGGTTCACCGCATGACCGTGGTCACCCGAAACGGGAGCGACTTCGCATCGACGGGCGTTTCACTCTTGAACCCGTGGGACCCGGTGGCCCGACAAGGCGAACCCAGCAAATCATGAGCGCCACCCAGGACGGATCACGTCATTCGCCAGTGAGGCAGCTTCGGCGACGCTCGGCCCCGTCTGGCGGCATGCCGAACGGCGGATGGCCGGTCTGGCGCTGCGGCAAGTTCGGCGACGCCGAGGCCACCAAGTCGACCCACAACACCACCTGCTCCATCTGCGCCAGGAACTCCCACTTGCGCGTTCGCTTCGTGCCCAGACCCAGCCCAAGGTCAGCCTGTTTGAAAAATCCGCGTTGCTCAGCGAATTCCTGAATATTCTTTTTAATCTTCCTATTGAGGATAGATTCCCATGTACACCGCTTTTGGTTACGCGTTGCTCAGCGCATTGAAAAATCCTGAAGAGACATTTCTTCTCTCGTTCAACGGGTCATCAGAAACGCAGCAGCAGTGCCTCGAATACATGAGACTGCGCCATGATGAGATCGATCTCCTTGATAGGATCGAAATCCCTGAAAATGCGCGAGTCCTTGATTACGGATGTGGAATTGGAAGACATCTCAAATATCTTCGCGACAGACGCGCTGATATAACTTGCATTGGAGTAGAAAAATGCGACGGACTGCGATCGCACTGCAGCGAAGCGATCGCTGCACCCAATGGCTTTTTCGATAACATAGCAGACGCGCTCAAAGAGGACCCATTCGACTTGGTTCTCTTGATGGGCAATGGCCTTGGTATCCTTGGCGATGAAGATGCAGCGCGTAAAGGACTGCGAGACCTCGTCAACTCGATGGCACAAGGTGGAAAACTGGTGATTGAGACAGGATCAATGTCCGGTCGAGGCTATCAAACAGAAAAGCTCCGGATCAGTTTCAATAATCGAACGGACGGCCCGTTTCCTTGGGGCTCAGCGGGTCGCGATTGGATCACACGAGTTCTTGAAAATCTCAGATGCAAAGTCAATATCTCCGAGAGTCAGGCACCTTACGGCATATCCTTTTTCGCAGTCGCCACGAAATCGAATTGAGAGATTGTTATGTGTTGCTCATCCCGTTGACGCGGTGCGATGATTGCCGGTACGTGAAAATCGGACGACGCCAGTTACGGCACCGCGCGATCAGTGGGCTCAAGTGCGACAGTTCGCGCGCGCAAATCATTGATTTACAAGGAATCCTTTGCAAAACATTTGCACTACAGCGCGGCTGATCTGCGGGTTTAGGCGAACTCCTGAGCCTTGAGCGTAGCGGTGCGTGTCAAGGTAGTTGTCGCACGATTCATGCCGCGAGTGCGCCTTTCACCGCCGCCGCCGCTTGCTCCGCGGCCACGTCCTTGCGCTCAGGGTTCAGTGTCACGATCTTCTCG
>JAIXWM010000114.1 GCA_027491255.1 Rubrivivax sp. | reverse complement strand
GGCCACCCGCCCCAAGCCGCGGCATCAGACGCTGGCCACCCTGCTCAAGCTGGAACCCAACCCGGGCCGTACCCATCGCGTGCTGATCTGATCTGAGCTGAGAGCCAGCAGTCAAATCATGAAGGCGGCGGGCAAAGCAAGCGTAGTGCCATACGCGCCTCCGTGACGAGCTAAGCTGTTGATTTTATTTGGGTTGCGCTGAGAGGATGACAAACTCGGGTTAAGGTAGCGGCATGACCGTGCCTTCGACGAACCTTTCTACCCTCCTGGACGAACTCCGGGCGCTCGGCGCGCCGGCCTGGTACATCGACGCCGTCGGCACGCCGCAGCGCTCGCGCTTCGTGCCGGCGCTCGACGGCACGCCGCTGCACCTGGTGGAATGGAACGCGGACGACCACGCCAAGCCCGCCTTGCTCTTGCTCCACGGCTACCGGGCGAACACGCACGCCTGGGATGCGATCGCGCCCTTCCTGATGCCGTGGTACCGGGTTGCCGCGCTCGACTGGCCCGGCATGGGCTGCAGCGGTCACCGCAGCGCCTACGGTGAGGCGGGCGACGCGGCAGACGACCTGCCGGTGGTCATGGACGCGCTCGGCGCAGAGCCCGTGACGGTGGTGGCCCACAGCTTCGGCGGATCGGTCGCGGTGCATGCGGCGCACCGGTGGCCGCAGCGCGTGTCCCGGCTCGTCGTCGTCGACACCTTCATCCCCGTGCCCGGCATCGACGCGCACCCGACGGGCCAGGCCGTGGGGCCGCGGCGTGTCTACGCCAGCCGGGCGGACATCCTCCAGCGCTTCCGCCTGCTGCCGGCGCAGCCTTGCCCGCCTTGGGCCTTGCACCACATGGCGCACCATTCGGTGCGTGAGGGCCCCGACGGCTGGGTCTGGCGTTTCGATCCCGCCTTGCCGGCCCGGGTGCTCGGCTACGAAACCTGGCAGGCCTGGCAGGCGCTGCAGATGCCTGTGGATCTGGTCGTCTGCGCCCTCAGCCTGGTGGCGCAGGCGCGCCAACGTCAGCAGGCCCTGGCGGCGGCGCTCGGACGCACCACCGACTGGCCCGAGGTGCCCGGGGCCCACCACCATGCCATGATGGACCAGCCGCAGGCCCTGCGCGAGGTGCTGCTAGGCCTGCTCGAGCAGCCCGCCCGTCGCGCCACGGCCGGCCTGGACCAGGGCAGCGTGTCGCGCTAGGCCGCACTCGGAGAACGCCGAGGGGCCGGCCGTCCTGGCCAGGCGCAAGCCACAGCGATGCCCCAGGGCAGCGCGAGGCTTTGCAAAGCCGCCAGGGCGGCAAGGGCGCGGTTTGAGGGTCTGCAGCGGGTGGAACGCCGCGCAGGAAGCCTGCCGGACGTGGGCGTCGACGCCTGCGCATCGCCGGCGGCGGTCCGTAGTTCGCCGCCTTCCTGACCCCTGGCGGGGCTGTGGGCCTGCGACTCGGGCCATGCATCTGCCCTTTTGCGCGGGCCGATGTTCGCCATCGGCGCGCCACGTCCACCCGGCGCCTAGATCCGACCTTCCTCAACCGCGTGGCAGGCCACGCGCACGCCGCCGATCGTCTGCAACGCCGGCCGCTCGGTGCTGCAGCGCACGTTGGCGTGCGGGCAACGCGGATGGAAGGCGCAGCCTGCCGGCGGGTTCAGCGGGTTGGGCACCTCGCCCTGCACGGGCGTGCGGGCGCGGCCGGTCATGCGCACATCGGGGATCGCGTCCAGCAGCATGCGCGTGTAGGGGTGACGCGGTCGCGCGAACAATTCGGCCTTGGGCGCAAGTTCCACCAGGCGGCCCAGGTACATCACGCCGACCTCGTCGCTGACATGTCGCACCACCGCCAGGTTGTGCGAGATGAAGAGGTAGGTCAGGCCCTGCGCGCGCTGCAGGTCCTTCATGATGTTGAGCACCTGCGCCTGCACCGACACGTCCAGCGCCGAGGTGGGCTCGTCGCAGACCAGGAACTCCGGTTGCGTGGCCAGCGCGCGCGCGATCGAGATGCGCTGGCGCTGCCCGCCCGAGAACTGGTGCGGGAACTTCTGGACGTCCGCGGCCGCCAGACCGACCGATTGCAGCAAGCCCGTCACACGCTCGTGCCGGGCTTGCTCGCCGGCCACGAGCCCGTGCTCGCGCAGCGGCTCGGCGACGATGTCCAGCACCTTCCAGCGCGGGTTCAGGCTCGCGTAGGGGTCCTGGAAGATCATCTGCATGCGCCGGCGCAGCGTACGCAGCGACGCGCCGGCGAGTGCTGCCGTGTCCTGCCCGTCAAAGACCACGCGCCCGCGCGTGGGCGCGTACAGGCCCACCAGCAGCCTGGCCACCGTGCTCTTGCCGCAACCCGACTCGCCCACCAGCCCCAGGGTGCGCCCGCGCCCGATCGCGAAACCGACGTCGTCGACCGCGTGCAGCAGTTGCCGCGGCTTGCGCTCGACCACGCGGTTCAGCCAGGGGGCCGAAACGTCGAAGGTCTTGGCCAGTCCGTGGACCTCGACCAGCGGTCGGTCGCCGAGCGGCCCGGTCAGGGTGCTCGGCGTGCCCTTCGGCGCACCGACGGGGGTCGCCTGATCGATGCTCATCGACCGGCTCCCGGCCCAGGCGTGGCCAGCCAGCAGGCCGCGCGCGTGGCGCCCGCGCTCGCGAGTTCAGGACGCTCACGGCGGCAGCGGTCTTCGGCCTTGGGGCAGCGCGGGTTGAAGGCGCAGCCGGTGGGGATGGCGTTCAGGCGCGGCATCGAGCCCTCGATCTGCTGCAGGCGCTCGCGCTCCTGGTCCATGGCCGGGATCGAACCCATCAGCCCGGCGGTGTAGGGGTGGGCCGGGGCGTGGATGACGTCATGCACCGGGCCGATCTCGACGATGCGGCCGGCGTACATCACGGCCACGCGGTCGCAGGTCTCGGCGATCACGCCCATGTCGTGCGTCACCAGCATCACGGCCGCGCCGTGTTCGTGGCACAGGCGCTTGAGCAGGGCGATGATCTGGGCCTGGATCGAGACGTCCAGCGCGGTCGTCGGCTCGTCGGCGACGATCAGCCGTGGCTCGGCCGCGAGGGCCAGCGCGATCACCACGCGCTGGCGCATGCCGCCGGAGAACTGGTGCGGGTAGTGGTCGATGCGGGCTTCGGCCGCCGGTATGCCGGTGTCCTGCAACAGGCGGATGGCGCGCGCGCGGGCTTCGTCGGCACTGACCTGGCGGTGCGTCTGGATGGTTTCCACCAGCTGGCGGCCCACGGTGTACAGCGGGTTCAGCGAGGTCAGCGGGTCCTGGAAGATGGCGCCGATCTCGCGTCCGCGGATGGCGCGCATCTGCTCGTGCGGCAGGTTGTCGATGCGGCGACCGTCGAACACGATCTCGCCGCCGGCCACCCGGCCCGGAGGCTCGAGCAGGCCGATGATCGATGCCCCGGTCAGCGACTTGCCGGCGCCCGACTCACCCACCACACCCAGCACCTCGCCAGGCGCGATCTCGAAGGACACGTCGTCCAGCGCCAGCAGCGTGGCCCGGCGCGTGGGGAACTCCACGCGCAGGTGGCGTACCTCGAGCAGCGGTCTTTGGGCGGGCTGCGTCATCACCTCAGCCTCGGGTTGATGGCGTCGCGCAGCCAGTCGCCCAGCAGGTTCACGCTCAGCGCGATCAGCAGCAGCATCAGGCCGGGGAAGATGGTGATCCACCATTCACCCGAGAACAGGAAGTCGTTGCCGATGCGGATGAGCGTGCCCAGCGAGGGCGCGGTCGGCGGCACGCCCACGCCCAGGAAGGACAGCGTGGCCTCGGTCAGGATGGCCTGGCCGACCTGGATCGTGGCCAGCACCAGCACCGGGCCGAGCACATTGGGCAGCACGTGGCGCAGCATGATGCGCCCGGGCGAGACACCGATCACGCGCGCGGCCTGCACGTATTCCTTGTTGCGCTCGACCATGGTGGAGCCGCGCACCGTGCGCGCGTAGGGCACCCAGCCGGTGAGCGAGATCGCGAAGATGAGCACGCCGAAGGCCAGGGCCTCGTGGGCGTTCGGGAACATCGCCCGGCCCACGCCGTCGATCAGCAGCGCCACCAGGATGGGCGGGAACGACAGCATCACGTCGCACACGCGCATCAGGAAGGCGTCGAGCCGGCCACCGACGAAGCCCGACAGCAGCCCGAGGCTGACGCCCACCACCACCGACAGCAGCACCGAGGCCAGGCCGACGAACAGCGAGATCCGCGCCCCGTACATCAGGGCCGAGAGGATGTCGCGCCCCTGGTCGTCGGTGCCCAGGAGGTAGCGCAGGCGGCCCTCCTCCATCCACGCCGGCGGCAGGCGCCCGTCGCTGAGCTCGAGCTTGGCCAGATCGAAGGGGTTGTGCGGCGCCACCCAGGGTGCGAAGACGGCGCAGAAGACGCAGACGAAGGCGATCACGGCCGCCACGATCGCCACCGGCGAGGTGCGGAAGCTGTACCAGACGTCGCTGTCGAAGAATCGTGCCCAGGCGCCGGGCGCCGTGCCGGGCGCCTTGGCGGCGGCGGTGGGAGCGGCGGGCGTGCTCACGTCGTCCTCTCGATGCGCAGGCGCGGGTCGACCGCGAAATACAGCAGGTCCACCGCCAGGTTGATCAGCACGAAGATCAGCGCGATCAGGCACAGGTAGGCCGCCATCACGGGCACGTCGGCGAACTGCACCGCCTGGATGAACAGCAGGCCCATGCCCGGCCACTGGAACACGGTCTCGGTGACGATGGCGAAGGCGATGAGGCCGCCGAGCTGCAGGCCGGTGATGGTGATCACCGGCACCAGGGTGTTCTTGAGCGCATGCCCGAAATAGACCGCGCGGTCGTGCAGCCCGCGGGCGCGCGCGAACTTGATGTAGTCGGCGCGCAGCACCTCGAGCATCTCGGCGCGCACCAGACGCATGATCAGCGCCAGCTGGAAGACCGCCAGCGTCAGCGCCGGCAGGATCAGGTGCAGCAGGCCGTCTGCGCTGAGCAGGCCGGTGCTCCAGCCGCCGATCTGCACCGTGTCACCACGGCCGAAGCTCGGCAACCAGCCCAGGAAGACCGAGAACACGAGGATCAGCAGGATGCCGATCAGGAAGGTCGGCAGCGAAACGCCCAGCAACGATACGGCCATCGCCAGCTGCGCACCGAAGCGCCCGCGGCGCAAGGCGGCGTAGACGCCCAGCGGGATGCCGATCAGCAGCGCCAGCACCGCGGCCGCCAGCGCCAGTTCGAAGGTGGCCGGGAAGCGGTCGGCGATCAGGGACGATACCTTGCGGCCCTGGCGCAGGCTGATTCCGAACTCACCCCGGACCGCATTGCCGGCGAAGACCGCAAACTGCACCGGGAAGGGCTGGTCGAGACCAAGTTCCTTGCGCAACCGGTCCTTCTGCTCCTGCGTTGCGTCTTGCCCGAGCAGGCTGGTCACCGGGTCGCCGACATGCTGGAACAGCATGAACGCGAGAAACCCCACGGTCATCATCACGACGACAGCTTGCAGCAGGCGGCGAAGAACGAAGGCCAGCATGGGGATTTCGCGAAAGGGCGCGAGTATCGGCCCTTCCGGGCACGCCGGCGGGTGGGGCTAGGGAAAGTCCCTTGATGCGCCCTTGGATGGGCGCTGGTGCGCTGCTGCCGCTTCGTGCTTGCGTCGCATGCCCCGCCGCCACGCGCGGCTGCGCCGGACCGGCCGCGGCTACACCCGCGCCAGGCCGAGCAGGTGGGCCATGTCCTTGAAGAAGATGCGCACGTGGGCCATGGGCTTGCGGCGCACCAGTTCCTTGTTCATGTAGGCCTCGAAGGTCAGCTGCTGCACGTCGCGGTCGCGACAGATGGCCACGAAGCGCTCGCGGCGCTTGTCGCTGCTGTACCAGAAGCGCTGCATGAGGCCCAGCACCCAGAACACCTTGCCGTGGGCCTTGAGGAAGCGCTTGCGCGCTTGCGCCAGCGCCTCGGGGCGGCCGCTGCGCAGGAACTGCAGCGCTGCCTCGCCGGCCATGCGGCCGCACGCCATGGCGTAGTAGATGCCCTCGCCCGAGGCCGGCGCGACGACGCCGGCGGCGTCGCCGCAGACGAGCACGTCGCGTCCGTTGTCCCAGCGCGGCAGCGGCTTCAGCGGGATCGGCGCGCCTTCGCGGCGCAGCGTCGGCGCGTCCTGCAGTCCGCAGGCTGCGCGCAGCGCGGCCGTGGCGTTGCGCAGGGAAAAGCCCTTGTCCGCGCTGCCGGTGCCGATGCTCAGGGTCGAGCCGTGCGGGAAGACCCAGCCGTAGAAGTCCGGCGAATAGCGCCCGTCGTAGACGACGTCGCAGCGCGTGCCGTCGTAGCCCGGCGGCGGCTGCTCGGGGCGACCGACGATCTCGTGGTAGGCGAAGACATAGCGCGTCTTCTCGGCGCCGGGCACGGCCTGACGCGCGACCTCGGAACGCGCCCCGTCGGCGCCGATGACGCAGCGCCCGCGCGCGCTGGCCAGGCCTGGTTCGCCGCCCGGATGGGCCGGCCGCGTCGCGTAATGCACGACGCTGACGCCATCGGCATCCCGCCCGAGCTTTTCGAACGTGCCGGTCTGGCGCACCGCCCCCGCGGAGGCGGCGCGCGCGCGCAGGAACTCGTCGAAGACATCGCGGTCGACCATGCCCACGAAGCCGCCCTCGATCGGGATGTCCACCCTTTGCTCGCTGGGGGCGACCATGCGCGCGCAGCGGATCTTGGCCACCAGCAGGTGGTCGGGGATCTCGAAGTCCTTGATCAGCCGCGGCGGTATCGCGCCGCCGCAGGGCTTGATGCGGCCGGCGCGGTCCAGCAGCAGCACCGACAGGCCCTGGCGCGCCAGGTCGTGGGCCGCGGTGGCGCCGCTGGGGCCTCCGCCGACGACGATGACGTCATAGGTGGTTTGCGCCCCCGGGGCGGCCACGGGGGGCTGGGTGAGCGTGTTCGCGGGCTCGTTCATGGGCTTTCTCCGAGCGGGGTGGCCGAGGCGCGCGTGCTGGCGCCGGGAGTGGCTGGCGTCGGCCCGCGCGCGGGCAGCAACGCCGGGATGGCGATGCGGGTGGCCAGCATGGCGGCGGCCACGAAGGCGAGCGCCTCGACGGCGAAGACGCTCACGTAGGCCTGGGCCTGCGAGCCCAGCAGCCAGCGGGCCAGGTCGGCGGCTGCGGTCCCGAGGACGCCGCCGAGCGCGAAGCCGATCGCCTGCGAGGCGCCCCACAGGCCCATGCGCACGCCCTCGCGGCCCGGGCCGCCGGCGCTGGCCAGCGCCATCATGGAGCCGATCGCGGCGATCGAGAAGGCGCCGTTGGCCACACCCATCAGAAAGACATTGGCGCGCAGCGGCCAGTCCATGCCATCGACGCGCTCGCCGATCACGAGCCCGACCAGCGCCGCGCCCGAGGCCAGGCAGCCGCCGACGATCCAGGTCCGCAGCGAACCGAAGGCGACGCCGCCGACGCGCCGGCCGGCCAGCGCGCCCAGCAGCAGGCCGGCGAGCGTGCCGCCATGCTGGATGCCCGACAGGCTGGTCGTCTCGCCCGGGGTCAGGCCGAAGCGCACGCCGGCGAAGGGCTCGAGGATCAGATCCTGCGCGCTGTAGGCGACCATCGAGACGAAGACGAACACCGTGAAGCGCCGGGCGTCGGCGTCGGCCCAGGCCTGGGTGAGCGCGGCGCCGAAGCGCGTGGGTGCGTCCGGCGGCGCGGCGGCGCCGTCGCGCTCCACGCCCCACAGTGCCAGGAGTGCGAGCGTCAGACCGAGCACCGACACCGTGCCCGACACGAGCACCAGGCGCTCGGGCGTGTAGGGATCGAGGAATCGCCCGGCGGTGCCGGCGGTCACGGCGAAGCCCACGATCATCATGATCCAGACCACGGCGGCGGCAGCAGCCCGGCGGTCGGGCGCGACCTGCTTGGCCAACAGCACCAGCAGCGAGGTGCCCGCGGCGCTGACCCCGGCGCCGACGCAGGCGTAGCCGACGACCGCGAGCGCGAGCCCGGCCGTGCGGTCGCTGCCCATCCACGCGGTGGCCACCGCGGCGAGGAACCCACCCACGGCGAGCACCGCCATGCCGCCGGCGATCCACGGCGTGCGCCGCCCGCCGACGTCCGAGCCGAAGCCCATGCGCGGACGCGTCAGCTGCACCGCATGGTGCAGCCCGACGAGCAGCCCGGGCACGAGCGCCGGCAGCAGCAACTCCACGGCCATCACGCGGTTCAGCGTCGACGTCGTCAGCACGACGATCGCCCCGAGCGCCATCTGCACCAGGGCCAGGCGCAGCACGCCGAGCCAGCTCATGGCGCGGTCCTCCCGAGGCCCGGGGCGCAGCGCCGCTTCACGCCAGGCCCCGCAGCGCGAAGGCGCTCACCAGCATGCCGACCACGTACAGCGTCACACCCAGGCCGCTGAACCACACCGCGCGCGCCACCGGCGCGGCCACGAAGCGCCGCATCAGCACGAGCTGGGCCGCCAGCAGGGCCGCGATCGCAAGCGCGTGCAGCGGCCGGTCCCAGTACGAGAGCAGGGCGATCACCACGGCCTGCGACAACGCCATCGTCACGCAGGCCGACAGCGCCGCGCCGTGCGGGCCGAGCTGCACCGGCAGCGAGGCGATGCCCATGCGCCGGTCGCCCTCGATGGACTTGAAGTCGTTCAGCGTCATGATCCCGTGCGCGCCCAGGCTGTACAGCCCGGCCAGCAGCAGCGACGGCCCCGGCGGCATGCCGCCGCCGGCCATGACGGCCGCGCCCGTGACCCAGGCCAGGCCTTCGTAGCAGATGCCGCAGGCCAGGTTGCCCCACCAGCCGTTGCGCTTGAGGCGCAGGGGCGGCGCGCTGTAGGCCCAGGCCAGCAGCAGGCCGACCACTGCCGCACCGAACCCCCAGGGGCCGAGCGCGAGCGACAGCAGCAGCGACAGTGCCGTCCAGATCAGTGCGACATACAGGCCCCAACGGCCGGGCATGCGCCCTGACGGGATCGGTCGCTGCGGCTCGTTGATGGCGTCCACATGGCGGTCGAACCAGTCGTTGACGGCCTGGCTGGTGGCGCAGACGAAAGGCCCGGCGAGCAGGATGCCGGCGAGCACCAGCCCCCAGTGGCCTTGAAGCGGCTGCCCCGAGGCGACCACTCCGCAGCCGAAGGCCCACATCGGCGGAAACCAGGTGATGGGCTTGAGCAGCTCGGCCACAGCCGAGGGCTGCGGGTAGGCTGTGACGGGCAGGGCAACGGGAGCCATGGCTCCATCCTGCCCTTGACACGTCAGATAGTCAACCTAAATTTACACCTACGGGCTAGGTCGGCAGACGCGCGTTCGGCGTGCCGCCCTTGGTGCCGCTGCTGCTGCCGCCTCCGCCCGACGGTCCGCTGCGGTCCTCGTCGAGATCGGGCGTGGCACCGCCGGCCAGGCCGAAGCGGTTGAGCTTGACGTACAGGCTCTGGCGCGACAGCCCCAGCAGCTGTGCTGCGGAGGCGCGGTTTCCCTGGGTCATCTGCAGCGCCGCCTCGATGCACAGCTGCTCGATCAGGTCGGTGGTCTCGCTGACGATGTCCTTCAGCGGCACGCGGCCGACCAGTTCGGTGAGCTCGCCCACCGAGCGCGAGACGCGGTCGGGTGTGCGCTCCTCGCCCTGCAGGCGGCGGCTGACGTCGCGGATCGAGAACGCGAGCCGCAGCATGTCGGGCAGGGCCAGCACGGAGGCGGAGATCTCGACGTCGATCGCGGCGCCGAACTCCCCGCGCAGCGTCGTCGTGAACAGTCCGACCGAGCCGCGTTGCCGCAGATTGGTGACGAGCACGCTCAGTTCGACGCCCGTGCGGCCGAGCCAGCGGTCGAGCAGTTCCCCGCGCGCCTGCTCCTCGGCGCTGAGCTGGGCCATCAGCGCGAAGGCGCGGTTCACGGCGATGATGCGGCCCTGGGCATCGGTATAGACGAGCGCGTCGGCGGACTGGCTGAAATGCACCGCGTGCAGGCTCGCCAGGGACGAGGCCTCGCCCGCGGCCGCGCGCACCGGCGCGTCGAGCAGCAGTCGCACGAGCAGGAAGGGCAACTGGTCCTGGCGGAACAGGGTGGCCGACACCGTCACCGGCGTCGTGCCGTCGGCCAGCATCAGGCGCACGGCGTCGCGCTTGCCGACCGTGCGCGTGGCCGCGAGCAGGTTCTGCAGGGCCTCCGCCGAGCCTTCGGCGAACAAGGCGGGCAGGCTGGCGCCCGCCAGCGGCGCGCGGGAGCGGCCGGGCAGGTTCTCGGCGGCCGGGTTGGACTCGACCACGCGTTGGCTCTGGCCGTCGACGAGCAGCAGCGGCTCGTGGCTGGTATGCAGCAGGTGGCGGTAGCGGGTGTCGGCTTCGCGGTAGCGCCAGTAGTCGCGCTCCATGGTCTGCTGGGCCTCGACCAGGCGGCGCTGCAGCGATGCCATCGGCTGCAGGTCGCGGCCGAAGCCGATGCAGGCCACCCGTCCCGTGGCGGCACCCTGCGCGGGTGCCGTCATGTACAGCATGGGGACGTCCTCGCCGCCGCTCACCGGATGGTTCACCTGGCGCCAGCGTGCCGGCTGGCCGGCCAAGGCGTCGGCCAGGCTGGCCTCGATCTTCGACCGCGTCTCGGCGGTCACCGTGTCGATCCACGCCCGGCCGCGCCACGCGCCCGTGTCGAGGCGTCCGAGGCCGCTGCCGTGTGCGGCGACGTCGACGACGACGCCATCGCGGTCGAGCAGCACGATCAGGTCGCTCGTCGAATCGACCAGGCTGGTCGCGGTGGCCGGGTCGATCGCGTAGGCGGCAGGTCTGTGGCCCATCAGCAGGCTACCCCCGTATGGAGTCCGCAGCCTGCGTCTGGCCGCAGGTGCAGCGCGCCACCGCGGCTCGCGCCGGGCGGGTGGGGTGGTGCGGGGTGTCGGGTGGACAACAAGAGAACCTCGGGAAAAGAGACAGTCAGTGGGTGCTTCCCAGGCGATGCGACATATTCGCATTCTGCCGTTGGGCGGTCAGGGCCGCCGTCAGCCCGGGGGCGGACGCGGCGTCGGCGTGCAGATCGGCGCCCATCTCACGGTGCAATGCGGGTTCGTGGGTGAACACCGGCCCACCGACCATCACCACGAGTGCCGGATTCCGGGAGGCCTGTCGCATCGCCGCAACGCATTCCTTGAGCCAGGGCAGGCGCATCTGGCTGCCCACCGAAAGCCCGACGGCATCGAACCACTCCTCGCGCACGCGCTGCACGGGGTCATCGACCGCGCCGGCGACGCCGCCGACGACATCCCAGCCGTCACGGCGGAAGAACTCCGCGACCACCGCCAAGCCCAGCAGGTGCGCCTCGTTCGGCGGTTGCGCCAGCAGCACGCGGTAGGCGCCTGGACGCGGGCCGACTTCGCTGCCGAAGACCGGGCTCAAGCGCCGCAGTTCCTGGTGCAGCCTGCCGGTGGCCACGGTGACGGCGACGAAGTCGCTGCAGTCATCGCTCCACTGCTGGCCGAGGCGCCGGGCGCTGGCGACGAAGACGTCGAGCACGACCGACTCGGCCGACAGCCCGCGAGCGATCATGCCGTCGACGGCCGCGGCGATGCCGGCGACGTCATCGGCGAGCAGGCGGGTGAAGAAGTCGTCGACTTCGGCCGGGCTCGGGCGCGTGAGCGGAGTCGTCTGCGCGTGCGCGTGCGAATTCAGCAGCCGCGGAATGATCTTTGCCTCCAGCGCGCTGAACAGGTGCGAGGTGCGCGCCAGACGATCGAAGCCCGGGACCTGGTCGATCTGGGGCACGTGGGTCGGCGCGCGCGTGCTCGGCAGGGACCGGGCACGCGTTGCCGGCCAGGTGGCGCTCGCGCTGTCGTGGACATGCTGGTCGGGCAGCGCCTGGCGCATCAGCACCGGCGGCGTGGCCGAAGCGCTGAGCGCGCTGACTGACAGCGACCCCGTGGACGCATCGTCGCGCGCCTGGTCCGTGCCGCCCTCCCCGGCGGCACGTTCACGCGACTTTCGGCGAATCTTGTCTCCGCTGTACACCTCGCCCTCCGCTGCTACAGCGGCCGGCCTGCTCCCCCCGGAGCAGCCCCGCCGCGCGTGTGACGACCGATGGCGCGCGTCCCTGGCTGGCGCGCAGCGTGGCCGTCCTGTCCTGAACCCGTGCCGTTGACGACCCTGTGCCGGGTTGTCCTGGACGTCACCACCGGCCGGGCCGCTTGACGGCGCCTGTGTCCATGATCCGAGGGAATTCCTGATATGTCAAGATAATTTGACGTCTCATATGATTGACACTTCGATCGGGAAGACCTACTCTGAGCCCTGAGCAGCTGTCGGCCCCGGATCGGCGGCTGCGCCGCACTGCACGAGAACGCCTTCAATGCCCTCCAACCCGTCGACTGTTCCGCCCCTTTACACGCCAGAGCAACGTCGGCGCCGCGACGCCACGCGCTGGACGCTGGTGCAGGGACTGCTGGCGCCGTTCCAGTTCCTCGTCTTCGCGGTCAGCCTGGCGCTGGTGTTGCGCTACCTGGCCACCGGCGAGGGCTACGCCTGGGCCACGGCTTCGGTGGTCTTCAAGACCGTGGTGCTCTACACCATCATGGTCACCGGCTGCATCTGGGAGAAGGTCGTCTTCGACGCCTGGCTGTTCGCCCCCGCCTTCTTCTGGGAGGACGTCTTCAGCATGCTCGTGCTGGCGCTGCACACGGCGTATCTGGTGGCGCTGTGGCAGGGCACGCTCGGGCCTGGCGCACTGATGCTGCTGGCGCTGGCGGCCTACGCCGCCTATGTGATCAACGCGCTGCAGTTCGTGCTCAAGCTGCGCGCCGCGCGCCTGCAGGCGCAGGCAGAAGACCGCTCGCGCGCCACCGTCACGGGTGCCGGCGGCGTCGCCACGTTGGGGGGGGCGCGATGACCGCAGCCTGTCCAGGAATCGGCCGCAGGAGGGCCTGCTGATGAGTCTTCCGGGTTCACTGCTGTTCAGACGCGGCCCCCTGCCCGGGCCGATCATCCCGTTGCAGCCGGAGTCCCCCGCGCCCGCGGCCGACGGCGGCTGTGCCAGCGCGCCCGTGCTGCGCGAGCGCGGCCAGCGCGAGGTCTTCTGCGGGCTGACCGGCATCGTCTGGCTGCACCGCAAGATCCAGGATGCCTTCTTCCTCGTCGTCGGCTCGCGCACCTGCGCCCACCTGATCCAGTCCGCCGCCGGGGTGATGATCTTCGCCGAGCCGCGGTTCGCCACCGCCATCCTCGACGAGCGCGACCTCGCCGGCCTGGCCGATGCCAACGACGAACTCGACCGCGTGGTGCAGCGCCTGCTGGAGCGCCGGCCCGACATCCGCACGCTCTTCCTCGTCGGCTCGTGCCCTTCGGAAGTGATCAAGCTCGACCTGTCTCGCGCTGCCGAGCGCCTGTCGCGCCAGTTCCTGCCGCGCGTGCGTGTGCTGAACTACTCCGGCAGCGGCATCGAGACCACGTTCACGCAGGGCGAGGACGCCTGCCTTGCCGCGCTGGTGCCCACGCTGCCCAGCGCCGGTGCGTCGGCGCAGGCCAGCTCGCTGCTGGTCGTGGGCACCCTGCCCGACGTCGTCGAGGACCAGCTCGCCGGCCTGCTCGAGCGCATCGGCGTGCCGCGTGTGGACTTCCTGCCGGCCCGGCGCAGCAGCGCCGCGCCCGCCATCGGGCCGGGCACGCGCGTACTGCTGGCCCAGCCTTTCGTCGGCGAGACGGTGCGCCTGCTCGAGGAGCGCGGCGCGCGGCGCCTGGAGGCCCCGTTCCCCATCGGCATCGAGGGCACGACGGCCTGGCTCGAGGCCGCCGCCGCGGCCTTCGGCATCGGCCGCAGCGTGGTCGCCGAGGTCACCGCCAGCGCCCGCGCCCGCGCCCAGCGCGCGCTCGAGCGGCAGCGCGAGGTGTTGCAGGGCCGCAGCATCTTCTTCTTCCCCGACTCCCAGCTCGAGTTGCCGATCGCGCGCTTCCTTGCGCGCGAACTCGGCATGCGGCTGACCGAGGTCGGCACGCCCTACCTGCACCGCGAGCACCAGGCGCAGGAACTGGCCTGGCTGCCCGCCGGCACCCGCCTGAGCGAAGGCCAGGACGTCGAGCGTCAGCTCGACCGCTGCCGCGCCGACCGCCCCGACCTGACGGTGTGCGGCCTCGGGCTGGCCAACCCGCTCGAGGCCGAGGGCCTGACCACCAAGTGGGCGATCGAGCTCGTGTTCTCGCCCATCCACGGCTACGAGCAGGCCGGCGACCTCGCCGAGCTGTTCGCGCGCCCCTTGCGGCGCCGCGCGCTGCTGGCCGTCTGAGGAGGCACCGCGATGCAATTGACGCTCTGGACCTACGAAGGCCCGCCGCACGTCGGGGCGATGCGCATTGCCACGGCGCTGCGCGACGTGCACTACGTGCTGCACGCGCCGCAGGGCGACACCTACGCCGACCTGCTGTTCACGATGATCGAGCGGCGTGACCGCCGCCCGCCGGTGACCTACACCACCTTCCAGGCCCGCGACCTGGGCGGCGACACGGCCGAGCTTTTCAAGAGCGCGGCGCGCGAGGCCTTCGAGCGCTTCCGGCCGCAGGCGATGCTCGTGGGCTCGTCGTGCACGGCCGAGCTGATCCAGGACGACCCGGGCGGTCTTGCCCAGGCGCTGCAGCTGCCCGTGCCGGTGGTGCCGCTGGAGCTGCCGGCCTACCAGCGCAAGGAGAACTGGGGCGCCTCCGAGACCTTCTACCAGCTCGTGCGTGCCCTGGCCGGCAAGCGGCGCGAGGCCACTGAGGCCGTCGATGAAGCCGCCGATGCCGCTGCGCCCGCGCCCACGCCGCGCCGGCCGCGCTGCAACCTGCTCGGCCCGACGGCGCTGGGCTTCCGGCACCGCGACGACGTGACCGAGATCACGCGCCTGCTCGCCACGCTGGGCATCGACGTGCATGTCGTGGCCCCGCTGGACGCCAGCGCAGCCGACATCGCGCGCCTGCCCGAGGCCGACTTCAACGTCGTGCTCTATCCCGAGCTCGGCCTGCAGGCCGCGCAGTGGCTGCAGCGCCACCACGGCCAGCCCTTCAGCCGCACCGTGCCGATCGGCGTGGGCGCGACGCGCGACTTCGTCGCCGAGGTCGCGCGCCTGGCGGGGGTGGACCCCGCGCCGGCGCTTGCGGCCGCGCCCTCGCGCTCGCCCTGGTACGCGCGGTCGGTGGACTCCACCTACCTGACCGACAAGCGCGTCTTCGTCTTCGGCGACGCCACGCACGCGGTGGCCGCGGCGCGGGTGGCGGCGCAGGAGCTGGGCTTTCGCGTCGTCGGCATCGGCACCTACAGCCGCGAATTCGCACGCGAGATCCGCGAGGCCGCCAAGCTCTACGACGTCGAGCCGCTGATCAGCGACGACTATCTCGAGGTCGAGGCCCGCATTGCCGAACTGCAGCCCGAGCTCGTGCTCGGCACGCAGATGGAGCGTCACATCGCCAAGCGCCTGAAGCTGCCCTGCGCAGTGATCTCGGCGCCGGTGCACGTGCAGGACTTCCCGGCACGCTACTCGCCGCAGATGGGCTTCGAGGGCGCCAACGTGCTCTTCGACACCTGGGTCCACCCGCTGATGATGGGCCTGGAGGAACACCTGCTGACGATGTTCCGCGAGGACTTCGAATTCCACGACGGCGCCGCGGCCTCGCACCTGTCGCACGCCGGCGGCCCCGCGCCGCGCCCGGCGCCGCAGTTGCCCGAGGGCGCGTTCCGCATCGAGGCCGCGGCGCCGCCGGCCGCGGTGGATGCCCTGCTCGATGCCGGCCCGCAACCGACGCCGCCGGCCGATCCCGGCGGGACCACCTGGACCCCTGACGCGCAGAAGGAGTTGCAGAAGATTCCCTTCTTCGTGCGCGGCAAGGCCCGCCGCAACACCGAGCGCTTCGCCGTCGAGCGCGGCGTGCACACCATCACCGTCGAGACCCTGTATGACGCAAAGGCGCACTTCGGTCGCTGACCTCGGCCTGGGCTTCCTGCCCGGCTCGGCGCAGTCCGCCGCCGCGACCGCGCGCGCCGCGGCGGCGGTGCCGATGCGCCTGGTCATCGTCACGATGGACACCCACCTGGCCAGCCCGCTGGCGCGCGCGCGCGCCGCCCTGGCCAGCGACTATCCGGGCCTGGTGGTGACGATGCACGCGGCGTCGGAGTTCGCCGGCGAGCCCGAGGCCACGGCGCGCTGCCGCGATGACATCGCCCGCGCCGACATCGTGATCGCGGGCATGCTCTTCCTGGAAGACCACTTCCTGCCCGTGCTCGACGCGCTGCAGGCGCGCCGCGAGCACTGCGACGCGATGCTGTGCATCGCCTCGGCCAGCGAGGTCGTCAAGCTCACGCGCGCCGGCAGCTTCGACATGTCGCGCCCGGCCAGCGGGCCGATGGCGCTGCTCAAGCGCCTGCGCGGCAAGGCCAAGGACGAGCAGGGCAAGCCCGCCACCGGCGGCGCGGCGCAGATGAAGATGCTGCGCCGCCTGCCGCAGATGCTGCGCTTCATCCCCGGCACGGCGCAGGACGTGAGGGCCTGGTTCCTGACCATGCAGTACTGGCTCGGCGGCTCCGACGAGAACGTGCTGAACATGGTGCGCTTCCTGGTGGACCGCTATGCCGAAGGGCCGCGGCGCGTGCTGCGCGGGCGCGTCAAGGTGGCGGCGCCGGTGGACCACCCCGAGGTCGGCGTCTACCACCCCCGCCTGCCCGGGCGCCTGGGCGAGGACGCGGCGGCGCTGCCGCCGCCGGCCCGCACGCCATTGCCCGGGGCCGGGGGCACGGTGGGGCTGCTGCTGCTGCGCTCCTACCTGCTGGCCGGCAATGCACGCCACTACGACGGCGTGATCGCCGCGCTCGAGGCGCGCGGCCTGCGTGTGCTGCCGGTCTTCGCCGCCGGCCTGGACGCGCGCCCCGCCATCGAGCGCTACTTCCTGCGCCAGGGCCGCGCCGTCGTCGACGCCGTGGTGTCGCTGACGGGCTTCTCGCTCGTCGGCGGGCCGGCCTACAACGACGCGCAGGCGGCGGAGGAGGTGCTCGCGCAACTGGACGTGCCCTATGTCGCCGCCCACCCGGTGGAGTTCCAGACCCTGGAGCAGTGGGGCGGCTCCGAGCGCGGGCTGATGCCGGTGGAGAGCACCATCATGGTGGCGATCCCCGAGCTCGACGGCGCCACCGGGCCCACCGTGTTCGGTGGCCGGCCGGGCGCGCCGGGCGTGGCCTGCAAGGGCTGCCACCACGGCTGCACCTTCGATGCCGAGCCCGGGGCCGCCGGCCCGAGCGCGACCGCGCGCCAGGACATGAGCTCCTGCCCCGAGCGCGCGCAGATGCTGGCCGCGCGCGTGGACAAGCTGATCGCGCTGCGGCGCGGCGATCGCGCGCAGCGTAAGGTCGCGCTCGTCGTCTTCAACTTCCCGCCCAACGCCGGCAACATCGGCAGCGCCGCCTACCTGTCGGTATTCGAATCGGCCTTCCACACGCTCGTGGCGATGCGGGACCAGGGCTACACGGTGGAGGTGCCGGCCAGCGTGGATGCGCTGCGCGAGTCGCTGCTGCAGGGCAACGCTGCGCAGCACGGGGCGGACGCGAACGTGCACGTCCTCATCCCGGCGGCCGAACACGTCCGCCGCGAGCGCTGGCTGAAGGAGATCGAGTCCCAGTGGGGCCCGGCGCCCGGGCGCCAGCTCAGCAACGGACGCGCGATCTTCGTCCTCGGTCGTCAGTTCGGCAACGTGCTCGTGGCCGTCCAGCCGGGTTTCGGCTACGAGGGCGACCCCATGCGCCTGCTGTTCGAGAAGGGGCTCGCGCCGACGCACGCCTTCTCGGCCTTCTACCGCTATCTGCGCGAAGACTTCGGCGCGCACGCCGTGCTGCACTTCGGCACCCACGGCGCGCTGGAGTTCATGCCCGGCAAGCAGAGCGGCATGTCCGGCGCCTGCTGGCCCGACCGCCTGATCGGCGACCTGCCCAACGTCTACCTCTACGCCGGCAACAACCCGTCCGAGGGCGCGATCGCCAAGCGTCGCGCCAACGCCACCCTCGTGAGCTATCTCACGCCGCCGGTGGCGCAGGCCGGGCTGTACCGCGGCCTCGTCGACCTCAAGTCCACCCTCGACCGCCTGCGCGGCCTGGTGCCGGGCGCGGCCGAGCGCGCCGAACTCGCCGGGCTGCTGCAGGCGCAGGCGGCGCAGTTGGAACTGGCCGCGGCCGAACCCGCCTGGGATGCGTCCTCGCCGGAATTCGATGCCCAGGTCGCGCGCCTGGCCGCCGCGGTGCTGGAGCTCGAGTACACGCTCATCCCGCACGGCCTGCACGTCACCGGCCGGGCGCCGAGCGAGGCCGAGCGCGTGGACATGCTGCTGGCGATGGCCGAGGCCGCCCACGGACTGGCGCCGGCGCGCGCCGCCGTCGAAGCCCTGGTGGCGGGTGCGAGCCCCGAGCGCGCCCTGGCCCGGGCCGGAACTTCCGGCGACGCGCAGGCGCTGGCCAGCCTGCGCGAGCTCGCCGCGAGCGACCGCCACCTCGCCCATGACACCGAGGTCGCGGGTCTGCTGCGCGCGCTCGACGGCCGCTACGTCCGCCCCGCGCCTGGCGGCGACATCCTGCGCACGCCGGCCGTGCTGCCCACCGGGCGCAACCTGCACGGCTTCGACCCCTTCCGCATTCCCAGCGCCTACGCGGTCCAGGACGGCGCGAAGCAGGCGCAGCGTCTGCTCGATCGCCACCGTGCCGACGGTCATCCGCTGCCGGAGTCGGTGGCGCTGGTGCTGTGGGGCAGCGACAACCTGAAGAACGAGGGCGCGCCCATCGGGCAGGCGCTGGCGCTGATGGGGACGACGCCGCGCTTCGACAGCTACGGCCGCGTGGCCGGCGCGACGCTGATCCCGCTGGAACAGCTCGGCCGCCCGCGCATCGATGTCGTCGTCACGCTGTCGGGCATCTTCCGCGACCTGATGCCGCTGCAGATCCGCGTGCTGGCCGAGGCGGCCTGGCTGTGCGCGAGCGCCGACGAGCCGCCGCAGAGCAACTACGTGCGCAAGCACGCGCTGGCGTACCAGCAGGAGCATGGCTGCACGCTCGAGGTCGCGGCGCTGCGGGTCTATGGCAATGCCGAAGGTGCCTACGGCGCAAATGTCAACAACCTGATCGAAAGCGGGCGCTGGGACGACGAGGGCGAACTCGCCGAGACCTTCTCGCGACGCAAGGGACACGCCTACGGGCGCAGTGGCCGGCCGGTGCAGCAGACGGCGCTGCTCAAGAGCGTGCTGGCCGACGTGGAGCTCACCTACCAGAACCTCGATTCGGTCGAGCTTGGCGTGACCACGGTGGACAACTACTTCGACACCCTGGGCGGCATCACGCAGGCGGTCAAGCGTGCGCGCGGCGGCGCCGGAGGGCAGGGCGGCACGCCGCCGCCGGTCTACATCGGCGACCAGACGCGCGGGGAGGGCACGGTGCGCTCGCTGCGCGAGCAGGTCGCGCTCGAGACGCGCACACGCATGCTCAATCCGAAGTGGTACGAGGGCATGCTGGAACACGGCTACGAGGGCGTGCGCCAGATCGAGGTCCACATCACCAACACCATGGGCTGGTCGGCAACGACCGGCCAGGTCCAGCCCTGGGTCTACCAGCAGCTGACCGAGACCTTCATGCTGGACGCGCAGATGCGCGAGCGCCTGGCCAGGCTCAACCCCACAGCCTCGGCGCGTGTGGCCAACCGCCTGATCGAAGCCTGCGAGCGCCAGTACTGGCAGCCCGACGAGGCCACGCTGCAGGCCCTGCGCCAGGCCGGCGACGAGTTGGAGGACCGCCTGGAAGGCGTTACAGAGAGGAGTGCTGCATGAACATCGCCACAGTTCCATTCAAGAGCATCGGCCGCGGGGGGCGCCCTGATGGCGAGGGCTCGGTCCAGGTCCAGATGGACCCGGCCCTGAAGATCGGCACCGCCAAGGTCTTCGCCGTCTACGGCAAGGGGGGCATCGGCAAGAGCACGACCTCCTCCAACCTGAGCGTGGCCTTCTCCAAGCTCGGCAAGCGGGTGCTGCAGATCGGCTGCGACCCCAAGCACGACAGCACCTTCACGCTGACCAAGAAGATGATGCCCACCGTCATCGACGTGCTCGAGACGGTGGATTTCCATGCCGAGGAACTGCGACCCGAGGACTTCGTCTTCGAGGGCTACAACGGCGTGATGTGCGTCGAGGCCGGTGGCCCGCCCGCGGGCACGGGTTGCGGCGGCTATGTCGTCGGCCAGACCGTGAAGCTGCTCAAGGAGCACCACCTGCTCGAGGAGACCGACGTGGTCATCTTCGACGTGCTCGGTGACGTGGTCTGTGGCGGGTTTGCCGCGCCGCTGCAGCACGCCGACCGCGCCCTCATAGTCACCGCCAACGACTTCGACTCGATCTTCGCGATGAACCGCATCGTGCAGGCCATCGGCGCGAAGTCGAAGAACTACAACGTCCGGCTCGGAGGCGTGATCGCCAACCGCAGCGCGGACACCGACCAGATCGACAAGTTCAACGACCGCATCGGCCTGAAGACGATGGCGCGCTTCCCGGACCTCGACGTCATTCGCCGCAGCCGCCTGAAGAAGTCCACGCTGTTCGAGATGGAGGGTTCGCCCGAGCTCGAGGCGGTGCAGAAGGAGTACCTGCAACTGGCGGCCCGGCTGTGGGCCGGCGTCGAGCCGCTGAGCGCGGTGCCGCTGAAGGACCGCGAGATCTTCGACCTGCTGGGCTTCGATTGATGAACACCGCCTCCTACCAGCAGCGCCGCGGCCAGATCGAGCACTACTTCGACCGCACCGCGGTCAAGGCCTGGGAGCAGCTGACCTCGGACGCGCCGGTCAGCGGCATCCGGGCGACCGTGCGCGCCGGGCGCGACCGCATGCGCCAGACGCTGCTGGACTGGCTGCCTGCCGATCTCTCCGGTCGGCGCGTGCTCGACGCCGGCTGCGGCACCGGCGCGCTCGCGGTGGAGTGCGCGCGGCGCGGCGCGCGGGTGGTGGCGGTGGACCTCTCGCCCCAGCTCGTGGACGTGGCGCGTCAGCGCATCGCCGCACTGCCCGATGGCGCGCTGATGCTCGAGCGCATCGACCTGCGCAGCGGCGACATGCTCGACGTCACGTTCGGCAGCTTCGACCACGTCGTGGCCATGGACTCGCTGATCCACTACTCGATGTTCGACGCCGTGCGCGTGCTCGAGTCGCTGGCCTGGCGCACGCACGCCAGCATGGTCTTCACCTTCGCGCCGCGCAACCCGCTGCTGGTGGCGATGCGTTCGGTGGGGCGCCTGTTTCCGCGCGCGGACCGGGCGCCCTGGATCGAGCCCATGTCCGAGGCTGAGCTGCGCCGCCTGCTGCGGCAGGCGTCCGGTCTGGGCGGCTGGCACGCAGGGCGGACGCTGCGCGTGTCAAGCGGCTTCTACACCTCGCAGGCGCTGGAACTGGGCAAGGCCGGATGAAGCTCGTGGCCCCGCTCCTGAAGCGTGCCCGCATCGACTGGACGCGGGTCGCCCCGCGCTTCCTGCCTTTTGCCGACGCCGCCAGCGCCGACCTGCCGCTGGCGCAGCTGGCGCGGCTGGCGCTGTTACAGGTGACCGTGGGCATGGTCGGCGTGTTGACCGTGGGCACGCTGAACCGGGTGATGATCGTCGAGATCGGCGTCGCCGCCTGGCTCGTGGCGCTGATGGTGGCGCTGCCGCTGCTGGTCGCGCCCTTCCGGGCCCTGATCGGCTGGAAGTCCGACCTGCACCGCAGCGCGCTGGGCTGGCGCCGCGTGCCCTACATCTGGTTCGGCAGCGGCCTGCAGTTCGCCGGGCTGGCGATCATGCCCTTTGCCATCGTGCTGCTCGGCGGCGAGTCGGCGGTCCAGCTCTGGGCCGGGCATCTGGCGGCCGCGCTGGCCTTCCTGCTCGCCGGCGCCGGCGCGCAGACGGTCCAGACCGCGGGCCTGGCCCTGGCCACCGACCGCGCCAGCCCCGCCACGCGGCCGCGCGTGGTCGCGCTGATGTACGTGATGCTGCTGCTGGGCATGGTCGGCAGCGGGGCGCTGTTCGGCCTGCTGCTGGCCGACTACAGCCCCACCCGTCTGGTCCAGGTGGTTCAGGGCGCCGCGGCGGTGACGCTGGCGCTGAACCTGGTGGCCGTGTGGAAGCAGGAAGCGCGCGACCGCAACCGCGCGCGCGCGCCGGCCGATGCGCTGAGCTTTCGCCAGCGCTGGGCGCAGTTCGCTGCGCACCAGCGCATCAGCCGCTTCCTGCTCGCCGTCGGCCTGGGCACGGCCGGCTTCAACATGCAGGACGTGATCCTCGAGCCTTACGGCGGCGAGATCCTCGGCCTGAGCGTGGGGCAGACCACGTGGCTGACGGCGCTGATGGCCGCAGGCGCCCTGACCGGCTTCGCCCTCTCGGCGCGCCTGCTGTCGCGCGGCGCCGACCCGGTGCGCCTGGCGGCCGCCGGCGCGCTGGTGGGCATCGTCGCCTTCTCGATGGTCGTCTTCGCGCAGCCGCTGGATGCCATGGGCCTGTTCGTCACGGGCGTGGCGCTGATCGGCCTGGGCGGCGGCTTGTTCTCGGTCGGCACGCTGAGCGCGGCCATGGGCTTCGACAGCGGCGGCCTGCACGGCATGGTGCTCGGCGCCTGGGGCGGCGTCGTGGCCACGGCCGCGGGCGTGTCCGTCGCGCTTGGAGGCATGCTGCGCGACCTCGTCTCCTCGCTCGCCCAGGCCGGCGTGCTCGGCGAGGCACTGAGCACCCCCGCCGCGGGCTACGGCGCCGTCTACCACCTGGAGATCGCGCTGCTGTTCGTCACGCTGGCCGTGGTCGGCCCGCTCGTGCGGCCCCGTCGTGCCCGGCCCGGTGCCGGCGCCGATGCGACCGCCCGCTTCGGCCTGGCCGAGTTCCCGCGCTGAGCCAGGCCAGCCCACCCGCGCCCTTCCATCAACCCACTCGGATTCACGCACCCCCGACCCCGCCACAGGAGCCACCCATGGGAACCGGAGCCATCACCTCATACGTCGACGTCGCGCAGCTCGTGCTGTATGCCTTCTGGATCTTCTTCGGCGCCGTCATCCTCTACCTCGTGCGCGAGAACCGGCGCGAGGGCTACCCGCTGGAGACCTGGCGCGGCCCGACGGCCGAGGGCTGGGTCTCGATGCCCGAGCCCAAGACCTACTTCCTCGACAACGGCGAGACCGTCATGGCGCCGAGCGACAAGCCCTCGCCGCAGGTCTTCAGCGGCGAGCGCACCCAGGGCCACGACGGCACGCCGATCGACCCCGTGGGCAACCCGCTGCTGGCCGGCGTGGGCCCGGGCGCCTGGGCCGCGCGCGCCGACCACCCCGACATGGACCACCACGGCGAGCCCAAGATCCGCCCGCTGTCGCTGGCGCCCGAGTGCAACGTCAGCAGCAAGGACCCCGACCCGCGCGGCATGACGCTGGAGGATGCTGACGGCCAGGCGGTGGGCACGGTGCGCGACCTCTGGCTCGACGTGCCGGAGATGGTCTTCCGCTATCTCGAGGTCGAGCTCGCTGACAGCTCGCGCCGCGTGCTGGTGCCGATGACCTTCGCCCGCGTCACGCGCCACGGTGTGAAGGTGCATGCGCTGCTGGCCGCCCAGTACGCCGAGGTGCCGGGCACCAAGGTGGCCGACCGCATCACGCTGCTGGAGGAGGAGCGCATCAGCGCCTACTTCGGCGCCGGTCTGCTGTACGCCAAGCCCTCGCGCCTGGAGCCGCTGCTGTGAAGGCGGTGCGCGAGGCGCAGGTGCCCCGCCGCGGGCGCGAGCACGAATTCGAGGCCCAGTTCGGTCTGCCCGAAGCGCTGCCTGCCGAAGAGCGCATCCTCTGGCAGGGGCAGCCGGGGGCGGCGCTGGTGGCGCGCCGCATCTTCCATCTGCCCTTGCTCGGGCTGTACTTCGCGGCGATGCTGGCCTGGCGCATGGCCGTGCTGCTGCACGACGGCGCAGCGTGGACGCAGGCCGTGCGCGGCAGCCTGGGCCTGGCGCTGCTGGCGGCCGTGGCCCTGGGCATCCTGGCCGTGCTGGCGCGGCTGACGGCCGCGACCACCGTCTACACGCTCACCGACAAGCGCGTGGTCATGCGCATCGGCATCGTGCTGACGGTGACCTACAACCTGCCGCTGCGGCAGGTCGACAGCGCCGACCTGGTGCGCCTGCCCGGCGCCGCTGGCGAGATCGCGCTGACGCTGCGCGAGGGCACGCGCATCGCCTACCTGCAGTTGTGGCCGCACGCGCGGCCGTGGCGCATGGCGCGCACGCAGCCGATGCTGCGCTGCCTGCCCGATGGGCAGGCGGTCTCGGCGCTGCTGGCACGCGCCTGGGCGGTGGCGAATGCGCAGCCGGCCCAGCCGGCCGTGGCCCCGGCGGCGCCGACCGGCCCTCGTCTGGGCGGTCTCGGCCCGCTGGCTGGCGGAGCGCGCGGGGCATGAACACCGTGGCATCCGGCCTGCCGACAGCCGACCGCGGCACCTTGTTCCCGCGCTGGTTCCCGCGCGCCGTCGGTGCCTTGCTGGTCGTGCTGCTGGCGAGCCTGGCGGTGCTGCGCCTGGGGGGCTTCGAGCCCGCGGTCGAGCCCGGCGCCGTGCTGCGCGAACGCGCGCTGCGCTTTGCCGACGAAAGCGACGGCGCCGTGCGCGTGATCGACCATGCCAGCGGGCGCACGCTGGCGCTGATGCGCGGCGAGCAGGGCTTCCTGCGCGGCGTGCTGCGCGGCCTGGCGCGCGATCGCCGCCAGCACGGCATCGGCGCCGGGCTGCCCTACCTGCTGAGCCTGCGCGACGACGGTCGCCTGCTGATCACCGACCCGGCCACTGGCCAGCGCATCGACCTGGCCTCCTTCGGCCCCGACAACGCCGCCGTCTTCGTGCGGTGGCTGCCCCCGAACGAACCCACTGGAGCCCCGACCCCATGAGCGCCATCGAAGCCCTCGACAACCCCGATCAGGTCCTGCAGCGGGCCAAGACCGAGAACCTGATCAGCCCGCGCTTCTACACCACCGACTATGCGGCCATGGACCGTCTCGACATCTCGGCCGTGCGTGCCGAGTGGGACGCGATGCTCGCCGAGTACGAGGGTGACAACAACCACGACCACTTCAAGCGCGACGAGAACTTCGCCGCCGAGATCCGCACGCTGGAGCCGGCGCTGCAGAAGGAGTTCCTGGACTTCCTGGTGACCTCGATCACCTCGGAGTTCTCGGGCTGCGTGCTCTACAACGAGATCCGCAAGAAGGTCGACAACCCGGACATCAAGAAGCTGATGACCTACCTGACGCGCGACGAGTCGCGTCACGCCGGCTTCATCAACCAGAGCCTGAAGGACTACGGCCTGGCGGTGGACCTGCAGAAGCTGAAGGCGACCAAGGCCTACACCTTCTTCAAGCCCAAGTACATCTTCTACGCGACCTACCTGTCCGAGAAGATCGGCTACGCACGCTACATCACGATCTTCCGCCAGCTCGAGAAGCACCCCGAGCTGCGCTTCCACCCGATCTTCCGCTGGTTCGAGCGCTGGTGCAACGACGAGTTCCGCCACGGCGAGAGCTTCGCGCTGATCATGCGCGCCAATCCGCACCTGCTGCGGGGGATGAACCTGCTGTGGGTGCGGTTCTTCCTGCTGGCGGTCTACGCGACGATGTTCGTGCGCGACCACACGCGGCCGATGCTGCACCGGGCGATGGGCCTGGAGCCTGACGACTTCGACTACCGTGTGTTCGAGATCACGAGCGAGATCTCGCGCCAGGTCTTCCCGCTGACGCTCGACACCGACGCCCCGGCCTTCCGCGCGGGCCTGGACCGGCTGGTGCGCGCGCGGGTGCGTTTCGACGCCGGGCGCGAGCGTGGAGGCTTGCGCGGCCGCCTGCAGCAGGCGGGCGCCGCCGTCACCGGGGCGGTGACCTTCGTTCGCCTGTTCCTGCACCCGGTCAAGCGCCACGACCTGCCGGCGCAGATCCGGGTCGCTCCGGTGTGGTGAGCCCGCGCCGATGACCGACTACGCCCTGCCCGCGCTCGCGGCCGTCCTGCTGTGGTGGGCCGGCACCGGTGCCGTGCTGCTGCTGGACCGGCTGCCGCGCGACACCTCGGCCTGGACGCTGGGCGCGGCCTCGCTGTTCACGCTGGCGGCGGTGCTGTGCATCGGCCACGCTGCGGGCGACACGAGCGTGGCCGGGGCCTATGCCGGCTTCACCTGCGCGGTCGTGCTGTGGGGCTGGCACGAGTTCACCTTCCTCGGCGGCTGGCTCACCGGCCCGCGGCGCCGGGCCGCGAGCCTGGGCGTGGGGCCGTGGCGGCGCCTGTCGGAGGCGGTGCAGGTGCTGCTGTGGCACGAGCTCGCGCTCATCGCCACCGGCCTGGTGCTGTGGTGGGGCCTGGCCGGCAGTCCCAACCCGGTGGCGGCCTGGACCTTCACGCTGCTGTATGCGATGCGGGTGTCGGCCAAGCTCAACCTCTACCTGGGCGTGCGCAACCTCGCGCTGGACTTCCTGCCGCCGCGCCTGCTCTACCTCGGCAGCTACTTCCGACAGCGCCGCTTCAATCCGCTGATGCCCGTCTCGCTGCTGGCCGGTTGCGCGGTCGTGGCCTGGCTGCTGCAGGGCGCGGCCGTCACGACGGGCGGCATCCGCGTCGCCCACGTGCTGCTGGCGGCCCTGCTGGTGCTGGCGCTCGTGGAGCATCTGATGTTGGTCTTGCCGCTGCAGCCTTCGGCGCTGTGGCGCTGGGCCTTGCGCCGCGAGGCGGTGGCGGCGCGCTGAGCGCGCACTCCCAGGCCAAGGAGACTTGCCGATGAGAGTCGATCACTATCCCCTGGGCGGTGGCCCGGTCGTGCAGGCCGGCGGCGGCAGCGCGATCGTCATCGGCAGCGGCTTCGGCGGCCTGGCTGCCGCGATCCGCCTGAGCGTGCGGGGCTGGCGCGTGCAGGTGCTCGAGCGCCTGCCGTCACCGGGCGGCCGCGCGCGCGTGCACGAACAGGACGGCTTCCGCTTCGATGCCGGGCCCACCATCATCACCGTGCCGCAGTTCTTCGAGGAGCTGTGGCAACTTGCCGGGCGGCGCCTGAGCGACGATGTCAAGCTCGCCTCGCTCGAACCCTATTACCGCATCCGCTTCGACGACGGCCGCTTGTTCGACTACAGCGGCGACCAGGACCACATGCGCGCCGAGGTGGCGCGCTTCAACCCGGCCGACCTGCCGGGCTACGAACGCCTCGTCACCGAGTCCGACGTGGCCTACCGCGAGGGCTTCGAGAAGCTCGGCAGCGTGGCCTTCGACAACGTCGGTGACCTGCTCGCCGCGCTGCCGAACATGGTCAAGATGCAGGCCTGGCGCACGATCTGGCAACTGGTCTGCAGCCACCTGAAGGACCCGGCGCTGCGCCAGGTCTTCAGCTTCCACCCGCTGCTGATCGGTGGCAATCCGCTGAAGGTGACCTCGTCCTACAGCCTGATCCACAGCCTGGAGCGCCAGTTCGGCGTGCACTGGGCCATGGGCGGCACGGGTGCGCTGGTGCGCGCGATGGTGAAGCTGCTGGCGGCACGCGGCGTGCCGGTGCGCTGCAACGCCGACGTCAAGCGCATCGTCGTCGAGGACGGTCGCGCAACCGGCGTGGAGCTGGTCGGTGGCGAGCGTATCGGCGCCGACATCGTGGTCAGCAATGCCGACACCGCGTGGACCTACCGCCACCTGCTGCCGGGCGTGCAGCGCAAGGTCTGGACCGACCGCAAGCTCGACCGGGCCAAGTACTCGATGGGCCTGTTCGTCTGGTACTTCGGCACCGACCGGCGCTGGGACGACGTGCCGCACCACCAGATCCTGCTCGGGCCTCGCTACGAGGGCCTGCTGAAGGACATGTTCCTGCGCCACCACCTGGCGGAGGACTTCAGCCTGTACCTGCACCGGCCGAGCGCGACCGATCCCTCGGTCGCCCCGCCGGGTTGCGACGCCTTCTATGTTCTGTCGCCCGTGCCGCACCTGGACAGCGGCACCGACTGGGCGACCGAGGCCGAGCCCTACCGTCAGAAGGTGCAGGCCTACCTCGAGCGCACCGTGCTGCCCGGGCTGTCCCAGCACGTGGTCAGCTCGCGCGTGACCACGCCGCAGCAATTCCATGACGAACTGCTGTCCTACAAGGGCGCGGGCTTCGGCATGGAGCCGCGGCTGCTGCAAAGCGCCTGGTTCCGCCCGCACAACCGCAGCGAGGACGTCGAGGGCCTGTACATGGTCGGCGCCGGCACCCACCCCGGCGCTGGCGTGCCCGGCGTGCTGATGTCGGCCAAGGCACTGGAGACCGTCCTGCCGCCGCTGCCCGAGTCGGTCGTGGCCGGGGCCTACGCGCAGGGCACGGGCGTGCCGCTGGGCGCACGATGAAAGGGCAGGGCAGCGCGATGGCCAACACCGAATTCAACCGCGACCTCGAGGCCTGCCGCCGGCTGATGCGGGGCGGCTCCCGGTCCTTCTTCACGGCTTCGCTGATGCTGCCGCCGCGCGTGCGCGCGCCGGCCACGGCGCTGTACGCCTTCTGCCGCGTCGCCGACGACGCGATCGACGACAGCGCCGAGCCGCAGCACGCCATGGCCGACCTGCATCGACGGCTGGACGCGGTCTACGCCGGGCGTCCTGGCCCGCATCTGGCCGACCGCGCGCTGGCCTGCGTCGTGCAGGCCTACGGCCTGCCGCGTGCGCTGCTGGACGCGCTGCTCGAAGGTTTTGCCTGGGACGTCGAGGGCCGGCGCTACGAGACGATCGAAGAGGTGCATGCGTACGGCGCGCGCGTGGCCGGTACCGTGGGCGCGATGATGGCGCTCGTCATGGAGACGCGCGGGCGCGACGCGCTTGCCCGGGCCTGCGAGCTCGGCGTGGCGATGCAGCTCACCAACATCGCCCGCGACGTCGGCGAGGACGCGCGCCGCGGCCGCATCTACCTGCCGCTGCAGTGGCTGCGCGAAGCCGGCATCGACCCCGACGCGTGGCTGGCGGCGCCCGTGTTCGACGCCGCGCTGGCCTCGGTCGTCGACCGCCTGCTTGCCGAGGCCGAGCGTCTGTACCGGCGTGGCGAATGCGGCGTCGTGGCCTTGCCGCGCGACTGCCGCCCCGGCATCCAGGCCGCGCGGCTGGTCTACGCGGAGATCGGCCGTGCGCTGGCCGGCGCCGGGCTGGACTCGGTCAACCACCGCACCGTGGTGCGGCGCACGCGCCAGCTCTGGTTGGTGGCGCGCGCCAGCGTCGCCAGCCTCGTGCCCCCGGGTCACCCGATGACCGAGGTCGACGGTGCCCCGCCGCTGCCGGCCATCGCGCACCTGGTGGATGCCGCCGCCGGCGAAGACCTGCCCGCCCGGACCTTCTACCAGCGCACCGTGCGTGTGCTCGACCTGTTCGAACGCATCGGGCAAAGGCAGCGCAGCCTGGCCTGAGAGGCCGAGAGGCTGTGAGTCTTGATTCCCTGTCCCCAGCGAGCAAGGAGCTGACCATGACTGCACGCGCTCACGCTGCGCCTGCTTCGGCCCCTGAACGGGCCGCGATGCCTGCATCCCGCGCCCACTCCGCCTTCGCGCCCGCCGCGCTGCTGCGCCCCGCGTTGAAGACCCTGGCCTACCTCGGCGCGGCGCTGGCCGCCGCCGGGCTCAGCTTCGACTTCGGCTTGCGTGCCGGTGGCACGGTGGTTGCCGTGGTCGCCGCGGTCAACGGCGCGGTGTTCACGACCATCCTGCTGGATGCCGTCAGCGACGCCTGGAGACGGCGCCGCGCAGCGGGTTGAGAACGGCGGGCCTCTGCAGAAGGCGCCGGTCCGTTCTTCGTTTCACTGACCGCCGCGCGGGGCGAGCGGGGCGCAGCCCGGCCCCGGGGGCCCTCACAGGCTGCGCGCAGCGTCGACCTTGCCGGGCGCCGCGATCACCTCGTACCCCAGCAACTCCACCTGCGGGCTGAGATAGCCCGCGCGCAGGGGTTCGTCGCGCATCAGGTCGGTCGACAGGTACTTCTTGTTGTCGTCGCACAGGATGGTGACAACCACTGAGTCGTCGTCCAGGCGGTCCTGCGCCATCAGCGCACCCAGCAGGTTGGCGCCCGAGGAGATGCCCACACCGAGGCCCAGCTCGCGCGCCAGGCGCTGGGCCATCAGGATGGCGTCGCCGTCGTGCACGGCGATCGGGGCGTCGAGTTCGGCGAGCCGGCAGATCGCGGGCACGAACTCGTCGGAGATGCCCTGGATGCGGTGCGAGCCCACCTTGTGGCCGGTGGACAGCGTGGGTGACTCGGCCGGCTCCAGCGGATGCACGCGCACGCCGGGGTGGGCGGCGCGCAGCGCGCGCCCCACGCCCATGACGGTGCCGCCCGTGCCCACACCGGCGACGAAGGCCCGCGGCGCGAGGCCCACGCTGGCGAGCTGGGCGAGGATCTCCGGCCCGGTGCCCAGCGCGTGCGCGTCGACGTTCGCGGTGTTGTCGAACTGCCGCGGCAGGTACACGCGCGGGTGCGAGGCCGCAAGCGCCTGCGTCAGGCCGATGGCGCCGAGAAAGCCGCCTTCCTCGCGGCTGACCAGACGCAGCCGGGCGCCGAAGGAGCCGATCAGCGCCATGCGCTCACGGCTCAGCCAGTCGGGCATGAAGATCTCGACCTCGCAGCCCAGGGCGCGCCCCACGGCGCACACGGAGATGCCGGTGTTGCCGCTGGTGGCCTCGGCGATCGTGTCGCCGGGGCGCAGCTCGCCACGCTCAACGGCCTGCCCGAGCACGTGCAGCGCCATGCGGTCCTTGATGCTGCCGGTCAGGTTCAGGTACTCGGCCTTGGCGTGCACGCGGCGGCGCCGGCCGCGCACGCGCATGTCGAGCGCGAGCATCGGCGTGCGGCCGACGAGCCCGGCCATGGCCGCGAGGCCGGGCAGGGCCGCAGCCCGGGTGCCGCAGGGGCTGTCCGAAGCCGGCGGGTTGGCATCTGCGGGGCGGGGAGGACGCGCGAGCGGGGGTGTCGACGGCGCGACGGGTTGGGGCAGGGCCATCGGTCTCCTCTGGAAGTCTTTGCACGCATTCTGGGTGCGCTTTGGTGGATGTCGATGCCGGATCCAGGGCGTTTGGAGGGTAGATTCGGCATTGAAATCCGAAACAGGAATCAGAAATGAAAATAGATGCCACAGACCGCCGTATCCTCGAACACCTGCAGCGCAATGCCGAGATCCAGGTGGCCGACCTGGCGCTCGCGGTCGGCACCTCCACCTCGTCGTGCTGGCGCCGCATCCAGCGCCTGCGCGAGGCCGGCGTCATCACCCGGCAGGTGGCGTTGGTGGACCCGCGCAAGGTGAACGTCGGCGTGACGGTCTTCGTCGCCGTCAAGACCAACCGGCACACGCCGGAATGGTTCGAGCGCTTTCGCGCCACCGCCGAGGCCATCCCGGAGGTGGTGGAGTTCTACCGGATGAGCGGCGACATCGACTACCTGCTGCGCGTGGTGGTGCCCGACATCGCCGCCTACGACTCGGTCTACAAGCGCCTGACGCGCGGCACCGAGCTGGCTGATGTCAGCTCCAGCTTCGCGATGGAGGAGTTGAAGTTCACGACGTCGCTGCCGATGGACTACGCGTAGGCGAACCCCGGAGACCGACGTCATGAACGCTTGGTAAATGGGAAAAAATACCATAAACTGTGGGCGTGTCTTCCGACAACCCGCTTCCTCCGCCCCGGCCCGACGCTCCCCCCGCCGTCGCCGACGAGGCCCTGACCGTCGCCCAGCCGCTGGTGGCATGGCTGGTGCGCTCAGGGGTGGGCTACGCGGAATTCGCCGCGGCGCTGAAGCCGGTCTTCCTGGCCCAGGCCATGGCCGAGGCACAGCGTCTCGGCCAGAAGCCGACCGACTCCGCGCTGAGCCTGCTGTCGGGTCTGCACCGCAAGGATGTCCGGCAACTGCGCGCATCGGCCGAGGGCGACGCCGCCGCGGTGGCGCGACGCGGCGCCGCCTGGGGCCGGCCGAGCGCAGCCAGCCAGGTGGCCACGCGCTGGCTCGGCCTGGACTGGCCCGACGAACTGCCGTTCGCCGGCCCCGAGCCCTCGTTCGAGGCCCTGGTGCGCCGCGTGTCGACCGACTTCCACCACCGCGCCGTGCTGCAGGAACTGGTGCGCCTGGGCGTGGTGCGCGAGGACGGGGAGCGCGTCCACCTGCTGCGCGACGCCTTCGTCCCTGACCGGCGGCTGCAGGAAGCGCGGCAGTTGCTCGCCGGCTCGGTGGCCGACCACCTGGCAGCCGGCGTGCACAACCTCACCAGCGACGGCCCGCGCCGCTTTCTCGAGCAGAGCGTGTTCGCCGATGGCCTGAGCGCGCAGTCGGTGGCGCAGCTGCACCAGCTCGCCAACCGGCTGTGGGCGCAGGCCCTGGACGCCGTCGTCGCCGCCGCCGTGCCGCTGTGCGAGCAGGACGCGCACCTGACCGAGGGCACGCAGCGCTTCCGCCTGGGGCTGTTCAGCTATTCGGCACCCGAGGCGGC